>NZ_OZ409866.1:0-547500 GCF_979258515.1 Pseudomonas sp. AC169 | reverse complement strand
ATGTAACGGGGCTCAAACCATACACCGAAGCTACGGGTATCACCTTCGGGTGATGCGGTAGAGGAGCGTTCTGTAAGCCTGTGAAGGTGAGTTGAGAAGCTTGCTGGAGGTATCAGAAGTGCGAATGCTGACATGAGTAACGACAATGGGTGTGAAAAACACCCACGCCGAAAGACCAAGGTTTCCTGCGCAACGTTAATCGACGCAGGGTTAGTCGGTCCCTAAGGCGAGGCTGAAAAGCGTAGTCGATGGAAAACAGGTTAATATTCCTGTACTTCTGGTTATTGCGATGGAGGGACGGAGAAGGCTAGGCCAGCTTGGCGTTGGTTGTCCAAGTTTAAGGTGGTAGGCTGAGATCTTAGGTAAATCCGGGATCTTAAGGCCGAGAGCTGATGACGAGTTACCCTTTGGGTGACGAAGTGGTTGATGCCATGCTTCCAAGAAAAGCTTCTAAGCTTCAGGTAACCAGGAACCGTACCCCAAACCGACACAGGTGGTTGGGTAGAGAATACCAAGGCGCTTGAGAGAACTCGGGTGAAGGAACTAGGCAAAATGGCACCGTAACTTCGGGAGAAGGTGCGCCGGTGAGGGTGAAGGACTTGCTCCGTAAGCTCATGCCGGTCGAAGATACCAGGCCGCTGCGACTGTTTATTAAAAACACAGCACTCTGCAAACACGAAAGTGGACGTATAGGGTGTGACGCCTGCCCGGTGCCGGAAGGTTAATTGATGGGGTTAGCTAACGCGAAGCTCTTGATCGAAGCCCCGGTAAACGGCGGCCGTAACTATAACGGTCCTAAGGTAGCGAAATTCCTTGTCGGGTAAGTTCCGACCTGCACGAATGGCGTAACGATGGCGGCGCTGTCTCCACCCGAGACTCAGTGAAATTGAAATCGCTGTGAAGATGCAGTGTATCCGCGGCTAGACGGAAAGACCCCGTGAACCTTTACTATAGCTTTGCACTGGACTTTGAATTTGCTTGTGTAGGATAGGTGGGAGGCTTTGAAGCGTGGACGCCAGTTCGCGTGGAGCCATCCTTGAAATACCACCCTGGCAACTTTGAGGTTCTAACTCAGGTCCGTTATCCGGATCGAGGACAGTGTATGGTGGGTAGTTTGACTGGGGCGGTCTCCTCCTAAAGAGTAACGGAGGAGTACGAAGGTGCGCTCAGACCGGTCGGAAATCGGTCGTAGAGTATAAAGGCAAAAGCGCGCTTGACTGCGAGACAGACACGTCGAGCAGGTACGAAAGTAGGTCTTAGTGATCCGGTGGTTCTGTATGGAAGGGCCATCGCTCAACGGATAAAAGGTACTCCGGGGATAACAGGCTGATACCGCCCAAGAGTTCATATCGACGGCGGTGTTTGGCACCTCGATGTCGGCTCATCACATCCTGGGGCTGAAGCCGGTCCCAAGGGTATGGCTGTTCGCCATTTAAAGTGGTACGCGAGCTGGGTTTAGAACGTCGTGAGACAGTTCGGTCCCTATCTGCCGTGGACGTTTGAGATTTGAGAGGGGCTGCTCCTAGTACGAGAGGACCGGAGTGGACGAACCTCTGGTGTTCCGGTTGTCACGCCAGTGGCATTGCCGGGTAGCTATGTTCGGGAAAGATAACCGCTGAAAGCATCTAAGCGGGAAACTTGCCTCAAGATGAGATCTCACTGGAACCTTGAGTTCCCTGAAGGGCCGTCGAAGACTACGACGTTGATAGGTTGGGTGTGTAAGCGCTGTGAGGCGTTGAGCTAACCAATACTAATTGCCCGTGAGGCTTGACCATATAACACCCAAGCAATTTGCGTCGAAGAGACCAGATTGCGGTGTGTGAAGACGAAACGAACCGAAAGTTCGATGCTCACAAGACACCGAAAACTATCACATAGCCAATTTGCTGAAGCGAGGCCATCTGGCCACGACTCAGTACCCGAATTTCTTGACGACCATAGAGCGTTGGAACCACCTGATCCCATCCCGAACTCAGCAGTGAAACGATGCATCGCCGATGGTAGTGTGGGGTTTCCCCATGTGAGAGTAGGTCATCGTCAAGATTAAATTCCGAAACCCCAATTGCGAAAGCAGTTGGGGTTTTGTTTTGCCCGCAGGAAAGTTCTTACAACGCATTGACCTACCCCAACCGTCGCGATAGCTGCCATTGGGGAAATTCCTTCTGAAGTGACCGGGCAGTTTTTGGTATGGTGCAGCTCGTTTTTTAACGGACTGATGTCATGCCCACGGATCGGCATTCATTTATGTCAAAGAGTTGCTGTAGAAATGCCTGAACCCATTCCGATCAAGGACCACGAAAAAGAGACGCGTCTGGTCAACAAACGGTTGATCGCCTGCGCCTTGTTCGTCTTCGCCATCAGCTGTGCTCTGGTAGTGAGGCTGTACATCCTGCAAGTGGTGGAATTCGACTACCACTCGACTATCTCCGAAAACAATCGCGTACACGTCTTGCCGATCCCGCCGACACGTGGCTTGATCTACGACCGCAATGGCGTGCTGCTCGCTGATAACCGTCCCAGTTTCAACCTGACCATCACCCGCGAACGCGCCACCGACGTCAATCAGGAACTGGACGAAGTGATCAATCTCCTGCACCTGCCTGCAGAAGATCGCACCGTCTTCGATAAAGCCATGAAGCAATCCCGCCACCCGTTCACGCCGGTGACGCTGTTCTATGAGCTGACGGAAGAGCAAATCGCCGTACTGGCCGTCAACGAGTTCCGCCTCCCGGGCCTTGATGTCGAGCCGCAGTTCGTCCGCCATTACCCGCTCGGCGCACATTTCGCCCACTCGATCGGTTATGTCGGCCGGATCAACGAAAAGGAGTCCAAAACCCTCGACTCGGTCGAATATCGCGGTACTCAATCCGTTGGCAAAACCGGCATCGAACGTTTCTATGAAGCGCAGCTACATGGTCACGTTGGTTACGAAGAAGTAGAAACAAACGCGCAAGGACGGGTACTGCGTGTGCTCAAACACACCGACCCGGTCCCGGGCCAGAACATCGTCCTGAGCCTCGACATCAAACTGCAGGAAGCTGCCGAGGCCGCCCTGGGTGATCGTCGTGGTTCAGTGGTAGCGCTTGATCCGTCGACCGGTGAAGTGTTGGCCATGGTCAGCAATCCGAGCTTCGACCCGAATCTGTTCGTTACTGGCATCAGCTCCAAGGAATACTCGGCACTGCGAGACTCGATCGACCGGCCGCTGTTCAATCGCGTACTGCGCGGGCTCTACGCGCCGGGCTCGACCATCAAGCCAGAGGTAGCCATCGCCGGCCTCGACGCCGGTGTCGTAACGCCGCAAACGCGCGTCTTCGACCCCGGTTATTACCAACTTCCGGACTTCGATCACAAGTACCGCAACTGGAACCACAGCGGCGACGGCTGGGTGGACATGGACGCGGCGATCATGCGTTCCAACGACACCTACTTCTATGACCTGGCTCACAAGCTTGGTATTGATCGTCTGCATGATTACATGGCGATGTTCGGCCTCGGCGAGAAGGTCTCGCTGGACATGTTTGAAGAGTCGCCCGGTTTGATGCCATCGCAAGCCTGGAAGCGCGCGACCCGTCGGCAAGCCTGGTTCCCGGGCGAAACGGTCATCCTCGGCATCGGCCAGGGCTACATGCAGGTCACGCCACTGCAACTGGCTCAGGCCACGGCATTGATTGCCAACAAAGGTGTATGGAACCGGCCGCACCTGGCCAAAACCGTCGATGGCGTCGCCCCGGTCGATGAGCATCCGATGCCGAACATCCTGCTCAAGGATCCGCGAGACTGGGAGCAGGTCAACCACGGCATGCAAATGGTGATGCACGATGCCCGAGGCATTGCCCGTGCGGCTGCGGCCGGTGCGCAATACCGTATCGCTGGCAAGAGTGGCACGGCGCAGGTGGTAGCGATCAAGCAGGGCGAACGCTATAACCGCGCGAAAACCCTCGAACGCCACCGCGATAACGCCTTGTTCGTTGGCTTCGCGCCGGCCGAGCATCCGAAGATTGCGATTTCGGTGATGATCGAAAACGGTGAGGCCGGCGGTCGTGTCGCCGGCCCTGTGGTGCGGCAGATCATGGACGCCTGGCTACTCGATCAGGACGGCCATCTCAAGCCGCAATACGCGGCGCCGACAAAAGCGCCTGGAGACCCGCACGTCTAACGGTTCGCAGCCCCGGCTCATGGTGGTTGAGCCGAGGCTGTGAGTTGTCCCGCAAAGCCTACTTGCAGCGGTAACCCTCGGGCATCGTGACGGTGTAGTTGCGCTGCACACGGTCCTCGAAGTTCAGGTTGTGCAAGCCTTGCTCCACCAGAAAGTCTTCGACCTTGGCGGACTGGCAGTCATCGTTATAGGACGAGGCGCGCAGCAGGTAGACCGTGCGCCTGCTGGCCTCATCCCGGGTAGTGGCAATGAAAGTACTGAGCGTGGTGTAGCCGGTTCGCTCCGAGGTACCTATCGGGCCATAGGTGGTGTTCGGTTTACTCGTGCACGTCAGCCGGTCGTCCTTTTTCTTGCTGGTCTTGCACACGGTAGAGGTGCTGGTCGGCACTTGCCCATACTCGGTGGCGGTGTAACGGTAAGTTACCTGTCGGCTGCCGACGTCGAGGCTGATGGTCATTTTTATCGGCGCGTGGTTCTTCGGCAAACTGGCGTCGGTATAGACCTCTTGGTAGCCCCTGTCTTTTAGCGCATTAACCATGTCCCGTAGGTAGTAGCGGGCATTAAGTGCGTTTTCGTCACTGCCACTCGCGGACGTCACGAGTACAGTCGCCTTTCGATCAAAATGATAGTCCGGATCAGGTGTGGCATTTAGCGCTACGTCCATTTGCGTGGCGCAGCCGCTGATCAACGCTGTCAGTAAAAACAGCGCGCAGAATAAAAACCGGGTCATGACAAAGCCGCCTTATAAACTAAGGATTGAATAAGAGTTAAACGGTGTGGACTGGCGACAATTAACTCGTGCGGATGCGCAAGGCTCAGTCTTTCTGGTATTCCAGCAGATCGCCTGGCTGGCAATCGAGTGCTGCACAGAGCTTGTCCAGTGTGGCCATTTTCACGCCCTTGACCTTGCCATTCTTCAGTAATGACAGATTGGCCTCGGTGATGCCCAGCAGACCGGCCAACTCTTTCGAGCGAATTTTTTGCGTGGCCATGACAACGTCAAGGCGGACGATAATGGTCATTGTATTGTTCTATATGTATTGGCTTTGCTCATCGCTGAGTACTTTTGCATCGCGCATGATAATTGAAAACAAACAGAGCAATACGCCTTTGACAATCTCGTAGGCAGAAGTGGAAGACAGCCCGATCGAGAATTGGAAAATGCGCTCCCCAGGTGGCAGATCAATAGACAGTGCCAAACCTTGCAAGGTCTCTATCAGCGGGTAGGTGGCCGGAGAAATGATGCACAGAATCCCCACTCGCCATAGCACCTTGATATTGCGTTCGGTCCAGGTTTCGCCGCGGGACAAGCGCAGAAAAAACAACCCGGTCAGCCAGAGCACGTAGGTCGAAAGCAGGACGGGCAGGAAATCCAGAACGACGAGCAGCGCAGTGACCAGTGGCGAGAGCCATGTGTCGGGAGCAAGCAGCGCACCTTCGACAAACGGGTCAAGCAATTGCGGCGAATTTTCGGCGAAGGCGTAGAGCAAAGCCGCGAGCATTTCATCCGTTTTGAAGAACCAGATCGAAGCGTTGCCACCGACCTCGGTCACCCCTAATACCCAGACAAGAATCGCAGCCAGTAGTCCGACCCAATGCATGCGCTGCAGTGCCAATCCGTTGTTACGAGTACTCATGAATAATCCTTGCGGTGTCATTGGGAATGACTAATTCTCGATGTTAAATTATCGAATTACAATAATAAATTGTTCTTGTTTTGTAAAGGAAGTCGCCGGCACCGGCACACCATACGGGACCTGTTCCTGAAGGACGGAAGCTGTTCCAAATCGTTGACCATCGAGCAAATCGATATCCGGATGGATGAGATACGCCAGATCGAGCCAATCTGGCGATACAGCGGAAGGAATTGTTGAGGCTATGGCAGGTGCTTGAGAAAAGTTTGCGCAGTGTGCGCGCGAGTGTGCATCGGACCGAGTGATATCGGCTGTTGGCGATAACGATAACCCGATCCACCTGGTGGAACCTCAAGCGCACTACAGTGGTTGCGTTAACCCCCATATTTGAAATGCGCTCCAATGTGAGAGTGAGCTTGCTCGCGAAGGATCCTCAAACCGCGGCAAAAAATCAGGCCCCCGGCACAGGACAACTCATGTCGCCTTCTTCACACTTCAAATACTGTTTCAGCGCCTCAACCCGCACCTTGGTCACCCCGGTCAGACAACTGCTGTAAACCCACGGATAAACGCTCCCGCCAGTAACTCCGGACGATGAAAACTTGCACTCGGCATCCCGAAATCCGAGCCACGCCCGCTGCGCACTGACCAACAGCTTCTTGCCATCCGGGTTGTCCTTCAATCGCCCGGTGATCTGCTGGTACACGGTGTTCAACTCCTTGTCCGCCGTTTTGAAGTCCTGCCCGGCGCACTGATTCATCGTCGCCTGGTCGCTGGCATTGGCGCAGTCGATGGCGGCATGGGCGAGGGGGCTGAACAGGAAGGGCGTGAGAGCCAGAAGCAGGCGTGGGGACATGGTCAAGTCTCGCTGTATCGAAGATAAGTGCCGAGCAGTGTAGCGGCTGCACCGCGCTTATTCAGGTGGGCGCATCCGGGAAGCCTCAAGCAATCGGTCGGCGGTCGCCGCAATCTCTTCACCGTCGTGCAGCTTTTCCAGCCAATGCGCAGGAATGCCTCGCACGCCGTAATAGGCGCCGGCCAACTGCCCGGTGATTGCGGCGGTGGTATCGGCATCATCGCCCAGGTTGGCCGCTCGCAAAATGGCCGCCTCGAAGCTATCCGTGTGGTGAAAGCACCACAACGCCGCTTCCAGTGACTGCACGCTGTAGCCATTGCCTTTTATGTCCGCCTCGGACAGACCGAGGTAATCACCACGCGCAATGGCGGCGACCTTGGGTTGCGAGAAGCTGGCGAATGGCAGTTGACGCAGTTCTGCTTTGCTCGCGCCTTCAAGCGCTCTGGCAATCAACCCGGCCAGCAATTGGCAGCATTCGATGGCTTCCGGTGCTGCGTGGGTGGTTCGCGAACTGTCGGTGGCAAAGCTCTGGATTTGCCGCGCGTCCGGAAAATAGAACAGCACCACCGGAGCCAAACGCATCAGTGAACCGTTGCCGGCGCTGTACGGGTCGGTAGAGCCAGCGAAGGGCTCAGCGGTTTGCTGATACTGCGCGAGCGCCTGACTGACGGTCATGCCGATATCGAAACACTCACCGGTCGAGCTGAGATAACCCCATTGCCACCAGTTGAGGTAGCGGCCCATCTGATCGGCAGCATTGAATCCATTCTTGTTCAGCAGGCTTTCGGCCAGACACAGGGCCATCGAGGTGTCATCGGTCCACTGCCCTGGCTTGAGGTGGAACGGGCCACCGCCGACCATATCGGTCAACGGTTGGAATGATCCCCGTGGTTTGAACTCAACCGTAGTACCGACAGCGTCGCCGCACGCCAGACCGAGCAGGGCACCGCGGTAACGTTCAGCGAGGGATGGCGGCATGACTCGTCCTTGTAGATTCAAATTCGCTGGAAAAGGTATCAGTTTCGTTGGGCGGAGGGGACCTGGATCCATCACGGCATCGGTCAAAAAGTGCAGCTTGATGTGTCCTTGCTGATGAATGACTGCACCGCTCTGATACAACTTCACATTGGACATGTGGTCATACAGGCCTAGTGTTCAGAACAGGAGGTGACGTATGAAACCAGTACCCAATAGTTTCGAACGCAAGATCACGCTCAAGGCGCCGCGTTCGCATGTCTGGCGTGCATTGGTCGATGCCGAGGCGTTTGGCCAGTGGTTTGGTGTGGCGCTGGAGGGGCGGCGGTTTATTGCCGGTGAATGGACGCAGGGGCAGGTTACGTATCCGGGTTATGAGCATGTGTTGTGGAATGTGCTGATCGAGCGGGTCGAGCCGCAGCAGTTGTTTTCGTTTCGCTGGCATCCGTATGCGGTCAATCCGAAGATCGACTATTCCCAGGAGCCGACCACGCTGGTCAGGTTCGAGTTGGAAGACTTCGAGAGCGGTACGTTGCTGAAAGTGTCCGAATCAGGCTTCGCGCACATTCCCGACATTCGCCAGAAAGAGGCATATCACATGGACAGCCGTGGCTGGGAGGAGCAGTTGAGCCGGCTCGAACAGTTTCTTGCCGAGAGCGCCAAGGCCCGCGAGCGTGACGGTGGCTGACATTTTCGAACCTTGGCTGAAGCGCGGGGCACTGGTGCCGGACGGCGCGCCGATCATCACGCTCGGCAGCCGTTTGTTGCCGGTACGCCTGAACGACACGCCGGCCATGCTCAAGGTGGCGCTGGAGGTCGATGAAAAGCACGGCAACCGGCTGATGGCCTGGTGGGACGGTGACGGTGCTGCGCAAGTACTGGCGCAGCACGAGGATGGCCTGCTGATGGAACGTGCCATGGGCCGGCGCTCGCTGATGCGTATGGCTGTGAGTGGCGAAGATGACGAGGCGAGCCGAATTCTCTGTTCCGCTCTGGCACGATTGCATGCACCGCGTGAAACGCCACCACCGCCGCTGGTGGAGTTGGGGCCATGGTTTGCTTCGCTGCGAATCGCGGCTGCGCAACACGGCGGCCTATACGCCCTGAGCCTGCGAACCGCCGAAGCCTTGCTAGCCGATCCACAGGATGTGGTGGTGCTGCACGGCGACATGCATCACGACAATGTTCTGGATTTCGAATCCCGTGGCTGGCTGGCAATCGATCCGAAGCGGGTCAGGGGCGAACGCGGCTTTGACTACGCCAACCTGATTTGTAACCCGGACTTGCCAACGGCCACGGATCCCGCGCGATTTCGCCGACAGCTGGAGGTGATTATCGAGGCGGCCGGGCTCGAACGCCGCAGGCTGTTGCAATGGGTGCTGGCGTTTGCCGGTTTGTCGGCGGCGTGGTTTCTGGAGGATGCCGCACTGGAACAGGCCTCAGGGCAGCTGAAAGTGGCGCAGATCGCGGCTTCCATACTCGATGCCTGACACGGCTAGGGGTTTTCGGAAGGGTTGCTATGGCGAATGTCTTACACGCGCTGGTAGCTTTTACGACTATTGGCGATTGGATCCACCGCGTAATCTACACACATCAACTGAGACACAGGGAGTGTTTCAGGATCACGGATGATCGACCATTTGCAAGGATCGCTGCCGACAGGGAGTCGATAATGGTCTTGGGAAAAACCCGCTTCGGCGGGTTTTTTTTCGCCTATGAAAAAGCGCATTGTTTTAACAGAAACACCGCCGAATGGCGGTGTTTCTGCATCAGCAGATCTTACGAGGCGATCAACTGGCGCAGGACGTAATGCAAAATCCCGCCCGATTTGAAGTACTCCACCTCATTCAACGTATCGATCCGGCACAGCACGTCGATTTTCTCCTGACGCCCGTCCTCGCGAGTGATCACCAACGGCAAATTCATCCGCGGTGTCAGCTCGACGCCCGTCAGCCCCTGAATCTCGAAGGTTTCCTTGCCGGTGAGGTTGAGGCTCTTGCGGTTCTGATCAAGCTTGAACTGCAGCGGCAACACACCCATGCCCACCAGGTTGGAACGGTGAATCCGCTCGAAGCTTTCCGCGATCACAGCTTTCACGCCCAGCAGATTAGTGCCCTTGGCCGCCCAGTCACGGCTGGAACCGGTGCCGTATTCCTGCCCGGCAATCACCACCAGCGGCGTGGCCGAAGCCTGGTACTTCATCGCCGCGTCATAGATCGCCAGTTTCTCGCCGGTCGGAATGTAGATCGTGTTGCCACCTTCCTCACCGCCGAGCATTTCATTGCGGATACGGATATTGGCGAAGGTGCCGCGCATCATCACTTCATGATTGCCACGACGTGAGCCGTAAGAGTTGAAATCCCGTGGTTCCACGCCTTTTTCGCGCAGATAACGCCCGGCCGGACTGTCAGTCTTGATGTTGCCAGCGGGGGAGATGTGGTCGGTGGTCACCGAATCGCCGAGCAGAGCCAGCACACGGGCACCTTTGACATCCTTGATTTGCGGCAACGGGCCGGAAATGTCGTCGAAGAACGGTGGATGCTGAATGTAGGTCGAATCGTCCTGCCACACATACGTCGCCGCTTGTGGCACCTCGATCGCCTGCCACTGCTCATCACCGGCGAACACTTCGGCGTATTCCTTGTGGAACATTGCCGTGCTGACCTGATTCACCGCATCGGCGATCTCTTTGCTGGTCGGCCAGATATCGCGCAGGTACACCGGATTGCCTTGCTGATCTTCGCCCAGCGGTTCGCTGCTGATGTCGCTGCGCACGCTGCCGGCCAAGGCATAGGCGACCACCAATGGCGGCGAGGCCAGCCAGTTGGTTTTCACCAGCGGATGCACGCGGCCTTCGAAGTTGCGGTTGCCGGAGAGCACCGAAGCGACGGTGAGATCGGCTTTCTGGATGGCTTTCTCGATCGGTTCCGGCAGCGGTCCGGAGTTGCCGATGCAGGTGGTGCAGCCATAACCCACCAGCGAAAATCCGAGCTGATCAAGATATTGCGTCAACCCCGCAGCCTTGTAGTAGTCGGTGACCACTTTCGAACCGGGTGCCAAAGAACTCTTCACCCACGGCTTGCGGGTCAGGCCTTTTTCCACGGCTTTTTTTGCCAGCAGGCCGGCGGCCATCATCACGCTCGGGTTGGAGGTGTTGGTGCAAGAGGTGATCGCGGCGATCACCACCGCGCCGTTTTTCAGGCGATAGGTGTGACCTTCGTACTCGTATTCGGTTTCGCCAACCAGATCGGCATTGCCCACCGCGACGCCACCACCGCCTTCGCTTTCCAGACGTCCTTCTTCTTTACTGGTGGGTTTGAATTGCAGGTCGATGAAGTCGCTGAAGGCTTGCGGCACATTCGGTAGCGATACGCGATCCTGCGGACGTTTCGGCCCGGCCAGACTCGCTTCGACGCTACCCATGTCCAATGCGAGGCTGTCGGTGAACACCGGTTCCTGACCGGGCAGACGCCACAGCCCTTGCGCCTTGGTATACGCTTCGACCAGTTTCACCACCTCCGGTGGCCGCCCGGACAGGCGCAGATATTCCAAAGTCACATCATCAACCGGGAAGAAACCGCACGTCGCGCCATATTCCGGGGCCATGTTGGCAATGGTCGCGCGGTCGGCGAGCGGTAAGTCGGCGAGGCCGTCACCATAGAATTCGACGAATTTGCCGACCACGCCTTTCTTGCGCAGCATCTGCGTCACCGTCAACACCAGATCGGTAGCGGTGATGCCTTCCTTCAGTTTGCCGGTAAGTTTGAAGCCGATCACTTCCGGAATCAGCATCGACACCGGTTGCCCGAGCATCGCCGCTTCGGCTTCGATCCCGCCGACACCCCAGCCGAGCACGCCGAGGCCGTTGATCATGGTGGTGTGCGAGTCGGTGCCGACCAGCGTGTCGGGGAACGCGTAAGTGCGGCCGTCTTCATCTTTCGTCCACACGGTGCGGCCGAGATATTCGAGGTTGACCTGGTGGCAGATACCGGTGCCCGGCGGCACCACGCTGAAGTTGTCGAAGGCGCTCTGGCCCCAACGCAGAAAGGCATAACGTTCGCCGTTGCGCTGCATTTCGATGTCGACGTTCTGCTCGAATGCGCTGGCGGTGGCGAACTTGTCGACCATTACCGAGTGGTCGATCACCAGATCCACCGGTGACAATGGATTGATTCGCTGCGGATCGCCGCCGGCCTTGGCCATCGCAGCACGCATGGCGGCGAGGTCGACCACGGCGGGCACGCCGGTAAAGTCTTGCATCAATACGCGGGCCGGGCGGTACTGGATTTCGCGGTCGGAGCGGCGCTCCTTGAGCCACGCGGCAAGCGCCTTGAGATCGGCGCCGGTGACCGTTTTTTCATCTTCCCAGCGCAGCAGGTTTTCCAGCAGGACTTTCAGCGACATCGGCAGCTTGTCGAGGTCGCCCAGGCTTTTGGCAGCATCCGGCAAGCTGAAATAGTGATAGGTCTTTTGGTCGATCTGCAGTGTTTTAAGGGTCTTCAGACTATCGAGGGACGGCATTACGATCACTCCTTTGAATCCGCACGGCTACGGATTGAGGGGACGGGGCAGAGCTATCAACGTAGCCCTGTTTTCATTAGCTGGCTAATAACTGGACTCTATGGGCAAGTCCAAGGTTCCGACATCGGCTATCATGCGCCGGTTTTCGTGACAGGCTTTGCTGCAACGCAAGGCCTGAGCATCGCGCAGCGGCCGAATGATCGCCCGCTGCCCAGGAGTAAGAATGAACACCCTATTCATGCATTGCCGGCCAGGCTTCGAAGGCGAAGTCTGTTCGGAGATTTCCGACCTCGCCGCTCAACTCAATGTGGCCGGCTACGCCAAGGCCAAAGCGACCACCGCGTACGCCGAGTTTGTCTGCACCGAAGAAGACGGCGCCGAGCGCCTGATGCGCGGCCAGCGTTTCGCCGATCTGATCTTCCCGCGCCAATGGGCGCGCGGTGTATTTATCGATCTGCCGGAAACCGACCGCATCAGCGTGATTCTCGCGCACATGGCTGATTTCCCGGTGTGCGGCAGCCTGTGGCTGGAGGTCGTCGACACCAATGACGGCAAGGAATTGTCGAACTTCTGCAAGAAATTCGAAGGCCCGCTGCGCAAGGCGCTGACCGGCGCCGGCAAACTGGTGGAGGACGCCAGCAAGCCGCGTCTGCTGCTGACCTTCAAGAGCGGTCGCGAAGTGTTTCTGGGTATGGCCGATGCCGGTAATTCGGCCATGTGGCCGATGGGCATTCCGCGTCTGAAGTTCCCGCGCGAGGCGCCGAGCCGTTCGACCTTGAAGCTGGAAGAGGCGTGGCATCACTTTATCCCGCGTGATCAGTGGGAAGATCGCCTGCACAGCGATATGACCGGCGTCGACCTCGGCGCCGCGCCGGGCGGCTGGACCTGGCAACTGGTCAACCGTGGGATGCTGGTGACCGCGATCGATAACGGCCCGATGGCTGAAAGCCTGATGGACACCGGTCTGGTTCAGCATTTGATGGCCGACGGTTTTACTTTCAAGCCCAAGCAACCGGTGGACTGGATGGTCTGCGACATCGTCGAGAAACCGGCGCGCAACGCGGCGATGCTGGAAGAGTGGATCGGTGAGGGGCATTGCCGCGAGGCGGTGGTCAATCTGAAGTTGCCGATGAAGCAGCGATATGCCGAGGTGAAGCGTTTGCTCGAACGCATTGCCGATGGTTTCAAGGCACGCGGGATCAAGGTCGATATCGGCTGCAAGCAGCTGTATCACGATCGTGAGGAAGTGACCTGCCACCTGCGCCGCCACGACACCAAGAAAGCCAAATCCCGCTGATATAACACATAACCTGTGGGAGCGAGCTTGCTCGCGAAGGCGCCGTATCAGTCACCTCCATGCAGAATGACACACCGCTTTCGCGAGCAAGCTCGCTCCCACAGGGGTTAGACGATTCCCCCGGCAATGCGCGACAATGCCGGCCAGTTTCAGGAGTGAATCATGAGTGAAATGATCGATACCCCGGTCGACGGCACCCTCGACGCCACCGGCCTCAATTGCCCGGAACCGGTGATGATGCTGCACCAGCACATCCGTGATCTGGTGCCCGGCGGCCTGCTCAAGGTGATCGCCACCGACCCGTCGACCAAACGCGATATCCCCAAATTCTGCGTGTTTCTCGACCATGAACTGGTGAGCCAGCACGAAGAGGCCGGTACTTATCTGTACTGGATTCGCAAGAAAGACACCTGAACCCCAGGCGAACGCAAAACCAAATGTGGGAGCGAGCCTGCTCGCGAAAGCGGTATCTCAGTCACTATTGATGGCGACTGATACACCGCATTCGCGAGCAGGCTCGCTCCCACATTTTTTGTCTGGCGTAACGGATTTAACCCGCCGAACGACTGATCCGAATACGCTTGCGCGCGCTACGCGTCAGGCGAATCGACAGCATCAGCGCCGCGCAACTCAGGCCAACGATCAAACCCTGCCACAAGCCGCTCGGGCCGCGTGGCTCGCCGAGCCAGTCGGTCAGGCCGAGGGCGTAACCCACCGGCAAACCAATCCCCCAATAGGCGAACAGGGTCAGGATCATCGTCACCCGCGTGTCCTGATAACCGCGCAGTGCGCCGGCAGCGGTCACCTGGATCGCGTCGGAAAACTGGAACAGCGCCGAATACACAATCAGCATCGCCGCGATGTGAATCACTGTCGGGTCAGCGGTGTAGATCGCCGCAATCGGCTCGCGCAGCAACAGCATCATGCTCGCCGACAGGCAGGCGTAAGCCAGCGCGGTGCCCATACCGACGCCGGCGGCGAAACGCGCTTCACGCGGCTCTTCGCGGCCCAGTGCCTGACCGACGCGCACGGTAACGGCCATGCCCAGCGAGTACGGAATCATGAACACCAGGGAGCTGACGTTGAGCGCAATCTGATGCCCGGCCACCACGGTCGCGCCGAGGCTACCGATCAGCAGGGCGATCACCGCGAAGATGCTCGACTCGGCAAACACCGCGATGCCAATCGGCAAGCCGATCGCCAGCAGACGCTTGATCACCGCCCATTGCGGCCAGTCGAAACGGTTGAAAATTTCGCTCGAACGATAGGCCGGCGCCCAGCGCTCATACCCGGCCAGACCCAGCGCCATGACCCACATCACGATGGCCGTGGCCCATCCGCAGCCGACTCCGCCCATCGCCGGCACACCGAAGTGGCCATAGATGAAGATGTAGTTCAGCGGAATGTTCAGCGCCAGACCGCACAGGCCCAGCACCATTGCCGGACGGGTTCGACCGATGCCGTCACTGGTGCAGCGCAGCACGTGATAGAACGCCACCGCCGGCAGACCGCTGGCGATGCCGTGCAGGTATTGCATGCACGGGCCGATCAGCTCGGGATCGACCTTCATCAGGTGCAGCACCGGCTCGGCGGCCACCAGCATCGCCGTCGCGATCAGCCCGACCACCAGCGCCAGCCACAACGCCTGACGTACAAGCGGGCCGATTTCGCTGTGGGTGCCAGCGCCAAAGCGCTGAGCGACTTTTGGCGTCGTTGCCAGCAGGGTGCCGGTCATCAGCAGAAACACCGGCACCCAGATCGAGTTGCCCAGCGCCACCGCTGCCAGATCCTTCGGCCCGACGCGGCCGGCCATCACCGCATCGACGAAGCCCATGGCTGTGGTCGCCAGTTGCGCGATGATGATCGGCAACGCCAGGGCGAGCAGGTTCTTGAACTCCAGGCGAATCCGCGCGGGGCGGGTCAGGGACACAGCGACAGGTTGATCAGTTACAGAATTCACGGGCAAAACGTCCACAGGTGTTGATGCGCAAGGCGCCGCATTCTACGCCGCTGACGCCTTGGTCAGGAAAAATCCTCTGTTGCGGATTTGTAAGCGCAAAGCCTGCTGGCCCGGCGACCGATCTGCACCTAAACTGCCGATCCGCCAAAGGAGCCCGCCATGCTGATTGTTGCCGACGAAAATATCCCGCTGCTTGATGCCTTTTTTGCCGGTTTCGGCGAGATCCGCCGGGTGCTGGGCCGTTCCATCGACCGTGCGACGGTCGAGGAGGCCGACGTGTTGCTCGTGCGCTCGGTGACCAACGTCAACCGCGCGTTGCTTGAGGGCAGCAAGGTGCGCTTTGTCGGCACCTGCACCATCGGCACCGATCATCTGGATCTCGACTATTTCAATGAGGCCGGCATCACCTGGTCGAGTGCACCCGGCTGCAATGCCCGTGGTGTGGTCGATTATGTGCTGGGCAGTCTGATGACCCTCGCCGAAATCGAAGGCGTCGATCTGACTCAGCGGACTTACGGTGTCGTCGGTGCCGGTGAGGTTGGGGGGCGGCTGATCAAGGTCCTCAAGGGCCTGGGCTGGAACGTCAAAGTCTGTGATCCGCCACGTCAGGCTGCCGAGGGTGGCGACTACGTGAGCCTGGAGCAAATCATCGAGCAGTGCGACGTGATCAGTCTGCACACGCCGCTGACGCGCAGCGGTGACGGCGCGACTTGGCATCTGTTCGATCAGCAGCGTTTGCAGCAACTCAAACCCGGCGCATGGCTGATCAACGCGGCGCGTGGTCCGGTGGTGGATAACGCCGCGCTGCGTGAAGTGCTGCTGGAGCGTGAAGACCTGCAAGCGGTGCTTGATGTCTGGGAAGCCGAACCCGAAGTCGATGTCGCGCTGGCTGATCTTTGCGTGTTGGCCACCCCGCACATTGCCGGTTACAGCCTCGATGGCAAACAGCGCGGAACGGCGCAGATCTATCAGGCCTATTGCGAATTCATCGCTCAGCCGGCGAGCATCCAGCTCAATGACTTGCTGCCGGCGCCGTGGTTGTCGCAAGTGACTCTGCACGCCGATAGCGATCCGGCCTGGGCGCTGGCGATGTTGTGCCGTGGCGTGTACGACCCGCGCCACGATGACGCGGATTTTCGCCGCAGCCTTGTAGGCAATGTCGGCGAGCAGCGTGCGGCGTTCGATATGTTGCGCAAGCAGTATCCGGTGCGGCGTGAGATTGAAGGGCTGAAGGTGCGGATTGAAGGGGAATCGCCGGTGTTGGCGAGGATTGTGGCGGCGCTGGGGGCGGTGGCCGTCTAGACACCGAGTCGGCGCTTTCGCGAGCAGGCTCGCTCCCACAGGAGATCTTCAGTGAATGGGAGGTCCCTGTGGGAGCGAGCTTGCTCGCGAAGGTCGCGGCACAAATTTCAGATAGGTGCACAGAAAAAACCCGGCCAAAGGGGCCGGGTCATGAAGACGGTGGCTATATCACTCTTGTTCGGCAGGCTTGACCAATCGCTTCTCCAGTTCACTGCACGCTTGCTGGATCATTTCTTCAGTGATCGGTACTTCTCGCCCATCCTTATCCAGTATCGAGCAACCCAGAGATTGGCCGGGCTTGGTACGGATCACTTCAATTTTGTCTTCGCTGCTGTGTTGCAAGGACATGGCCTGTCTCCTCATCAGGTTGTGCGCCTAGGGTAAAAACCGCCACGTGACCGGGCTGTGACAACTCCCTGCGGTCTGTCAGTGGGGGCATCTCCACTCAAACAGAAACGACCGCTCGTCTCAACCGGGACTTTAGACCAATAGTAACTATGGCCTAGTCTTTGGGGGCATATTTAACCTGACTCATTGTGATTTACAGAGTTCCGCCCCAAGAAGGTTTAGGCTAGCCCTTTCACCAACACGGATGTGTACCTGAATGACCCCGAAGCTTTCTTCACGACACCGTCGCGCTTTGCGTTTGACCAGTCGATTTCTGGCCCCCTACCGCTGGCAGGTCATCGGTGCGCTGCTGGCGTTGATCGTCACCGCCGCCGTCACGCTGTCGATGGGGCAGGGCATCAAACTGTTGGTCGACCGCGGCTTCATGACTCAGTCGCCGCATCAGCTCAACCAGAGCATCGGCATCTTCATGCTGATGGTGCTGGGTCTGGCGGTCGGCACGTTTGCCCGGTTCTACTGGGTGTCGTGGATCGGCGAGCGCTGCGTGGCCGACATCCGCCGCGAGGTGTTCAACCATCTGGTCTATCTGCATCCGGGCTTTTACGAGAACAACCGCAGTTCGGAGATTCAGTCGCGGCTGACTGCCGACACAACGCTGTTGCAATCGGTGATCGGCTCGTCGCTGTCGATGTTCCTGCGCAACCTGTTGATGGTGATCGGCGGTGTCATCTTGCTGTTCGTGACCAACGCGAAACTCACCAGCATCGTGGTGATTGCCTTGCCGTTCGTGGTTGCGCCGATCCTGATTTTCGGCCGCCGGGTGCGCAATCTCTCGAGACTGAGCCAGGACCGGGTCGCCGATATCGGCAGCTACGTCTCGGAAACCCTCGGCCAGATCAAAACCGTGCAGGCCTACAACCACCAGGTCCAGGACGAGCGCCGTTTTGCGACAACGGTCGAGGACGCTTTCGACACGGCGCGCAAACGCATCTTTCAGCGTTCGTGGATGATCACCATGGTGATCGTGCTGGTGCTCGGCGCGGTGGCGGTGATGTTGTGGGTCGGCGGCATGGACGTGATCGCCGGACGCATCACCGGGGGCGAACTGGCTGCATTTGTTTTTTACAGTCTGATCGTCGGCAGTGCGATCGGCACCCTCAGTGAGGTCATTGGCGAACTGCAACGTGCGGCAGGGGCAGCCGAGCGGATTGCTGAGTTGCTGGGTTCGGAGAATATCATCCAGCCGCCAACCACCGGACTCATGACCTTGCCGGCGCGCGTTCGGGGCGAACTGCAATTGCAGGAGGTGCGCTTTTCCTACCCTTCGCGCCCTGAAAGCTACGCGGTCAATGGCTTGAATCTGACCATTCGGGCCGGTGAGACGCTGGCGCTGGTCGGGCCGTCCGGTGCCGGCAAGTCCACGGTGTATGACTTGCTGTTGCGCTTTTATGACCCACTGGAAGGACGGATCCTGATTGATGGTGTGCCGCTGACCAGCCTTGACCCGCTGGATCTGCGCCGTCACTTCGCTTTGGTCTCGCAGTCGCCGGCGCTGTTTTTCGGCAGCGTTGAAGAGAACATTCGTTACGGCAATCCGGGGGCGACGCTGGAGCAAGTCAGGGAAGCAGCAAAAATTGCTCATGCCCACGACTTCATCGAAAAAATGCCCAACGGTTATCAGACTCACCTCGGCGATGGAGGTCTCGGTCTTTCCGGTGGTCAGCGTCAGCGCTTGGCGATCGCCCGGGCGCTACTGGTCGACGCACCGATCCTGCTGCTGGACGAAGCCACCAGCGCCCTCGATGCGCAGAGCGAACACCTGATTCAGGAAGCGCTGCCGAGCCTGATGCAGAACCGCACCACGCTGGTGATCGCGCATCGACTGGCCACGGTGAAAAACGCTGACCGGATTGCGGTGATGGATCAGGGCAAGCTTGTCGCCATTGGTACTCATCAGGAGCTGATTGCCAGCAATCCGCTGTATGCGCGGTTGGCGGCGTTGCAGTTCAATGATGGAAAAGTAACGGTTGATCAAGTCTGATGGACATTGCTCGAATCGGGCAATATGGCGGCCTGTTTGGAATGCCTGGATGAGGACATGAGCCGCTACCAACCGCCGTTGACCCTAACCACACGAATGATTGCGTTGATCGCCGAAATCAGCGAGCAAATCGGTCAGCTTTCGGCTGGGGGCGATAGTCGGCAGACGCCTCATCTGCGCCGAGGCAATCGTATCCGTACAATTCAGGCCTCTTTGGCAATCGAAAACAATACATTGAGTGTCGAGCAGGTAACCGCCGTGCTCGCCGGGCAACGGGTTTTAGGCTTGCCCAAGGAAATTCAAGAAGTGCGCAATGCATTTACCGCGTATGAAACCATGCCGCAATGGCAGCCTGACAACAGGGCTGACCTGCTTCAAGCGCATGAGTTGTTGATGCATGGGCTGATTGATGAATGCGGGCACTTTCGCCGAGCGGGTGTGGGGATTTATCGCGGAGAGCAACTGGTTCATATGGCGCCGCCTCCGAGCCGTATATCACCGCTGATGGATGAATTGCTGGCATGGCTTGTGCGCTCTGAATGGCATCCGCTGATCATCAGTTGCGTATTCCATTATGAGTTTGAGTTCATCCATCCGTTTGCTGATGGAAACGGGCGAATGGGACGGCTGTGGCAAACATTGATATTGAGCCAATGGCGCCCGGTCCTGGCGTATTTGCCGGTCGAAGCGGTTATTCGAGAGGAGCAGGATGTCTACTACTCTGCCTTGTCTGCTTCTGACCGGCAGGGAGAGTCAACGCCTTTTGTCGAGTACATGCTGCATGCGCTAAATGTTTCGTTGCGTGAAGCCATCGCTAATGAGTCAGTGAGCGACCTAGTAAACGACTCAGTAACCGACCTAGTAGAAAGATTATTGTTAACTCTGGGACCCCGTTCTTTACGGATCAGTGATCTGATGGCTGAGATGAGCCTGGCCCACAAGGCTACGTTCAGATCCAACTATATCAAGCCGGCGTTAACCGCTGGAATGATCGAAATGACCGATCCTCAATCGCCCAAGAATCCAACCCAGAAATATCGGCTTACTCAACTTGGCAAAATGATGGTTAAAAAGATGAAGTGTTAATTCGGCAGCCGACAGCTCAATAAAAAATGCCCGTATCTCGCGATACGGGCATTTTTCGTTACTCGGCGTCAGTCGCGTGATCACTGATCGTCGAAGTAGCGCTCATGCCAGTCCACCAGTGGCTGTGGCGAGTTGAGCTTCTGGCCGTAGATCACCGAGTACGACAGCACGTTTTGCACATACTGACGGGTTTCGTCGAACGGAATGCTTTCGACCCAGACGTCGAAGCTCAGATGATCAGCGCCGCGCAACCATTGGCGTACGCGACCGGGGCCGGCGTTGTAGGCGGCGGAGGCGAGGACGCGGTTGCCGTTGAATTGGCTGTGCACCTGGCTCAGGTACGCGGCGCCGAGCTGGATGTTCTTGTCCGGATCCAGCACCTGCTGCGGCGAGGCCAGCGGGATGCTGAACTTGCGCGCGGTTTCCTTGGCGGTGCCGGGCATCAATTGCATCAGGCCACTGGCGCCAACGCCGGAGCGGGCGTCGTCCATGAAGGCACTTTCCTGGCGAGTAATGGCAAACACCCAGCTCGAATGCAGGCCGCGCACCTTGGCTTCCCGCACGAGGGTTTCGCGGTGGGCCATCGGGAAACGAATATCCAGATCGTCCCAGTACTGCGCCTGACTGATGGTGCGGATCGCCGGGAAATACCATTTCAAGTCGTAAGCGAGTTTCGCCTGGGCAACCATTTCATCGCGATTGAAATGGCGGCTAACGTGATACCACTCGCGACGACCGTCGACGATTTGCCCACGGGCATGGAATTCCAGCGCACGACGTACGCCCGGGGTGTTGCGCACCTTGTTGATCAGCGCCTGACTGAGGACCAATGGCTTGTTGTTCAGCGAATAGGGCGATTGCGAACGGTCGGCGGCGAGGAATCCATAAAAGTCGCGCTCGCGGGCGAGGTTTTTGTACAGCGTCTGCGCTTCCGGATTCTGCGGCTGGGCCAGTTCCAGGCTGCGCGCCTGCCAGTAGCGCCAGCGGTTGGTGGTGGCCAGATCCTGCGGCAGACGCTTGGTCAGTTCGTAGGCGTCATCCCAGCGAGCCAAGCGCAAGAGCAGCCGCAATCGCCATTCGGAAACGGTGTTGTCGCGCAGTTCCGGGTCGTACTTGGTCATCACGTCCAGCGCGCGGCTGTCGAAACGACGGGCGAGGGTCAGGCCGATTTCCCGGGCGATTGCGACTTTTTCATCGCGAGAGAAATGCATGCTGCTGGCATAACCGTCGAGCAGCGCCATGGCCTTGTCCGGGTCCTGACGCGCGAGGCGGCGCAGGCCGAGGCTGACCACATCGGACATCGGTTCATCGGCCGGGGTGAAGCGTGATGGCTGATTGAGCAGTTCGGGCTTCTGCGCCACATCCACCAGCAAACGACCGCGCGGGGCGAGGGTGGTCAAGCCGTTGACCAGGCTGTTGGCCAGTGGGTAGTTGCGGGCCTGAGCAGCGAGTTTGGTGCGCTCCCAGCGTTTCTGTTCGGTGAGTTGACCGTCGGCAGCCCAGATCCCGAACAGCGCGTCACACGCCGCAGGTTGCGATTTGCCGGTCAGCCAGAGCTTGTCGGCGTTGGCGTAACCCTCGGCTTTCTTGTCGTGGGTGATCTGGTACTGCGCATTCAGGCAGTCCAGTTCAGTGAAGTTCAGTTTCGGGTCGTAATACTTGACGAAGGTCGCCCAGTCGCCACGGTCGGCGAGCCAGCGCAACCAGCGCAGCTTCATCCAATTGGCCTGGGGCAGGTCACCGTGTTCGGCGAGGAACTTCTCGATTTCCGCATTGCTCGCGGTCTTCAGGCGTGCGGTCAGTTCGTCGTAAGCCAGATACGGTTCCAGCGGATAATCGGCCAGCGCCTGGCTGTAACGGAAATACGGGCCGGTATCACCCTTGGCCAAGGCGCGCTTGGCTTCATCGTAATACTGGCGTTGGGTGGACAGGTCCACCGCCTGGGCGGATTGAGCGGCAGCGGCGGTAAGTAGCAAACAGGACAAGACACTGAAAAGGCGACTGCGCATGAGACATCCGGGCAGAGAAATCATGACAAGTGCCGACCTCGGTCAGCACTGAATTGTCTGTAGCTTAGCCTTTTGCCAGCAAGCGGCGAAAGCTTTGCCGGCCTCGCAGCACAAGTTCGCAACAAATGTTGTGCAGAGTGCTTCGACAGACAAATTGCCGGCCTGCTGAAGCCCTAACTCAGGTAGAATGCGCGCCCGGTTTTTGGAGAAGCTCATGACCCTGCTCAAATTCAGCGATGTGTCCCTTGCGTTCGGCGCTATGCCGTTGTTGGACAAGGTGTCCTGGCAGATCGCCCGTGGTGAGCGGGTGTGCATCATCGGCCGCAACGGCACTGGCAAGTCCAGCATGATGAAACTGGTCAAGGGCGACCAGAAGCCCGATGACGGCTCGGTGTGGCGTGCCCCCGGTCTGAAAATCGGTGAATTGCCGCAAGAATTGCCGGTGGCCGACGATCGGACGGTGTTCGACGTGGTCGCTGAGGGCCTTGATGGCGTGGGCGCGTTGCTCGCCGAATACCATCACCTTGCGCAGAACTGCGTCACTGAAGATGACCTGAACAAGCTGATGCACGTTCAGCAAGACCTCGAAGCCCGTGATGGCTGGCGTTTGCAGACTCTGGTCGAAAGCACCTTGAGCCGTCTGCAACTGCCGGCCGACAAGACCCTCGCCCAGTTGTCCGGCGGCTGGCGTCGTCGCGTGCTGCTGGCGCAGGCACTGGTGTCCGAGCCGGACCTGCTGCTGCTCGACGAGCCCACCAACCACTTGGACATCGGTGCGATTGCCTGGCTCGAAGAGGCGCTGAAAGATTTCCAGGGCGCCGTGTTGTTCATCACGCACGACCGGTCCTTCCTGCAAAACCTCGCCACGCGCATCCTCGAACTGGATCGCGGTGGCCTGATCGACTGGAACGGCGATTACGCCAGTTTCCTCGTGCACAAAGAAGCCGCGCTGGCCGCTGAAGAAACCGCAAACGCGCTGTTCGACAAGAAGTTGGCCCAGGAAGAAGTCTGGATCCGGCAGGGCATCAAGGCGCGTCGCACCCGTAACGAAGGCCGCGTCCGTGCTCTGAAAGCGTTGCGCGTCGAGCGTAGCGAACGTCGTGAACGCACCGGCAAGGCCAACATTCAGCTGGACACGGCCGACAAGTCCGGCAAGCAGGTGATGGTCCTCGAGAACGTGAGTTTCGCTCACCCGGGCGGCCCGTTCCTGATCAGGGATTTCTCGATGGTCCTGACGCGCGGCGACCGTATCGGTCTGCTCGGCGCCAACGGTACCGGCAAAACCACCCTGCTGAAGCTGATGCTCAGCGGTCTGCAACCGACCAGCGGCAAAGTGGAAGAGGGCACGCGCATCGACGTGGCCTACTTTGACCAGTTGCGCCATCAGCTGGATCTGGAAAAAACCGTTATCGACAACGTCGCCGAAGGTCGCGACTTCATCGAGATCGACGGCCAGAGCCGTCACGTGCTGAGCTACCTCGGCGACTTCCTGTTCAGCCCGCAGCGTGCCCGCACGCCGGTCAAGGCGCTCTCGGGTGGTGAGCGTGCGCGTCTGTTGCTGGCCAAGCTGTTCAGCAAACCGGCGAACCTGCTGGTCCTCGACGAACCGACCAACGACCTCGACGTGGAAACCCTCGAGCTGCTCGAAGAAGTGCTGCTGACCTTCAACGGCACTGTGCTGATGGTCAGTCACGACCGGGCATTCCTCGACAACGTGGTCACCAGCACCCTGGTCTTCGAAGGTGAAGGCAAGGTGCGTGAATACGTCGGCGGCTATCAGGACTGGATCCGTCAGGGCGGTTCACCGCGTCTGCTGGGCGTGACTGAAAGCAAATCGGGCAAGGCTGACCTGAACTCCGCAGTAGTGACCGCTGAGCCTGCTGTGGTCGCAGCGCCAGCCGCTGCTGCTCCGGCTGCCAAGAAGAAGTTGAGCTACAAGCTGCAACGAGAGCTGGAAGCGTTGCCGGGCGATATCGATGCCAAGGAGCAGCAGATCGCTGCAGTAGAAGCCGAGATGGCTGAAGCCAGTTTCTATCAGCGCCCTGCGGCAGAAACGGCCAAGGTGATTGCTTCGCTGGAGCAGTTGCAGGCTGAGCTGGATGCGTTGGTGGAGCGTTGGGCTGAGCTGGATGCCTGATTGATCCTGATGTGAAAAAGCCCGGCGCTCAGTGATGAGCGCCGGGCTTTTCATATGTAATGCGATCTACAGGCTGTGCAGATCAAATGTGGGAGCGAGCCTGCTCGCGAATGCGGCGTGTCAGGCGGCATGAATGCTTAATGTGCCGACGCCTTCGCGAGCAGGCTTGCTCCTACAATTATCAGTGCTTCAACGTTTGACCAGGTGGACGGCGAGGACATCGCATGGCGCACCGTGGAGTACGTCGTTGGCGGTCGAACCGAGCAACAGCGCCAGACCATGACGGCCATGGCTGCCGACCACGATCAGATCGCATTGCTGTTCCTTGGCGAAGTGATGGATTTCCTGGCGTGGCTGGCCATAAGTCAGGTGGCAGTTGGCGCCTTCGAGTTCGGAGTACTTGAGCTTTAGGCGCTCAAGACGCTCCTTGGCCTGATCGAACTGCTGTTGTTGCAGTTGTGACAGATCCATCGGCACGTCACCGCCGAACGCCATGGCCATCGGCTCGACGATATGCACCAGCGACAGCTTGGCGCCATTGCTCACCGACAGCTCTCTGGCGCGGTGAATCACTGGGTCGCACTCTTCAGTCAGATCTACGGCGACCAGGATATGGGTGTAGGGCATGAGGTGCTCCTCGTGACGGTTCAATATTGGTAAGTATGGCTGGTTTCAAGCGCATTGGTTCCAAAGTGACACAATGCGCTCACCAAGAATTGGGAATAGAGATATGACGGTCTGGTTGGTGGTGTCAATCCTGCTGGTGGTTTTAAGTCCTCTGGCGTGGTTGCGCCCATCGCGCGCGCAAAGCGGTCGTATCGCCCTGCGCATGGAGGCGCGACGCATCGGTTTGGCCATGCAGCTGGCGCCTCAGGAATGGCCGCACTGGCTGGCGCAAGAGCCGCCGAATCCTTGTGCGCAATATCATCGGCCACGTCGGAGCAAGCAGCCTGTCTGCTGGACTTACTGGCAAAAGTCGCCGGGTGTTTGGGTCAATCAATGGCAGGAAGTCTGCGAAGATCGGGCGCTGCTCAATCATTTCGAAAAGTTGCCGGGCAACGTTTTCAAAGTCGAGGCAGACAAGCAGATGATCGCCTTGTACTGGGGCGAAAAGGGCGAAGCCACGGTTTTGCAGGATATCGACGCCACTCTGAAAGCGCTGGCGTGATGCGCGGACTTTTCCCACTGCAACGGTGGGGAAGGTCTGGCAGACGCGCAATAAAAAGCCCGACATGATTCATCGGGCGGGGTTGGCCAGGCAGGCCGGAAATCTTTTTGAGGCTGAGTCAGTCAGCGTATTTCCCTGTCGTCCACCCAGCGTAGCCCTTTAAACAAGGGCCGCCGCGAATTAGGGCGACTTTTCTAACTATTGATTCTATGAATGGCTTCACATGCAGACGCGTGTTGCGGGTCTTCGTCTTACAGAAATGACCGCAAAGTCGCATTTCAACCCGTATTTTGGGCGATTGACAATTGTCGGAAATTCCGTGAAGGTGACGTACCCAAATCAAACGGGCGTATGAATTGAGCGTTTGTCTTACAGACTGCTCCTACAGAATCCCGACTATCGCGTTGGCGGGTGTGCCGGGTGGATTGGCGTTAGCATCGACGAAAAAGCGTCCTGCCGAGCCATTCGCCTGCGTCCGACGTGTACTGTTCAGCTTCCATATCGTGGAGATCAGTTGATGATTTACGAAGGTAAAGCCATCACGGTTAAAGCTCTTGAAAGTGGCATCGTCGAATTGAAATTCGACCTCAAGGGTGAGTCCGTCAACAAGTTCAACCGTCTAACCCTGAACGAACTGCGTCAGGCCGTAGACACCATCAAGGCAGATGCTTCGATCAAGGGCGTGATCGTCAGCAGTGGCAAGGACGTGTTCATCGTCGGCGCCGACATCACCGAATTTGTCGAGAACTTCAAGCTGCCGGATGCCGAGCTGGTTGCTGGCAATCTCGAAGCCAACAAGATCTTCAGCGATTTCGAAGACCTCAACGTTCCGACCGTAGCGGCCATCAATGGCATCGCTCTGGGCGGCGGTCTGGAAATGTGCCTGGCGGCTGACTATCGCGTCATGTCCACCAAAGCCAAGATCGGTCTGCCGGAAGTCAAACTTGGCATCTACCCAGGCTTCGGCGGCACCGTGCGTCTGCCGCGCCTGATCGGTGTCGACAACGCTATCGAGTGGATTGCTTCCGGCAAGGAAAACCGCCCTGAAGACGCCCTGAAGGTCAGCGCCGTCGACGCCGTGGTTGCTCCTGAAAAACTGCAGGAAGCTGCACTTGAACTGATCAAACGCGCCATCTCCGGCGAGTTCGACTTCAAGGCCAAGCGTCAGCCGAAACTTGAAAAACTCAAGTTGAACGCCATTGAACAAATGATGGCTTTCGAAACCGCCAAGGGTTTCGTGGCAGGGCAAGCTGGCCCGAACTACCCGGCGCCGGTTGAAGCGATCAAGACCATCCAGAAAGCCGCGAACTTCGGTCGTGACAAGGCGCTGGAAGTCGAAGCCGCCGGTTTCGTCAAACTGGCCAAGACCTCTGCCGCGCAGAGCTTGATCGGTCTGTTCCTGAACGATCAGGAACTGAAGAAAAAGGCCAAGGCCTACGACGAAATCGCCAAAGACGTGAAGCAGGCCGCTGTACTCGGCGCCGGCATCATGGGTGGCGGTATCGCTTATCAGTCGGCCTCCAAAGGTACGCCGATCCTGATGAAGGACATCAACGAGCACGGCATCGAGCAGGGGCTGGCCGAAGCCGCCAAACTGCTGGTTGGCCGCGTTGATAAAGGTCGCATGACCGCTGCGAAAATGGCTGAAGTGCTCAACGGCATTCGTCCGACCCTGTCCTACGGCGACTTCGGTCATGTCGATCTGGTTGTCGAAGCGGTCGTCGAGAATCCGAAGGTCAAGCAAGCCGTATTGGCTGAAGTCGAAGGCCAGGTCAAAGAGGACACCATCCTCGCGTCCAACACCTCGACCATTTCCATCAGTTTGCTGGCCAAGGCCCTCAAGCGTCCGGAAAACTTCGTCGGCATGCACTTCTTCAACCCGGTGCACATGATGCCGCTGGTGGAAGTGATCCGTGGCGAGAAGTCCAGCGAACTGGCTGTTGCCACCACCGTTGCCTACGCCAAGAAAATGGGCAAGAACCCGATCGTCGTCAACGACTGCCCGGGCTTCCTGGTCAACCGCGTACTGTTCCCGTACTTCGGCGGTTTCGCCAAGCTGGTCAGCGCCGGTGTCGACTTCGTCCGTATCGACAAGGTCATGGAAAAATTCGGCTGGCCGATGGGCCCGGCATACCTGATGGACGTGGTCGGCATCGACACCGGTCACCACGGTCGTGACGTGATGGCTGAAGGTTTCCCGGATCGCATGAAGGATGACCGTCGCTCGGCCATCGACGTGCTGTACGAAGCCAAGCGCCTGGGCCAGAAGAACGGCAAGGGCTTCTACGCCTACGAGGCCGACAAGAAAGGCAAGCAGAAGAAAGTTGCCGATCCGTCGGTACTCGAAGTGCTCAAGCCAATCGTCTACGAGCAGCGCGAAGTCACTGACGAAGACATCATCAACTGGATGATGATCCCGCTGTGCCTGGAAACCGTGCGTTGCCTGGAAGACGGCATCGTTGAAACCGCCGCCGAAGCCGACATGGGTCTGGTCTACGGTATCGGTTTCCCTCCATTCCGTGGCGGTGCGCTGCGCTACATCGATTCGATCGGTGTTGCCGAGTTCGTTGCCCTGGCTGACCAGTACGCTGATTTGGGCGCGCTGTACCACCCGACCGCGAAGCTGCGCGAAATGGCCAAAAACGGCCAGAGCTTCTTCGGTTAAGCGCCCCCAACTAGAGTGAGAGTGAACTTATGAGCTTGAATCCTAGAGACGTCGTGATTGTCGACTTCGGTCGTACTCCGATGGGCCGCTCCAAGGGCGGCATGCACCGCAACACCCGCGCTGAAGACATGTCGGCGCACCTGATCAGCAAATTGCTGGAACGCAATACCAAGGTCGATCCTGCAGAAGTCGAGGACGTGATCTGGGGCTGTGTGAACCAGACCCTCGAGCAGGGCTGGAACATCGCGCGCATGGCGTCGCTGATGACCCAGATCCCGCACACTTCGGCCGGCCAGACCGTCAGCCGTCTGTGCGGCTCGTCGATGAGTGCACTGCACACCGCTGCGCAAGCGATCATGACCGGCAACGGTGACGTGTTCGTGGTTGGCGGCGTCGAGCATATGGGCCACGTGAGCATGATGCACGGTGTCGATCCGAACCCGCACATGTCGCTGTACGCGGCGAAAGCCTCGGGCATGATGGGCCTGACCGCTGAAATGCTCGGCAAAATGCACGGCATCACTCGCGAACAGCAAGACGCTTTCGGCGTGCGCTCCCACCAGCTGGCCCACAAGGCCACCGTGGAAGGCAAGTTCAAAGACGAAATCATCCCGATGCAGGGCTACGACGAGAACGGTTTCCTGAAACTGTTCGACTACGACGAAACCATTCGTCCGGAAACTACCCTGGAAAGTCTGGCGGCTCTCAAGCCTGCCTTCAATCCAAAGGGCGGTACCGTGACTGCCGGCACTTCGTCGCAGATCACCGATGGTGCTTCGTGCATGATCGTGATGTCGGCGCAACGTGCGCAGGACCTGGGTATCCAGCCAATGGCGGTTATCCGTTCGATGGCAGTGGCGGGTGTGGATCCGGCGATCATGGGCTATGGTCCAGTTCCGGCTACGCAAAAAGCCCTGAAGCGTGCGGGCCTTGGCATCAACGATATCGACTTCTTCGAGCTCAACGAAGCTTTCGCTGCACAGGCCCTGCCAGTGCTGAAAGATCTGAAAGTGCTCGACAAGATGAACGAGAAGGTTAACCTGCACGGCGGCGCGATCGCCCTGGGTCACCCGTTCGGTTGCTCCGGTGCCCGTATTTCCGGCACCTTGCTGAACGTGATGAAGCAGAATAGCGGCACCTTCGGGGTTGCCACTATGTGCATTGGTCTCGGCCAAGGCATCTCCACCGTCTTCGAACGCGTTTAAGCGTCTCGTCGATGGAAGCCGGGGCCAAGTGCCCCGGTTTTTGTTTTTGGGTTTTTTATTTATTTTTGAAAAGATTTCAGTGAGGGCCAACACATGCCGATACAACCTGGGCTCTACCAACATTACAAAGGTCCGCAGTACCGCGTATTCAATGTTGCGCGGCATTCCGAGACCGAAGAAGAAGTGGTCTTTTACCAAGCCCTGTATGGCGATTACGGCTTTTGGGTACGCCCTCTGAGCATGTTTCTCGAGTCAGTCGAGGTTGACGGCGAGCAGGTGCCACGCTTTGCTTTGGTGCAAGCCGAACCGAGCCTTTTTTCCAAGGCATAAGGCGAGGGCGCACAGAACCCTGTGCTTGACCTCACCTTGTATCAACTATATATAGCGGTGCCGCGTCAGGCGCCAACCGCCTTTCACTTCTAGAATTCAGGAATTTTCTGATCCATGGGCAAATCGCTGGTCATTGTGGAATCCCCGGCTAAGGCCAAGACCATCAACAAGTATCTGGGTAACCAATACGTGGTGAAGTCGAGTATCGGCCATATCCGAGACCTGCCCACCAGCGGTTCGGCTAGCGCCAGCAAAGAGCCAGCCGCCAAGCGCGGCAAGGCTGCCGCGGGCGAAGGTCCGGTGCTCACGCCGAAAGAGAAAGCGCGCAAGCAGCTCGTTTCGCGTATGGGTGTCGATCCCGATCATGGCTGGAAAGCTCAGTACGAGATCCTTCCAGGTAAAGAGAAGGTCATCGAAGAGCTGCGCCGGCTCGCCAAAGATGCTGACACCATCTATCTCGCAACCGACTTGGATCGCGAGGGGGAAGCCATTGCCTGGCACCTGCGCGAAGCCATCGGTGGTGACGATAGCCGCTACAAGCGCGTGGTGTTCAACGAAATCACCAAGAAGGCGATTCAGGAAGCCTTCTCGGAACCGGGCGAGCTGGACATCGATCGTGTCAACGCCCAACAGGCACGTCGCTTCCTCGACCGTGTTGTGGGTTACATGGTCTCGCCGCTGCTGTGGGCAAAAATCGCCCGTGGCCTGTCCGCCGGTCGTGTGCAATCGGTTGCCGTGAAGCTGGTCGTTGAGCGTGAACGTGAAATCCGTGCGTTCAACCCGGAAGAGTACTGGGAAGTGCACGCCGATCTCGGCACCACCAAAGGCTCGACCGTGCGTTTCGAAGTGGCTCGCGAGAAAGGCGAAGCCTTCAAACCGCTGAACGAAGCCCAGGCCATGGCCGCGCTCGAGAAGCTCAAGTCTTCCAGCTACAGCATCGTCAAGCGCGAAGACAAGCCGACCAGCAGCAAGCCTTCGGCGCCGTTCATCACGTCCACCTTGCAACAGGCTGCGAGCAACCGCCTGGGCTTCGGTGTGAAGAAAACGATGATGATGGCCCAGCGTCTGTACGAAGCCGGCTACATCACTTATATGCGTACCGACTCGACCAACCTCTCGGCAGATGCCGTGACGATGGCGCGCACTTACATCGAAGACGAGTTCGGCAAGAAGTACTTGCCGGAAACGCCGAACGTTTACAGCAGCAAGGAAGGCGCACAAGAGGCTCACGAAGCGATTCGTCCGTCCGACGCCAACACCACGCCGAGCAAGCTGGCGGGCATGGAGCGTGACGCTGAGCGTCTCTACGAGCTGATCTGGCGCCAGTTCCTCGCTTGCCAGATGCTTCCGGCGCAATATTTGTCGACAACCGTCAGCGTAGGCGCTGGCGACTTCGAGCTGCGCGCCAAGGGCCGCATCCTCAAGTTCGACGGTTACACCCGTGTCATGCCGCAGATTGCCAAGCCCGGCGATGACGACGTTCTGCCGGATATGGCGCAGGGCGACGTGATGAAGTTGATCAAGCTCGATCCGTCGCAGCACTTCACCAAACCGCCAGCCCGTTACTCGGAAGCCAGTCTGGTTAAAGAAATGGAAAAGCGCGGTATCGGTCGTCCTTCGACTTACGCTGCGATCATTTCGACCATTCAGGATCGCGGCTACGTGACCTTGCACAACCGTCGTTTCTACTCGGAAAAGATGGGCGACATCGTCACCGAGCGTCTGTCGGAAAGCTTCTCCAACCTCATGGACTACGGTTTCACCGCCGGCATGGAAGAGAACCTCGATGACGTGGCTCAAGGCGAGCGCGATTGGAAAAACGTGCTGGACGAGTTCTATGGCGACTTCAAAAAGAAACTCGAGGTAGCCGAAAACCCGGAAAGCGGCATGCGTGCCAACCAACCGGTCATGACCGACATTCCGTGCACCACTTGCGGCCGCCCGATGCAGATTCGTACTGCCTCGACCGGCGTGTTCCTCGGTTGCTCGGGCTACAGCCTGCCGCCGAAAGAGCGCTGCAAGGCGACCGTCAACCTGGTGCCGGGCGACGAAATCGCTGCGGACGACGAGGGCGAATCGGAATCACTGGTACTGCGTGGCAAGCATCGCTGCCCGATCTGCAGCACGGCGATGGACGCTTACCTGCTCGACGAAAAGCGTAAGCTGCACATCTGTGGTAACAACCCGGATTGCGCAGGCTACGAAATCGAAGAGGGTAGCTATCGCATCAAGGGTTACGAAGGTCCGAGCCTGGAATGCGACAAGTGCGGCAGCGAGATGCAGCTCAAGACCGGCCGTTTCGGCAAGTTCTTCGGTTGCACCAACCCCGAGTGCAAGAACACCCGCAAACTGCTGAAGAGCGGTGACGCGGCGCCGCCGAAGATGGATCCGGTGAAGATGCCTGAGCTGAAATGCGAAAAGGTCAACGACACCTACATCCTGCGCGACGGTGCGTCCGGTCTGTTCCTGGCCGCCAGTCAGTTCCCGAAAAACCGCGAGACCCGTGCTCCGCTGGTGATCGAGATTCTGCCGCACAAGGACGAGATTGATCCGAAGTACCATTTCCTGTGCGAAGCTCCGCAGAAGGATCCTGATGGTCTGCCGGCGGTGATCCGCTACAGCCGCAAGACCAAGGAGCAATACGTGCAGACCGAAGTCGACGGCAAGCCTACCGGTTGGAAGGCGTACTTCGACGGCGGCAAGTGGACGGTTGAAGACAAGCGTACCAAGGCCAAGGCTGAATAAGCGTTAGTCCGACACTGAAAGGCCGCATGAGAACCCTCGGGTTTTCATGCGGCCTTTTTGTTTTGTGCTTGCGGTGGGATCGGCTGATCCACGACACTGTCCGGCCTGTGTGAAGCAATTATTTCGTAGTGGAGACTGCCTTCATGGCCCACGAACTCTATACCCGCACCAACCAGAAGATCTATTTCGCCGGCTTGTCGCTGGAAGCCTTGGCTCGCGCTGAAGAAGGGCGGGCGATGAATTCTCTGGCGTTGATTCAGGCTGGGCGTGAATCGGCGTTGTTTCACCTGTACGGCGCGCTGCTCGGTCTTTGTCATGAGATCGCTGGTTTCTATCGTCTGCCGCAGGCCAATGCGCCGCGCGCCGAGATGCTGCTGACACGTGAAGTTGTGGAGTCGATCGCGATTCCTGAATTGGTCGAGATGGTCGAGCTGGCCGGTAACTCTGAAACCTGGATGGCAAAACTACTGGCTGCGCATTCGGCGCTGTTTCAGCCGCCGCGGGTGCCACACAAGCCCAAAGGGGACGTGACGCAGCCGCTGATTCAGGCGATCAATCTGGATGAAGAAGAAGCGCCAGAAGAGTTGAGCCGAGAGGAGCTGGAGAGCTGGCGGCAGAATCTGAAAGGTTTGGCGATTCGCTTTCGCGAGGGCTTGAACGAGTGCTGAGGGCGATTGACATGGTGGCAATCTGAAACATGCTGCTGGTCAAGATCCCGAGCGAAGCCTGAATGATGTCTATATAATCCCTGCCTTTCGTGGAGAACAGACCTTTATGCCAACGTCCTTTCTAGAAATTGTCGAGTTACCAGACGGCCGAATCGAGCTGCGCAGGGCCGAGGACGAAGGTTCTCTGGTGACGCTGGATTTCTCCGAGGATGCCAAGGCATTCCTGCAAGGTCAGCATGTGGAAATCGCCAAAGCGATGTTAAGCGTCGGCGTGCAGATGGCCGGCCGCATGGTCGAAGGCGAGTTTGATAAGGAAGAGGGGCCGCGGGTTCTGCATTGATCCCCGCCTTTTTGCTTTTTGACGCTACCGCTTCAGATCGGCTTCTCTGTCCCTGGAGAAGCCCGGCGCTTCACACAGCGCTTGTTGCCCGCAAATCAACCCAAACGAATATTCAGGCTCTGCGCTTCGCCCGTGCGTGCGGTGCTGATCAGTTGTTGCCGCGAGTTGGTGTTAAGCGGGTTTAGCCAGGTGACCACTGTGTGGCTGCGCCCCAATCGTAGAGCTTCGCATGCCAGTTGCTGAGCACTTTGAGCGCCCCGTGGTTGCAGTAGCAGAATACGTTCGCGGTTCAGGCCGGCATCCCGCAGCCAGGTTTGGGTCAGGCTGGCAGGTGGTGCGATCAATGTCAGCCAGCGCGCGTCCTGATCTTCGCTGAGTTCGCGAAGGATCGGGGCGAGCAGGTTCAGGCAGTTCCCGGCAGCACCACGCAGTGACAGCTCACTGAATACTTCGGGTTCGGCATTCCAGGGGCGTTCGACCACTTCTTTCAGGATCGGCGCCATCGGTTGCGACAGAAACGCTTCGAATAAAGGCAGTTGTGTTTGCTGAGGTGTGTGTGGGAACTGCATAAAGCCTCCTTTAGCGGCGAATGACGCCGACACTCAAGCCTTCGATCACCAGTTCCTGATCTTTCAGGTCGACTTCGATAGGGGCGAACTCGGGGTTTTCGGCAATCAGCCAGACCTTGCTGCCTTCACGCTTGAAACGTTTGACCGTCACTTCGTCACCAATGCGGGCGACGACAACCTGGCCATTACGCGCTTCGCGGGTGGTATGCACGGCGAGAAGGTCGCCGTCGAAAATGCCGATGTCTTTCATGCTCATGCCATGCACGCGCAGCAGGTAGTCGGCGCGAGGATGAAAGAAGGCCGGGTTGATGTTGCAGGATTCTTCGATGTGTTGCTGCGCGAGGATCGGCGCGCCGGCAGCGACCCGGCCAATGATTGGCAGGGTAGAGTCGTCGGCCTTGGCTTCAAAGCCAGGGATGCGAATGCCGCGAGAGGCGCCGGGGGTCATCTCGATGGCGCCCTTGCGAGCCAGTGCCTTGAGATGCTCTTCAGCCGCGTTCGGCGACTTGAAGCCCAGTTCCTGAGCGATTTCCGCACGGGTCGGCGGGTAGCCGTTGTCTTCGAGGCAGCGTTTGATAAAGGCCAGAATCTCGGCTTGGCGTGGCGTCAGCTTTAGCATATTGATCGCTCTGTCTTTTTATACAGTGACTGGGATTATATACAGTGAAGCGCCCTTGGCAATGCCCGTTTTTTTGCCTGCCGCCGGACGGTCGGAAGAAGCGTTTATTTAAGAGTCGGCCTTGTGTGGTTAAATAGCTGACCGACCATTCCCAAAACGAACCGGCAGGCTTGACAAGGCACAGGCTGAAACGTATGTTTCAAACAAGTGTTTGTCAGGCGGAGTAGCCATGGCCCAGTCGGAAACCGTTGAACGCATTCTTGATGCTGCCGAGCAGTTGTTCGCGGAGAAAGGTTTCGCTGAAACCTCATTGCGTTTGATCACCAGCAAGGCTGGCGTCAACCTGGCAGCGGTGAACTATCACTTCGGTTCGAAGAAAGCCCTGATTCAGGCGGTTTTCTCGCGCTTCCTCGGGCCGTTCTGCATCAGTCTCGATAAAGAGCTGGAGCGGCGTCAGGCCAAGCCTGAAAACAAGCCGACGCTTGAAGAACTGCTGGAAATTCTCGTCGAGCAAGCGCTCGTGGTTCAGCCACGCAGCGGCAACGATCTGTCGATCTTCATGCGCCTGCTCGGTCTCGCGTTCAGCCAGAGCCAGGGTCACTTGCGCCGTTATCTGGAAGACATGTACGGCAAGGTATTCCGTCGCTACATGTTGCTGGTCAACGAAGCCGCGCCACGCATTCCGCCAATCGAGCTGTTCTGGCGCGTGCACTTCATGCTCGGCGCCGCCGCGTTCAGCATGTCCGGCATCAAGGCCTTGCGCGCGATCGCCGAGACCGATTTCGGCGTCAACACCTCGATCGAGCAAGTGATGCGCCTGATGGTGCCGTTCCTCGCCGCCGGTATGCGCGCTGAAACCGGTGTTACTGATACGGCTATGGCCACCGCACAACTGCGTCCGCGCAGCAAATCAACGCCGGTTGCCGCCAAGGTTTAACCGCGCACGGGTGGGCGCGGCTGCTTGTATCCGCTAAGCTAGCCGCCCATGCCGACTCTCGTTCTGAATCCGAAATCCATAGAAATTGCCGACCTGCCGAGCACTGCTTACGGTAGCGATTTGCTGTGGGTCGGGTTTTTCGTTTTCAAGGAATCTCTATGACTGCTGGCCTGCAAGGCTCGTTGATGGTGGACGTCGCCGGTACCTGGCTGACGGCCGAAGATCGCCAATTGTTGCGTCAGCCCGAAGTGGGCGGCCTGATCATTTTTGCGCGCAATATCGAGCATCCGCGCCAGGTGCGTGAGTTGAGTGCAGCGATTCGCGCGGTCCGCCCGGATCTGCTGTTAGCGGTGGATCAAGAGGGCGGTCGCGTGCAGCGTCTGCGTCAGGGCTTCGTGCGTCTGCCGGCCATGCGTGCCATCGCCGACAATCCGAATGCCGAATATCTCGCTGAACAATGCGGCTGGATCATGGCCACCGAAGTGCTGGCGGTCGGTCTCGACCTGAGTTTTGCCCCGGTACTCGATCTGGATTACCAGCGCAGCGCTGTAGTCGGCACTCGTTCGTTCGAAAGTGATCCCGAGCGCGCGGCACTCCTCGCCGGAGCGTTCATTCGCGGCATGAACCGCGCGGGCATGGCGGCGACCGGCAAGCACTTCCCAGGCCACGGCTGGGCAGAAGCGGATTCCCACGTTGCGATCCCCAACGACGAGCGCAGCCTCGACGAGATACGCGCCAACGACCTCGTGCCATTCGCGAAGCTGAGCAAGCAACTGGCAGCGATCATGCCGGCGCACGTTATCTACCCGCAGGTCGATTCGCAGCCTGCCGGCTTCTCCCGCCGCTGGTTGCAGGACATCCTGCGCGGCGAATTGCAGTTCGACGGCGTGATCTTCAGCGACGACCTGTCGATGGCCGGCGCCCACGTGGTTGGCGATGCCGCTAGCCGTATCGAAGCCGCTTTGACTGCCGGTTGCGACATGGGCCTGGTGTGCAATGACCGCGCCGCTGCCGAACTGGCACTGAGCGCCGCACAACGCATGAAGGTCAAGCCGTCCGCCCGAATCGCCCGCATGCGCGGCCAGGCATTCGCCAGCACCGATTACCGTCAGGATCCGCGCTGGCTCACCGCCATCGGCGCGCTCAAAGACGCTCAACTGATCGATTAAGGATTTTTCGCTATGACGGTTTACGCAATCATCGGTGGCACCGGCCTGACTCAACTCGAAGGTTTGACCATTCGCCAATCGCTGGCGGTCGACACGCCCTACGGCGCGCCATCGGCCGACGTGCAGATCGGCGAATACGCCGGCAAGGAAGTGCTGTTCCTCGCCCGTCACGGCCATCCGCATCGCTTCCCGCCGCACAAGGTCAACTATCGCGCCAACCTGTGGGCTCTGAAGCAGGCCGGTGCCGAAGCGATCATTGCCGTTAACGCGGTGGGCGGTATTCACCCAGCGATGGGCACCGGTCACTTCTGCGTGCCGCACCAGATCGTCGACTACACCAGCGGCCGCGAGCACACCTTTTTCGCCGATGATCTGGAGCACGTCACCCACATCGACTTCAGCTTTCCTTACAGCGAACCACTGCGTCAGCAATTGATTGCTGCGGTGGCTGCCGAAGGCTGTGAGTACAGCGATCAGGGCGTGTATGCCTGCACCCAGGGCCCGCGTCTGGAAACAGTCGCCGAGATCGTGCGTCTTGAGCGTGATGGCTGTGACATCGTCGGTATGACCGGTATGCCGGAAGCGGCGCTGGCCCGTGAGCTGGAACTGGATTACGCCTGTCTGGCGCTGGTGGTGAACCCGGCGGCGGGCAAGACCACGGAAGTGATCACCATGGCCGAGATCGAACAGGCGTTGCATGACGGCATGGGCAAGGTGAAATCGGCACTGGCGCGGGTGCTGGCCGGCTAAGGACTGCCCATGAGCATTCTCATCGAACGGCTTAAGTCGTTGGCCTGGACTCGGGCATTCAGTAGCAAGGCGCTGGCCAAGGCTCGCGCTTATGCCGCCGAGGACCGGGTAGAGATCATCGAGATCAATGACAAAAAGATCGAGGCGTTCTGCGTCGGTTCGGAAAGTCAGGCGTATGAACAAAGCATTTACCTGTCCGAAGATCGGCAGGGTTCCGTCAACTTGCGTTGCCTGTGCAGCTGTCCTGTCGTAATCGACTGCAAGCACTGCGCTGCGGTGCTCTATCACCTGCAGGGCAGTGTTGATGATGCGTCTGAAAGTGACGCACAGACCCAGTTGGGTCGGGCGCTGGAACATTGGCTTTCGACCATCCCCGTGCCGGCCAAACCCGCTGAAGAAGGCGCGCAAACCGCAGGCACGCGCCTGTTTTACAAGCTCAAGCCAACGCCTGTGAGCGGCAAGTGGCTGCTCGATATTTTCAAGGTTTCCCAGCTCAAGAGCGGCGAGTTGCGCGAAGTCAAACCGATGTACTCGCTGGCGGAAATGCTCATGCGTCAGCCCGGCTACCTCACCGAGCTGGATCTGCGCGTCGCCAGGCTGCTGGTTGCCATGCACTCCCATCACGCCTATTACAGCGGCTATCCGCTGGAAGGCAGCAGCGGCGCCGAACTGCTGGAAATGCTCTTGCGCACCTCGCGGCTGTTCCTTGATTTCGAGGATCTGCGACCGCTGGTGTCGGGGGCGAAACGCATCGGCCAGTTCGCGTGGGCCGAGCAGGCCGACGGCGGCTTCCGCGCGCAGTGGAGCAGTGCCGAGGCGGCGAAGGAAACCGTGTTGGCGCTGGAGCCGCTTTACTACCTGGACCGTGAGCAGCGGCAGATTGGCCCTCTGTTCAATGAACTGGAAGAAAAACTTGCCAGCCATTTGACTCTGGCGCCGGACATTCCGGCGCGTCAGGCCATGCAGTTCAGCCATCGCATGAGCGCGGCAACGAGAATCCCGCCGCCACACCAACTGACCGAACGGATCATCGACGACGTACTTCCACAGCCACAACTGACCCTCGTCAGCGGTCGGGAGCGCTCGCGCTGGGAATACATTCTCGAGCACCGTGCCGCCCTGGTGTTTACCTACTACGGCCAGCCGACGGTGGATCGCAACCCGGAAGTGATGATCCTCAACGGCACCGAAACCCAGCGCATTCAACGCCAGCCCGCGGTGGAAAAGAAACTGCGCCAGATCCTGCAAAAGCACGGTTTCAAGAAAGCCACGCGCAAGAGTTCGCTGGATCGTCCTGGTGAGATGTTCACGTTGCCGGATGATTCCGCCTGGCTCGGGTTTATGCACGAAGGGCTTGCCACGCTGCGCGCCTCGAACTGGGAGGTGGAGATCAGTCCCGGCTTTCATTTCAATGTGCAGCCAGTCGAGCATTGGTACGCCGAGGTCGAAGAAGAGGCAGGGCATCAGTGGTTCGATTTGCAATTGGGGATTGTCGTCAATGGCCAGCGCTACAGTTTGCTGCCGATCCTGCTGCACTTGTTGCGCACCCAGCCGCGCTTGCTTGACCCGGTCAATCTGGCACAACGCAGCGATGAGGAAAAACTCCTGATCGAACTCAAGCCCAGTGGTTTTGGCGACTCTTCGGGCGACAAGGTCGCGCTGCCGCTGAGCCGGGTCAAACCGCTGATGACCGCGCTCGGTGAGTTGTACCTGGGCGGTCATCAGGGCGATGCTCTGCGCTTGAGTGTCCCGGACGCCGCGCGCTTGAGTATGCTCGATGGCCTTCCGCTGGATTGGCAGGGTGGCGAGCGGCTGCGCACTTTTGCCAAGCGCCTGCAGAGTTCCAGTCACACCCACGTCGCTGCGCCGGCCGGCCTTAACGCGCAACTGCGCCCGTATCAGCTCGAAGGCCTGAACTGGATGCAAACCCTGCGCGAGCTTGAGGTCGGCGGCATTCTGGGCGATGACATGGGGCTGGGCAAAACCCTGCAAACCCTGGCGCATCTGCTCACGGAAAAACACGCCGGTCGTCTCGATTGCCCGGCTCTGGCGGTGATGCCGACCAGCCTGATTCCCAACTGGCTCGACGAGGCCGAGCGTTTCACCCCGCAGTTGAAAGTATTGGCGTTGCACGGCACGGGGCGGCAAAAGGATTTCGCTAGTCTGGCTGAGTACGATCTGGTGCTGACCACTTACGCGTTGCTGCCAAGGGATTTGGAGACATTGCAGCCGCAGTTGTGGAGCGTGCTGATTCTCGACGAAGCGCAGAACATCAAGAACCCGCTCAGCAAAGCTGCGCAAGCGGCCCGTGATCTGCAGGCCCGTCAGCGCTTGTGCCTGAGCGGCACGCCATTGGAAAACCACTTGGGCGAGCTTTGGTCGCAGTTTCATTTCCTCATGCCCGGTTGGCTTGGCGACAGCAAGTCCTTCAATCGCGATTACCGCACGCCAATCGAAAAGCACGGCAATGTTCAGCGCATGCAGCACCTGACAGCGCGCATCAAGCCGTTTTTGTTGCGACGTAAAAAGGATCAGGTCGCCACCGAGTTGCCGCCGAAAACCGAGATTGTCCATTGGGTCGATCTCAGCGACGGCCAGCGCGATGTCTATGAGACGGTTCGCGTGGCGATGGACAAAAAAGTGCGCGACGAAATTGCCCGCAGTGGCGTGGCGCGCAGTCAGATCATCATTCTTGATGCCTTGCTCAAGCTGCGGCAGGTCTGTTGCGATTTGCGCCTGATCAAGATGCCAATGACAGCGAAGGCACTGCGTTCCGGCAGTGGCAAGTTGGTCAGTTTGATGGAGATGCTTGAAGAGCTGCTCGGCGAAGGCCGAAGGATTCTGTTGTTCTCGCAGTTCACCTCAATGCTCGCCTTGATCGAGGAAGAACTGCAGCAACGTGACATTGCCTATTCGCTGCTGACTGGTGACACCACGGATCGGCGTACGCCGGTGAAGAATTTTCAGGGCGGCAAGGTGCCGTTGTTTCTGATCAGTCTTAAAGCCGGGGGCACCGGTTTGAACCTGACCGCGGCGGACACAGTGATCCACTTCGACCCTTGGTGGAACCCGGCGGTGGAAAATCAGGCAACCGATCGGGCGTATCGAATCGGGCAAAACAACCCGGTGTTCGTTTACAAGCTGATTGCCCGTGGCACGGTGGAGGAAAAAATACAGGCGTTGCAGCAAGAGAAAGCTGCGTTGGCCGGGGCGGTGCTTGAAGGCGGGACTACAGGAGGCTGGAAGCTGGAGCAGAGCGACATTGAGGCATTGTTTGCGCCGTTGCCTGTATCCAAGGGTTGAGCCTGGGGTTAACCGTTAGACCGAGGTGAGCCATTCGCGAGCAGGCTCGCTCCCACATTAGATTTGTGGGATTCACAAGATCCCTGTGAACACTGGATTGGTGAATGCCACAGATCCAGTGTGGGAGCGAGCCTGCTCGCGAAAGCTGTTTAACCAGCACTGCAGATTTCAGCGCTTTTCGAGCTTATCCGGCAAAGGCGCAAACAACGCTTCAATATCATCACTCTGCAACTTCCAGTCCCCGGCCTTGCGCCCATCCAGCACGCCCGCCGCCAAGTCGGATTTTTCCTTTTGCAGGTGCTGAATCTTCTCTTCCACCGTGCCCCGGGCAATCATCTTGTAAACGAAGACCGGTTTTTCCTGGCCGATTCGATACGCGCGGTCGGTCGCCTGATTCTCGGTCGCCGGGTTCCACCACGGGTCGTAGTGAATCACCGTATCCGCTTCCGTCAGGTTCAGACCCACACCGCCAGCCTTCAGGCTAATGAGAAAGATCTGACGCTTGCCGCTCTGGAATTCCTTCACCGGCGTGCGCCGATCACGGGTCTGGCCAGTCAGCAGCGCGTAGGACACGTTACGTTTTTTCAGCTCTTCCTCAATCAACGACAACATCGAAGTGAATTGCGAGAACAGCAGAATCCGTCGTCCTTCCTCGAACAATTCCTCAAGCATTTCCATCAGGCTGTCGAGCTTGCCCGAAGTGCTGCCGCGAGCGGGCGGGGTGACGTCGTTGACCAGACGCAAATCGCAACAAACCTGACGCAGCTTGAGCAGCGCCTCAAGAATGATGATCTGACTGCGCGCCACGCCTTTGCGGGTGATCTCGTCGCGGACTTTCTTGTCCATCGCCAGGCGCATGGTTTCGTACACATCGCGCTGCGCTTCGTTAAGATCGACCCAGTGGATGATCTCGGTTTTCGGCGGCAGCTCGGTGGCCACCTGTTCTTTGGTGCGGCGCAGCAGAAACGGTTTTATCCGACCGTTGAGGTGCTGAAGTCTGACTTCACTGCCGCGCTTTTCAATCGGCACGCGGTAATCGGCGTTGAAGCTTTTCACGTCGCCGAGCCAGCCCGGTAGCAGGAAGTGGAACAGTGACCATAGCTCGCCCAAGTGGTTTTCCAGCGGCGTACCGCTGAGGCACAGGCGCTGGCGGGCATTCAGTTCGCGTGCTGCTTGAGCGGCTTTGCTGTTGGGATTCTTGATGTACTGCGCCTCATCCAGCACCAGCACATGCAGCGGTTGCTTGGCCAGACGTTCGACGTCTTTGGGCAGCAGTGCATAGGTGGTGAGGATCAGGTCGTAATCCGCCAGATTGTCGAAATGCTTTTTGCGCGTGGCGCCGTACAGCGCGACCACTTTCAGTTGCGGGGTGAAGTGCGCCGCCTCATCCAGCCAGTTCGGAATCAGGCTGGTCGGCATCACCACCATGCACGGCCGATCGAGGCGTCCGGCGTTTTTCTCGCTGAGAATATGCGCCAGGGTCTGTAGGGTTTTACCCAGGCCCATGTCGTCCGCAAGAATCCCGCCGACTTCCAGTTGCCGCAGCGACTGCATCCAGCTCAAGCCTTCGAGCTGGTACGGACGCAGTGTCGCGTTCAAGCCTTGTGGCGCTTCAGCGCTGAAATCACGGATGTCGCGCAGGCGCTGAGCGAACGTGCGGATCTGCTCGCCGCCCTCCCACAGCAGCGGAATGCCTTCCAGCGAGTTGAGGCGTGTGGCATCGGCCTTGCTCAGGCGCAGGGTGGTTTCGCCCGGCTCCTGCAAATAGAACTCGCCGAGCGTCATCAATACCGGCTTCAACCGGCCCAACGGCAAAGCCACCTGCAGTGGCCCATGCTCGCTGGTGCGTTGCGGAATATTGACCAGAATCAGTTCGTCGTCGCGGCGTCGCGCGAGGCGTTCCGGGTTGAGGATTTCCGTATGCGAGCGCATCAGATTGAGCAGGATCGGCAACAGGCTCAGGCGCTCGCCGTTGACGATGATCCCCAGTTCCAGATCAAACCAGTCGCGCTCCGGCACCTGTTCGACGGTGGCGTACCAGTCATCCACGGCGGTCAGATCGAAGCCGAATTCCTCATCGATCTGCAATTCCCAGCCTTGAGTGCGCAGCTTCGGCAAGTCGTTGAGGGTGAAGGTCAACCAGGCGCTGTCGTTGACCATCTCGTACAGCTCGCCCGCGCTTTCCGGCAACGCTTTGCTTTGCCGCGTGGCGATACGAAAGCCGAGGATTCTTAACTGTTCGCGGTAGGACTGTTCGACTTCCGGGTGGCGTTTTATCCGCAGCGTCTGGGTTTCCTGGCGGATCAGGATGTCGCTGTTCTTCTGCCCGCTGACGTATTCGTCGAGATAGCTGAACGACAACGCCGCGCGATGCTGAATGTAGCGCTGCATCTTGCCGTTGCGCGGTTCGAAAGCGCTGAACTCGACACTGGCCAGCCACAGGCGTGGTAATGGCTGCACGTTGTCGACCAACACTTGCGGCGGCGCTTTCGGGCTGCGGTTTTCCAGCACCGCTTGCAGCTTTTCCAAAAGTTCGGCGTCTTTGGCGGCGGCGGGGTAATCGAGGGTTTCCTGGATTTTCAGCAGTACCGCAGCGCAGTGTTTGCAGTTGCTGCGAACCGGGCAGGTGCAACCGGCATCGACCAACAACAAAGTGCCTTTGGCTGACTCGCGCAGATGAATCGTCTGACGGTAAACGTTACCGCCAGAGCCTTCGCAACTGGCGGTGATCGTCGCATCACCGACCTGGGCGATGCGTACCCGGTTTTCCAGAGCGTAGCGGCGGCCACGCTCCAGGCTCTGTTCCTTGAATCGGCTGACCCAGGAGGGCGCCAACGGTTTACTCAGCGGCGGGTTCATAAGGACTTCGATCAGTCCGGAATCGCTTCAGGCGCTTCCCGTGGCGCAGGCGCGGTCAGGGACGTGATCTTGATCAGCAGGGCTAGATGGCCGTTGTCCAGGTAGTTGAGTTGGCCGTTCTTGGTGTGGCTGTCCTGTTTCAGGCGCTCGCTCGCGGTGACCAAGCCATTGGCGTCGATCTGATTGACCCAGAAGTCGGCAGTGACGTCGGTGAAACGCCCGAGTTTCATCTCCAGCGTGCCTTCGATCGGGAACTGGCCGAACTGCTCCTGGCCGTCGCTGACCGCAACTTTCGCCGGTGCTTCGCCGAGGGTTTGCTGCCAGGCCTTGTGCATCAGCACGCTGTAATCGCCGCTGGCGGTGAGTTTAGTCACCACGTCATTCAGCGCAGGTGTGCGTTTGCTGTCATCGCCCAGGCGCTGAGCGCCAGCGGCCCAGTCTTCCGGCGCGGCACGGCTGACGATCGCCGGTACGGCGTTCTGCCGGACCAGAATCATTTCGACCTGATACAGGTCATCGGCGAAAACCGAGGGTGCTGCCAAGGTCAGCAGCAAAGTCAGCGAACGAAACAGGCGCATTGGGCGTCCTTCAAACAGATTTCGGGAGGAGGCGCTCAAACAGCGCCTCTACAGTATTAAAGCGCTCTTCCGGGCGTTCCATCGGCACCTGGAACTTGAACATCGTCGCGCCTTCGAATTTGTAGCGTTTGGGCTGGCTCTGAATCAGCTTGATCAGCGTCATCGGGTCGACCGGCGTCTGCGCTTCAAACTCGATGCGTCCACCTTGCGGGCCACCATCGACTTTCTTGATGCCCAATTGCTCAGCCTGCAATTTCAACGCCGTGATGCGCACCAGATTCTTCGTCGGTTCCGGCAACAAGCCGAAACGGTCGATCATCTCGACTTGCAGATCCTTCAGGCCTTCCTCATCGGTCGCCGAAGCAATGCGCTTGTACAGAATCAGGCGAGCGTGAACATCCGGCAGATAATCTTCCGGAATCAGCGCCGGCACCCGCAGATTGACTTCCGGGCCACCGCCCAGCGGCTGATCGAGGTTCGGTTGCTCGCCCTTGCGGATCGACTTCACCGCGCGCTCGAGCATTTCCATGTACAGCGTGAAGCCCACGGCCTGGATCTGCCCGCTCTGGCCATCGCCGAGCAGTTCGCCGGCGCCACGGATTTCCAGGTCATTGGTCGCCAGCACGAAGCCGGCGCCGAGATCCTGAGTATTGGCAATCGCCTCCAGACGCTTTTCCGCGTCCGAAGTGATTTGCTGGCGCGGCGGCGTCAGCAAGTAGGCATACGCCTGGTGGTGACTACGGCCGACACGGCCACGCAACTGGTGCAGTTGCGCCAGACCGAATTTGTCGGCGCGCTCGATGATGATGGTGTTGGCGCTCGGCACGTCGATGCCGGTCTCGATGATGGTCGAGGCGATCAGCACGTTGAAGCGCTTGTGATAAAAGTCGCTCATCACTTGTTCGAGTTCGCGCTCGCGCATCTGCCCGTGACCGATGCCGATACGTGCTTCCGGCACCAGTTCGGCGAGGTCGGCGGCGCATTTCTCGATGGTTTTCACATCGTTGTGCAAGTAATAAACCTGACCGCCGCGCAGCAGTTCGCGGAGCAGGGCCTCTTTGACCGTGCTCTTGTTCTGCTCCATGACGAAGGTGCGCACCGACAGGCGTCGCGCCGGTGGCGTGGCGATGATCGACAAGTCGCGCATGCCCGACACCGCCATGTTCAGCGTGCGCGGAATCGGCGTAGCGGTCAGGGTGAGAATGTCGACTTCGCTGCGCAGGGCCTTGAGCTGTTCTTTCTGGCGGACACCGAAGCGGTGTTCTTCGTCGATGATCACCAGCCCGAGGTTTTTGATCTTCACATCATCGGACAGCAATTTGTGCGTGCCGATGACGATGTCGATCTTGCCTTCCGCCAAGTCGGCGATCGCCGCGTTGACTTCCTTGGCCGACTTGAAGCGGCTCATCACTTCCACAGTCACCGGCCAGTCGGCAAAGCGGTCGCGGAAGCTGTTGTAGTGCTGTTGGGCGAGGAGGGTGGTCGGCACCAGGATCGCCACTTGACGGCCACCGTGTACGGCGATGAACGCCGCGCGCATGGCCACTTCGGTCTTGCCGAAACCGACGTCGCCGCAGACCAGGCGATCCATCGGTTTCGGCGCGAGCATGTCTTCGCGCACGGCTTCGATGGTCGATTGCTGGTCCGGGGTTTCTTCGAACGGAAAGCCTGCACTGAACGTCGCGTAATCGGCTTTCGGGTCGGCGAACGCATAGCCTTCGCGGGCGGCACGACGGGCGTAGATGTCGAGCAATTCAGCGGCAACATCGCGCACCTGTTCGGCGGCTTTGCGTTTGGCTTTCTGCCAAACCTCGGAGCCGAGGCGGTGCAGCGGGGCCAGCGAATCGTCGCTACCGGTGTAGCGCGCGATCAGATGCAGGTTGGCCACTGGCACGTAGAGCTTGGCGTTCTCGGCGTATTCCAAGGTGAGGAATTCCGCTGCCTGATTGTCGATTTCCAGAATCGTCAGACCCAGATAGCGGCCGACACCGTGATCGATGTGCACCACCGGCGCGCCTTCGCGCAGCTCGGTGAGGTTCTTGATCACCGCGTCATTGCTGACGTCGCTGCGTTTTTCGCGACGACGGCGTTGCATCACGCGCTGACCGAACAGCGGACTTTCCGCTACCAGTGCCAGCGCCGGTTCGTCGAGCATCAAGCCCTCGTCGAGCGGGGCAATGGTGATCGCCAAGCGATCCTTGCTCGCGACAAAGTCCGGCCAGCTGTCGACGGTCTTTGGTCGCAGCTTCAGACGCTCCAGCAACTCCAGCAGGACTTCACGACGACCGGCGGATTCGGCGGTGAACAACACGCGACCGGGGAATTCATCGAGGAAACCGGCCAGCGCTGCCAGCGGTTGCGTGGCTTTGGCTTCGATCGCCAGATTCGGCAGTGCCTGCGCGGGGAAGCGCTCGCGGCCGACGCCGGTTTCCACGTCTTGCTGGCTGGCGACCACGCGTGGCCAGCTCTTCAAGCGGGCGAAGCAGTCTTCCACCGGCAGGAACAATTCTGCGGGCGGCAATAAAGGACGCGAAGGATCGACGCGGCGCTCTTCATAACGATTGCGCACATCGTTCCAGAAATTTTCCGCCGCTTGCTCGATGCCCGGCAGCGAGAATACTTGCGTGTCTTGCGGCAGATAATCGAACAGAGTCGAGGTTTCGTCGAAGAATAGCGGCAGGTAGTACTCGATACCGGCCGGGGTAATCCCGCTGCTCAGATCCTGAAAGATCGGGCAGCGCCGGAAGTCGACGTCAAAGCGCTCACGGAAGCGCGCCTTGAAGCGGGTGACGGCGTCTTTCTGCAGCGGAAATTCGCGGGCCGGCAGCAGCTTGACCGAATCGACCTTGTCGATGGAACGCTGGTTTTCCGGATCGAAGGTGCGCAGGGTTTCGATTTCGTCATCGAACAGGTCGATGCGGTAGGGCAGTTTGCTGCCCATCGGGAACAGGTCGATCAGTGCGCCGCGTACGGTGAATTCGCCGTGTTCGTAAACCGTATCGACGTAGCGATAGCCACTGGCTTCGAGCCGCGATCGCATCTGCTCAACGTCGAGCTTCTGCCCGACATCCAGCACCAGGCTGCTGCCGAGCAAAAACTTGGTCGGCGCCAGGCGATGCAACGCTGTGGTGATCGGCACTACCAGCACACCGTGTTCCAGTTCCGGCAGCCTGTATAGGCTGGCGATGCGCTGGGAAATGATGTCCTGATGTGGCGAGAACAGGTCGTAGGGCAGGGTTTCCCAGTCGGGGAAATGCAGTACGGGCAAATCCGGGGCGAAGAAACTCAGCTCCTGTTCCAGTCGTTCAGCGCTCTGGCTGTCGGCGGTCAGTAGCAGGGTGAAGCGCTTGGCAGCGCTGGCAGCCTCGGCAATCGCCAGGCTGAGGGCAGCACCGGGCAAATTGCCCCAATGCTGTTTACCTGCTTCGGCAGGGAGTAGCGGTAGACGCAGAACGGGCACGGAAGGTTGAGCTCCAGGCTTTGCGACAAAGTCGGTAATTGTAGCGGCGTCCGGTGCCGCCTGTCAGTTGCAGACTACGTCTATCTTCGCTGTTTGGACGAAATGTAGTGGTAACCATAAAAACCGGCCGTTTTTTTGTGGTTATGTAGTGCCGAAAGTGGGTGGTGTTACGGAGGGTTACAGACATCGTCTAACAGTCGTCGAAAAATTGACTGCGCTGAAAGCCCCGGTTTTACTGGGCTTGAGAGGGGCGTAATTTTTTTGAACGGAATTTTGTTACCGATTTCGCGACAAGCGCGCATTGCTACAGGAGGTTGTCGGCGGCATAATGTAGCCCCTTTTTTCTGCCCCTACATGTGGAAGGTTACCGTGACTCAGAAGCCCGACCAGTGTCTTGGTGAATGGATCGACCGTGAAGCACTCGCAGAAGCGATGATTCCGCTTATCGGTCAGCTCTACCGCAATAACAACGTGGTGAGCTCGATCTATGGCCGCAGCCTGATCAACCAGTCTGTCATCGCGATTCTCAAAGCTCACCGCTTTGCGCGCCACCGTTCTTCCGACGACAGCGAACTCTCCGTCCACGAAACATTCCCACTGCTCAAAGCCATGAGCGAGCTCAAGCTCGGCGCGGCTTCGGTAGATCTGGGCAAGTTGGCGTTCAAATTCCGCAACGAAGGCAATGGCCGCAGCGCCGAGCAATTCGTTCGTGAAGAAATGGCTGATGTGGTTGGCCAGCAAAACGCTTCCGCACGTAAAGGCACCGACGTTGTGCTGTACGGCTTCGGTCGTATCGGCCGTCTGCTGGCGCGCATCCTGATCGAGAAAACCGGTGGTGGCGACGGCCTGCGTCTGCGTGCCATCGTTGTGCGCAAAGGCGCCGAAAATGACCTGACCAAACGCGCCAGCCTGCTGCGTCGCGATTCGGTCCATGGTTCGTTCAACGGCACCATTACCATCGACGAAGAAAACAACACCATCACCGCCAACGGTAACCTGATCCAGGTGATCTACGCGAAGAACCCGACTGAAGTGGATTACACCCAGTACGGCATCAAAGACGCGCTGCTGGTGGACAACACCGGTGTATGGCGTGACGCTGATGGCCTGGGCCAGCACTTGCAGTGCCCGGGTATCGATCGCGTTGTTCTGACCGCGCCTGGCAAAGGCAAGCTGAAGAACATCGTTCACGGCATCAACCACGGTGAAATCACCGCTGATGACAAGATCGTCTCCGCCGCTTCCTGCACCACCAACGCCATCGTGCCGGTGCTGAAAGCTGTGAATGACAAGTTCGGCATCATCAACGGTCACGTCGAAACCGTTCACTCGTACACCAACGACCAGAACCTGATCGACAACTTCCACAAAGGCGATCGCCGTGGTCGTAGCGCCGCGCTGAACATGGTGATCACCGAGACCGGTGCTGCCACCGCTGCTGCCAAGGCCCTGCCTGAGCTGGCCGGCAAACTGACCGGTAACGCGATCCGTGTTCCGACGCCAAACGTGTCGATGGCCATTCTCAACCTTAACCTTGAGAAAGCTGCCACCCGTGAAGAGATGAACGAGTACCTGCGCTACATGGCGCTGCACTCCGATCTGCACAAGCAAATCGACTTCGTCAATTCGCAGGAAGTGGTTTCGACCGACTTCGTTGGCTCGCGCCACGCCGGTGTGGTCGACGCTGAAGCGACCATCGTTCAGGACAACCGCGTTGTTCTTTACGTCTGGTACGACAACGAGTTCGGTTACAGCTGCCAGGTTATCCGCGTGATGGAAGACATGGCTGATGTGAATCCGCCAGCGTTCCCACGCTAAGCGATAGCTGCACATGAAAACGCCCCGACTTTGGTCGGGGCGTTTTTGTTTGTGTGCCTTTTAGAACTGTTGTGTCAGTGCTGGCCCCTTCGCGAGCAGGGGATCTCCTGAGCGACACAGATCCAGTGTGGTAGCGAGCCTGCTCGCGAAAGCGTCCTGTCAGACACCGCCGGGTACGGCCGCTTGCGCGGTACGCAGTTCGTGCTTGTTGCCATGGAACAACACCAGCGTCGCAATCAATCCCAGCACCGCTGCACCACTGAGCCAGATCCCCGGCGCAGCCTTGTTATCCAGCACATGAATCAGATACGTACACGCCGCCGGGGTAAACCCGCCGAAGGTTGCCGTCGCCAGACTGTAGGCCAGCGAGAAGCCAGTCGTACGCACTTCCACCGGCATGATCTCGGTCAGCGCCACCACCATCGCGCCGTTGTACGAACCGTAGAGGAACGACAGCCACAACTCGACGATCAGCAAATGGCTGAAACTCGGATTCGCCACCAGCCACGACAGGGCAGGGTAAGCGGTGAGAATCGCCAGAATCGTCGCCGCGAGCAGTAAGGGTTTGCGTCCAATCTTGTCAGATACCGCGCCCATCACCGGTAACCAGAAGAAGTTCGACAGACCGATGCACACCGTCACCAGCAACGCATCGAAGTCCGACAGGTGCAACTCAGCCTTGCCGAAGGTCGGGGTGTACGCGGTGATCAGGTAGAAAGAAACAGTGGTCATCACCACCAGCGCCATGCCAGCGATGACGATGCCAAAGTTCTGACCGATCGAGCGGACAATTTCCCGCAAGGTAGGGCGATGTTTGCGTGCCTGGAATTCGGGGGTTTCCTCAAGCGAACGACGAATGACGAAGATCACCGGCACAATCATGCAGCCGATCAGGAACGGCACGCGCCAGCCCCAATCGCCCATTTGCTCCGGGCTTAGCCAGTGATTCAGGCCGACGCCGAGCAGGCCGGCGAAGACGACGGCTGCTTGCTGGCTCGCAGACTGCCAACTGACGAAGAAGCCTTTGCGGCCTGGTGTGGCGATCTCTGCCAGATACACCGATACGCCGCCCAATTCCACACCGGCCGAAAAGCCTTGCAGCAAACGGCCAAACAGTACGAGCAGCGGTGCGGCGACGCCGAGGGTCGCGTAACCCGGAACGCAGGCAATCAGCACCGTGCCGGCAGCCATCAAGGCCAGGGTAATGATCAGTCCCTGGCGGCGGCCGTGCCGGTCGATGTACGCGCCGAGGAAGATCGCCCCCAACGGACGCATCAGGAAGCCAGCACCAAAGGTCGCCAGCGCCAGCATCAGAGATGCAAAGGCGCTGTCAGTCGGGAAGAAGGTCTTGGCGATGGCCGTGGCGTAGAAGCCGTAGACCATGAAATCGAACATTTCGAGAAAATTGCCGCTGACAACGCGAAAAATCGCTTTGCCGTTGCCGGTCGTGGAGGACATTTCTGAGTACTCACTTTAAATCTTGTAAGAAAGCGTTTCGCTCGTGTCCCATAATGGCCGTCGCGGTTTTGCAGGGAGATGAATAATTGTTCACTGGACGATGGCGTGGGGTCGTGATGCTGGCTGGCCTTTTGGCCGGCTGCGGCAATGGCGATTCGATGGAGAGTTTCGGTGGCCCCACCATGGGCAGCACGTATTCGATCAAGTACGTGCGTCATGCAGGTGATCCCGACTCGTCGCTAGTTCGCAGCGAAGTGGAAGGGATCCTCGCCGAACTCGATCGGCAACTGTCCACCTATCGCAGTGATTCGGACATCGAGCGCTTCAATGCCTTGCTCGCGCACAGCTGTCAGAAAATGCCCGCATCGGTGCTCGAGTTGGTCCGCGTTGGCGAGCAACTGTCAGCACAAAGCGAAGGCTCCTACGACCTGACCGTCGAGCCACTGATGAATCTCTGGGGCTTTGGCCCGCAAGGTCGTGAAGAGAAAGTCCCTGACGCTAAAACGCTGGCCGATGTGCTGCAGCGCGTTGGCCATCAGCATCTGCACATCAATGGCGATCAGTTGTGTAAAGACGCTGCCGTCGAAGTCGACTTCAACAGCATCGCCGCCGGTTATGCCGTCGACACCATCGCGGCGAGGCTCGACGCGCTGGGTATTCACGATTACCTCGCTGAAGCCACGGGGGAATTAAAGGCTAAAGGCAAAAAACTCGACGGCGCGCCCTGGCGCATCGCTTTGGAAGAGCCCCGTTACGATCAGCAAGTCGCCGAACGCATCATCAATGTCGACGGCTACGGCGTCTCCACCTCTGGCGACTACCGCAACTATTTCCTGCAGGACGGCCGGCGCTATTCCCACACCTTTGATGCCCGCACGGGTGCACCGGTCCTACACGACCTGGCGTCAGTCACGGTGATTCATCCTTCAGCGCTGATGGCCGATGGACTATCGACGCTGTTGCTTATTCTCGGCCCCGAAAGGGCGTGGGACTATGCGGAAAAACATGACATTGGTGCATTCTTTGTGATTCGTGCCGATACAGGTTTTGTCATTCGCACCAGTCAGGCTTTCGAGCGCCTCAGCGGCAAAAAAAACTGACTGAGAACAATACGAAAGCTGGCGTTGTAGTGCAGGCAAAAGTAGCCTACGACGCGACCAAGGGTTAATGTGCGCGGCGTTGACGCTTCTATAGACTGTGTCCGGGTTCTTGATTGACCCCCAATTGTTCCTTCGCGCCGCCGTTCGGCGTGATTTAGCCGCCGGTGCTGCTGGCATCGCGGCCTGTTCTGAGGAGTACGCATGGCTGTCTACAACTACGACGTGGTGGTGCTGGGTTCCGGCCCGGCGGGAGAAGGCGCGGCAATGAACGCCGCCAAAGCAGGGCGCAAGGTCGCGATGGTCGACAGCCGTCGCCAGGTCGGCGGCAACTGCACCCACCTCGGCACCATCCCGTCCAAGGCACTGCGTCACTCGGTGCGGCAGATCATGCAGTTCAACACCAACCCGATGTTCCGGGCGATCGGCGAGCCACGCTGGTTCTCCTTCCCGGACGTGTTGAAAAGCGCCGAGAAAGTCATTTCCAAACAAGTCGCATCGCGTACCGGCTACTACGCCCGTAACCGCGTCGACGTGTTCTTTGGTACCGGCAGCTTCGCTGACGAGCAAACCATCGAAGTGGTCTGCGCCAACGGCGTGGTCGAGAAACTGGTGGCCAAGCACATCATCATCGCCACCGGTTCGCGCCCGTATCGTCCGGCTGACATCGATTTCCACCACCCGCGTATCTACGATAGCGACACCATCCTCAGCCTCGGCCACACCCCGCGCAAACTGATCGTTTACGGCGCCGGCGTGATCGGTTGCGAATACGCGTCGATCTTCAGCGGTCTGGGTGTGCTGGTCGAGTTGGTCGATAACCGTGGTCAGTTGTTGAGCTTCCTCGACTCGGAAATTTCCCAGGCGTTGAGCTACCACTTCAGCAACAACAACATCACCGTGCGTCACAACGAAGATTACGATCGCGTCGAAGGCGTTGATAACGGCGTGATCCTGCACCTGAAGTCCGGCAAGAAGATCAAGGCCGACGCCTTGCTCTGGTGCAACGGCCGTACCGGCAACACGGACACGCTGGGTCTGGAAAACATCGGCGTCAAGGTCAACAGCCGTGGCCAGATCGAAGTCGACGAGGCCTACCGCACCTGCGTGCCGAACATCTACGGCGCCGGTGACGTGATCGGCTGGCCGAGCCTGGCCAGTGCCGCCCACGACCAGGGTCGTTCGGCCGCTGGCAGCATCGTTGATAACGGTAGCTGGCGCTTTGTGAATGACGTGCCGACCGGCATCTACACCATTCCGGAGATCAGCTCGATCGGCAAGAACGAGCAGGAACTGACCCAGGCCAAAGTGCCGTACGAAGTCGGCAAGGCGTTCTTCAAGAGCATGGCGCGTGCGCAGATCGCCGGCGAGCCGCAAGGCATGCTGAAGATCCTCTTCCACCGTGAAACCCTGGAAGTATTGGGCGTTCACTGCTTCGGTTATCAGGCGTCGGAGATCGTTCACATCGGTCAGGCGATCATGAACCAGCCGGGCGAACTGAATACCCTGAAGTACTTCGTCAACACGACGTTCAACTACCCGACCATGGCCGAAGCCTATCGGGTAGCGGCGTACGACGGCCTCAACCGGCTTTTTTGACGGGCTCCGGCCGGTGGCCTGAGCCGGCCGGGGAGACCGATTTCAGCAATTCTCGAGGGTGGCAGTGGCCAAACCGGGAAAGTCTGTAATCAGGCTGTCAACGCCGAAGTCGGCGAGTCTGCGCATCAGCGCAGGCTCGTTGACGGTCCACACCGACACGTGCAGCCCCTGACGCTGCGCCTTCTGCAGGCGTTCCGGCGTACACAGCGTCCAGTTCAGCGCAAGAATCTCACAGCCATAGCTTGCCGCGACCTTCAATGGGTCGAGCCAGGCGTACTCGGCAACCAGTCCCCGCGACACGTCCGGCACCAGATCCAGCGCCGCTTTCAGCACTTCCCGCGAACTCGAGGTGATCGTCACCTTGTCGAGCAAACCATGGCGCTGAGCCATTTCGCGAATCGCCAGCACGGTGGTTGCGGCGCGAGTACGCGAAGCGCTTTTTACCTCAAGCTGCCAGTGCTCGAAATCACATTTCTCGAACAATTCTTCCAGCGTCGGAATCGGGCACGGCTTGATCCAGCCTGGACCACCCTTGCGCGCGTCGTAGGTCACCAGTTCGGCGGCGGTGTGTTCGACGACTTTGCCGCGGCGTTCCGTGGTGCGCTTGAGGGTCGGGTCGTGGATGACCATCAACTCACCGTCCTTGGACAGGTGCAGATCGAGTTCGCAGCGGCGCACGCCGTGCTTGAGACATTCCTGAAAACTGCTCAGGGTGTTTTCCGGTGCTTCGCCCTTGGCGCCGCGGTGGCCGTAGATGAGGGTCACGGTTCTTCCTTAAATTAAATGCCTGATTCGTTCTGTTCGCGGGCCAGACGTCGTTCCTGGGCCTGCTTCTGCAAGATATAGCGGGCGAGCAACTGGCGCTGGGCATCGGTCAAGTGTTCGAACTCGGTGCCGACGTCATAACCTTCGCCCTTGCGGTCGCAATGGGTGACGCGGGCGCGCAACAACAGGCCCAGCGCTTGCGGCATCAGCACCAGTTTCACCGACAGGTGTGCACCGGTGGCAATCGGCGTCGGGTACTGAAAGTCGATCCCGCCCTCGGAGATGATCACCGGTTGCGGCTCGCCAATCTGGCCGAGCACGGTCAGGGCGACCACCTGGCTGAGCAGGTCGATGCGTTTGTTCTGGGATTTCAGGAATGCGGCGATGGCCCGATCGCGCTCGCTGATCTGGCGCAACAGGTGCTGCGACTCGAATTCGCTCAGGTGCAGTTCGCTGAGCAGGTTGAAGAGTGGGGAAGCATCCTGCAACACTTCCTGGCCTGCGGCTTCGGGAGCGGACAGGGGCCGAATTTCCAGTGCGATCGTGTCCTCGATACGGTAGTATTCGCGGCGATCTTCTTCATCTAATGTCGACATGGCGAACCCATGGTAGCGGCGGTGGTCTGAGTGTAAAGCTGGTTATCGACCCCCGCCACAAGGACGTTCCTTTTCCCTCCGAACAAGCCCCGACATGTTCAGACCTCTCTTCGTATTTATCGGCACGCGTTATACCCGTGCAAAGCGTCGCAATCATTTTGTGTCATTCATTTCCCTGACTTCGATGATCGGGCTCGCCCTTGGCGTGGTCGTGATGATCGTCGTGCTGTCGGTGATGAATGGCTTCGATCATGAGATGCGCACCCGCGTGCTGGGCATGGTGCCCCACGCGACCATCGAATCCACTGAGCCGATCAACGATTGGCAAAGCCTGGCGACCCAGGTCAAGCAGAACCCGCAGGTGACGGCGGTTGCGCCGTTTACGCAGATGCAGGGCCTGCTGACCAATAACGGTCAGGTGTCCAAGGTGTTGCTCAACGCCATCGACCCTGCGCTCGAGCGCAATGTGTCGATCATCGACAACTTCATGAAGCAGGGCAAACTCGACGATTTGACGCCGGGCAGCTTTGGCATCGTCATCGGCGACAAGGCCGCGACCAAGCTCGGCGTGGGCATCGGTGACAAAGTCACCTTCGTCGCACCAGAGGTCAGCGTGACCCCCGCCGGGATGTTCCCGCGCATGAAGCGCTTCACCGTGGTCGGCATTTTCCATGTCGGCGCCGGTGAACTCGATGGTTATCTGGGCGTCACCAACCTGCAGGATCTGGCGAAGATGCACCGCTGGAAGCCTGATCAGGTGCAGGGCATTCGCCTGAAGTTCGACGACCTGTTCCAGGCGCCGCGCGTGGCATGGAACATCGCCCAGCAACTTGGCGAAGACCATTACTACGCCCGCGACTGGACCCGTACCCACGGCAATCTGTATCAGGCGATCCGCATGGAAAAAGCCATGATCGGCTTGCTGTTGTTGCTGATCGTCGCCGTCGCAGCGTTCAACATCATCTCCACGCTGGTGATGGTGGTGAACGACAAGAAGGGCGACATCGCCATTCTGCGTACGTTGGGCGCGACGCCGGGCACGATCATGCGCACGTTCATGGTGCAAGGCACGGTGATCGGTGTGGTTGGCACAGCGATTGGCGCGGTGGTCGGCATTTTCGCGGCGCTTAATGTCAGCGCAGCGATCTCGGCACTGGAAGGCCTGATCGGCCACAAATTCCTTAATGCTGACGTGTATTTCATTGATTATCTTCCGTCGCAGGTGCAGAGCCAGGACGTGGTCATGGTCTGCGCGGCGGCGTTGGTTCTGAGTTTCCTCGCCACCCTGTATCCCGCCTGGCGTGCCGCGCGCACCCAGCCGGCGGAGGCGCTACGTTATGAGTGAGTCGGGCATGAGTGAACAAGCAATCCTGAGCTGCCGCAACTTGGGCAAATCCTATGAAGAAGGCCCGGAATCGGTAGAAGTACTGGCCGGCCTGCAACTGGAGTTGCACCCGGGCGAGCGTGTGGCAATTGTCGGCACCTCGGGTTCGGGCAAAAGTACTTTGCTCAACCTGCTCGGTGGTCTGGACACGCCAACCAAGGGCAGCGTCTGGCTCGACGGTGAAGAACTGTCGGCGCTGAGCGAGAAGAAGCGTGGCCTGCTGCGTAACCGTGCGCTCGGTTTCGTTTACCAGTTCCACCACTTGCTGCCGGAATTCACTGCGCTGGAAAACGTCTGCATGCCGCTGTTGATCGGTAAGACGCCGATCCCGGAAGCGCGTCAGCGTGCGACCGCTTTGCTGGAACGGGTCGGCCTCGGCCATCGTCTGGAGCACAAACCGTCGGAACTGTCCGGTGGTGAGCGTCAACGTGTGGCCATCGCCCGTGCGCTGGTGAACAAGCCTGGCTTGGTCATGCTCGACGAGCCAACCGGCAACCTCGACTCGCACACCGCGCAAGGCATTCAGGATTTGATGCTGGAACTCAGCACCTCGATGCGCACGGCGTTTCTGGTGGTGACCCACGACATGAACCTGGCCCGCCAGATGGATCGCGTACTGCACCTGCAAGAAGGTTGCCTCACGCCTATCTGATTGGCTGAAACCCGGCGCCTGCAAAGGCGTCGGGTCTTTTATTTTTATACGGTGCCCCAGCGAATGTTCAGACCGTTATCGATCTTTATCGGCACGCGCTATACCCGCGCCAAGCGCCGCAATCGCTTCGTTTCGTTCATTTCGATGACCTCGATGATCGGCCTCGCCCTCGGCGTGCTGGCGATGATCGTGGTGTTGTCGGTAATGAACGGCTTCCAGCGCGAAATGAGCTCGCGCATCCTCGGCATGGTGCCGCACGCGACCATCGTTGGCGTCAAGCCGATTGATGACTGGCAGCCTGTGGCTGCCGCCGCGATGAAGAATCCTGAAGTGACCGCCGCCGTGCCGTTCACTGAGATGGAAGGCATGTTGTCCTATAAAGGCTTGATGCAGCCGATCCAGATCAGCGGCGTCGATCCGGCGCAGGAAGGCAAGGTCTCCATCGTTGCCCAGCACATCGTGCAGGGCCGTCTCGACGCGTTGAAACCGGGCGAGTTCGGTGTGGTGATCGGTGAGATCACGGCTCGGCGTTTCCGTCTCAATGTTGGCGACAAGATCACCCTGATCGTGCCGGAAGTCAGCACAGCACCGGGTGGCATCACCCCGCGCATGCAGCGCCTGAACGTGGTCGGCGTGTTCAAGGTCGGCGCTGAACTGGACGGCTCGATGGGCCTGATCCACGTCGCTGACGCCGCGACCATGCAGCACTGGGAGCCGAATCAGGTGCAAAGTGTGCGTCTGGCGGTCAAAGACCTGTACGCCGCGCCGAAAGTCTCCTCGGACATCGCTGCCGGGTTGGGCGCCGAGTTCAAGGCTGATGACTGGACCCACACCCAGGGCAGCCTGTTCAGCGCGATGAAAATGGAAAAAACCATGATCGGTCTGCTGTTGCTGATGATCGTCGCGGTGGCGGCGTTCAACATCATCGCAACGCTGATCATGGTGGTGAACGACAAGGGCGCGGACATCGCGATTCTGCGTACCATCGGCGCCACGCCACGGCAGATCATGGCGATCTTCATGGTGCAGGGCACGGTGATCGGGATTGTCGGTACGATCATTGGCGGCGTGTTGGGCGTGATCGCCGCGCTGAATGTCAGTCAGATCGTGGGCTGGATCGAGCGAGTCAGCGGGCAGCATATCTTCAGTTCTGATGTGTATTTCGTCAGCAATCTGCCGTCGGAATTGCAGGGTGGGGATGTGCTGTTGATTTGCTCGGCGGGCTTTATTCTGAGCTTCCTGGCGACGGTATATCCGGCGTGGCGGGCGGCGAAGATCGAGCCGGCTCACGCCCTGAGATATTCTTAAGCGACTCCATGCTCGTTCCCACGCAGAGCGTGGGAACGATCAGGTTCGAGGCAACTCAATCACAAACCGCGTCCATCCCGCTTCGGATTCGCAATGAATCTGCCCACCATGGGCCCGGGCGATGGATTGAGTAATCGCCAACCCCAATCCCGCATGCTCACTGCTGCCTTCCTGCCGCGCCGGATCCGCTCGATAAAAACGGTCAAACAGCCGTGGCAACAACTCCGCAGAAATCCCCTCACCACTGTTTTCGACTGAAACCCGCACAGCGTTCGATACATCAACGATTCGCACATTCACCGCGCCCTCAGTCGGGGTAAACCGCAGAGCGTTATCCAGTAAGTTCGACAAGGCTCGCCGCAACATACTGCGGTCACCTTCGATTCGCGCATGACCTTCGCGCGACAGCCTGATCCCGGCGTCTTCCGCCAGCGGTGCAAAAAACTCCAGCAATACATCCGCCTCATCCGCCAACGCCAGCGGTTCACGCTTGGGCATCAGCAAACCGTGATCTGCCTTGGCCAGATACAACATGTCGTTGACCAGTTGCGCCATCCATTGCAGTTCTTCGAGGTTGCTGTGCAGCGCTTCGCGGTAATCCTCGATCGGCCGAGGGCGGGTGAGGGTGACCTGAGTGTGGGTCAGCAGGTTCGACAATGGCGTGCGTAGTTCATGGGCGATGTCGGCGGAAAACGCCGAGAGCCGCTGAAACGAGTCGTCGAGGCGTGCGAGCATGGCGTTGAAGCTGTGGGCCATTTCCGCAAGCTCGGGCGGCATTTGCGCTTCAGGCAGTCGGGCATTCAGCGATTGTGCGGAAATCCCACGCGCGACCGCGCTCATGCGGCGTAACGGGCGCAAACCGCTGCGCGCGGCCCAGGCGCCAAGCAGTGCAGTAGCCAGTGCCGAGAGGCCGACGGTCAGCCAGATCAGATGCTGCATGCGTTGCAGGAAGTGCTGGTGATGGGTGATGTCCAGCAGCAAGGTCAGTTGCGCAGAATCGGGTTTGTCCGGGTAGAGCAGGGCGTTGAGCACGCGGTAATCCGTGACGTCATGGCTTATGGTCGACAGGCCGGGTTGCGACGGCAAATCCTTGGGTATTTGCTTCGAGCTGTCGTACCAGCGCTGGCCGTCGCCGCCAGTGATGCGCAGCGACAGATCCGCCTGACGGCTCAGTTCATCCGCCAGCCGTGCTTCACGTTGAGCGGGTTGAAGATCCTGCAAGGCGCGGCGCAGGCCGATCAGCTTGGCGTCCAGTTGTTGCTGGTCGAGCTCGATGAAATGCGCCTCGCTGGCGCGGTTGAACAACACCCCGGCGAATAGCGAAACCACAGCGGTGCAGGCGGCAAACAACAAGGCCAGCCGCGAACTCAGGGACAAACGACGCATCAGGCGCCACGCTCTTCGAGCACGTAACCCATGCCGCGCACGGTGTGGATCAGTTTGTTGGGGAACTCATCGTCGATCTTCAGGCGCAAACGGCGGATCGCCACTTCGATGACATTGGTGTCGCTGTCGAAATTCATGTCCCAGACTTGTGAGGCGATCAGCGATTTCGGCAGCACTTCGCCTTGGCGACGCAGAAGCATTTCCAGCAGCGCGAATTCCTTGGCGGTCAGGTCGATGCGCTGACTACTGCGTTCGACCCGACGGCGAATCAGATCCAGACGCAAATCGGCCAGTTGCAGGCTGGTTTCCTGTGGTGTGGCGCTACCGCGACGCAACAGGCTGCGCACCCGCGCGAGCAGTTCGGCGAAAGCGAAAGGCTTGACCAGATAGTCGTCGGCGCCCAGTTCGAGGCCATGCACTCTGTCCTCTACCGCGTCTTTGGCCGTGAGAAAAAGTACCGGCGTATCCAGCCCTGCGTTGCGCACGGCTTGCAGAATCTGCCAGCCACTGCGACCCGGCAGCATCACGTCGAGAATCAGCAGCGCATAATCACCGCTCAACGCCAGTTGCTGACCGCTGTTGCCGTCGGCCACCAGTTCCGTGTTGAACCCGGCCTCGGTCAGGCCCTGGCGCAAGTATTGGCCGGTTTTTGCTTGGTCTTCAACAATCAACAGTTTCATGGGCGACTCGGGTTTGTTCGGGGGTGTAGATACACAGGCTTTATACCGTGAGCGCAGGAGGCAAACGCCAACCTGACAAAGTTGTAATCTGCCTGTCAGGTAGATGCCAGCGCAGGCCAGCTAGAGTTTCCCACAGGCTGAACCTTATCTTGTTGGAGAACGACCATGTTTTTACGCCAATCCCTGACGTTGACTGTCTGTCTGTTGGCGCTGAGTTCGCCGGTGTGGGCCGCGCCAGCCCACACTTACGACTTTGGCCAGCCAGCGCCCGCCGCCAAAGCCACGCGCAGCATTGAGGTGGTGCTGAACGACATGTCGTTCGACCCGAAGGCCATTCAGATCAAGGCTGGTGAGACCGTTCGTTTTGTGCTGGTGAATAAAGGCCAGTTGTTGCACGAATTCAACCTCGGTGACGCGGCGATGCACGCCAAACACCAGCAGGAAATGTTGCAGATGCAGCAAAGCGGCATGCTGACGCCTACCAGCATGAAGGAAATGTCCCACGATATGGCCGGCATGGATCACGCAGCGATGGGCCATGGCATGAAGCATGACGATCCGAACAGCGTGCTGGTCGAGCCAGGTAAAACCGCCGAGCTGACCTGGACCTTCAGCAAGGCCACCAGCCTGGAATTTGCCTGCAATATTCCCGGGCATTATCAGGCGGGCATGGTCGGCAAACTGACTGTCAGTCAGTAAGCACTCAAAGGCGCGGGCAAAGGCTGGTAGAATCCGCTGATTCTTCAGTCAGGTTTCCGCCATGCATCCCGCAGCCGAACACTCGCCGCTGGGCAAATCCAGCGAATACATCGCCACGTACACGCCGTCCCTGCTGTTCCCGATTCCGCGAACCGCGAAATGGGCCGAGCTGGGCCTGACCGCCGAAACCCTGCCGTATAAAGGTGTGGATTTCTGGAACTGCTTCGAGTTGTCGTGGCTGCTGCCGTCGGGCAAGCCGGTGGTGGCGATCGGCGAGTTCAGCATCCCGGCGGATTCGCCGAACATCATCGAATCGAAGTCGTTCAAGCTGTATTTGAATTCGTTGAACCAGACGGCGTTTGCCGACGTGGCGTCCTTGGAAGCGACCCTGATCAAGGATTTGTCGGCCGCCGCCGGCAAACCGGTTGGCGTGCGCGTGCGTAGCCTGAAGGATGTTGAGGCGGAAGGCGTTGTGGCTTTGCCGGGCGTGTGCATCGATGATGTGGATATCAGCGTCAGCAACTACGAGCATCCACGTCCGGAACTGCTGCGTTGCGATGAATCACGCATCGTCGAGGAGACGGTTTACAGCCATCTGCTCAAATCCAACTGCCCGGTGACCAGCCAGCCGGACTGGGGCACGGTGGTGGTGGAATATCGTGGTTCGGCGCTGGATCATGCGAGCTTGCTGGAATACATCGTTAGCTTCCGCCAGCATTCGGACTTCCATGAGCAGTGTGTGGAGCGGATTTTCCTTGATCTGCAGCGCTTGTTGAAACCAGAGAAACTGACGGTGTTTGCACGTTACGTGCGTCGTGGCGGTCTGGATATCAACCCGTATCGCAGCACCGAAAGCGTGCAACTGCCGAACCATCGGTTGGTGCGTCAATAACGATCCGGAATGTGCGATATCCAATGTGGGAGCGAGCTTGCTCGCGAATACGGTGTGTCATTCAAGGATGATGTCGACTGACACGACGCCTTCGCGAGCAAGCTCGCTCCCACAGGGACTGTGTTTCAAGTCCGGAAATGAAAAAGCCCTGCCATCGCTGGCAGGGCTTTTTTGTCTGGCGGGGAATCAGATCCCCATGCTCCCCAGCGCATTGACGATATTGCGCAGGGTGCCGGCAATGGCCGGGTGTTCAAGTTCGAAGCGATCGACCGCCAGATTCACACCATCGACGATGCTGGCGTCTTGAGTCGCCGCTTCCAGTTGGATTTCCGATTCAATCTGCGCCATCAGCGCATGCAAATCCTCACGCTCGGCTTCCGACAGTGGCGGATTCTGATCCAGCTGCTCGCGCAGGGTATCGAGCTGTTTTTGCAGTTCTTGGGCGGGCATGGTGGTTTCCTTTTATCAATAGGCACTGGCATTGACCGCAGCCGCGCGCCAAAGGTCTATGGCTGACCTTTAGATTAATCCACTCCCGGCAAACCTGCATGATCCCGATCAGGGCTTTTCGCCTTTGAGGCGGCGCAGGCTGATGTCGGCGAGACAAGTGTCGAGTTCGCCCAGATGATCGATCACCGAATGCACGCCGAGGCCGAATAACTGCATCGTCGCCTTGCCACGCAGTTGTTCGCGTTCTTTCTGACTCAGCGCTTGCCATTCGCCCGGCGCCAGGCCGCACAATGAGCCACAGGAAGCGAGGCCGATGGTCCACAGCCCGGCATTCAGGCCGGCCTGCAACAGGCGCGGCTCTCCGCTGACCAGTACGCAGCCGTCCAGACTGGCGACGTTCAAGTCCATCAAGGCCTGCCAGCAGGCATTCGGCGCCGGCCATGGATTGATTGTTGCCGAATATTGCGTCGGTTGGATCGACGCCGGCAGTGAGGCCGACAACGATTGGGCGAGGGCAGGGGATAGGTCATCCAGCCAGGCGCAGGGAATCTGCTGACGCTGCAAACTGTGGAGACTGTCGAGCGCGCCCGGTGTGGCCTCGGCATGTTCGGGCAAGGCGTTCGTCAGTTGGCGGGCGCGAGCACCGAAATCCACCAGACAACCGCTGAGTCCAAACAATACGGCGGTCAGGCTGGGCGCGTTGACGGGCAAGGTTTCAGCGTGGGTCATGGCAACGTCCCTGAAATAGCGATAAGGCTAGTCATTTCAGGTGACAGTTGCGTGACGGCTATGTGAAACACGGCGTGGGAGGCGTCCTACAACTTTGCACAATTGGCCGACTGCTCAAACGGGCTTTTGCGCTTATACTAGCGGCCTTAATGCCCGGGCCCCGATGTCCGCGACAGTACACATCCAAGGAGTTTTTCTATGCGCTGGAGCTATCCGCTCGCTCAGCTAAGTGTATGTGCCGGCTTGATGCTGGCGCCGTTCGCCACTCAGGCGGCAACGGAAGAAGACCCTTGGGAAAGCGTCAACCGCCCGATTTTCCAGTTCAACGACTTCGTTGACACTTACGCGCTGAAGCCATTGGCCCAGGGCTATGAGTTCATTACGCCGCAGTTTCTTGAAGACGGCATCCACAACATGTTCCGCAACGTTGGTGATGTCACGAACCTTGCCAACAACATCCTGCAAGCCAAACCGGCTGCTGCTGGCGTCGACACTGCCCGCCTGATCTTCAACACCACTTTCGGTCTGCTCGGTTTCTTCGATGTCGGCACCAAAATGGGCCTGAACCGCAGCGACGAAGATTTCGGCCAGACCCTCGGTTACTGGGGCGTAGGCAGCGGTCCGTACGTGATGCTGCCGCTGATGGGCCCAAGCACCCTGCGTGACGCGCCTTCCAAGTATGTCGACAGCTACACTGGTATGTACCGCTACATCGACCACGTGCCTACGCGCAACTCGATCTTCGGTCTGAACATCGTCGACACCCGCGCCAGCCTGCTGTCGAGCGAGAAGCTGATCAGCGGCGACAAGTACACCTTCATCCGCAATGCCTACCTGCAGAACCGCGAGTTCAAAGTGAAGGATGGCCAGGTCGAAGACGATTTTTAATTTCGACCGGTAAACAGAAAGGCGACCTAAGGGTCGCCTTTTTTGTGTGTAGCTATTTCATCTCCAGGATGGTCAGGCCGAGCTTCTGACCGCCGTTGTCCTGTGCCCTGACCCAGACCACTTCGGTCTCTGCCTCAAGGCCGCTGAGTGCGGCGTGATCGGAGTCGATGCGTACGCTCAAACGGTCGCCGACCGCGAACTGGCGCGGCGCTTCGACCTGCATGCCGCTGCTGGAGAGGTCGATGCACACCCCTGAAATCTGATCGCCTTCATGAATCAACACGACATCGGCATCGACCCGCATGCGGATGAAATCGCGCTTTTCGCTGTAGTCCCGACTGGTTTGACTCATAGGTTCGTCCTTCCATTGGGTTACGGTTTGAGCTGTTCTTATAACTCTCGGTGATTTGACAAGTAAAGTCGTCAAGCGACCATCGGCGCATGCTTGAAACGCTCTGCGGATGGGAGTACCGTCTGCGCCTTAGAAGGGCACCTCTGGTGTAACCGTGTTTGCAGCCAATGCTCGAAAGCGGTGCAGTAGAGAGGCTAGAAAGCGAATCCAGTAGTCTGCGCAGGGCCAAATGCCTCGCCAACTACGCCAACCTAATTCTGGCGCCGTTTGCCCACATGCCAAAAACCAGTGCCACGCTGCTGATAATCGATGATGACGAAGTAGTGCGCGCGAGCCTCGCGGCCTATTTGGAAGACAGTGGTTTCAGCGTCCTGCAGGCCAGCAACGGCCAACAGGGTCTTCAGGTATTCGAGCAAGACACGCCCGACCTGGTCATCTGCGATCTGCGCATGCCGCAGATGGGCGGTCTCGAACTGATCCGTCAGGTCACCGAGCGGTCGCCGCAGACGCCAGTCATCGTGGTGTCGGGTGCCGGCGTGATGAACGACGCGGTCGAGGCCCTGCGCCTGGGCGCGGCGGACTACCTGATCAAGCCTCTCGAAGATCTGGCGGTGCTCGAGCACTCGGTGCGTCGGGCCCTGGATCGTGCGCGTCTGCTGGTGGAAAACCAGCGCTACCGCGAGAAGCTGGAAAAGGCCAACCGCGAGCTTGAGGCCAGCCTGAATCTGCTCCAGGAAGACCAGAACGCTGGTCGCCAGGTGCAGATGAACATGCTGCCGGAAAGCCCGTGGAGCATCGACGAGTTCAAGTTTGCGCACCAGATCATCCCGTCGTTGTACCTGTCGGGTGATTTTGTCGACTATTTCCGTGTCGATGATCGCCGGGTCGCTTTTTACCTGGCGGACGTCTCCGGTCATGGCGCCTCTTCAGCGTTCGTTACCGTGCTGCTGAAGTTCATGACCACGCGCTTGCTGTTTGAATCCAAGCGCAACGGCACATTGCCGGAATTCAAGCCTTCGGAAGTCCTTGGTCATATCAACCGGGGGCTGATCAGTTGTAAGCTGGGTAAACACGTCACAATGGTCGGTGGAGTCATCGACGAGGAGACCGGTTTGTTGACCTATAGCATCGGCGGCCATCTGCCGTTGCCTGTGTTGTACACGCCTGACAGTGTTCGATATCTCGAAGGGCGTGGTCTGCCGGTGGGGCTTTTCAATGAAGCCACCTACGAAGATCACGTGCTTGAGCTGCCACCGACGTTCAGCCTGACGCTGATGTCCGATGGCATTCTGGATCTTTTGCCAGAACCTACGCTCAAAGAAAAAGAAGCCGCTTTGCCTCAACGGGTGAAGTCGGCGGGCGGCAGCCTGGATGGTCTGCGGCAAGTTTTTGGATTGGCCACGCTAGGGGAGATGCCGGATGATATCGCCCTGTTGGTGTTGAGCAGGAATCTTTAATGAGTACCGGTAGAATCCAGTTCGCCGAGCAGGACGGCACCTTCGTCCTGAAGTTCGTCGGTGAAGTTCGCCTGACCCTGTGTTCGGCGTTGGATGCGACTATTGAGAAAATCTTCACCGCGCTGAATTTCAACGCGATCGTGATCGATTTGACCGAAACCCGCAGCATCGACAGCACGACGTTGGGCCTGTTGGCCAAACTGTCGATCCTGTCGCGGCAGAAGGTCGGCCTGCTGCCGACCGTCGTCACCACCCACGAAGACATCACCCGTCTGTTGCAATCGATGGGGTTCGAGCAGGTGTTCAATATCGTCAACCACCCGGTGCCATGTCCGGAGTGTCTGGACGACTTGCCTGATCAGGACCAGTCGGAAGAAGTGGTGCGGATCAAGGTGCTTGAAGCGCACAAGATCCTCATGGGCCTGAACGATTCCAATCGTGAAGCGTTCCATGACCTGGTGAATGCCCTCGAAAGACACTGATCTGATGCAGTGATGTTGTCTGGGCCGGCCTCTTCGCGAGCAAGCTCGCTCCCACACTGGATCAGCGTCGTTCATTAATCCCCTTGTGGGAGCGAGCTTGCTCGCGAAGGCGTCAGATCAGACGATACATTTTCCATGGCTGACTGAATAAAAAAGGGCGAACCTTAACGGGTTCGCCTTTTTTGCATTTCACCCACTCAAATCACAGCTTGGCCTGCAACAGCGCCTCAAGCTTCTCCTGGTCGCGAGCAAACTGACGAATGCCCTCAGCCAGTTTCTCGGTGGCCATCGCGTCTTCGTTGGACAACCAGCGGAACTGCGCTTCGTTGAGGCTCAGACGGGCTTCACCGGCGTTGCCGGGGGCCAGTTTGCGCTCCAGCTTGCCGGTATCGGCCGCCAGCTTGTCGATCAGGTCCGGGCTGATGGTCAGGCGGTCGCAGCCGGCCAGTTGCTCGATCTGATTGAGGTTGCGGAAGCTCGCGCCCATGACCACGGTCTTGTAGTCATTGGCCTTGTAATAGTTGTAGATGCGCGTCACCGACTGTACGCCCGGATCATCAGCGCCGGTGTAGTCGTTGCCGTTGGCCTTCTTGTACCAATCGTAGATGCGGCCCACGAATGGCGAAATCAGGAACACGCCAGCGTCAGCGCAAGCGGCGGCCTGAGCAAAGGAGAACAGCAGGGTCAGGTTGGTCTGGATGCCTTCCTTCTCCAGCACTTCGGCAGCGCGGATGCCTTCCCAGGTCGAAGCGATCTTGATCAGTACGCGATCACGGCCAATGCCGGCCTTGTCGTAGAGCTCGATCAAGCGATGCGCGCGTTTCAGTACGGCGTCTTTGTCGAACGACAGGCGTGCATCCACTTCGGTGGAGATGCGGCCCGGGATGACTTTGAGAATTTCCTGACCCACCGCAACGCCGAAGCGGTCGCTCGCCAGGCCGACATCGCCCTTGCAATCGCTCACGCAAGCATTCAGCAGCTCGGCGTAGGCCGGAATGGCCGCCGCTTTGAGCAGTAGGGAAGGGTTGGTGGTGGCGTCGACCGGTTTGACCCGGGAGATCGCTTCGAAGTCGCCGGTGTCGGCAACAACGGTGGTGAATTGTTTGAGTTGTTCCAGCTTGGAAGTCATGGGCGTGCTCTGTCCTATGGGTCTGATGACATTACCCGAGCGCTGACGGCCACTCAAGGGTAGGTGCGTGTATCGATGGCCCCTGCGGCAACAACCTGAAAACGATTGTTTGAAAGGCGGGGCGCGGTATCGATGAATACGATGCCAAAACAGCCAACAGGTTCAAAGCAACCGACCTGCGTACAGATCGGTTGCGCGGGGGTTACTCGGCGTTCAACAAGGCCTCGACCGACATGCGCGCCGGTTTCGGCTGACCGTCAGACGTCAGCAGGCCGAAGTTCTTCTCGCGATCGTTACTGCCGGAATCACTGTTTTTCCATTCATAGATGGATGTCAGCGGGATCTTCAGTTTTTTAACATCGCCGATAAACGCGTTGATCTTGCTCGCTTGACCTTCAGGCCCGCCATTGGAACCGAGCGCCGAAATGCCCCATTCACTGATGACCCCCGGCAGATGGAAGTTCTGCTGGATGAAGTTTTGCGCATTGCTGATCTGCGTGGCTGTCATGCCATAGGGGTGATAGGACACCGCGCTCAGGCATTTCGGGTATTCGCTGACGATGCGGTTCAGCGCCACGGTGGAAGCAGAACCAGCGCTGGGCGGCCGGGCGAAGCCGTAACCGATCACCGGCGTCGATGGCGGTTGCGCCTGCAGCGTTTTGCACACAGCGCTCATGAATGGCACGAACGTCGTGTCGAAATTGCGCGTCGGCCAGTAGGTTTCCAGGTCCGGTTCATTCCACAGTTCGATGGCGACCAGTTGCGAGCCGTACGACGTTTCCAGTGTTGTCACGGCATTGGCGAAAGACTCGCCAGCGCTTGTCAGTTCAGCGCTATTCAATGGTTTGATCGCGCGTACGGTCAACAACACCGGCAGCCCGGCGGATTTTGCCGCCGCCAAGGCATCGCTGACCTGTTTCTGGTAGGCCTTGGCGCTCAGGCTGTCGCTCCACACACCTAGACGCACAAAGCCGAAACCGGCCGACTTTATCTGCGCGGCGTCAGCGGCGGAGAAGTTCTGGATCTTCACCTGAACACCAATGTTCTTGGCTGGAAGGTTGGGAAACAGTTCGCTGGCGTGCACCTGAGTTGTGGCCGCCGCCATCACGAGTGCCAACGCGCCGAGTTTTTTGAGATGTGTTGATTTCATGTCTGCTCTCCTGAAGAGAAGTGACAACTGCGAATAAATGATCTCTTTCTCGATTTTCGAGTGGAGTGATGGCACTTAGTGCGCGAATGTTATTTTTTGTCGGAAATCAAACAGGCGAAAATCACAGTTATTTTTAGTCCGCTAATTGTGGTTGGGGGACTTTTAGACGCTGTGGTACTTAATGCTCCAGTACTAACAGGGCGAATCTATTTCTGAGTGCAGGAAGATCTTGAGGGTTCATTCAAATGCTCTCGGGATGTTGGCCGTTTGACATTACACAGGAAAGTAAAACCTTGTTCAGAAAGATCCTTGTTGTTTGCGTGGGCAATATATGCCGAAGTCCGACGGCAGAATTGTTATTGCGCAATGCGTTGGGCTCCTCGGCCATCAGTGTGACGTCCGCAGGCCTTGCTGCACGGGTCGGCGAAGGTGTCGAGGCGTCGGCCCGGCAGGTCCTCGAAGATCACGGGCACAGCGCCGACATGTTCCAGGCACGGCAACTCACGGCCGACATCGTCAATGAATCGGATTTGATTCTGGTCATGGAAAAACAGCATGTAAATCAAGTGCTGAAGATTGCCTCTCACGCCAGAGGCAAAGTATTTCTGCTCGGCAAGTGGCAGAGCGAGCGCGAAATACAAGATCCGTATCGTCAAGGCAAGGCCGCTTTTATTCATGCCCATGCATTGATTGAAGATGCTGTCAGCTCATGGGCACAACGCCTCGCGCGTTGATGAATATTCTTCAGATCAATGAATGGTAAGAACAGACTTATGCAGTTACCGTCCGTAATCGGCACCCGCGACAATGATCAAGACAGTATTGATCTGCTCGGTATATTCGGCAGTTTGATCGACCAGAAATGGTTGATCGGCGCACTGACCGGGGCCTTTATGGTCACCGGTGTGGCCTACGCGGTGTTGGCCACGCCGGTGTACCTGGCGAATGCGCTGGTGCAGGTCGAACCGAAAAAGAACGACATGCTCGGTTTCTCCGACCTCAACAGCATGCTCGGTGGGCAATCACCGTCGGTGACCGAAATCGGCATCATTAAATCCCGCGCGGTGATCGGCAAAACCGTCGACGACCTGCGCCTGGACATCGATGTCACCCCCAACACCTTTCCGATGATTGGCGGTTTTCTCGCCCGGCGTTATCGCGGCGAAACCGAGACCAGCGTTGCTGCGCCGCGTTTCGGCCTGAACAGCTACGCCTGGGGTGGTGAGCGCCTGGAGTTTGCCCGGCTCAATCTGCCCAAAGAGTTGTTGGGCAAGAAACTCACCCTGATCGCTGGTGAACAGAAGCACTTCCAGTTGCTAGATGACAACGACAACCTGCTGGTCGACGGCGTCGCCGGCGAAGCCTTCGCGCAGGACGGCGTAGAAGGGCAGATCACCCAACTGCAGGCCAACCCCGGCACGCGTTTCGAAGTGGTGCGCAACCCACGGATCGTGACCATTCAGGGTTATCAGGATGCGCTGGATATCTCCGAGCAGGGCAAGGAATCGGGGATTATCAAACTGGCGCTGGCCAGCAGCGACGCCGCTGAAGCGGTGAAGATTCTCAACAAGATCGCCGCCCTGTACGTCGACCAGAACGTGCGCCGCACCTCGGCGGAAGCGGCGCAGAGCCTGGCCTTTCTGCAAAGCCAGTTGCCGCAGGTCAAACGCGATCTGGCCAAGGCCAGCGATGCGCTGAACGTCTACCAGACCCACGGCAAGACCGTGAACATCTCCCTGGAAACGCAATCGGTGCTCGGTCAGTCGGTGGCGCTGGAAACGCGGATCTCCGAGCTGAAAATGCAGCAGGCGGAGATGGACCGCAAGTTCACCAGACAGCACCCGGCCTATCGTGCGTTGATGAGCCAGATTGGCGAACTGACCCAGCAACAGAAATCGCTGGAAGGCAAAGTCGGCGATCTGCCTGCCACGCAACAAGAGCTGCTCAACCTGACCCGCGATGTCGAAGTCGCTTCGCAGATCTACACGCAGTTGCTGAACAAGGCCCAGGAGTTGGACATCGTCCGCGCCGGTGCGGTGGGTAACGTGCGTTTGGTCGACACCGCCGATGTCGACCTGACCAGTCCGGTCAAACCGAAAAAAGCCCTGATCGTGCTCATCGCCACCTTCCTCGGCGCCTTCGTCGGTGTGGCGTTGGTGCTGCTGCGCAAATCCTTGAGCCGTGGCCTTGAAGGCCCGGAAGCCATCGAACAACTCGGTTTGCCGGTGTACGCATCGATCCCGTACAGCGCCTTGCAGGATGAAGAAGACAACAAAAAAGGCCGCGCCCGCGACGGCGTCGACAAACCGGCGTACCTGCTGGCTTTGCGTAATCCCACGGATCTGTCGATCGAATCGATCCGCAGCCTGCGCACTTGCCTGCATTTCGCCGGACTGGATTCGACCAACAACCGCATCATGATTTCCGGGCCGAGCCCGCAGGTCGGCAAGACCTTTGTCTCCTCCAACCTCGCCGCCGTCATGGCGCTGAGCGGCCAGCGCGTGGTGCTGATCGATGCCGACATGCGCAAAGGTCACCTGCACAAAACCCTCAACACGCCGATCACCAACGGCCTGTCCGATCTGCTGGTCAAGCGCTGCAGCATCGATCAGGCGATCAACAAAATCGAAGTCGACAACCTGCACTTCATCAGTCGCGGTCAGGTGCCACCGAATCCTTCCGAGCTGTTGATGCACGCCAACTTCCGCGAATTGCTGGCGGAACTGAGCGAACGCTACGACCTGGTGATCATCGATACGCCACCGCTGCTGGCAGTGACCGATGCGGCCATCGTTGGCCGTGAAGCCGGGATCAGCCTGATCGTTACGCGCTTCGGGGTGAACCCGGCCAAAGAGATCGAACTGACCATTCGCCGCTTCGCGCAGAACGGCATCGAGTTGAAAGGCGCGGTGTTCAACGGCGTCGAGAAGCGTGCGGCCAGCTACTACGGCAACGGCGGCTACGGCTATTACAACTACGAATACGCGTCCGACAAATCCTGACTGTCAGCGACTGTTTTTTCCTGTTTGAAGTGGGTGATTTGTGAAAAAAATACTGCACGTGGCAGAGACGATCAAAGGTGGCGTCGCGACGGTGATCCGTACGATTTCGGCTTCGCCTGAAGGCGATGCGGCGAACTACGAGCTGGTGTATCTGGTGCCGGAGGATCAGGCCAGGGAATTGCACGGCATCGGCGCGCAGCAGATCCGCACCTTTCCTCGCACCGGGCGCAATGTGCCGTCGCTACTGCGTTTCGCCTGGCGTCTGACCCAGGTGATGCTCAAGGAAAAACCTGATGTGGTGCATTTGCACAGCACCTTTTCCGGGGTCATCGGTCGTTGCGTGTGTGTGCTGCTGCGACCGTGGCGCAAGCCGAAAATCGTCTACTGCCCACACGCGTTTTCGTTCCTGATGGAAAGCTCGCCGACCAAGCAGAAAGTCTATGCGTGGATCGAGCGGGTGCTGCAGAAAGTCACCGACGTGATCATTTGCGTCAGCCAGTACGAGCTCGACCAAGCCGCACGCTTCGGCATTGAGCGCAAGCGCATGAAGCTGATCTACAACGGCATTCATCACCGGGATGACGCGCCCAAGGCAGACAGCCCGGCGCCGATTCATCTGCTGTTCGTCGGTCGCCTCGACTATCAGAAAGGCTTCGACGTGTTGCTCAAGGCCTACGCCAAAGTCCAGCGCAGCGATATGAAGCTGACGGTGGTTGGCAGTGCCGTCAACGAGGATGCGGTCGAGTGCCCACCGATGGACGGCGTCGAGTACCTGCCGTGGGTCACGCCGAGCGAAGTGCAGGCGCTGTACCAGAAAGCCGATGCGCTGATTGTGCCGAGTCGCTGGGAAGGTTTCGCCATGGTGCCGCTGGAAGGCATGGCCATGGGTTTGCCGGTGATCGCCAGCAATTGCACGTCGCTGCCTGAACTGGTCACCAATGAAGTCTCCGGTTACGTCTTCCCGTCCGGTGATCACCAGGCGCTGGCGGATGTGCTGACGATCATCCAGAAGCCGCGCCTGCTCGACCTCGGTAACGAAGGTCGGAGCATCGTCCGCGAGCGTTTCAGCGCCGCGTTGATGATTCGCCAGACCTACGACCTGTATCGCGCTCCCACTTTTTAAGTAGAACTCAAGCATATGAACGTAACGATTTTGCATGGCTACAGTGCGTCCAACTCCGGTGACGGCTTGCTCGTCGATCTGGCCATCGCGCTGGTGCAGCGCAACTTTGGTGAAGACACCGCGATCAGCGTGGTGGCTTCCGATCCGGATTCTTTCAGCTACTTGCCGCACCCGCGTTTCGACGCGCCGGTGATGGCGGCCAAGGGCTTGGGCCGGGTCAAGCAAGCAGTGTTCCTCAATCAGTCCTACGCCGGGCTGGCGGATCTGTTGAAGAAAACCGATCTGATCGTCGGCGTCGGCGGCGGTTACATGCGTTCGAAAAGCGCTTTCGAACACATCAAGCTGAAACTCGGCCACGCCAAACAACTGGAAACCGCCATCCTCAGCAAAGTGCCGTCGGTGTACCTGCCGCAAAGCATCGGTCCGTTCCATGGCGAGAGCAGCAAGATCGTCGAGCATTACGCCAGCGCCGATGCGGTGTTCGTGCGCGACAATCGCTCCTCGGCGATTTTTGATGCCTGCGCCAACGTCTACCGCGCACCGGATCTGGCGGTGCAATCGCTGGCGAGCAAAATCCTTCAGCAAGCAAAATTCACCCGCTGCGCATCGTCGCCGGCCACGGTCTGCGTGGTACTGCGCAAGCCGCCGGAGTGGAGCAAAGAGAAGAAAATCGCTTACGTGGCCAATCTGAAAGTGCTGCTGCAGCGTTTGAAGAACAAAAGCAAAGTGGTTTGCGCCGTACAGAGCGCGGTGCGTGGCAACGATGACGGGGCGTTCTATCGCGAGCTGGGCATCAGCGAAGACCTGTTGTCGTTGAAGGCGACGATTGCCAAATATCAACCGGATCTGGTGATTTCCGTGCGCTTGCACGGCGCCATCGAATCGCTGCTCTCCGGCGTGCCGGCGTACCACATCAGCTACGAGCGCAAAGGCTTTGGCGCCTATCAGGACATGGGCGTCGAGGACTGGGTAATCAACGGTGGAGACATCAATGTCGACACCATCATCGACACGGTTTACGCGCCGAATGCGTTGTCGAATTTCGGCAAACGCCTGACCGACACCTGCCGTGAAATCGAAGCGAAAACCGTGGCCATGGACGAAATCATCAAGGGTGTCGTTCGATGATATTTCGGCTGCTGCTTCGCGGCGGAGCGTTAGGCGCGAAGTTTTTGCTGGTGTTGGCGATCACCCACTACCTCGGGTATGAGGCGTTGGGTTTTTACGGCGTGGTGGTCGCGGCTTCGTTGATCGCCTCGAAGTTTTACAGTGTGGGATTCAGTTCCGAGATCAATCGCTTGATCAGCGTCGGCGGCAGTTCGCGCCGGGTGGTCGACAAGGTTTTGCTGCTGTATCTGGCGGTGGGGCTGCTGCTGTCGGTGGTGACAGTGCTGATTTATTCACTGTTCCAGACCGTTGAAGCGACTGCCGCGCTGATCCTTTGTGTGACGCTGGTGTTGCTTACCGAACACCTGTCGTTCGAGATCAACTCGTTCGTGTTTTCCGCGCAGAAAGCCACAGCGGGCGCATTGCTGTTTTTCATCAAGACCGGCCTGTGGGCGGTGTTGGCTGTGGGCGGGATGATGCTCGGTTGGGTGTCGGGCATCGCCAGTGTGTTGTGGCTGTGGGTCGCCGCCAACGTGCTGGTGATTATCGCCGGTTACTTGATCGTGGTGAACGTTCATCACGGCCGAGAGGCCGGGACACTGGCCACCGCCACTGTGTGGAAAGCGGGATTACCGTTTTACCTCGGCACCGGGTTGATCGCGTTGAGTCAGTACGCCGAGCGGTTCCTGATCGCCGACCTCGAACCGTACGCCAAACTGGGTCAATACGTGTATGCGTGGTCCGCGGCGAACACCTTGCAGGCGTTGTCGTACGCGGTGGTGGCGGTGGTCGGGATTCCTCTGTTGGCCAAGCGTTTTCAGGCCGATCAGCAGGCGTTCACGGTCAAGCAACTGTTCATCAACAAGTGGGTCATGCGCTCGCTCGTTGTATCGGCGGCGGTGGCGGTGGCGATTTATCTGTTCTTCAACGTGGTGCTTGATTACGTCGCCACCAGCGTGCCGCGTCCAGACAATGCGATCCTAGGCGTGCTGATTTTTTCCTTCGCCTTGCGCGCGATTGGCGACATTGTCTGGGGCGGTTTGATTGCCTCGAAAAACAGTCGCGTATCGCTCGCCAGCGCGGCGATCTGTCTGTTGGTTTCGGTGCCGGTCAGCTATGTGTTGATCAAGCATTACTCGATTTACGGCGCGGCGTGGGGCAACGTCTTCGCGATCATCGTGCAGCTTGTGGTGATTGCCGTGCTGACCCGTGCGACGGCTGGGAAAAAGGCTGCGTTGTCATGGGCCTGAAACTGCCGTGCATCGAGTTTCGTGGCAAGCGACTCGATTCGTATGTGTCGTTCCTGATCCTCTTCACCGGGCTGTTTCTGTCGGTGGCCATGCCGCTGCTGATCCCCCGTGATCCGGGTCCGGATGCGATGACCCTGTGGTCGTCCTACGCGCGTGCCGACAACTGCAACTTCTGGAACCCGTTCTCGCCGGATCGCTCGTCCTACGAGTGTTCGGCGTTTCTGCTGCGGCCCACCGGGATCAACCTGACCAATGCCTGGGCTTACGGCATGTTCTGCAATTTTTTCCTCACGGCGATACCGGTGGTGGTGTTTCGGCGCATGCCGTTGGCGATCTTCGGCACGCTGTGCCTGTGGGGGATCGTGCGCTCGTTCTTCCTGGAGAACCTGACCAAGGAAATCATCGTGTCGGTGGCGGTGTTGAGCATTTTGCTCAGCTCGCTGACGCGCAAATATCGCGGCGGCTTTTTCCTCTCGGCAGTGATCTACGGCGTGCTCATCCGGCCGTACTGGATTCTGTTTTCGCTGTCGTGGGTCGGTGTCTGCGTGATGAAAAAGTACGTGTCGCGCACGACCTTCTTTCTGATGCTGTTCTTGTTTTATCTGGCGGTGGCGATGTCGATCCAGCTCGCACTGGGCTTTCCGGTGTCATCGATTCGCGCCAGTAACAACGAACTGCGCACGGCGGGCGAGGAGGGCTCCAAATCCTTGATCGTCTCGTGGCTCAGCGGCAGCGATTTTGTTTCGCAGGCGCTGGACTCGATGATCATCTTCTTTCGCTTGTCGTTCCCGGTGGAGCTGATTCTGCTGTCCGGGCCGGGTCAGGTGATCTTCGTCGCACTGATGATCATGACCGCGTTGCTGCTGTTCAAAGTCATCACCTCGACCGATTACAAAGGCGCGCCGATCCAGACCAAACCCAAGGAACTGATCGCGATTCCGCTGGCGTTTTTGCTGGTGCAGGGTTTGTTCGAGCCGGACTTTGGCTCCTTCGCCCGGCACTTCTCGATGGTGGTGCCGGTGTTGTTTGTCGGCCTGGGCTTGATGCTGCGGGCGAACAAACCGGTGCAGGTTGAATCACGAATTCTGAATTGAGGCAGGTGCTTTATGTCGAGCAAGAAAAAGTCCCTGGAGATTGAAACCCTGCGCGGCCTGGCGTGCCTGCTGCTGGTGCTCTATCACGTCATCGGCCCGCTGGGTGGCGGGTTGAAGATCGATATCGGCTCGCCGTTCCGGGTGCTCGCCGATTCGATGGTGTACGTGCGCATGCCGCTGTTCACGTTCATCTCCGGGTACATCTATTCCATCTACAAAATTCGTGGCAATGACTTTTCCGCGTTTTTCAGCGGCAAGGTACGGCGTTTGATCGTGCCGCTGTTTTGCGTCGGCGTGCCGTTCTCGGTGTTGCAAGCGGTGGGGCCGGGGGTGAACAAGGATGTCGGCGTGATCGACGCGTTGTTGTCGTTCTGGGTGCCGATCAACCACTTCTGGTTCCTGCAGGCGGTGTTCATTATTTTCATGTTCGTCGGGTTGTTGGAGTGGCGCGGGATGCTGCGTTCGGCGACGCGGTTGTATGGGTTGTTTGCGTTCGCGGCTGTGTTGTTTCTGCTGCCGTCGTTCACGTTCGATGCGTTCGGGATCAATGGCGCGATTTACCTGTTGCCGTTTTTCGTGGCGGGGATGATTGGCCAGGAGAACGTCGACGCGCTGAAGCAACGCTTCAAAGTGATCGGGCCGTTGGTGTTTGTGCTGATTTCGTTGACGCTGTTGTATGTGGCGGCGATTGATCGTGAGTTGATTGTTGATCGTCGCAGTTTGATCGGTCTGACCGTGGGTTGCGTGTCCTGCATCGCGCTGCTGTCGAGTGATGTGCGCTCGAAGGCGCTGACCTGGCTCGGTGGCTATTCCTATGCGATTTTCCTGTTTCATGTGCTGTTCGCGGCGACGTCGCGGTTTGTGCTGGGGCGGTTGGGGGTGAAGGATGAGAGCTTGCTGGTGCTCGGCGGCTTGAGTTGTGGCTTGCTCGGGCCGGTGGTGTTGTCGATGGTTTTCAGTCGGTTCAATTTCACTTCTGTGCTGTTCCTTGGGGAGCGTGCGGCGAAGAAGAAACCCTTGGTGCCTGGCACCCCGGTGGTGCAACCACAAAGCAGCTAAGAGCTTCGCGAGCAAGCTCGCTCCCACAGGGATGGTGTGACTTGTAGAGATCCACTGTGGGAGCGAGCTTGCTCGCGAAGGGGCCATTCCAGACTGAAGGAAATTTTGCATGTTGGCAGTAGATGACGCTCAACCCGTCGCGGCGTCGGTGGTTCAGGTGGGCGATGCGCGCGAGCGTTTCTCGCAGTGGCGTGAAGGCAAGGCCGGCAAGGTCTTGTCGGTTTCGGTGATCGGCGACAGCTACAGCGCCGGGCAGGATTTCTACCTGAACAAACTGGTGCAACGCGTGGCCGGGGAGGTGGGGTTTGCCGGGCCCGGTTACGTCGGTTTCAACCATGGCGCGGCGTTGGGCGGCACGCATTTCAAATACACCCGCAGCAGTGACAAGTACTTTGGTGGCGACTGGAAGGTTTCAGACCTGGGGCAGGCGAGTCCGGACAGCCGCACAGTGACGGGGCGCCCAGGTGCCTGGCTGCAAGTGGATGCCAGCCCTACGCCGCGCATCGATAGCGCTGTCACTCAGGCGAAACTGCTTTACCTCGGCAATGGCGAATCCAGCGAGATCCGCTATCGCTGGTCACCTTCAGAAGACTGGCAGCCCATGACGCTGACAGGCGCAGGGGTTCAGGAAGTGCCATTGACGGGCCTCTCGGCAGCGAAAGACTGGTCATTCAAACTGGAAGTGTTAAAGGGCTCACCGACGCTGTTCGGCGTGTGGATGAGCAACGATCACAATGGCGTGCGCGTATCGAAACTGGCGGCATCCGGTGCGGCTTCTGCCGACTTCTATCACCAGGATCCGCAATGGCAGGTGCAGTGGAAAGCCGCTGTGTCGAAAATCCCCGCTGACGTTTACCTGATCATGCTCGGCGGCAATGATCAGGGTTTCGGCGTGAAGCCTGCGCAGTACCTGCAGAACGTTCAGGGGCTGGTGGGCATGCTGCGTGAGATTCAACCGCAGGCGAGCATCAACCTGATCATGCGTCAGGACACCACGCGCTCCAGTGCGTATCCGATGTCGGCGTACGCACAGGTGCTTGAACCGTGGGCGCGGGAGCAGCATCTGGGGTACGCCAATCTTCAGTGTGCGTTCGGGCCGGACGTTAAACGCTACGCGGCGGCGATGATCGGCCCGGACAAGATTCATCCGGTGCCGGCCACGGGCGGGAAGGTGATTGCCGATTACTTCTACGGCTGGATCATGGGCGCCAAGGACCGGTGCGATGCCGCCCCTAAATAACACGCAAACCCCAGAGCGGTGATCGTTCCCACGCTCCGCGTGGGAATGCATCCTGTGACGCTCTGCGTCACTCAGCGAAGGGACGCGGAGCGTCCCGGGCGGCATTCCCACGCGGAGCGTGGGAACGATCAGGCGTCCGGTGTGAAACTGTCGACCTGCTCAAGCAATTCCGCAAGCTTCTGCGGCATCAGCCGCGTATCGCACCGAGTCTCAACATTGATGATGATCGCCGGATCGTTGCAGCAAATCCGCACGCGAAAGCGCCAGTCGCTGAAGATCACTTTCAGCCCGTCACGGTCATCCATTTCCAGCGCCTGCGCGCCATACAGCTTTTTCAGGTGAGCGAGCAGGGGATAGGGATCGCGCAGCGGCCGGCGGATATCACCGGACGCCGGAAACACGCCGATCCGCTCCACCAGCAGAATCGTTCCCAGCCAGGATTCATTGGCGCTGGGCAACGGCTGATGGCGGGACAACCAACTCATCACCCCGAGGTTACCCACCTCGCGTTCAATCTCTACGGAATGTTGTGCAATGTTCATGGTGGCCTCGTCGGGTGGGGGGAGCCGTCTCAGCGGCCCTTGAGATAGACGTTTTCGTAGCAGAAGTTGGTCGCCTGCAAGTAACCTTCGGCATCACCGCAATCAAAGCGCAGGCCTTTGAATTTGTAGGCCAGCACGCAACCGTTCTGTGCCTGTTTCATCAGCGCGTCGGTGATCTGGATCTCGCCGCCCTTGCCTGGCTGGGTGTCGGCGATCAGGTCGAAAATATCCGGCGTGAGGATGTAGCGACCGATGATCGCCAGGTTCGACGGCGCGTCTTGCGGCGCTGGTTTTTCCACCATGTTGTTGACCCGGTAGATGCCGTCGGAAATCAGCTCACCAGCGATCACACCGTACTTGTGAGTCTGGTCGGCAGGGACTTCCTGAATCGCGACGATCGAGCAGCGGAATTTCTTGTACAGCTGGATCATCTGGCTGAGTACGCCATCGCCTTCGAGGTTCAGGCACAGGTCATCGGCCAGCACCACGGCAAACGGTTCGTCGCCGATCAGCGGACGACCGCTGAGAATCGCGTGGCCCAGGCCTTTCATTTCCACCTGACGGGTGTAGGAGAAGGTGCAGGTATCGATCAGCTCGCGGGTGCCGGCGAGGAATTTCTCTTTCTCGGTGCCACGGATCTGGTGTTCGAGTTCGTAGCTGATGTCGAAATGGTCTTCCAGCGCACGCTTGCCGCGGCCGGTGACGATGGCCATGTGTTGCAGACTGGCGTCCCGTGCTTCTTCAACGGCGTATTCGATCAACGGCTTGTTGACGATCGGCAGCATCTCTTTCGGCATGGCTTTGGTGGCCGGCAAGAAACGCGTGCCATAGCCGGCAGCGGGGAACAAACATTTACGAATCATAAAAGTATCCTGGACAGTCATGGAACACAGGCGACAGATGCGCGCACTAATAACGGGCGTACAAGTTCAATGTTGGATTGAAGGCTTACTTTAATACCTGAGTCAGGTTATTAATGGCAAATGCGAGTGACGGTAAAACACGACAATGTTATGAGATGTCGGTAAGTGCGTTATTGGTTATTTTTAGTCGGTATCTGTTGATAGTGATGAGTGCACAGGGAGTGCTAATAAGTAGCGGGGCAATACAGTGTGACCTGCAAAAATATTTATTGCCAGTCATTGAACTAGTTTTGTTTTCGGTTGTTGTCGCCTGTTTGTGTGGATTGTGACACATCTTCAATAAAACAGGCTTGACACGCTACTTGTCACTCATCCAAAGACGGATCGAACTATGAAGATTCTGGTAACGGGTGGTGCCGGTTATATCGGCTCGCACACCACACTTGCGCTGCTCGAAGCAGGTTATGAAGTTGTCGTACTGGATAATCTTTGCAACAGCAGTGAAGCCGCGTTGCACGCCGTTGAGGGCATATGCGGCAAGAGTGCCTGGATGATTCGCGGCGATGTCTGTGACCGGGCACTGCTTGACCGGATCTTCCGCGAGCACAACATCGAAGCGGTACTGCATTTTGCTGGCCTGAAAGCGGTCGGCGAAAGCGTGCGCAAGCCGCTCGAGTACTACGAAACCAACGTCAGCGGCAGCATCAATCTGTGCCAGGCGATGGCGGCGGCGGGGGTGTTCCGGCTGGTGTTCAGCTCCTCGGCCACGGTGTACGGCGAGCCTGAGCAGATGCCGATCCGCGAGGATTTCCCCACCGGCAATCCGACCAATCCCTACGGCCAGTCCAAGCTGATCGTCGAGAATGTTCTGCGTGACCTGAGCCTGGCCGAGCCGCGCTGGAGCATCGCCTTGCTGCGCTACTTCAACCCGATCGGCGCGCACGACAGCGGCCACATGGGCGAAGACCCCAACGGCATCCCCAATAATCTGGTGCCTTACATCAGCCAGGTCGCGGTCGGAAGCCTTCAGGAATTGTCGATCTTCGGCAACGATTACCCAACCGTCGATGGCACCGGTGTGCGCGATTACATCCACGTCGTCGATCTGGCGGACGGGCACTTGAAGGCGTTGCAATCGATCTCCGAACGCACTGGCATTCATACCTGGAACCTTGGCACTGGCGATGGCTACAGCGTTCTGCAGGTGCTCCACGCCTTCGAACAGGCCTGCGGGCAACCAGTGCCGTACCGGATGATGCCGCGACGCTCCGGGGATATTGCCGAGAGCTGGGCCGACGCCTCCAAGGCTGCGAAGGAACTTGGCTGGAAAGCCACGCGCAACTTGCAGGACATGGTGACTGACACTTGGCGCTGGCAATCGAACCATCCCCAAGGCTACTCGCGATGATGGCCATTTAGTCCAATGTTATTTTCAGTCAGCTTGTTAGATAACGTCGGGAAATTACACTGGCAATGCCTTTTGCAAGTCCGTAGATATAAACCTGCCGTTCGACTTTTATCAGTTGGGTAAGACTGTGAAAGAACGACGGATCATGTTCGCGCTTTTTGCGGACTTGAACTCACCACCGCTAACTCAGACCGGTTTTTTAACAGGTCGAATGTTAGAAAGGAGTTGATATGAAAAAAGTGATGGCAGTTGCCCTGTTGACGATGTTGAGCAACTGGGCTGCCGCCGCTGAAGCACCGCTGACAGCGGTAACCAATGTAGGTGGCAACGTGGCGGCTTCTCAAGCGCCCGCAGCCAGTACTGCAATGGTTGCCAGTGCTGTAGCGGCGTCTAACAGCGGTGGCAGTGCCAACGGCGGTACCACCGGTACGACGGGTACCACCGGTACAACCGGCACGCATAACTAACAGGAAGTTCTGTTAGTGCAGTACAAGGTCGCCCGACGCAAGTCGGGTGACTTTGTTTTTGGATTCGCCCTTGAATAGCGTAGTGCCATTATGACTCGTAGTGTTTATCTTTTAATGTTGGCAAGTCTCGCTTTGCAAGGTTGCATGTTTTCCCCCGGTCAATACCTCAGCACCAGTGACATCACCCGCCAGGGTGCCAGCGAAAGCAGCCGGGTCGAGCTGATCCCGATCACGCCCAAGCTGATCGCCATGAACCGCGCCACGCAAAAGCGTGAGTCGTTGCCGCCGGAGCTGTTGGCGACCCCGGCCGAATACCGCATCGGCAACAATGATGTCTTGTACATCACCGTGTGGGATCACCCTGAGCTGACGGCCCCGTCCGGCGCGCAACAACAGATCGATGCCAACGGCCGACTGGTACGCTCCGACGGCACGCTGTATTACCCGTTCATCAAGGAAGTCCAGGCCACCGGCCGGACCATCCAGCAACTGCGCTCGGACATCGAACAGCGGCTGTCGGCGTTCATCGCCGAGCCGCAAGTCGATGTCGCGGTGTTGCGTTTCGCCAGCCAGAAAGTCGTGGTCACCGGCGCGGTCACCAAGGCCGGCCCGCAAGCGATTTCCACCAATCCGCTAAGCGTGGTCGAAGCCCTCGGTTCGGCCGGCATCGACACCAACAACGCCGATTTGTCCGGGCTGCTGCTGACGCGTAAGGGTCGCACTTATCCGCTCAATCTCGACTCGCTCAATCAGCAGGATTCCGAGTTGCAGAATGTCTACCTCAAGGGCGGCGATCAGCTGTATCTGCCGTACAACGACAACAAGCGCATCTACGTAATGGGCGAGGTCAATCAGCCGCGCGCGCTGAGTTTCAAGACCGCGACGATGAACCTCACCGACGTGCTCGGTTCGGTCGGTGGCCTGGCCCAGACCACCTCCAATGGCAACGCGGTCTACGTCATTCGTGGTGTGGAAAACCTCGATGTCGAGCCGGCCAAGATCTACCAGCTGGAAGCCGAATCGCCGACCGCCATGGCGCTCGCTTCGCACTTCGAAGTCCGCCCGCAGGACGTGGTGTATGTCGGGCCTGCCAACGTGACTCGCTGGAACCGTCTGATCAGCCAGTTGGTGCCGTCGGCATCGATTGTCGGCACTGGCGCTTCCGCTGCGAAGAACTGGAGCGAATACAGTAACAACAGCAAATAAGGTCGCCGACTTTGAACATTCTGAAAGTTGGCCTGTGCCTGATGGCGGCCTCGTTGCTGTGTGGCTGTAACCCGCTGATGAGCGCTTCGTTGAACAACCTCAAAGCCGCAGTGGTCGGCCCCGATGAAGTCGACGTGTCGGCGGCCGAAGTGGCCGGGGTCAACTACCCGCAACTGAAACTGACCACGCCCTCCGGCTCCGGGGTGCTGGCGCTGGTGCGTGAGCGCGAAGACCTGCAGTTCTGGGTCGCATCCGGCAAGCAAGTGCTGCTGCTGCGCAATGGCCTCGCTGTGCGCACCATTGGTTTGGGCCTGGAAGGCGATCTGGATGGCACGCGGTTGGCCGATGACGCGCCGTTCAAGCAAGGCCTGCATCACGTCGCGGACGGTTTCACCACGCGGCGCTGGATCGACCTCTATAAGGGCCAGGAAGTCGGGGTGATCGTCAACAGCCGCTTCTCCCGCCGCTCGGAACAGACCCTGCAGATTCTCGACAAGAAATACACCGTGCTGCGTGTCGATGAACACATTGACGCCCCGGCCATTGGCCTGAGCGCGACCAATCGTTACTGGGTTGACCCGCGTGACGGTTTCATTTTGCAGAGCGAGCAGCAACTGACGACGCAACTGCGCGTCAAGGTTGTGCAACTGACCCCTGATCGCAGGCACCTGCCGTGATGCGCCTGAAAATGTTGTCGGCGAGTTTGATGCTGATCGCGAGTGTGAGTCAGGCGGCCGTCACGGTGTCGGGCGATATCGCCAATCCCGGGGCGATCCCGCTGCCACCCAACGGGCGTTTGCTCGACGTGATCGGCGAAGCCGTGCCGAATGCCGAAGGCTACTGGCTGGCGGGCGGCTTGCTGCGGCAGTCGCTGATTGAGGAGCAGACACGGCTCAAGGTCGGTGTGCTGTTTGATCTGGATGTGCTGCAACGCATGTCGATGCTGTTCGACCTGCCGAGTCGTGCAGCGCTGGCGCAGCGCATTGCCGAAGAAGTGCGGCGGATGCCGGTGACCGGACGGCAGATCGCCGATCTCGACCCGGTGGCGCTGGAAGTCGGCTTCGCGCGCAACATTCGCCTCGACGACGGTGATCGTCTGGTTTATCCGAAGCGCGTCGATGAAGTGCAAGTGTTGGGCGCGGTCGCCGAGCCGTGCCACTTGCCGTATCAGCCGTTGCAGGAGGCGCGTGAGTACTTGCAAGGCTGTTCGATCCTGAGCGATGCCGAAGCCGATTACCTGTGGCTGATCCAGCCCAACGGCGTGTCGCGACGCGTCGGCATCGCGCACTGGAATCGCGAGTCCGGGCAGTTTCCGGTGGCCGGCAGCAAGATTCTGGTGCCGTTGAAAAATGATGATCTTGATCCGCCTCTTCCTGAACTGAATCAGCAGTTGGCCGAATTCATTGCCACGCAGCTGGCCGAGGTGGTTCGTTGAAGTTACGTTTCGCAGCTGTATTGTTATTGCCCTGCGGTCTGGCGCATGCCGAGCCGCGCATTACCCAGAATGACTTCGGTGGCACCGGTCTGTTGCAGACGCCGACCGCGCGCATGGCCCCGGCCGGCGAGTTGAGCGTCAACGCCAACCGCACCGATCCGTACAGCCGCTACAGCGTGTCGTTGCAGCCGCTGGACTGGCTCGAAGGCTCGTTTCGCTACACCGCGATCACCAACCGGCCGTACGGCTCGGAGGCCCTCAGCGGCAGTCAAAGCTATAAGGATAAGGCGGTCGACGTCAAAGTCCGGCTGTGGCAGGAGAGCCACTGGCTGCCCGATGTGGCGCTGGGCTTCCGAGACGTCGGCGGTACGGGTTTGTTCTCCAGTGAGTTTTTCGTCGCCAACAAGCGCTACGACAACTTCGATTTCAGCGCCGGGATTGCCTGGGGTTACCTCGGTAATCGCGGCGATCTCGACAACCCGCTGGGCTACGTCAGCGATCGCTTTGATACCCGGCCGGCTCTTGAAGGCACCGGTGACGTCAACTCGGGTTCTTACTTTCGTGGCCGGCCGTCGTTCTTCGGTGGTGTGAGCTATCAGACGCCGTGGGATCGCCTCAGCCTGAAACTCGAATACGAAGGCAACGATTACAAAAACGAGCCGAAGGACAATGAGATCAAACAGGACTCGCCGATCAACCTCGGCGCGGTGTTCAAAGTCACCGACTCGGTCGATGTCAGCGCGGCGTGGGAACGCGGTAATACGGCGATGTTTGGCGTGACCTTTCACACCAATTTTGTCAGCCGCAAGGCACCGGCGAAGACTTACGACCCGACCCCGGAACCGCTGCCGGCGAAGATGCCGACCACAGCGATGGATCAGGTCAACTGGGCTAACGTCTCGCAGCGTTTGCAGCAGAATGCCGGCTACAAGGTCGAGCGCATCACCCAGCGTGATTCCGAGCTGATTGTGTATGGCGAGCAGCAGCGCTACTTCCATTCGTCCAAGGCTGTCGGGCGGGCGAGCCGGATTCTCGACAACAGCGTTAACGACGACATCGACTGGTTCACCGTGGTCAACAAGCGCTACGACTTGCCGCTGGAAGAAACCAGTGTGCCGCGCCAGACCTTCCGCGAAGTGATCAACAACGAAGAGCCACTTGAGTCGCTGCACCGCACCACCGAGATCAACCCGGCGATGCCGCACAACGAGAAAACCCTCTACACCGAAGCACCGCAGCATTTCAGCTATGGCGTCGGGCTGGGCTTCAAGCAGAACGTCGGCGGCCCGGATGGCTTGCTCTATCAATTGAGCGCTGATGCCGACGCCGAATACCGCTTTAACCGCAACACCTGGTGGAGCGGTTTGCTCAGTGCCAACCTGGCCAACAACTTCGACAAATTCACCTACGACGCGCCGAGCGGTCTGCCGCGTGTGCGCACGGATTTGCGTCAGTACCTGACCACGTCTAACACGACCATGCCGTTGTTCCAGGTCAGCCATGCCGAGCAGTTGGACAAAGACTGGTATGGCATGGTGTATGGCGGTTATCTGGAGTCGATGTTTGCCGGTGTCGGCGGTGAGGTGCTGTTCCGCCCGACCGGTGAGCGCTGGTCGGTGGGCGCGGATCTGAACTGGGTGCGTCAGCGTGATTTCGATCAGGGTTTTGCCCTGCGCGATTACTCGGTGGTGACCGGGCATGTCACGGCGTATACCGATTTACCGTTCGATACGTTGGCGGCGGTGAGCGTCGGGCGTTATCTGGCTGGGGATTGGGGTGGCACCGTGGACATCTCGCGCGAGTTCTTCAATGGTGTGCGCTTTGGTGCATGGGCGACGATCACCACGGCGGGCAGTGCTGAATACGGCGAAGGTAGTTTCGACAAAGGCATCTACCTGTCGATACCGTTCGACGAAATGATGAGCATGTCGACCATGCGCCGCGCCAACCTGGTCTGGGCCCCGCTGACCCGTGACGGTGGTGCGCGACTGAGCCGCAGCTACCAACTGCACTCGATGACCGATAGCCGGGAAGGGGATATGTTCTATCGTAATTTCGAGAAGATCACGGAGTAAGCGCGGATCTCCCGAACACCCCGCAAACCAGTGGGAGCGAGCCTGCTCGCGATAGCGTCGGCACAGTCAGCATTATTGTTGCCTGACCCACCGCTTTCGCGAGCAGGCTCGCTCCCACATCGGTTATTTGTCGCATCCAAAATCCTGGAGCAATCCCGAATCCCTGTGGGAGCGAGCTTGCTCGCGAAGGCGTCAGCACAGTCAGCATCCTAGTTGCCTGACCCACCGCTTTCGCGAGCAAGCTCGCTCCCACATTGGTTATTTGTCGCATCCAAAATCCTGGAGCAATCCCGAATCCCTGTGGGAGCGAGCTTGCTCGCGAAGGCGTCAGCACAGTCAGCATCCTAGTTGCCTGACCCACCGCTTTCGCGAGCAAGCTCGCTCCCACAGTTTTGCGTCTGCCGATCAGTCAATGCCAGCGCCAAATCCCAGACACAAAAAAGGGGACTTTCGTCCCCTTGCGGTATGCAGCTTCGAACCTCAGTAAATATCCTTCGACAGCAACGTAAACGGCGTCTTCACCAGGATCTTCAGATCCAGCCACAACGACCAACTGTTGATGTACTGCAGGTCAATCTCCACGCGCTTCTGCATCTTGTCGATGGTGTCCGTCTCACCGCGGCAGCCGCTGATCTGGGCCAGCCCGGTGATCCCCGGTTTAATCCGGTGACGCGCCATGTACGCGAGGATTTTCCCCGAGTAGTAGTTGTTGTGCGCGACAGCATGCGGGCGAGGGCCGACCAGGGCCATATGCCCCTGCAACACGTTGAACAGTTGCGGCAGCTCATCCAGCGAAGTGCGGCGAATAAAGCGACCGACTGCGGTAATGCGCGAGTCATTACGGCTGGCCTGCTTCACGTCACGGTCATCGTGAACACGCATCGAGCGGAACTTCCAGACCTTGATCACCTTGCCGTTCCAGCCATGACGATCCTGCTTGAAAAACACTGGGCCGGGCGAGTTGATCTTCACTGCCAGCGCAATGATCAGCAGGATCGGGCTCAGCGCGATGATCGCCAGAAACGCCACGGTTTTCTCGACCAGACTCTTGCTCAAAGCCGCAGTAGGGCGGCTGGTCAGCGGGCTTTCGTTTAAATAGATCGCCGGCAGACCGTCCACAACCTTCACGGAGTGATTGAGCAGCGTCAGACTGTTCAAGTCCGGCACCCACACCACATCAACGTTGGCCCCTAGCAAGTCACCATAAATCGCCTCGATTTTCGCGGCTTCGCACAACGGCAGGGTGATGTACAAGCGACGGATGTCATGCGCCTCAATCAGCTCCAGCAACTGCTCCTGATCGCCGACCACGCGCGGTGCATCCGAACCCAGCGCAGACACATCACCATTGCTGACCAAACCTACCAATGGCAGGTTTTCCAGTTGGCTGAGCTTCTTCGCCAGACCCAACGCCAGCTCGCCAGTGCCGACGATCAGCGTCTTGTGTTCGCTTTTACGCGAACGCTGGTAGTACTTGGAAAACGCATGCAGCGGAGCGTAGAGAAACGCCTGACCGAGGAAGCCATACACCGCCCAGCTCAGAATCACCTGCCGCGAAAACAGCTCATCGGCCTGGCAGACAAAGGCGATGCACGCCAGCGCCGCCATGGTCATCGACCAACCCATGAACAGTCGACCGAGACCGGTCAGGTAGTTGTCACGTTTGCGATAAACACCGCTAAACGTATAAGCCGGCACTGACGCCAGTACCGCCAGGGTTGCACACATCCGGTAGTAAAACGCGACCGTCCCGGTGTGCTGCTCGGCGAGTATGAACAACAGCGTCACCACAAAGCCTTGTGCCAGCGCCCATTGGCCCCAAAAGGTCAGTCCCTTGAGGCCTGTGCTTCGATTGATACTTAAAGAAAGATCCATACGGTATCCCCAAAAGACGTCCATTCAGGTTTCAACAGTTGAAAACCGAGTTGTTATGCAGACTTATTGTTTTTGTTCTAACGAGTGTCCTGAGGTAACAACATCGATATGCCGAACTGTCGTCAGTCAATAGACTAAGTTATTGGCTGGAATGGTGTCTGACGAGTTCTAACAAGATGGCACAGTGCCAACTTTTTAATAATTAAATAGAAGGGTGTTAGAAAAGGTCGTAGAGCGAGGGGTGAATAAAGTATGTTGTATTTGTTACTGTTGGAAGGGTGGAGGCAGGGAATTGTTAATTCAGGGAGGAAGATGAAGCCAAACAGAGTGCTCTTGTTGTTTTTGTAATCGCACTTTTGTCTGTTTGTTCTGTTCGTGGAAGTCTTGCGGGGTTACGCGACGATTTCCTGAATCAGGCAATAACCGCGGTTTCTGACGGCACGAAACAGTCGCTCACCATTACTGGCGCTTTTGAATTTGTCTTGCAGGCGACTCAGGCACATTTCCAGGCCGCGATATTGTTCCGGTTCTCGACCGATGCTGAGAATCAGCTCGTCACGACTGACAACGCGCTCTTCATGGCTGAGCATTTTGCGGACCAGTGCAGTTTCAAGGCCGGTCAGGCTGATTTCGACACCTTCTTTGACCAGTGCCCCCTGATCATGGTCAAGATGCCAGGTTTCATTGCCAGGCATGTCACCTTCAATGGCAGGCGGCATATTGCGGGTTTCCGCAGTTATCGCCGGGGCATTCTGGAAGGGATTGGCCGATTGCGCTGCCAGCCATTCGGACTCAAGTGTGGCCAATATCCGCTGAGTATCGTGTTCAATACTGCGCGCAACATTTTTTCGACTGATGTTTGGATATGTGAACTCCATCACCATTGGAGCGGAAGAGGGCGAATCAACCCCTTCAAACGAGTTGAAGCGTTCCCTGGACAGGATGCTCTCCAGTTCACGTTGCGACGTTGTACTGTGAGTCACGACAACAAAATATTTCCTTGGGAGGGTTGTACTAGTTTCCATGTCTCTCTCCTAAATACACACCAAAATTGGCTAAAAGAAAAATCGGCAGGCGAGCAATGACTTCCTCGGAAGTAATCGATAGGCAGGGTCTGGGCCCAAGATTGGCCCTCGATAAATTCCACTCGATCTGCTGCTATGTTATGGAGTTTTATTGTTATGGGGCGTGTTGTCGCGCTCATTCAATTGCTTGATTTGAAACAGGCGTGAAGCAGAACGGGAGCTATATGGTTGCATCAGACGATCCTTCGTACGTATGCAAAAGGGAAGGCTGCCCGAGACTCAGGCAGTCGATATCAGACCCCGCAGCAGGCGATAGCCATAGCCGCGAATGCTCTGAATCGCGTTTGTACCATACATGTCCTTGATTTTTCCACGCAAGCGACTGATTGATTTTTCCAGCGCTCGAGGGTCGTAGAAATTGCTGTTGAGGCCCATGATGCTGGCGATTTCATCATGGCTCAGGATGTGATTGCTGGTTTGCGCGAAGGCTTCGAGGATCTTCATTTCCGCAAACGAGATATCGAGTTTCTTGCTGGCGTCCGTCAGGCAGATACGCGTCGGATCAAGTGTCAGATTGATATCCCGTTGCCATTCTTCACTGTTGAAGAACTCGCCCAGCAACTCGGCGCCATCGTCGGAAAGGGTATTGAGCTTGATACAAACATCCGCGCCAGCCAGATAATATTTGATCTTGTTGAAGGCGCCGCGACCGGTGATGACCGCGCAAATGATCGGCTTCAAGTTGTCGCTGCGCAGGTTCTCGACCAGCGCCAGATTGTCTTCGAGGGCCTGTGGGCTGTCGATAACCAGGAAGATCGCTCGATACGAACCAGACTGTTCATTCAACTGATATGAACTAGTGTACGCATCGGCTTCGAGCGCCATATCAGTGCGTAAATGCTGGGCGACTAGCGCTTTGAAATGTTCAGCCACGCCACGGGTACGACCCAGAGTAAGAACACCAGGTTCGTCGTTTGTCGGGCGCGGACTTCTAGTCGCTAAGTTCCCTGAGAGCATCATGCATTGACTCGAATTAAGTGCTGACATCGGGATGTTAAAGCACCGGTTCTCATCTGTGACTGACAATTGGTAACATTTGCGCGGATTTTAGACGTGTCTCGCGAGTTTTCTAACAATAATTAAGCTTTTCAAGCTTTTAGTTGATTTTCTCGGAGGGGTGAACTACTGCTTAGATGGTGGCGATATGCAATGGTGCCACTATTTTGAGGTGAATGCGATAGCTTTGTCTATGTCCAATTGCCACTGTCTGGCCATCTCGGAATAATGTGATATTGATCACACTTTATTGGCAGAGCAACTTTTTTCTGCAAGAAGGCCTAAATATTTCCTGCGTAGTTCGTCAGCCGACGATTACTAACATGGCTTGAGTGTGTCTTTTAATAAGACGTAATCTTCTTGGCTGCTGAACTTTTGCGTTTATGTATGTCAATGGTCTCACTGCAGATACTCAACCCCTGAGTGTTATTACCCGGTCGCTCATCAAGAGCGCTCTGACGGAGGATTAATGGATTTCTGGACCCTTTTCCAGGTGTTGATATTAGGTGCGGTAGAAGGCCTGACCGAGTTCTTGCCGATCTCGAGTACCGGCCACCAGATCATCGTCGCCGACCTGCTGGAATTCGGCGGTGAACGCGCCATGGCGTTCAACATCATTATTCAACTGGGTGCCATTCTTGCCGTCGTCTGGGAGTTTCGACCGAAGATCTTTGAAATCGTCAAAGGCCTGCCAACTCAACGCAATGCTCAACGTTTCACCCTCAACTTGCTGATCGCCTTTCTGCCCGCCGTGGTCTTGGGCGTATTGTTTGCCGACGCCATCCACGAATACCTGTTTAACCCGATTACCGTCGCCGTGGCATTGGTCGTCGGCGGCATCATCATGCTGTGGGCCGAACAGCGCAGCCATGTGATCAGCGTCGAACACGTCGACGACATGCGCTGGTCCCACGCACTGAAAGTCGGATTCGTACAATGCCTGGCGATGATTCCCGGCACCTCACGCTCCGGCTCGACCATCATCGGCGGTCTGCTCTTCGGCCTGTCGCGCAAAGCCGCCACCGAGTTCTCGTTCTTCCTCGCCATGCCCACCATGGTCGGCGCCGCCGTGTACTCCGGCTACAAATACCGCGACCTGTTCCAGCCCAACGACTTGCCAGTCTTTGCCCTCGGCTTCGTCACTGCCTTCATCTTCGCGATGATCGCCGTGCGCGGCTTGCTCAAGTTTATTGCCAACCACAGCTATGCCGCGTTCGCCTGGTATCGGATCGCGTTTGGTTTATTGATTCTGGCGACTTGGCTGTTTGGCTGGGTCAACTGGACCGCCGCAGCGGCGGCCTGATCACTGAACGCTGATCAACGCCGCCACGGCGAGATCGTTTAATGCCGAAACCGGCGACTCCTGGCGGTAGCGCTGCAAGGCCGAGGTGAAATACGCGGCCTGCAGCATTCCGTCGCTGGCGAGATAGAGTCGCGCGTCTTCCTGTTCTTCAGCAGAGTAAACACGCTTGTGACTGTCGGTCGTTTCCTGGCTAGACGAAATAGGTGCGAGGATTAAAGACACCAAGGTGAAGCCGGAAAACTGCGTGACCTCCCACGGCGTATCGGTACGGCCCATGCAAAAGCCATCGCAGTGCGCATAAACGTCGGAAGTGAAGCTGAACAAAGCGAGGAGGGTGAAACGCTTGAAAGCAGAAAAAGTAAACGCGGGCATAAACAAAAGACATCCTGTCAGTACAACAAAACACCGGGCAACGCTCATGCGTCACCCGCACACTCAAAACTTCAATCAACGACCTTCAAGCAACTCAGCCGCCTGATCCAGCAACGCCAACGGATCCTTGGCCTTGTGAATATCCACCGACAACAACTGACGGAATTTCCGTGCCCCCGGGAACCCCGTGCCCAGGCCCAACACATGGCGCGTGATGTGATGCATCGCCCCACCCGCCAGCAAATGCTCGGCTATATAAGGACGCAACTGCGCCAACGCCTCAGCCCGACTGATCACCGGCGCCGAACTGCCAAACAACTGCTGATCCACCTCCGCCAGCAAATACGGATTGTGATAAGCCTCACGCCCCAACATCACCCCGTCAAAGGTCTGCAAATGTTCATGGCAAGCCTCCATCGTCTTGATCCCGCCATTCAGCACAATCTCCAACGCCGGAAAATCCGCCTTCAGCTGCGCCGCGACGTCATAGCGCAAAGGCGGAATGTCACGATTCTCCTTCGGCGACAACCCCTCCAGAATCGCAATCCGCGCATGCACGGTAAAACTGGTGCAACCGGCATCGCGCACGGTACCGACGAAATCACACAGCTCCGCGTAACTGTCCCGACCGTTGATGCCGATGCGATGCTTCACCGTTACTGGAATCGACACCGCGTCTTGCATTGCCTTCACACAATCCGCCACCAGTTGAGGGTGACCCATCAGGCACGCGCCGATCATGTTGTTTTGCACACGATCGCTTGGGCAGCCGACGTTTAGGTTTACTTCGTCGTAGCCGTGTTCCTGAGCCATGCGCGCGCAGGCGGCCAGATCCAATGGAACACTACCGCCGAGTTGCAAGGCGAGAGGGTGCTCGGCTTCGTTGTGACGGAGGAAGCGTTCGTGATCGCCATTGAGGAGAGCGCCGGTGGTGACCATTTCGGTGTAGAGGAGTGCGTTCTTCGACAGGAGGCGTAGGAAGAAACGGCAATGGCGGTCAGTCCAATCCATCATGGGTGCAACACTAAAGCGCCGAGACAGCGTAGGCATTGGTTTTACTGGGCTAAGGCTCTGATTCTGTACCATTTTACTCAACGTGTTTTCGGCGTGTTTTAGGGCGTTTTCAGGCGTTTTTCAGGTCTCGGTGGTACGATGTACCACTCCAAAACCGACGCGTACCACTTTCGATATGGCAGCTATCAGGGCAAGAAAACTGGCGGATGGGTCTGTGAGCTACACCGCTCAGATCCGCATCAAGCGTGACGGAGTGCAAGTCTACCAAGAGAGCCAGACCTTCGCCCGGAAACACGCTGTACAGGCTTGGGCGCGTAAGCGTGAAACGGAACTGGATGAACCAGGTGCGATCTAGCGGTCGCAGCGTAAAGGTGAGCGCAAGCTCCCGACACGGCAAATTTTCTTGAGTTCTATCAGCACATCACGGACTTGGATCGAGAGGTGCTGCTCGTATGGTTTCGGCTTTTGCAAAAGCCGCGAGCATTGATGGGAAAAAGGAGAACGGCTGACCTGGTCAATGACTGCTCAGGTGGGTAGGCGCAATACGCCGACCACGATGGCCGGCTTTTTCATGGATATAGAAAGGAGCGGTTCAAATGGCTTTGAAGCCCTGCAAGTCTTGCAAACATAAAGTAGATATTTCAGCGAAGGTTTGTCCCAGCTGTGGCGTTGCCGATCCGGGAGTCACCTTGGGCCAGAAGATCGGCGGGTTTGTCATTCTGGTAATCATCATCGCTGTGACAGTGTCGATGTGCTCAAGGGATAACAAAGACGAGCCTATCGAAAAGGTAACGCAGAGTGTTGCGACCAAGGCTTACACGATCACTAAAGACGATTTCCAAGAGGGACGACCTCGTAAAGTTGAAGTCGTATTACCCAAGGGTGTAAGTGATGCGGAGCTGGCTGAAGTGGCTAAGGCCGTTCGCGCCGATACAAAGTCGAAGCCCAAGACGACATTCATCGGCTTCAGGATCGAAGGCCAAAACGACAAGGCCTACTGGGCCAATGCCAGTTTTGACCCTGACTACAAAAGCTCGCTCATCGGCCTTAGCGCGCAGGACTATGAAACTCTGAAGGGGCTGGACCTGAAGGAGTATCCAGATCGCCTTGGTTCCTGGTTACGCGACGGAGCCCTTGGTCATTTGGTCGTGTTGTACAAACGCGATGGCAAATATTCCATGGACCAAATCTTTGCAAGTGGTGGGAAAAATACATATAACTATCGAGCAAAGAAGCTTGCTGATGGTGAACTACGCCTAGATGAGCCAGACAATATGTTCAATGAGTACTACATAGTCGATGCAAAAGGGAATTTGCAGGGATGGGGTGAGAACGGTGTCTACATGACCCTGCCGCCGCGTCCGGTACTGTAAAACCCGGCGCAACTGTTACTTACATTCCAATGTGGTGCATAGGTACGGGAGTAGCCATCTGGGAGGTGACACCCATTCAGTCCGGACCCAAATAATTTGGTGGGGCTGGTGGCACAGAAAAACGTGCTGAGAATGGGTGACTCCCGGGCGGTTCAGGTGCTGCGAATGGCGCCCCGCCCATCACAAGGAATGGAGTACGCACGATGGAAAACCTTACCTCTTTTTGCAGCTTCTCGCGAAGCTAGGACGACCAGCAGCGCCAAGACGTGCTGAGGATCATAGAGGCGTTTGTGCAGTTATGAAGTAAGGCAAGTTCAAGTAGGGGGCCGGTATCTTACTGGGGCCTTAAGATAAAAAAACCGATGAATCTTGTGGTCGAACTATAAGGTTATTAACTAGGATGCATCTGTTGAAAGAAGAGATTAAGCATAAGCCACTTTCACAAACAGTTTCTTTTTGGTTGGCTCTCGCTACGCCTATATGTCTGGGGCTTGTGCTAGGAATAATTATTGGTGTGAATTCTTCGCTGGGCGATATTTGCTTTGCGTCTGATTGTGTTAATTATTTTATTGAGGTGTATAAGGTTCCGCTTGCAATTTCAGGTTTTTCCTTGCCGCTTGTTGCTATGGTCGCTGCAATTCAGCGATCGAAAGAAGCATTTGTGCAAATCCGAATTGGACATCAGCAATACTACGAAGCTGTGAAAAATAATAGGGTGGGGAACTTTCTTAAGCATAGAGAAGGATTTTATAAGCTTGTAGAAAACTTTTGCGATGTAGAGTCTGATAATCGAGTCAAATGCACGGTTCGGGTTGATGTTGGTTATCTTTATATGAAGCTTTTTCCAAGGCATAGCTTCAATTCTTTAGAGTTTGATCAGGAGCAAAGTGAGTGGTGGGTGAGGTTGCGTGATAGTTTTCAACGGATGGATAATAACATAAGCAATGGAGAGGTGTTTTCCGGTGCTTTTGATTTGGGTAGTTTTCTTTATGATCTTCAAAGGGTTCAATATATTCTGACTATCCGTTTGAGTCCATCGATTTTTTGTGGTTATGAATGTGATGGACAAAAACTTGGCTCTGTTGTTCGTGGTGCTGAAGAAAATATCAATAATGTTATTGAGACTGCTGCTTTGGTTTTGAGGTTTTATTTGGCGCTAAGCTTTTATGGTGGTCATGAGGTTTCTCTTGGATCGCATAGTGTGTTTTATAGTCCGAGAATTTCTGAGATGCTTGAGGGAGCTGAAGTTAATGTGAAATTTGAACCGGTCAAACACGATATATAGATATTCGGCGCGGAGCGGGTGTGGGTTTGAAGTGATTTTAATTGCGATAAATAGGGGCGATATAGTATTTCCTCCACTTTCCCATTCCCGGGAAATAATTCACGTTTCTATCTTTTAGGGTGTACAGCAATGGAGGCGCTAGGGCTTAGTGTAGTCACCAGTCGTCACCGTTTTCTCTACCCCGGTTTTCTGGTCGCGCTAGTATGCGATGATCCCGTGCAGTCTGGCATGTACACTTCTGCCAGATCCTCGACGGTTTCGAACGCGTCAAATAGAGCTGTGCATGTCAGTGCAGAGTGAGCAGTAGTGCAACTATTCAGTGGTAATTGAACTGGCCCTGCACAAGCATGAGTGAATTGTCGTGCGTTTGTTCAGATGAATAGGTGATTTGCATAATAAAGATATCGTCCGTTTTCAACAGAATATTTGCTTGGAAATAGTTCTAGCCCGACTTGGTGTCAGGCTAGTTGATTTTGAGAAGGTTTGCGCAGTGTCTGTATTTTTGAGGCTGCTTAGTAATCATCTATATTTAGATGAATATTGCAGAACTCGGATGCACCGGGCAGGTCTGGGAAAAGCGTAGAGTGGTTTATGTTCATTCTGTTAAGGTATTGAAGGCATTCATTTATACCTTCCGTTGGGATCATTATTTTAAGAAGGTCGATTTCGTCACTGCCCGGGGTGCAATGGCTATTTATCCATGATTCAATGTCTACGTTATTCGGGCCTCGGGTGAACAGTCCGCGTTGACTAACCAGTCTCGCATTTTCGTCACTCAGGGGGCGAACTATTTTTATTGTTTGTTTTCTTCCGTTTACTAAAGGCAAATTTTCGTTTGCAATGATTTTTGCGTTCATGTCTTTTATTGATCCTTGCGAAATTGCAAAGACCGTTAGAAATGGGGTTTTTTCAAGCTTTGCTGAGTTAGCTGCAAAATATAAAGCTACAAAAGGAGACTCTGTCCAATCGAGCAGTGGCGTAGCGAGTCCGTGATGCTGCCCTAACGCCCACCAATCATTCTCATCCTCCATCTTGGGCGGGTTTGAACCACGGCGCCCACGAGTCTCAAACTTAAATCGTTCCAAGTGTTTAGCGCGCTTGTAAGATTTTGGGTTTTTAATCAATCTGTCAATCGTTGGTTCAAGCTTCCATTCACTATTCCCATGCCCTCTGTAAACATAATCCACATAACCCAGCATTTCTTGGTTGATGAAGTCAGAGAAATATTTCCACGAAGCTAGTTTGAAAACTTCTATCCCTTTATTAAGGTTTGTTGAGGTCCATCTTGAGGTTCTTCCCACGGTGCATCACCCAGCGACTGTTATGGAAAATAACCTCTATCGTACAGCACGCAGAAGATGGTTCCTATATGCTAGGGGATACGGAGCTGTCCAAATTTCGAAGACACGCATGTTAAAATTTTCTAGTCTTTAGCAATTAATCAAATCCATTCACGATCCACAGCTTTCTTCTCTGTTCGCTCAGTGGCATACAACCATCGCAACCATCGCAACCATCGCAACCATCGCAACCATCGCAACCGTCGCGGCTTACTCTGATCCCCAGCCGTCACGGTCTTTTCCGTTCCAGTCTTTTTGTCGCGGTAGTACGCGATGATACCTGCGAAGACTCGCTTGTTCTCCTCCGCCAGATCCTCAACAGGGTCCTCCGGTAACTTGCTCTCTAGCTCAAGGCTGACGGTGTAACCGCTGTTCGCGGTTAGCGGGTGTTGCACATTCCCGCCGTACCAGATGATTTCGTCGATCTCAGGTTTCACACCTTCCAGCGTATAGGTCAGCTCAGATAACGAGGGACGCGCAGGAGTTGAACGAGAGAAATTCGTTAAAGTTCGTTGGCGGTGAGGTGAAGTACTACGGCCAAAGGTGGACTTCTGTGTACTCTTTCATTCGGAAAAGCACGTCTGGACTTCCAATGTCCTGGGAGAGGATGCCGCCTTGAAAGCTTGGTTTGCTTTTTTTCACTCGTCACTAAGGGGCGGAGCTTGGTCTACCTGCACCGGCTCGTACCATTGCTCAAACCCATATTCACCGAATTCCCAACAGTCGAGGTAACCACCGATGTAGTTTGAATCGCTCGCTATGTCTTCCAGAATATGCTTGCGAATAAACTCTTTGGCTCCGCGGACTGGTTTACGCCCTCGGCTGCGGGGGGCGAGGACTCGTTCTACGGCCTCAACTTCCACACTCGCTTCCTTCATTGCAGCCTCAGCCTCGGCCAGCAGCTTTGTCTGGCCTAATACCACTATCTCCCCGTGATCCAGTTTGCGAATCGAATGGACGGCCTTGCACGGCAGCTCACTCATATCCAGATCAAGCTGGACGTGGTACAGCTCGTGAATTCGCTTCTCCCAGCAAAATAGCGAAATTGCCATCTCGCACTGAATAGATGCGAAAGTGCTTCGGTCAAGAAGACGATGTCCGGAGACGTCTTTCAACGCTCTGGTAATCACATGGGAGATGACTTCCATCTGGAAGGATGCGCTCAGCTTGGGAAGATTCTGGCCTTTGAACACTATGTCTTCAGCCCAAATCTCGGCGGAATTATGCCGGATAGCCGTAGGCGCGCAGTGCTTGACGACCTGGTAGGTCCTGTGTGCAAAGGTATAACGAAGCTTACCTAGGTGCTCCTGAATGCCATTTAGCATGTGATTGAAGGTAAGCGCGCTGCCTGCGAATGCGATTCCGCAGGTGCTCTTGAATGTTTCGTGATAGTCGGTGAAATATCCCTCGGAATCGAAGCTCGGTGACCAGACTCGAACAGGAATAGCGCGTATTTTTTTGTACGTGTCGATTAAGCGGTCTCGCTTTTGAGTCCTTTCATTGTACTGGGAAAGTAAGGTGTCACCGACAATGAACGTATCGTCGTAGCGGGCACGTCCAAAGAACTCCTGACCAGAATACCCGGCGACTATCAGCGTCATTTGCATTCCTCTGCCTATTTTTCGGAGCAGCATTCTAGCCTTGGTCGTACACCAGCACTCATCTTTTGTATAACGCAAACCCCAAGGTCTTGGCAGAGAAAGTATTGCTGCTCCATTGGCTGGATAGACCATTACGCTCCATATGGGGTGAGAGAAAGACTAAGATTTACTACGTTCTCCAGAGGGCGAGGCGGGAAGCGCCGGCTGACCCGGCGCGACTAGGTGGACTTTAACTCGCTATGTAGGCGCTAGGCTGATTGGTAGGATTTAGCTAGCGTTTAAGGGGAGAAAGAGTACTGACGTGGTTCAAGCTATGCCACACGGGTCAGAAGTCGCCATTATCCTGCCATTGGCTCCGTCTGCGAGTGACCTTGTAGGGAGTGCATTTCACCTCAACTTTCTCAACATGATGGACCTCCACCGACTCCGGAAGGACCTCAAGGGTGTATTGAGTCGGCGCTGAATCGGACTGGTCAGAATCTAGGTGGAGGTCCCAGAACATTTCTCCCAGCGAAATTGATCTTGCAGCAACGCCATTATGGCTGTCAGGAGGGGGGATCACTTCGCTGACATCAAACTCAGGATGGGGACCATCTTCGTCAAAACCAACTGTAGTTGCGCTGAGTTCCGTTCCTGCAGGTAGGTCCATTTCTCGAACTCGCGAGGCCTTGTGGAACAGGACAATGTTTCGCCCTCCAGTTGCTTGCGTTGACTCGAAAACAATACCGTCAAGTACGGGGGTATTTTCGGTGGCGAGGAAATCGGACACCGCTTGTGTCGCTAGGTAATCGAGTTCTTGGTCAGCCGGCATCACTGGACGAGTCAATTTTTTACCCAGAGTGCGAAGAAACGCGACGCGGTTCAAACTCTGGACTAGATTGGGATCGAACACACTTCCGCCGATGTGGGTCTTCTCGAGAGCGGATAGGTCAAGAAGACGCAACGGTCGAATGATCTTGAATGCAGCTAGCGCAACGTCGCTGCCAACTGGCGGGCGGACCTCCGCGAGAGCAACTTTCTGTGCCGTTGCGCCGTAGAAAACGGATATACCACGGGCGTTCATTCTCCCTGACGCGGCGAAGCGGCCCGGTGGCGAACCCAGCTCCTTATCGGGTCTGCACATCGCCGGCTTCAGAGCTTCGTGAGACTGAAAAACCCTCGCCCTGTAAAGTACGCTGATTGGCGTATCAGGCCCTGCATCTACAACTAAGGGAGTACTCTCCCATGTATTGAGAAGGTCAATATCACCGAAAACGGCACCAAGGTGGGCTGCTGCATTACGGCTAAAATACCGCGATTCTGTTTGCAGGCTCCTCTCAAATTTCTCCCACTTGAACTGCCACTCCAAGTCACTAAATCCCTTGAGTTCATAGTAGGACTCAGAGTCGAATTCAGCTTCCCCTCCCAGCTGCTCCATTCCCTGGTCGCAGTATTTTTCGCTCAGTAGATTGAGCACGTCTGACGCCGCCGAATTAGGAATTCCTGCTGTATCCTCAATGGCAGATAGAACCGGTTCGCCACCGCGCTCCCAGTCGTACTGGGATTCCCCGTCCCGGAGAAGAGCATATTGCCATTCGTTTGGTTCTGGTGACGTGCGTATGTAGTGCTCTTGAAATGCTATCTCTATCCGATCAGCGAGCGCTTGTAGCGGCCAGCCCGGGAGAATACTGCCGCAGTATGAACACTTCGCAGCATCAGAGTCCTTTATTTCATTTGTAAGGATGTGGTCGCCTACGCATTGGTGACAGATGCGCAAAATGTTTGAATCAAATTCCATGAATGCCCTCCTGAACTTGCTGAGCATCATCCATTTTGGGGAGGCACTCAGCAACTGAAGCTTTCGGCAGGCTGCAGAGATTTAAACCTTAAACGTGTCGCCGGAGGGGCATGTCATTGGCGCCCTAGCGTCAATTTTTGTTTTGCTTGCTCAAGGGTTGAGATCTGCACCACTGCTCGGACAGTGCACGTCCGCCTTTGTCCGATATCTGCCTGATGCAAAGGCTGCCGGATGTAAACGCAGTTTGCCCAGAGAAAAGGGTAGTTAAGAAGGCGTGGTGGTACAGAATTGGTACAGGAAAAATCGAAGGTTACTGTAAGCCTTTGTTTTAATGGTCCTTGTAGTTAATCGTTCCAATCCATCATCGGAACGACGGAAGGTGCTTGGAAAAGGACCGCGGTGTCCGATGCACTGATGACAGTATTAAGTCGATCCGCGTGCTCGTAGAGCCTTTCCAAACGGAAAAAACGTGGTTGTTTAAATGAAACCTGTTGCTGCAGTCCTTAGCCTACATCACCTTGCGCCTCCCCCTACACCTAAGACAGAATCCCCCGGCTTGTGCCTCTAGCCCGCAGGTTCTATCGTCCCTACGTCACTGAAAACCAGTGATCGGGTTTGGTAGCCCGTCTCCGTCAGAAGCACAAGACTACTGTCTTGCGAGGGCGTTTCTCGTCTTCGTTTTATGGTGGTCATGCGCGGGGCGTCTTCGGATGCGCCGGGGTTCCTGACGACCGGTCTACCAACCTGCGTATGGCCTCCACCCTTCGTTTGGTAGCGAGAGTGATGGCTCCTTTTCGTTTATCCGTCAGGAGTTACACCATGTTCAAACCAACACCGAATCCACCAGAAACCGATCCCGCATCCCCCTACGAATCCCTCAACTCCAAAAAACTCCACGAAGCCGCCGAGCGCGCGCTCGATCACTACCTCCTTCCCGCCGGCCACATCATGTCCAGCGTCAACGAGCCCGAGCGTATGTACCTCGCCAACCCGAAGTACGACTCAGAATCCCTCTTGGCCAACGCCAGTGAAACGCTGAGTTCCGCCTCGGAAATGCTCAACAACTTCGCCGCGACGCTCGACCCCTCGCACCGCAAAACCGCGCTGGGCATTGCGCAGGTGGTGATGTTGGGCGAGTTGGCGGTGAATCAGGCGTTGGATAACGTTGAGGTGAAGGCGTAAAGCCTGTCCCGCCGTGGGCAGGTGAAATGCTCGTTCACTGATAACCAAAAGCCGTCACTTTTCAGGTGACGGCTTTCGTTTGCAGCTCTAGCCAAACTGACTAGCCGATTCAACCGCAGATTTCGGCTTCCTCAACCGCGTCAACTGGTAAGCAATCGCCAACCAGACAAACCACCCCGGCATCACCATCAACGCAATCCGCGTGTCAGGCCGCAACGCCAGCAACCCCAGCACAAAACCCAAAAACGCCAACGAGAACCACGCCATCGGCACACCACCGGGCATCTTGTAAGCCGACTTCGCATGCAGATCCGGACGTTTTTTGCGGTAGGCGATGTAAGACGCGAGGATGGTCGACCAGGTGAAGATCACCAGAATCGCCGACACGGTGGAGACGATGGTGAACGCGGTCATGACTTCCGGCACGATGAACAGCACCAGCACGCCGACCAGCATCAACAGCGTGGTGAACGCCAGGCTCAGCAGCGGCACGCTGTTGCTCGACAGTCTCCGGAATATACCGGGAGCATTGTCCTGATTGGCCAGCCCGAACAGCATGCGGCTCGATGAAAACACGCCGCTGTTGGCCGAGGAGGCCGCCGAGGTCAGGACCACGAAGTTGACGATGCCGGCCGCTGCGGGAAATCCGGCGACGAGGAACAGTTCGACAAACGGGCTTTTGACGGGGGAAACCTGCTGCCACGAGGTCACGGCAATAATGCAGGTCAGCGCGAGGACGTAGAACAGGATGATCCGCAGCGGAATCGAGTTGATCGCTTTGGGCAGGGTTTTCTCCGGCGAGCGGGTTTCGGCGGCGGCGGTGCCGATCAGCTCGGTGCCGGCGAAGGAGAAGATCGCCATTTGAAATCCGGCGAAGAAGCCGAACAAGCCGTTAGGGAACGCTGCCTGTTTGTCCACCAGGTGACTCAGGGACGCGGTGACGCCGCTGGGCGAGACGAAGGAGCTGGCGATCAGCACGGTGCTGACGCCGATCAGGGTCACGACGGCAATGATCTTGATGATCGCGAACCAGAATTCCACTTCACCGAACAGCCTGACGGTCAGCACGTTGAGGGCGAACAGGGTCGCCAGCATGCCGACGGCGGGTATCCACGCCGGTACGTCGGGGAACCAGTACTGGAAGAAGCCGCCAACCACGACGGCATCGCCGATCACCGCCACGCTCCAGCTCAGCCAGTACGACCAGCCGAGGAAGAACGCCGCGCGCGGGCCGAGGTAGGCGCCGGCGAAGTCGGCGAAGGTTTTGAAGTTGAGGTTGGACAGGAGCATTTCGCCCATGGCGCGCATGACGAAAAACACGAACAGGCCGATGATCATGTAGATGAGGATGATCGACGTCCCGGAGAGCGCGATGATCTTCCCGGAGCCCATGAACAGGCCGGTTCCGATGGCACCGCCCATGGCCATTAACTGGATGTGACGATTGCTGAGCGTGCGCTGCAGCGCGGGCTGTTCAGGCAGCCCGGAAGGGTTCGATTTCATTGCAAAACCTCTTGATTTTATGTTTTTGAGTTTTGGCAGAAAGTAGGTGTCGAGCGTTCTTGTTAGAGGTGCAGCGGCTGATCACAAGGTGAATCGCCCCCTGTGGCTTGGGGGCGGTGATTGCGATCAACTGACGGTGCGCAGACGCGAGGCTTTGGCCGGTTGCGGATCCAGCAGTTGAAAGAGGTTTTTGATGTTGGCCGGCGTCGGCACCAGGTGGATGCGCTGGCCGATTTGCTGTGCCTGAGCCAGGTCTTTCAGGTAACGCAGTGAGGAAAAGTCCTCAAGGGCAAAACCCACCGAATCGAACACCGTCACCTGCGCATCGTTTTCGCGTCCGGCGACTTCGCCCTGCACAATGCGGAAAAACTCGATCACCGGGGAGTCGGCTTCCAGTTGCTGAATGTCGCCCTCAATGCGCGTCTGCGGCTCGAATTCGACGATGACCCGGGCGTTACGCAGGATGTCGGCGTGCAGTTCGGTTTTACCCGGGCAGTCACCGCCGACCGCGTTGATGTGCATGCCGGGCTCGATCATTTCCGGCGTCAGAATCGTTGCGTAGGCTTTGTCGGCGGTGACCGTGGTGACGATGTCCGCGTCCTTTACCGCGTCCTTCACCGAGCTGGCCAGAATCACTTGGATGTCCGGGAACGCCGCGAGGTTGTGCTTCAACTTGAGCGACGCTTCGCGATCGATATCGAAGATGCGGATTTCGTTGATGCCCAACATTTCATGAAAGGCCAGCGCCTGGAATTCACTCTGCGCACCGTTGCCGATCAGCGCCATCGAGGTCGCACCCGGGCGAGCCAGCGATTGCGCGACCAGCGCGGAGGTGGCCGCCGTGCGCACGGCGGTGGTCAGAGTCAGTTCGCTGAGCAGCGTCGGATAGCCACTCTGCACATCCGCCAGAAGACCGAAGGCCATGACCGTGAGCAAATTCTGCTGACCGTTGTTCGGGTGGCCGTTGACGTATTTGAACGAGTACTGCCGGCCGTCGTCGGTGGGCATCAACTCGATCACGCCGTCTGCCGAGTGATTGGCCGTGCGCGGCGATTTATCAAACTGCGCCCAGCGTGCGTAGTCCGCTTCGATATAGCCGGCCATTTCGCGAATGGCGCGGCGGATACCGACTTGGGTGAACAGGCGTGCAGCCTCATCGACATCAATAAAAAGCGTCATGGTCTTGTTCTCCGATCCAGTCATTGAAAGGTTTTAAAGCGGGTGCGGTTCAGCTGCGTTTGCTCTCGAAACCGTGCAGCACGTTGACGGCGTTGATGCCGATTTCATCGACCATGTAGCCGCCCTCCATGACGAACAGGGTCGGGCAGCCGACGCTGGCGATCAGTTCGCCGATGCCAATGAAATCATCGCTTTCCAGCAGGAAGTGGCTGATGGGGTCGTCCTTGAACGTGTCGACACCGAGGGAAATCACCAGCACTTCAGGCGCGAACTGCTGGAGCTTTTTGCAGGCGTGGAGCAGGGCGTTGCGATAGCTCTCCCAGGTGGTGTTTTTCGGCAGGGGATAGTTGAGGTTGTAACCCTCGCCGACACCCGCGCCGACTTCGTGGCTGTAACCTGAAAAGTACGGATAGGACACCGCCGGTTCGCCGTGCAACGACACGAACAGGACGTCGCTGCGTTGGTAGAAAATGTTCTGCGTGCCGTTGCCGTGGTGGAAGTCGACATCGAGCACCGCGACACGTTTGGCGCCCTGGGTGATGGCTTGTTGCGCGGCAATGGCGGCGTTGTTGAGGTAGCAATAACCACCCATATATTCGCGCGCGGCGTGATGGCCGGGCGGGCGGCACAGGGCGAAGGCGCTGTCGTGGCCTTCATCGATCAACGCCAGGCCGGTGAGGGCGATGTCGGCGCTGGTTTTCACCGCTTGCCAGGTCGTTGCGGTGATTGGCGAGCCGGCATCCATGGCATAGAAGCCGAGCTTGCCGTCGATGAACGTTGGCACCTCTTCGCCGGCCAGATCGCGCACCGGCCAGACCAGCGGCAAGGCGTCGTGAGTGCGACCGGTTGCGCACCATTCGCCCCAGGCAGTTTCGAGAAAACTGACGTAGCGCTCGCTGTGCGCGTTGACGTAGCACGAGCGGTCAAATGCGCGCGGTTCGACGATCTGCCCGAGGCCGACCTGTTTGACCCGGTTGTGCACGGTATCGGCGCGACTCGGTTGTTCGAACGACGGTTTGAGCGCGCCGTCTTTCAATTCGGTGCCGTGGTGCAAACGGTGGGAATCACTGAAAACTGTAAACATTCTGCGCATCCGTTATTGTTAGCCAGTGCAAATATTCTGTTCCGGCTGGGCTGCGCTTTCTTTGCTTTCTTTTCGTGTTTAAGTTGATTATTCGGGCGTTTTTACTCAGGAATGGCGTTATGCAGAAAAAAATATCCAAACGCATCAGCCTCGACGAGACCGACCTGGCGATTCTTGAGTTGTTGCAGGAAGACGCGAGTATTTCCAACGCTGAACTCAGCGAGCGGCTGTCGCTGAGCCTTACGCCGTGCTGGCGGCGGCGCAAGCGCATGGAGGAAGCGGGGGTGATCAAGGGCTATCAGGCCAACCTTGATCGGCGAATGCTCGGCCTGGATATCATGGCGTTCGTGCACATTCGTTTTTCCACCCATGCCGACCACGCGCCCGACGCCTTTGAGGCGGTGATTGCGCAATTGCCGCAGGTGGTGGCCTGTCACAAGATCACCGGCGATGCCGATTATGTGTTGCAGGTGTTGGCAGAGGATCTTGATAGCTACAGCGACTTCATCGAGCAGGTGCTGAGGCGTCAGGTGGGGATTGCCTCCATTCAGTCCAGCCTAGCGTTGCGCGAGGTCAAGACCGGTAGCCGGATTGCGATCCCTAAATCGGGAAAGGATTGAGCGGGCAGGCTACTCAAGTTCCAAAATTAAACGCGATGGATATGCGCGGTCGCTTCCCTTCAAAGCGTCTTACCGAATGCATCAGCCATGAGGGGAACATGATGAACGTTCCGCTTTTGGCGGCGCAGACCGTGCTGAAGCCGGCAGTCAGGCAGTCTTCGACTCTCATGCGCAAGGCCGGGTTGTAGGCCGAAGCGACCATTCCGCGTGGGTCGATGAATTCCAGGTCTCCGTCTACGGTCGGGTCATCTTCTCGTCCGCCGGCATCGACCCAATAAACCCCGGACCAGAACGCGCCGGGGTGTCCATGAAGTGAATTGCTGTGACCCGCTTCATTTACATTGACCCAAGCGTTGAGCTTCCATTCGAAGTGCGGCTCGGTCAGCCCGTATTGGTCGCTATGAACGGCGGTGAGTTGGCCGGCGAATGCTTTGGCGAATTCAACCAGCGCTGCGCAGGCGTCCCCTTCCCAATTCGCGAAGTCATTGGCTGACTGCCAACCGCCGTCGTTGCTGCGTTGTGTACCGTTGCGATCTTGGGCCATGCGATCGGTGACGATGGCTTTCAACTCAGCATTGAGTTCTTCTGCGCCCGGGTACTGGAGACTCGCCAATGGAGTTGCGAACAGTCGTCGAATGTTTATCAGCTCTGGATCGACCAGTTGGATGCCCGATTGCATTTGAAGTTTGATTCCTTTCGGTGAGTTGCAATAACGATACCGAATGAAAAAATCAGTTGATGTAAACCTTTGTTAAACCCGATGGGGATATTGTAAATGTCGGAATTGCTGCGGCTTTGGCGCCAATCACGCAGCGCTGATCCGTTCGACTAAGGGCGCCAGGGCAGGGCGCTTGTTTTGCCATTCGTCTTTGGTGATGCCCAGCAGAACAACGTCGATCCGCACACCCTCCCTCAAGATGTTCTGCCGGCGAACGCCTTCAACCTCAAACCCGAACTTCTGGTGCATCTTCACCACCGCCGCGTTCATCGCCAGCACTTCGCAATTCAACTTCTCCAACCCTGCCACGCCAAACGCGTAATCGAGCATCCAGAACTCGACCACACTGCCCAAGCCCTTGCCCTGCAACCCGACGTCCAGATAAAACGCCCAGTCCGCGCTCTTGTGCAGAGCGTTGATCGCATTCAACGAAACAACCCCGACCGCTTGCTCATCCTTGATCACCACAAACACTTGCTGGCGTGGATTACCCTGCAAAGAGTTCAGCCAGTTGAAATGTTCCTGCTCACTGATTTCATGCGACGTGTACATGAACTTGCGCACGTCCGGCTGATTGCGCAGGGTGCGGACATGGGCCTGAATCGCAGGGCTGGCGTCGGTGAGTGGCAGGAATTGCATGGGGATGTCCTTGTCGGCGGATAAGCGATTCTGAACCGGCGCTGTCGATCAGCAAAGTTTCATCTTGCCGTACGCAGCGCGGGTCTAGGATGTTGGCACAAGATCGTCGCTGTTCATCCCGAGGGGAATCGTGCCATGCGCCTTAATGTCGTCAAAGTGCTGTTGATCGCCGCAGCGGTATCGGTGTTGAGTGCCTGTTCGGGCGCGGGTGGCTTGACCACCACCCGTTGTTTCTCCAGCGACTGTCAGTCGCCGGAGGGGCGCAACGCCAACACGTTGAAGTTTGGTGGCAACAGTATCGGCAGCAGTCTCAATCAGTACAGTTCTGGCATGTTGAAGGATGACTAGATAAATCAAATCCTGTATGTAAAAAGCCCCGCGGATGCGGGGCTTCGTGTTTAGCCGCTAGATTCAGTTCCAGGCGCCTTGTGGGCGGTTTGCACGCAGGTAGTCGGCAAATGGATCGCTGTTGGCAACTGCAACGCCGTGTTGTTCCAGATAGACACCCGGCTTGAAGTTCGTGCCTGGCGACGGCGGGTTGATGCCGCTCGCCCATGCCCGTACATAGCGTCGTACATCCTGCTCCTTGCTGTTGAACACGCCGGAATCGAGGATGGTTTTGACATCCAGTTTTTCCTGTTGCGCACGCACGGCCGCCTGAGTACCGATGGCTTCCAGTTCAGCGACATATTTGTCCATGTCGAAGTAGCTGGCGGACGCATCATGGCTGAGCGTGGCAGCCTGTTCGTACAATTGGCTGGAGTTGGCCAGGGCAAATATTTTCTGAACCGCGCTATCGACATCCAGGTAGTCAGCGATGCAAGACTCACGCAAGCCACACGTCGACAGAAAGTCGGAAATGCCTGTGGCCTTGTCGAAGCAAAGTACTGGAAGGCGAGCGCCCATAGCGTCGATGGCGACGTTTGGCAAAGGGTCCAGTCGGGACGAAATAAACAGCAGATCCGCTTCTTCGTAGGCAACTTCGATTGCCGATGTTTCATCCAGCATCACGAAACGATCCTGCAGCCCGGATCGCTTGATCTGGTCGGCCAGATATACCGAATAGCCATCTTCTACATCAGGGTTGAAACCCTTGCCGATCCAGACAAAGCGAAACTTCTCGCCGCCAGGTGTCAGCATGGTTTTGATGGCGCACTGAATGAAAAGATCGGCACCTTTGCGGAAGTTGACGTAGCCGGCGCCGAGGATCACGAACTTTCTGTCGGTGTCGCTGGCAGGGCGCATTTTGTTGCGCAAGTAGTTGGCGTCATCTTGCTTCTTTTGCGCATCGGTTGCCTGCTGAGGCAGTACGCAGTGCCCCTGCGGAATGATGTGCGCGGTCAACGGCAGCAGGGCCGGGCAGGAGTCCTGTGCGCTTCTCCAGGTCAGGTCGGCGGAGAACACCAGGTCGCTGGACCACAGTTTCGCATCGCTGAACAATGCGTTCGACTGAGGGTAGGCAGACGCAAATTCGTGGATCAGAGGGATGGCGGGAACAAAGTGTCGGGCCAATGGCTCCAGAACGACACGGCATTCCATGCTGTTGACCAGTGCGAATTTGAAGTTGTAATCACTGCACAGTTTCTCGATGGCGAACTGTGTGTATTGAACGTTGTTCTTCAGCCGAGGGCTGGCCATTGTGGCGACGGCAGCGGCTTCGAAAGATTCAAGAAGTGCGCCTTGACCCAACAACAAAGCCACTACGTTGTAACGGCTGGCCAAGCGCTCGACCAGATTGAGTGCAAGTATTGGAGCACCGGAACGGGACGCTTCATGGCTGACCACCATGACTGTTTCGCGCGCCGGATCAAAAGCGCGGTTATTCGACAGCTTGATTTCTGGCAGGGTGACTATCCGCCAGCTTTCCTGATGACCGTGGTTCAGATAGTGAGCGACCGGATCCATGGCTGTACCCAGGTCCGGATTGAGCTTCAGGTACAGCGCTGGGTCGAAATTCGCCGGAAGCTTAACGCGATTGGCGACAGTAGCTTGACGTTTAGCAACCACTGGCTCAGCCACTTCAACGGCCGGGATGGCTGGAACGGCTTCGGTTTGAACAGAGATCAATGGCTCGCTTTGAACCGGAGCAGACACTTCAGGAGTTCTCAGGTTTTCTGATTCTTTGTTGGAAAACTTGAGAAGTTTTGAGAGAAACCTGTTGCGAGCCAAAATCTGTTCCTTTTAATTGAGCTGTATCAAAAACGAAGTCTACCGGGGAGATTACCCATGGAATGCAGAGGCTGCCGGGGTGCGCCTCTGGTTCTCTTTATTAAGCAATATCCGCGGTCAGCGCATGGCTGACAATTACTGCAATTTCGTCGTCAACCGAGCAGGGACGGTGCTTCCGTGCCGGTTGTGCATCATACACATTTTGTACAGCTTTCAGATGAATGTTGACATGCAAGGCAGGTGTTTTTTCAACTTCGTTACACAGTTGTGACCAGTTGATGATCATTTCTCGGGTGTTTACCGCAGAATCGCCAATACTTTGGCGATATTGGTGTACGGAACATTGACGCTTTGCGAATTGAGAGTGCTTCAAGAAGAGCTTGTCGGCGCCTGTGAAGTGGACTCGGTTTGAGACGCCAGTTTTAGAGGGGCGCAGGCACCGCAATCCATTCGCTCAAAGTTTTCTGGTAATTACCGGTGACCTTGTTCAAGTGCAGCCACTGATCGACATACAGTTTCCAGCTGATGTCATCGCGCGGTAGCAAGTAAGCCTTCTCACCATATTGCATGTACTGATGTGGATTCACCGCGCACAAGCCCGGTTTCAGTTTCTGTTGATACAGCGCTTCCGAGGCGTCGGTGATCATCACGTCGGCCTGGTTGTCGAGCAGTTGCTGGAAGATCGTCACGTTGTCGTGCAGGGACAGTTGCGCCTTGGGCAGGAAGGCGTGGACGAAGGCTTCGTTGGTGCCGCCGGCGGGTTCGACCAGACGCACGTTGGGCTGGTTGATCTGTTCGATCGTCTGGTACTTGCTGACATCGGCGCAGCGCACCAGCGGGATTTTGCCGTCGGTGTCGAGGGTATTGCTGAAGTAGGCTTTTTTCTGCCGTTCGAGCGTCACCGAGATGCCGCCCATGCCGATGTCGCACTTGCCGGCCTGCATGTCCGGCATCAGGGTTTTCCAGGTGGTTTGCACCCATTGCACTTTGACGCCGAGACTGTCGGCCAGTGAGCGGGCCATGGCGATGTCGATGCCTTCGAAGTCGCCATCGGTGGGTTTGAACGTGTAGGGCTTGTAGTCGCCGGTGGTGCAGACGCGCAACTGGCCTTGTTGCTGGATGCTGTCGAGGTGTGAAGGATTTTGCTCGGCGTGGGCGCCGGCGGCAACGGTCAGCAGCCCGCAGAGGATCATTGTGTTTTTTAGTGTTGTCATTGTGATCGGGGCCTGTGAAAAGGAAGGTGGCCCAGTGTAGTGAAAGGCTTTCCCGGGTGTCATCCCGCTTCCGGACCTAACGTGCAGACCCAATGCCCCGTTGCGCATCGTTTTTGCCGTAGATATTGAGTTCGGCGAATGCGCTCGCCGTACTTCAGGCGTAACGGGCCGGTGTCGGAGAATTTGATGCCGTTGCACGAACCCTGCGAATTTCTACGAAAGTGTGTCCTGAAGTGTTGGAAGGCATGCGCTGGAGGTTCCCGTTTGACTCATGTCGGGAGGGCTAACCAGCGCCAGCTTTCAGTTGGCTGAGTAGGGGATTACAGTTTTGACAGGTTCAGCCAATTGCTCAATGCGGCGTTGGAGTTGGAGGACCTGTGGCGAGAGATGAATCGGCTTGAGAACGGCTGAGCGCAAGTGCTCCCAGCCGACAACGTGTTCGGCACGCTGCTGCCAGGTCAGTACCGGCGCAAGCCTTGGACGCAAAGGTTTCTGAGTGACCTTGCTGTTGCGTGTCGCGATGCACAAGCGGGTGTAGCGAGGCAAGTCATACAGGTTCAATCGCTGCAGGTCTCTGCTGCACAGCAGCAAGATGTCGCCAAAGGCAAACAACGGAAACGCCGTGACTTCGACCTTTTGTTTTTCATTGAGTCTGGTTTGCCACTGCCGGTTATCCACATCGCTCAGGCTGATGTTTTCGTCGAGTATGAAACGCGCCGGCTGCTGACGAATCGCCAGATTCCCAGCGGCGGCGTTGGTGATACTTGGCATTGCACCTGGCGATAAAAGGAGAAACCCGCTGAACAGAACCAGTGCTGTTGCGATTGTGTAAGCGATACGCGCAAAGACATGACCTTTGCTGATGTAAAAAATGAAAACGGGGAGGAGACTGAAAATGAGTGTGCCAAGGGAAAACAGCCCGACAACCACTACCGCCTTCGCGTTATCTTCGCCGACGTAGGTCGAGATGATCAGCAATGTGGGGAGTGACGCACACAGAACGGCAAAGCCGATCATGCTACCGATCAAGAGTCGGAAACCGTTTTTCTTCCAGCCTCCCATTCGACGGGTGTTTTTGTTGAAAATCTTTCGAAAGCGTTTGAACAGGAAAAGTGCGAAGTAGACCAGCAGGGTCAAGGAAAAAACAAACAGCATCGAACCTGCGGCGCTGAATGTGTTCGGGAACCTGAAAAGCAGAAAAATGAAGGTTCCAAAGCCAAAAACCATAGGAAGCAGCAAAAAGGCAGCGATCTGTTTGTGCCTTCTTGGCACTTTTTCGAACATTGATACGGTAATACCGTAGAACCATGCGCTGGCGGAAAGTACGCCAAGGTAGCCCACCATGATCAGTACGATCAGTAAAAGCCAGATAGCCAGGGCTGACTTGGCATCGCTGCCTGCCAGGAACAGGTCGGTACGACCAATTGCCCGGGTGTAGACGTATAGCCCGAGAATTGCCAACCCTGCGCCGAGGAAGCCCAGAGTGACGGTGATCTGGCTCCAGTAATAAAGAACACGTTTGAAGTTGCGCTTAAAAAACTGGGTAAACGTTGGTGCGGTCGAAGCATCCATGCGTAAAGGCTTTCCATCGATTTTGGTTTGTGGGTCCTGTAACGACAAACGGCCAGAATTCTTTAGGAAGTCTGGCCGTTGAAATGGCGGGCCCGTGTTGTTCGGGGCGAGAGTTCTTGTGGTGGCGTGGAGAACTTAAAGCCCCAATCCTTTCTGCACCGCGAGCAAAAGATTGTTTTCGGTCAGCGCGATGGCATCCAGCTGCTGGCCTGTTTCAATCGACTGCACCCACCAATGGCTTTCACCATGCTCATCCACGGTACGCAGCAGATAGGTGTCCGTGGCTGACGGGATGATCTGCACCCGACCGGCGCCATCCTCGGTAAACCGTGCAATGGGATCGAATGTCAGGCTTTGATGGTTGGCCTCTATCACCAGTTGGTCAATGGCGTAATCGTGGGATTCACCATCGGGCGAGGTTTCGCAAACGTGGGTCGGATTGCGCCGAATCTTCAGGCCGACTTCGGTCACCGGTTGCAGCCACGCCTCGATGCGGTGGTACAGGTCGTACACCTGCGCCGGCCAGCAATCGATCTCCAGCGCGGCATCCGCGTGGGTGTGCCGGGTTTGCTTGAGTTTGGCGGCGAGTTCGTCTGCTTTACTCATTTCGGATCCCTTGGTTTGATGTCTGCCTGTTAATCGTAGACCTTTCAACAGCGTACGCGTTGCCTTGCGTCATGCGCTTGCAACACAAGCGTGTCGAAATCAGCGCTGGCCAAGTCTGGTCAGGATCGAAAACCACGGACGCAGGCGTCCCAAGGAGCGGGTAGATGAAAAAGCTGTTTACAATTTTGGCAGTGATTGCGCTGACGGCCGGTAGCATCGGTTTGAGTTCGGCGCGGCAATCGCAGTCGAGCAAGGCCCAAGCGGAATCGGTGGCGGGGGTGTTCGATTACTACCTGCTGGCGTTGTCCTGGTCGCCGACCTTTTGTTTGACCCACAAAGATGACTCGCAGTGCACGGGCAAGGGCTACGGCTTCGTGCTGCACGGCCTGTGGCCGCAATACGCCAAGGGTGGCTGGCCGGAATCCTGCCCACCGCTGACCACGTTGAACGCGGCGCAAACCAGCCAGGGCCTGACGCTGTTCCCGACCAAAAAACTGCTCGACCACGAATGGTCCAAGCACGGTACCTGCAGTGGCCTCGGCGCGATGGGTTATCTGGATGAAGCGGACAAAGCCGTGGCAGCGGTGAAAATCCCGGATGAACTGCAACCGTTCAGCAGTTCCTATTACTTCGAAGCCCAGGAAATCGCCGACCTGTTCCGCAAGGCCAACCCGGGGATTCCGGCCGATGGCATCGCCGTCATTTGCAGTGGCCCGGAACTGTCGGAAGTGCGCGTGTGCATGGGCAAGGATCTGCAGTTCGGCGCCTGTGGAAAAGGCGTGAAAACCCAGTGCCGGGCGGGGGATATCCGGGTGCCGCCGTCGCGCTAACCTGAGCGGTTTCCACGTATCAAAAAGGCGCCCGATCGGGCGCCTTTTTTGGTCTGGAGGTTTGAAGTACCCGGCGAACTCCCGCATGCTTGCGCCCCCGAAAGGATGACCACGTTACATTGCAAGGAGCTGTTCATGAGCGGAAAACCCGCCGCCCGCGTCACCGATCCAACCGCCTGCCCACTCCCGGGACATGGCACCAATCCCATTGTCAGTGGCTCGCCGAATGTCAATTTCGACGGTCTGGCGGCTGCGCGAATGACTGACAAATCCGCCTGCGGCAGCCCGATCACCGGCGCTGTGGCTTCGACGGTGTTCATCAATGGCTTGAACGCCGCCACGTTGGACAGCACCGGTGGTCACGGCAATGTCGTCATCGGCGGTTCAGGCACTGTCATCATCGGTGACACGGTGACATCGGCTCCCTTCAGTGGCTTGTTACCGATGCCGGTGCATTTCACTGACCGGTTGAAACTGGTCAATGACGTGACCGGTGAGCCCATGCCTGATCATCCCTACGTGATTCAGCGCGCTGACGGACGTCTGGAACATGGGGTGTCTGACGCCAACGGATTTACTCACCAAGTCAGCTCGCACTTGCCTGAAACCATCAAGTTGTTTTTGGAGGAGTGAGGTATGGCTGCTGAAACGGTAACGTGCGCAAAGGGCAACAATTACAAGCTTCACAAGGAACATGCGCTGACGGACAAGAAGGATGTCAGTGACAAGCCTGTGCCGGTGGAGAGTACCAAGGCGATTGTTTTATTTATTGGTGGGGCTGGCGACAAAGAGAGATATTACTTTTCCGGACCGTATAAAAATATCCGAGAGGCATGGGTGACATTTGATGACCGCACCCGAAAGTTGCAAAAACAGGGTAGGTACAAGTCAGATTGGTTAGGCTACAACGAGGTCAGAGGAAAACAGGATATTCAGCGTCATGTCTTGAGCCTTATTCCTTACAAGAGTTGTCCTGTTTATATCGTCGGACATAGCCTCGGTGGATGGAATGGCGCTCATTTGACAAAAATCATGTCGGAATGGGGCTACCGGGTTCAGATGCTGATCACTCTTGATCCGGTAGGAGAGGGGGCTTTGGTTTGGCTGGGGTCGGATATTTATCGCGAGCGACCTGAGCCAATTACCAATGACTGGATAAATATCAAGGCTGCACCCACTCAGAGAGACCCGTCAGATGGGGTGGCTGATTTTGGCGAGAAATGGCTTGTTTCATGCGGTCCCTCGGTGAATGTCAGTGTCGATACGAACCATGCCAACGCATTCGGGCTATTCAATGCGCCCATAGCAGGCGGGAAATCGGCGAGCGACTTCTTGTTCGAATCCATCATGAAGGAGTTTTCGGGTGAGTAAGTTCTTACTTTGCGTGTTTCTATGTATTTGTTCCGGTTGTGCTAAAGACCATATAAAACCTCCTGCGAACTTGGTCTTCCGCTCTATTGAGAGGGATGATAGTTCGCTTCTGTATGTCATTCGGTATCAGTCGGATGTCGATGTCCTTAATCTTTTTGATCGAGGAGAAAGGGTGGGTATGGCTTCAGGCATGCTCGAGTGCGCTTTGTCGGATGACCAAGATTTTTCTATTAAGAAATTTATGCGATTTACTGCATTTGGTGTAATACAACCCGAAAAAGACGCCAGCAGTAAAATGGGGTTCTCCTACTTGACCCGTACATTCATGAGTGAACTTTCAAACGGTGGGGGTTCGCAGCGAGACTTGTCAGCGTCAGAACTGAACCAACTCCTCTCCAACAAACAACAGATCCCCTGCAAAGTCGTCGTCACCGCCTACGGCTACAAACCCTACTACTCCAACACCATGAACATACCCGTCGCGGATCTGCTGCGGGAAATCAACAAAACCCGATAACAGAAGCAAGGGGGATTTCAGGCGAATCCCCCGGCATCCACCCCCAACTCCCCACGCAAAAATTCCACCAACCCGCGCTGCAACCCGCTCAACACCCCATCACGGCTAACCAACGCCAACTCCGTCGGCGCCAGTTCCGGCAGATCCGTACACACCTGATGCTCAGGCAACACCGCCGACACCGGCAGCACGGACACCCCCAACCCCGAAGCCACCGCTGCTTGAATCCCGGTCAGGCTGTGGCTGCCAAACGCTACCCGCCACGGTCGCTGGGCAACATCGAGCAAACGAATGGCGCGCTGCCGATACAGGCAGCCTTGCGGAAACAACGCCAACGGCAACACGCCGCTCGACGAATCAAATTCCGCACCTTTGACCCACACCAGCCGCTCCGGCCAGGTCGCCCACGCCGGGCCGCTGTCGGGTTCGCGCTTGATCAGGGCAATGTCGATGTCGCCGGCATCCAGACGCTGGCGCAGGTCGAGGCTCATGCCGCTGAAGGTTTCCAGCCGTGCTTGCGGATGGCTGCGAGTGAAACCGGCGAGGATCAGCGCCATGCGCCGCGCGTCAAAGTCCTCCGGCATGCCGATTCGGAGGATTTCCAGGTCGAGGTCGCTGGCCAGCGCTTCGGTGGCTTCGGCTGACAGCGCCAGTAAACGGCGCGCGTAGTGGATCAGCAGTTCGCCGTGCTCGGTGACGGCGACATTCAGTCCGGTACGATCACGCAGCAGCAAGGCGTGGCCGACCAGCTCTTCGAGTTTGCGCACCTGCTGGCTGACTGTCGACTGAGTGCGGTGCACGCGCTCGGCGGCGCGGGTGAAGCTGCCTTCGTCGGCCACGCAGACAAAGGTTTTCAGCAGATCCAGATCCAGCATGGCGGGGTTTCTCGATAGTGGTTTTTCAACTGACTATTGGCGGTTTATTTAATTTCACACTATCACCGCGCGCTCATAAGCTGAAGTCCTCACCACGGAGGATTCGATCAATGACACTCATCCACACCCCGCGCCCGCAATGGCTGACCTTCGATTGCTACGGCACTTTGATCCAATGGGACGAAGGCCTCAAAGCCGTGGTCGGAGAAATTCTCAGCGAGAAGGGCGAGCATCAGGTCGACGTCGGGCATCTGATCGAGGTCTATGATCGCCACGAACATCGCCTCGAACAGACCCCGCCGCACCGTTCGTTCCGCGAGCTGAGCACCCTCGGTCTGCAATTGGCCTTGGAGGAATTGGGTCTGCCCAGCCTGCCCGACGACAGCCAGCGTCTGGCTGCCGCGATTCCGGAGATGCCGCCGTTTGCCGAGGTGATCGAGACCCTGCGTGAATTGAAAACCATGGGTTTCAAACTGTGCATCGTCTCCAACACCGACGACGACATCATCGCCGGCAACGTCGCGCAACTCGGCGGCCACATCGACCGGGTGATCACCGCACAGCAGGCCGGCGCCTACAAACCGGCGCCACGGCTGTTCGACTACGCTCATCAGCAATTGGGCGTCAGCCGCGCAGAGGTGGTGCACATCTGCGCCAGCCCTATGCTCGACCACACGGCGGCGCGGGACATGGGCTTTCGTTGCGTATGGATCGATCGCGGCACCGGTCGCCAGTTGCTGCCGGATTATCGCCCCGACGCGATCCTCAACCGCCTCGATCAAGTGTTGCCGCTGTTCAAATCCCTGGGCTGGTAATCTCGGAGAATCCTCATGGCTCACACCCTGACCACCCGTGCGCGGGCCTCATGCCCGACAGCCGTGAATCTCGACACCGAAGCGATCATCACCGCGCGCAACGAACTCGCAGCGTGCTTTCAACTGGCCGCGTTGCACGGTTTGGAGGAGGGCATCTGCAATCACTTTTCAGCGATGCTGCCGGGCCATGACGATCTGTTTCTGGTCAATCCCTACGGCTATGCCTTCGCCGAAGTGACCGCGCAGAATCTGCTGGTCTGCGACTTCGACGGCAACGTGGTGGAGGGCGAAGGCCAGCCGGAAGCCACCGCGTTTTACATCCACGCGCGCCTGCACCAACAGCTGCCGCGAGTGAAAGTCGCGTTCCACACCCACATGCCTCACGCCACGGTGTTGTGCCTGCTGCAAGGGCCGCCGCTGTTGTGGCTGGGGCAAACCGCACTGAAGTTCTACGGGCGCACGGCGGTCGACGAGGACTACAACGGCCTGGCACTGGACGCGTCCGAAGGCGATCGCATCGCCGGCGTCATGGGCGATGCCGACATTCTGTTCCTGAAAAACCACGGCGTGATCGTTGCCGCGCCGACCATCGCCGAAGCCTGGGACGACCTCTATTACCTCGAGCGCGCCGCTCAGGTGCAACTGCTGGCGATGGCCACGCAACGGGAATTGAAACCGGTGCCCCATGCAATTGCCCAACGGGCGTACGAGCAGATGCGCGAAGGCGATCCGGCCAGTGCGCGGGCACACCTGCACAGTGCGATGCGGCGCCTGGCCCTTCACAACTGACTAACCGTAAAGGAGCAATCGAAAATAAATCGACGAACAGCGATCATCCAATCTCGTTGCGCGCCGATATAGCTGGGCGGGAGCGGGGCGTTTGCCCCGTAGATTCCGGTGGGCTACGCTCACAGACATAAGGGTTTTCCCGCTGGCGCCCTTGTCGTACCTGCCCAGGACTTGCTTTTGCCTATCCCCATTCACGATCCGCATCAGGCCCCCGGAGGCACCCTTAAACGCCTGCCGCTGCGCAAAGCGGCGGTGCTGTTTATCGTTGCGGTGGGGTTGTGCCTGTCCGGTTTGCTGTACCTGCAACTGGAGCAGTCGCGACGGCAGGATCTGGCGGTGGCGAAAATGGCTTCGAGCAACCTGACCCGGGCGATGGCGCAGCAAGCCGAGGACACCTTTCTGGCCGCCGATCTGGTGATGACCAGCCTGGTCGACTGGATTCAGGATGACGGCTACGGCACCACGCAGAAGCCGCGCCTGCAGAAAACCTTCGCCCGGCGCGTGCAGCAACTCGATCAGTTGCATGGCATGTTTCTCTTCGACACGCAGGGCCAGTGGGTGATTACTTCATTCACCGATTTGCCCCGTGGCAATGGCGTGGCCGACCGCGAGTACTTCAAATTCCACCAGCAGAATGCCTCGACACTGGCGCACATCGGCCCGGCGATTCGCAGCCGCGAGAACGGCGAGTGGATCATCCCGATTTCCAAACGCGTCAATGATCACGCCGGCAATTTTCAGGGAGTATTGCTGGCCGGGATCAAGATGTCGTACTTCGACCGTTTCTTCGAAAGCTTCAGCCTCGATGATAAGGGCATCATGTTTCTCGGGCTGAGTGACGGCACCTTGCTCGCCCGCCGTCCGTTTGATGAAAACCTGATTGGCACGTCGCTGGCGCAAGGGCGGATTTATCGCACGTTGCTGCCCGAGGCCGCTGCCGGCACCGCGATGATCGATTCGGTGGTCGATGGCGTGGTGCGCTTGTACGGCTATCGACGTTTGGCGGCGTATCCGCTGGTGGTGTCGGCGGCGACCTCGCGTGACACGATTCTCGAGGGTTGGTACGCGCGCGCATTCCAGTCGAGTGTGATTGTCGCCCTGGTCATTCTCGGCGTCGGCCTGTTTGGCTGGGTGTTCATTCATCAGGTACGTGATGGCGAACGGATCGAGAAAAACCTGCGCAAGGCGCAGCGCACGCTGGAGCAGATTGCGACTCACGACAGCCTGACCGGGCTGGCCAATCGACGTCTGTTCGAGCGTTCGCTGGAGATCGAGTTCGCACGTGGCGCGCGGCAGGTCAGCCCGGTCAGCCTGATCATGCTCGATATCGATTTCTTCAAGCGGTACAACGATGCCTATGGCCACGTGGCCGGCGATCATTGTCTGACTCAGGTCGCCCAGGTGCTGCAGACGTGCTGTCAGCGCAAGTCCGATCTTGCGGTACGCTACGGCGGTGAAGAGTTTGCGGTGTTGTTGCCGGACACCGACATCAACGGCGCGCTGGCGATTGCCGGGCAGATTCGCCGCAGTGTGATCGACAAGCACATCATCCACAGCGGCTCGCCGACCGGGTATCTGACGGTGAGTCTGGGCTGTTATTCGTTTATCCCGAGCGGCAATGACAGCCTGGAAGTGTTTATCCAGCGTGCGGATGCGGCGTTGTATCAGGCGAAAAATGCCGGACGCAATCGTGCAGCGGTGTTATCGCTGGACAGCGGCCTGGCCGAGCTGATGCGCTCGGACCGCTGATCCAAGCCTTGGCACAAACCCTGTGGGAGCGAGCCTGCTCGCGAAGAGGCCGTGTCAGGCAGATAAAAGTCACCTGACACGACGCCTTCGTGAGCAGGCTCGCTCCCACATGGGACCTTGTCTAATTGGGGTGGCTCTTGTTCGTTCAGCCGCCAGTGCCACCGCCCGCACCGCCAGTCCCGCCGCCGGCCGAACCAGTGCCGCCACCAGCCCCCGAGCCCGAACCGCTGGCCCCGCCATTGGTGCCAGTGCCGGAACCCATACCCGAAGAACCGCTACCGCCCGAGGGTGCGCCCGGGGTGTTATCCGGTGGCGTGGTTGTGCTGGTCGCGCCACCGGATTTGGTGCCGGTAGCGTCAGCGCCGTCGTTGGCGGCGAAGCTGGCGGCCGATGCCGTGGCCAGCAGGCCGGCGAGCAATAACGAGGTGAGTTTGCGCGTGATCATGATCCGTCTCCAGAAAGGGCATGTACCTGATATTGGTCTGACGCGCAGAACCCTTGGTGCCGATCGGCTGACGAGCGGTCGGTGGCGAATCCGAGTGGCCTCCTGATCTTCTGGAAGATTGGCTATTTGCCGAACCCGGTCCGAGGACTAACGTAGCCACACATTCACTTGCTGCCCGGAGCTACCATGCAACCTCGTACCGATTTCTACACCGCCTCCCCAGACGCCTTGAAAGCAATGATCGCGCTGGAAACTGCAGTGTCCAAACTGCCGCTGGAAAAGACCCTGATCGAACTGGTCAAGCTGCGCGCTTCGCAAATCAATGGCTGCGCGTTCTGCATCGATATGCACACCACCGATGCGATGAAGGGTGGCGAAACCCCGCGTCGACTGTTCGCGGTCACCGCATGGCGTGAAGCGCCGTTCTTCAGCGACCGCGAACGCGCCGCGCTGCTGTGGACTGAATCGCTGACGCAACTGAGCCTGACCCACGCGCCGGACGAAGATTACGACGTGGTCGCCGCGCAGTTCACACCGAAGGAAATGGTCGACCTGACCGTGGCGATCAGCACCATCAACAGCTGGAATCGTCTGGCGGTGGGCTTCCGCAAAACCCCGCAGGCTTAAGCCTCAACGCATAACCCCTGTGGGAGCGAGCCTGCTCGCGAAAGCGGAGTGTCAGAAAACAACCATGGTGACTGACACGACGCCTTCGCGAGCAGGCTCGCTCCCACAAGGGAAATGGGTATGGCCAGAAAATAGTGATCAATGCCCATCCGCACTCGGCGCGGCCGGTGGTTGCACCTTGCGCATCAAGGGCACCATCGCTGTGGCGATGAGGAAACACACGCCGATCATCAAAAAGGTGTCGCCGTAGGTCTGGGTTTGCGCCTCGCGGTAGGTCAGCAACCACAACTGGCGCAGGCTGGCGGTGACACCGACGTCGCCGCTCTGGCCCAGATTCGCCAGGTTGCCACCGACCTGCGACAGCCACTGGTTCATCGCCTCATTGCTGCTGTTCAGATGCTCGGCCAATCGCGTGAAATGCAGATTGGTGCGGTCATTGAGAATGGTCGCGCACGCTGCAATACCAATCGCCCCACCCAGATTACGCATCAGATTGAACAACCCCGACGCATGCTTCAAGCGTGCCGGCGCCAACCCTCCCAAGGTCAGCGTCACCGCTGGCGGCACCGCCAATTGCTGGGCAATCCCGCGCAACGCTTGCGGCAGCATCAATTGCCCCGCGCCCCAGTCGTGGGTGATCGGGCTGAACTCCCACATCGACACCGCGAACAAGCCGAGACCGATCATCATGATCCAGCGCAGGTCCATGCGATTGGCCAGAAAGGCATACAGCGGAATCGCCATGATCTGGAACACGCCGGTGGAGAAAACCGCCAGACCAATGTCCAGTGCGCCATAGCCGCGGACGCGGCCGAGAAACAGCGGCGTCAGGTAAATCGTCGCGAACAGACCAATGCCGGTGACGAACGAAAAGAAGCAACCGAGGGCGAAATTGCGATCCTTGAGCGCGCGCAGATCGACGATCGGATTGGCCACGTGCAAGGTGCGGCCGATGAAGGCCAGGCCGGCGAGGCCGCTGATCCACGCCGTGGTGAGGATGGTCTGATCGCTGAACCAGTTCCAGCGCGGGCCTTCTTCGAGGGTGTATTCCAGGCAGCCGAGAAACAGCGCGAGAAACACCATGCTCAGGTAGTCCGCGCCTTTTAGCAGGGACAATTCCGGCTGGTCGATTTTCACCAGCATCGGTACGGCCACGGCAACGAAAATCCCCGGCACCAGGTTGATGTAGAACAACCAGTGCCACGAAGAAATATCAGTGATCCAGCCACCGATCACCGGCCCCAATGTCGGTGCCAGTGACGCGACTGCGCCGATGGTCGCGGCGGCGATTACTCGCTGTTTGCCGGTAAAGAAAAAGAACGCGGTGGTGAACACCAGCGGAATCATCGAGCCGCCGAGAAACCCTTGCAGCGCGCGAAAGGCAATCATGCTCTGGATGTTCCAGGCCACGCCGCAGAGCAGGCTGGCGAGGGTGAAACCGACCGCCGACGCGCAGAACAACCAGCGTGTGGAGAACACTCGCGACAGCCAGCCGGACAGCGGAATCACGATGATTTCGGCGATCAGGTAACTGGTCTGCACCCACGCGGTTTCATCGGTGCCGGCGGACAGTCCGCCGCCGATATCGCGCAGCGACGCCGAGACAATCTGGATATCCAGCAGCGCGATGAACATGCCAATGCACATGGTCGCGAAGGCGAACACCTTGGTCGCGGTCGCCATGTCGGCGGCGTTGAACGGTTGCGCCGGGGCGGCGAGGGCGGTGCTCATGGCGCGACGGCCACAGCGGTGTTTTCGGGATGTGCGCGGGTATCGACTTCTGCAGTCACCGACAGGCCCGGGCGCAAGTGCCCGAGCACGCCGTCAGCCGGATCGAGGAGGATGCGCACCGGTACGCGCTGGACGATTTTGGTGAAGTTGCCGGTAGCGTTTTCCGGCGGCAGCACGCTGAACTGCGAGCCGGTCGCGGGGGCGAGGCTGTCGAGGCGACCGTGAAATTCCTGACCGGAAAGGACGTCGGCACGAATGCTTACGCGCTGGCCGGGTTTCATCCGCGCCAATTGGTCTTCCTTGAAATTGGCATCGACCCACAGGCCGCTGGCCGGCACCACCGAGAGCTGTTGTGAACCGGCCTGGGCATAGGCGCCAACCCGTGCGCGGCGATTGCCAATCACACCATCGAACGGTGCGCGCAGTTCGGTGTAGCCGAGGTTCAACTGCGCCAGATCGCGTTCGGCGCGGGCTTGTTGAAGGGCGGCGCGGGCCTGTTGTTTCTGCGTGTCGATCACCGCCAGTTGGCGTTGCGCGGCGAGCAGTTCGGCTTGCGCACGGGCGCTTAGGGCTTGCGCGGTTTTGAAGGTGGCGTCGGCGCGTTGTGCGCTTTCTACCGACACCGCATTGGTGGTGACCAGGCGTTTGTAGCGCGCGTTGTCATCCCGCGAGCGCGCGGTTTCCGCGCCAGCGGCGTCGATGCCGGCGCGGGCCTGACCGATCACCGCTTGTTGCAGTTGTTCGGTGGCATCGAGGTTGGCCAGCAGCGCTTCTTCGGCGGCGACCGCGCCTTCGGCTTTGGCGAGGTTGGCGCGATAGTCGCGGGCGTCGAGGCGAATCAACACGTCGCCAGCCTTAACGTGCTGGTTGTCGCTGACCAGCACTTCATCGATGTAACCGGCGACTTTCGGCCCGATCACCGTGACGTCACCACCGATATAAGCATCGTCGGTTTCTTCGAGAAAACGCCCGGTGCCCCACCAGTGCACGGCGTACATACCGGCGAAGATCAGCGCGAGCAAGCCGGCGCCGGGAAGCAGCAAGCGTTTAAGCAGGGGCGGCTTGGTCTTCACCACAACAGGTTCGAGGGTGGGCATGCTGGTCATGGCGGATTACCTGATCAATCGGGTCGTTATTACGGCTGTAATATGACGCAGGTAATATTTAGTCGCAAATGATTTCTGCCACCGATCGTCAGTTGCTCATTTGAGCCAGTGGCCCGGTGTGCTGCCGGTCATGGCTTTGAAGAAGGCGATGAAGGCGCTGTCGCTGGCAAAACCCGTTTCGAAAGCGCCGTAACTCAGGCTGCGCCCGGTGGCGAGCAATTCCATCGCGCGCATCAGGCGCCACTGCTGGCGCCATTGCTGATAACTCATGCCGGTTTCGCGCTGGAAGATTCGCCCGATGGTGCGACTGCTGGCGCCGATCTGCTGCTCCAGCACTTGCAGTTCCGGCGGCAGTCGCTCGGGCGTTTTCAGCAGGGGCGCCAGGCGTTTGTCCGCGGGTAATGGCAACAACATCGGTTGCTGCGTCGCTTCAGCGATTTCGCTCAGGCACAGGCCGAGCAGGTGGGCGAATTTGCCTTGCTGCCAATCCGTGGCGAAATCCGCCAGCGCCATCGGTTCCAGCACGGCGCGCAACAAAGGGCTGACTTCGATCACGCAGACTTGTTGCGGCAGCGTGGCGCACAGTGCGGGGATCAAGTAGATGGAGCGGTAATCGACACTCTGTTGCATCACCGCGCGATGGCTGACACCCGGCGGAATCCACGCCGCCCGCGACGGCGGTAACAGGCACAATTGCTGCGCCAGGGTAATCCGCGTGCAGCCTTGTCGCGTGTACAGCAATTGTCCGCGTTGATGGCGGTGCAGGCCGGAATCGTGATCGCCCAAGGTCGAGGCGATACCGATTACCGGGGCAGGAAAACGATCAGCGTCAAAGGTTGCATGGGCGTCGAGCCAAGCCATGGGTTGTCCGATTTCCGCGATAAATTGGCAGGGTTCGGATAATACGCCAGACGGCACTTCTTAAACTCCTCGGCGATTTATTGGAGGAGTGCAGAAGGATGAACAGTAGAAATTTCTTATGGCTGGCGATTGCCCTGCTGATGTTTCCGCAGATCGGGCAAACCCTGTACAGCCCGGCGCTCGGTGATATCGGGCGGGTGTTTCAGGTCGGCCCGCAAGCGGCGGCGCAGACGTTGTCGGTGTATTTCCTGGCGTTCGCCGTGGGTGTGGTGGTGTGGGGACGTCTGTGCGATCGCATCGGTCGACGCCCGGCGATGCTTACCGGCCTGGCCATTTACGCAGCCGCCACGCTGTTCGGTCTGCGGGTCAGCAGTTTCAACGGCTTGTTGGTGGCACAGATGGTGGCGGCGTTCGGTGCGGCGGTGGGTTCGGTGGTCACGCAAACCGTATTGCGCGACCGCTTTAAAGGTGCCGAACTGGCGCAGGTGTTTTCCCTGGTGGGCATCGCGCTGGCGGCCAGTCCGGCGCTTGGTTTGTTCAGTGGGGCCGGGTTGGTGCAACTGTTCGGTTATCGCGGCGTTCTCGGCACATTGTTGTTGCTGGTAACCGTGTTGTGGTTGTGGAGTTGGTACACCCTGGCTGAAACCCGGCCACGGCCAGTCCGTTCTGTCGGCCTGCTCGAAACTCTCGGGCGAATGTTGCGCGACCCTGGCATTTGGCGCTCAGCCCTTTGGATCGCTTCGTTCAATGTGGCGCTGTTCAGTTACTACAGCCTCGGCCCGTTCATTTTTCAGCGGCTGGGGTTGGCCGCCAGCTGGTTCGGTTACAGCGGCGTGCTGCTTGCGCTGGGCTCAGGTTTTGGAGCGTGGCTCAACCGGTATTTATTGCAGGCCGGGTTCAAACCTTTGCAGTTGATTCGCCTCGCGTCTGTCATCGCATTGCTGGGCGGCGTGGGTGTCTGGTCGTTGCAAAGAAGTGATGCTTTCGTCCTGCCGATGCTGCTGGTGGTGTTGGCGTTTGGCCTGGCGATCCCGAACATTCTCGGTTCGGCCCTGGCCAATTACGCTGATCGGCTGGGCACCGCCGGGGCGTTGTTGGGTTTGATGTATTACCTGCTGATCGGCGCGGGTCTGATGCTCGCCGGCTGGTTTCAAGCCCTCGGGGAAACCCTGATAGCGTGCAGCGCCGTGGCTTTGCTGCTGACAATAAAGCCCGGCAAAGCAATTGTTTAAGAAATGTAAGCGCTGTAGGAAGCGTCTTGCTTTTGTGTGGGATGGCTCCGACTATCACGATTATTGATGACGTGGCATTACGCCATTTGATGATCGCAAGGAAGTTGCGTGCCGTTTCCGTTTCGCGCTGTTTTTCGTCGTTGTGCCACGCGTTGCCCGCTGCTGTCGGCCTTTGTGTTGAGTGTCTGTGCCTCCTCGATTGAAGCAGCCGAGCCTGTCGCGCCGGGCCAGGAAGTGCTGCGCCAGCAACAACAGCAGCAGCGCGATCTGCAACAACTGCAACTTGAGCAAAGGAAGCGGCAGTTAGAGCGCGGCGCGTTCGGTTCGGCGCCGCTCACGCCGGCCATCCCGCAAACCGTCGCCCCTGATGAGCGTTGCTGGCCGCTGAGCGGCACGCGCATCGGTGGTGTCACGCTGATCGACAGCGACAAACTCAACGCGCGGATCAAACCGCTGCTGGCGCCGTGTATGGGCGTCGGCCAGATCAATCATCTGCTGGCGACCATCACCGCGAGCTACGTCGACAAGGGCTACATCGCCAGCCGCCCGTATTTGGTTAGCGCACCGGCAGCGGGGCAGTCGCTGGATATCCGCGTTGACGAAGGCTACATCGAGTCCATCGAACTGGCCGATCAAAGTCTGCCGGTTTCGTTGGGCGGCGCGTTTCCGGGGATGCTCGGCGAGCCGCTGAACCTGCGCGATCTGGAGCAGGGCCTCGATCAATTGAATCGCCTGCGCTCGATCGATCTCACCGCCGACATCGCCCCCGGCACCCAGCCCGGCGCCTCGCGGATCATCCTGCGTTCGCGCACGTCCGCGCATTCGCGCTGGGCCTTGAACGCGGGCATCGACAATCTTGGCAGCGCCAGCACCGGACGTGATCGCGACACCGTCAGTCTGAGTCTCGACAGCCCGTTGCAACTCAACGATTTGTTGAGCCTCAGCGCCAGCGACACGCTCAATCAGGGCGATCGTTACAGCCGCAACGCCAGCCTGTATTACGCGATCCCTTACGGCTACTGGACTTACAGCGTGTTCGCCAGTCACGCCGAATACCGCGCGCCGTTCAAACTGCCGAGCGTGACCTTTCACAATACCGGCATCACCAGCCAGGTCAGTCTGCGTGCCGACCGCGTGTTGTGGCGCGACCAGAGCCGTCAGCTCAGCGCCAACCTGCAACTGGCGCACAAGGATGTCGACAGTTATCTGCAAGACGTTCGCCTCGGTATTCAGAGCCCGACCCTGACCGTGGCCGAGGCCGGACTCAATCTGTTCTGGCTCGACCGCGCGGTGTGGAACCTCGACATTAATTACGCTCAGGGCCTGCGCTGGTTTGGCGCCGACGATGACTCGCAGCAGCAGATCAACAACCTGCCCAAAGCACAGTTTCGCAAGTACCGCGCCGGCCTCAGCCAATGGCGCAATGGTCAGCTTGGCGCGCAGGTCTGGCAGTGGCAGAGCCAGCTCAATGTGCAGTACAGCCCGGACCCGCTGCCAGCGATCGAACAATTGCTCGGCACCGACGACTCGGCGGTACGCGGCTATCGGATCAGCAGTGCCTCCGGTGCCAGCGGTGCGATCTGGCGCAACACCTTGCGCCTGCCGCTGCGCAGCGAATGGCCGGTGCAGATCACCCCGCGTGTGGGCCTCGACCACGGCTGGATCAAGGCTGATCACGGCGCGCAGGGCCAACGCCTGAATGGCGCCAGTGTGGGTCTGAATCTGGGCTGGAAGAACCTGCAAGTGGACGTCGATTACCAGCGCGCTCTGAACATCCCGAACGGTCTGCAACATGAGCCGGAAACCTGGCTGATGCGCGTCGGCCTGCAAATCTGAACAACGCAGTGAAACAACAGCCGTCGGATCTGAGCGCGTCAGCCACGGCCAAGACTAAACGCGCAACGTGATGCCGTACTCACATGGAGACGTTTTTATGCCAGCACACACCTTTGCATTTCATCTTTCGCCTCGGGGCAAATTGCGCTGGGCGATTGCCAGCCTGTTCTTCGCCGTGCACCTGCCGAGCGCGCTCGCCGGTGGCGTCGTGGTCGCACCAGGCCCCGGCGGCACTGCGCAATTGCAGACCCAGGGCGGTGTGCCCATCGTCAACATCGTCGCGCCCAACGGTTCGGGCCTGTCGCACAACCAGTTCCTCGACTACAACGTCGACCGCCAAGGCCTGGTGCTGAACAACGCCTTGCAGGCCGGGCAATCGCAACTGGCCGGGCAACTGGCGGCCAACCCGCAACTGCAAGGCCAGGCCGCGAGCGTGATCCTCAACGAAGTGATCAGTCGCAATCCTTCGGCCATCAACGGCGCGCAGGAAATCTTCGGTCGGCCTGCCGATTACGTGCTGGCCAACCCCAACGGCATCTCGGTGAATGGCGGCAGTTTCATCAACACGCCGAACGCCAATCTCGTGGTCGGTCGCCCGGAATTGAATGACGGCAAACTGCAAAGCCTGAACAGCCGTGACGCCAGCGGTCAGTTGCAGATTCACAGCGGCGGCCTGCGCAACGGCGAGGGTTCGATCAACCTGATCGCGCCGCGTATCGACAGCCAGGGCGCGATCACTGCGCGCGATCAATTGAATCTCACGGTCGGGCGCAATCAGGTCGATTACGCCAGCGGTCAGGTAAAAACCGTGGATCCGGCGGGCAATACCGCTGATCAACGCATCGATGCCAGCCTGTTCGGCGCGATGCAGGCCGGGCGCATCAATATTGTCAGTACCGCCGAAGGGGCAGGCGTGCGGGTTGGCCCGGTGCAAGTGGTTGGGCGCGATGGCGTGCAGATTCGCTCGGCCGGGGATTTGAGTGTCAGCGGTGAAGCCGTGGCCAACAGCCTCGACGTGACTCGCGCCGGTATTCGCAGCAGTCAGGGCGATGTCGCTTTGCACAGCGGCAAGGATCTGAATCTGGCCGCCACTGACGTTAGCGGTCGCGACGTCACAGTCAACGCGAAACGCAACCTGACCCTGTCCACGGTCGAAAGCCGCAAGCTTCAGGAGAAGCGCGAAAACTGGAACAACAGCACCATCGGCATCACCTGGGAAACCTACGATCGCACCCAGACCGACAGTGAATCGCGCCAGCACGGCAGCCAGATTATCGCCAGTCGTGACGCCAAGTTGTTGTCCGGCAAAGACACTGAACTGAAAGCCGCCAAAGTCGAAGCCGCGAAGAATCTCGACGTGCAAAGCGGCGGCGATCTGCGCCTGACCGCCGCCACAGAAAGCCACACCCAGACCGATCAAGGCAACCACCGCAAGCACCTGTGGAAAGCCGACTGGAACAGCAGCAGCGAAGAACAGCGCAGCGTTACCAGCCAATTGAAGGCCGGTAACATCGCCCTGCAAACCGCTGCGTTGTTGCGCTCAGAAGGTGCTGAATTGAGCAGCGCCGGCGACGTGCAACTGGCCGGCAAACAGGTGGAAATCACCACCGCCACGCACGCCAATCGCAGCAGCGACAACCGTTATTCCGGCGATCTGGTCGGCGGTGGTTTCTTCGGCAAGACTGGCGACGCCGACAAGGGCAAGACCCAGCATCAGGGCAGCAAGATCAACGCCAGCGGCAAGTTGATCGTCAAGGCTGACGATGTGCGCATCAGCGGCAGTCAAGTACGTGGCGGCACTGACGCCAGCGTGATCAGCGATAAAGGTTCGCTGGTCATCGATGGCGTGCAGGACACCGCGCACAGCAACAATCACGACAAGGACAGCAAGTTCTTCGGCATCACCAAGGATGAGTCGCGGCAGAACAGCAAAGACAGCAGCACCGTGCGCAGCGAACTGGTGTCCGACAGCAACCTCAAGCTCAAGAGTGCCAAGGACATTGAAGTCGCTGGCTCGACGGTCAAGGCTGACGGTGCGTTGACGGCCGACGCAGCGGGTGACGTCAACGTGCATTCCGCGCAGAACACCCATGACAGCAGTGACACCACGCAAACCCGTGGCTTCGATGCGTACGCCAAAGAGCAGACGCCGGAGCAGTATCGCGCCGGGATTCACTACGAAGACAAACAGCAAACCGTCACCAGCAACGATGTCACTCAGCAAGGCTCCGGCCTCAGCGGCGGCAGCGTGCAGGTGAAGGCGGGCGGTGACGTCACGCTCAAAGGCGCGGAAGTGAAATCCACCGCTGGCGACACGACGTTGAGCGGCAAGAATGTCTCCTTGCTCGCCGAAGCCGACAGCCACAAAACCTCCACCGACAGCTCCAGCACCGGCGGTGGTTTCTACTACACCGGCGGCCTCGACCGTGCCGGCAGTGGCGTTGATTTCGCCCACAGCACGGCGCAGGATTCGACCAGCAAAACCACTGCGCAAACCAGCAACGTGCAGAGCAGCGGTGGCCTGACCATCAATGCCGACAAACTCGCCACCGAAGGCGCACAACTCAAGGCTGGCAACGGTCTGAATGTTGCTGCCAACGAGATCGACAATCGCGCGGCCAGCAACACTGGCAGCAGCACGCACAACGAGAGCAACTGGTCGGCGGACATCGGCGCCAACGTCGAATACAAAGACATCGCCCGGCCGATCGCAGGCGCAGTCAAAGACGTGCTCAACGGCAAGGTGCCGGACAAGCACGCGCTGGCCAATCTCGGTCAGCCGAACGTTGGTATCGACGTCGCAGTTGGTCACGGCAGCGCCAGCAAAACCGAGCAGAACAACAACGCTGTGGTCAGCCGTTTTGACGGCGGCACTGTCGATGTGAAAACCACTGGCACGCTGCACGACCAAGGCACGCAATACAACGCTAGCGCCGGCCAAGTGAACATCAGCGCTGACCAACTGCTCGCCGACGCTGCCAGCAACACGCACAGCAGCAGCGCGAACGCGGTGGATGCCAAGGTCGATGTGCGCGTCTACACCAAGACCGGTGAAGACGTGAACGTCGCTGGCAGCGGCGCGGGTGGCAACAGTGCGTCGAGCAAGGACAGCTCCAGCGCCGTGGTCGGCGCTTATGCCGGCAGCCAGGGTGTGAACATCAAGGTCGGTGGCGACGCGCAGTTCGAAGGCAGCCGTTTCGACGGCGGGCAGGGCGGTGTGAGCATCAACACCGGCGGTGATCTGGCGCTGAATCAGGCCAACGACCGCCAGAGCAACAATGACAGCAGCCTGCGCGGCAATGGCTCGCTCACGGTCGGCACCTTGCCGGGTACCGATGGCACCAACGTCGATCTCGGCGCCGGTTTCCAGCTCGATCACACCGGCAAGCAAAGCACTGACACGCAGGCCCACGTGGCGAGCATCAGCGGCAATGGTCCGGTGCAACTCAGCAGCGGCGGCAATCAAGTCCAGCAAGGCAGCAAGATCGACAGCGCTGGCGCCGTAAATCTGCACGCCGACGGCAAGCTCGATCTGCAAGCCGCAACCGACACCCACACCGCCACCGGCAGCAACCTCGGCGGCGGCTTGAAGGGCGGCGGCAGCAAAACCAGCAGCGAGAAGAGCCGTGATCAGGGTGGCAATCTGAGTGGCAACTTCAACATCGGTCGGGTCAACGAGGATTCGAAAACCCTTACCGGTGGCCAGCTCAGCAGCCAGAGCGGCATCGCGTTGAGCGGTGATTCGATTCATCTGCAAGGCACGCAAGTCAGCGCACCGAACGTCAGCATCGACGCGCAGAAGGGCGGTTATGTGCAGGAGTCGGCGCACTCCACCGACCACCGCAATAACTGGAATGTCGCGCTGAATGCCGGCGGCAACCTCAGCAGCAAAACCCCGACCGCCGCTGATGAGAAGGCCAGCAGCGATCACGGCTTCAATGCCGGGGCCAAGGTGGGTGTGGATTACTTGCAGGGCAGCACGCAGCAGAACAGCCAGATCAAGGCTGACAGCGTGGTGTTGAACAGCGCCGGTGATGCACAGCTGGCGGGTGCGCGTATCGACGCTAAAGATGTCAGCGGCAAGGTCGCAGGTGATCTGAGCGTTGAAAGCCGTCAGGACTCTAGCAATCACGCCAAGGTTGATGTCGATCTGGGCCTGACGGCGAAGAAAAATCCACCGAGCGACAAGGAAAAACTCGCCGGCACCGACTACAAGCCGACGCTGAACGCGCAGGGTGAATATGCACACAAGGACAGCGTTGCGCAGGCGTCCGGGATCAGTGCAAATCAAGGTCTGAACCTCGCGGTCGGCGGCGCGACACAACTGACCGGCGCGCGGATTTCGGCGACGCAAGGGAAGGTCGATCTCGGTGGTTCGAAGGTCAGCAGTAGTGATCTGAATAACCTTGACGTCGGCATTAAGGCTGGCCTCGATCTGCCGCATAAAGCCGAGGAAAACGCACCGAAGGTTTCCTATGAAAACGGCAACCTGAAAGTCGGCCCGGTCACTTTGAGCGGGCATCTCGACACCCAGACCCTGCAAGCCGGGATCGACGAAAAAGGCTAAAACCAACGGTAGTGGATGTGCCAGATCTGCCATCCACCACCGAACCCTGTGGGAGCGCCAGGCGTTAAATCTCGCGCATCATGCGCGACCTAAAGATGCCAGGGAGGCAAACAATGAAAACAGCATTCTTCGCTGTACTCGGGGCTTTGTTGATCGCCCAACCATCCGTGTCCTTCGCGGATAACAGCAACGGCAAAAACCTCTATTCGCAGCGCTGCGCTGTGTGCCACGGCGCCGATATAAAGGGCACCGGACCGCTGGCGCAGAAAAGCAATCCACCCACACCTGACCTGACAACGCCCGCGTTCAAAAAACGCCTGAATGAATACCCGGGCGTGATTGTGTCGTCGATCATCCTTCGTCCGAACGGCAACCTGATTCCGAAAACGCTGAAGGACAACGGCGTAAAGATACCGCCCCATGCCTGGAGCGTTAAGGATCTGCGCGATCTGCATGAGTACATGAGTGGTGTGATTTCAATCAAACGATGATCCGGATGTTCGGTCGAGGAATCCATTGCTTCGGCTTAATGGTAACCATTACTATTCACACCCTTTTCCTCAGCACGCCGCCCATATCCCCCATGCGTCCCCGCAGACCCGGCTTTTTCGAGCATTACGAAGAGTTGATCGGCACCTGGACTCGTCGCCTGCGCAACCGCGCGCAGGCCGAGGATCTGGCGCACGACACCTTTGTGCACGTGCTCGAATCCGATTCAGCGGCGGTGCAGCAGCCACGGGCGTATTTGCACCAGACCGCGCGCAATATTGCGGTCGACGGCTATCGGCGTGAGGATCGGCGTGGCGCCATGGAGTCGCAGGCAATCGATCACGGAGAGTCGTCGTCCGGCGACCCGGAGCATTACATGCATGCGATCCAGTTGGCTGACTCCATTGAACGGGCGCTCAGCGAGTTGCCGGTCAATTGCCGCAAGATCTTTGTCTGGCAGAAGATCGAAGGTCTGACCCAGGCCGAAATCGCCGAACGCCTGGGGCTGTCCAAGAACATGGTCGAAAAGTATATGATCCGCACCCTGCGGCATCTGCGTGATCGCCTCGACGGGTTGCAGTCATGAGCCGCTGCGACATTTCATCCCCAGCCCAACAGGACATTCCATGATGGATACGCGTGATTGCGCGTGCGGGCAAACAACGGTGCGCGATGACGCGGCTCGCTGGTTTGTGCGATTGCAGGAGCCGGCCGTTGATGCCGCCGAGCAGCAGCGCTTTGACGCCTGGCTGAATGAACATCCGCAGCACCGTGACGAATTCCAGTTGCTGCAGGGCTTGTGGTCGGCAGCGGATTTGCTGCCGGCGTCACGCCTCCAGGCCCTTGCTGAAACGTCGCCAACACGCCGTGGACGCCGTCCGTTGTTGCGGTATGCGGTGGCCGCCAGTGTCCTGGCGGTGGCGATCGGCCTGGGTTTGTTCAGCGGTTTGAATCATCCGGGCGGCTACAGCGCCGAGTTCGCCACGGCGTTGGGTGAGCGTAAACATGTGGCGCTGCCGGACGGTTCGGTGATCGATCTGAACAGTCGCAGCCGCTTGCAGGTGCGTTATGAAAAGGATCGTCGAGTCATTGAATTAAGCGAAGGCGAAGCGATGTTCAGCGTCGAGCACGATACTTCGCGACCCTTCGTGGTCGAGGCGGGCAGCGGCAAGGTCACGGTCACCGGCACCCGTTTTGATGTGCGCCGCGATGTCACGCAAACCCGCGTGGCGGTGGAGCAGGGCACGGTCAAGGTGCAGGGCCACAACTCGCCGGATAGCGAATTCATCAACCTGACCGCAGGTCTCGGCACCCATGTCGATGCGCAAGGAAAAGTCGCCGCAGCCTACGCGGTCAACGCAGCGGAACTGACGGCGTGGCGCAGCGGCAAACTGGTGTTCAACAACGCCAGCCTCAGTGAAGTCGCCGCCGAAGTGTCGCGTTATCGCGACAAGCCGCTGACCGTTGCCAATCCGGCAGTGGCCAGTCTGCGCCTGACCAGCGTGTTCAAATCCGACAACACCGACGCCTTGCTCAAAGCCTTGCCAAGCATCCTGCCAGTGGCCGTTCGCACCCTTGCCGATGGCAGTCAGGAAATAATCGAAAAATAAAATTCAGGTTTTTTTCGAGTTCATCGTCTTCCTGTTCAACTGCAACTGGTTTGCATTAACAGCCGCACACTCTTGCGATCCACAGGACTACGTACGACTTGAAAAACACCACTGCCAACAACAAAAAATCCCCTTGGTTGCCGCTCGCTCTGGCGCTGGCGGTCAGCGCCGCGATGCCGCTGGCGTTCGCGGCTGAAGCCATTCATATCCGCGCGCAGCCGCTGGGTCAGGCCTTGAGCGAACTGGGCCAGCAGACTTCACTTCAGGTGTTTTTCAGCCCGGATCTGGTTGCCGGCAAACAGGCCCCGGCGGTCGATGGCGACATCTCGCCGGAGCAGGCGCTGCGCCAATTGCTGCAAGGCAGTGGTCTGGATTATCAGATCAATGAAGGTTCGGTGACGCTGTCGCCGGCCGCAACTTCCGCCGCCACCAACGGCCCGCTGGAACTGGGCGTGACCGACATCAAGGTGGTCGGCGACTGGCTTGGTGATGCCAACGCTGCCGTGGTGCAGAACCATCCGGGTGCGCGTACGGTGATCCGCCGCGAAGCGATGGTCGAGCAGGGCGCGATGAACGTCAGCGACGTGCTCAAGCGCGTGCCGGGTGTGCAGGTGCAGGACTCCAACGGTACCGGCGGCAGCGATATTTCCCTGAACGTCGGCGTGCGCGGTCTGACTTCGCGTCTGTCACCGCGCTCCACCGTGTTGATTGATGGCGTACCGGCAGCGTTCGCGCCGTACGGCCAGCCGCAACTGTCGATGGCGCCGATTTCCTCGGGCAATCTCGACAGCATCGACGTGGTACGCGGCGCCGGTTCAGTGCGTTATGGGCCGCAGAACGTCGGCGGGGTGATCAACTTCGTCACCCGCGCGATCCCGGAAAAAGCCACCGGCGAAATCGGCACCACCCTGGAAACCACTCAGTACGGTGGCTGGAAACACATCGACACTGCGTTCCTCGGCGGCACCGCTGATAACGGCATGGGCGTGGCGTTGCTGTATTCCGGCGTCAATGGCAACGGTTACCGCGAGCGCAACAACGGTAACGACATCGACGACGTGCTGCTCAAGACGCACTGGGCGCCGACCGATCAGGACGATTTCAGCCTCAACTTTCACTACTACGACGCCACGGCCGACATGCCCGGCGGTCTGACGCAGAAGCAGTACGACGCCAAACCGTACGATTCGGTACGTGACTACGACCAATTCACCGGTCGGCGCAAAGACCTGTCGTTCAAGTGGATCCGTCAGATCGACGAACGCACTCAGGCGGAAATTCTGACCTATTACACCGACAGTTTCCGTGGCAGCACCATCGCCGCCCGCGACCAGAAAACCCTTAGCTCGTACCCGCGTTCCTACTACACCCTGGGTATCGAGCCACGGGTGTCGCGGGTTTTTGATGTCGGCCCGACTACCCAGGAAGTCAGCGTCGGTTATCGCTACCTGAAAGAGGCGATGCACGAATCATCGAGCCGCGTGGCGCTGGTCAATAACCAGCCGGTGCTCACGCCGACCTCCGACGGCCATGTGTTCCAGGACCGCACGGGTGGCACCGAAGCCAATTCGGTCTACATCGATAACAAAATCGACGTCGGCAACTGGACCATCACCCCCGGCATTCGCTTCGAACACATCAGCACCGACTGGCATGATCGCGCGGTGCTCGACACCGCTGGCAGGCCTGTGCAGGCGAAAAACCGCAGCATCGAGAGCAACGAACCGTTGCCGGCGCTGAGCGTGATGTATCACCTGTCGGATGCGTGGAAACTGTTCGCCAACTACGAAACCTCGTTCGGCAGCCTGCAGTATTTCCAGCTCGGTCAGGGCGGCTCGGGTGATCAGACCGCCAATGGCCTGGAGCCGGAAAAGGCCAAGACCTACGAGATCGGCACGCGCTACAACGACGATGTGTGGGGCGGGGAAGTGACGCTGTTCTACATCGACTTCGACGACGAGCTGCAATACATCAGCAATGACGTGGGCTGGACCAACCTCGGTGCGACCAAGCATCAGGGTATCGAAGCCTCGGTGCATTACGACATGGCGGCGCTGGATCCGCGTCTCGACGGTTTGACCGCCAACGCCGGTTTCACCTACACCCGAGCCACCTATGAAGGTGAGATTCCGGGCTTCAAGGGTCGGGATCTGCCGTTCTACTCGCGTCAGGTGGCAACCGTCGGTTTGCGCTACGACATCAACCGCTGGACCTACAACCTCGATGGTTTTGCCCAGTCGAAACAGCGCTCGCCGGGCACGGGTGTGAATGCCGACGGCAGCTTCAACGGCAACTACATTACCGAAGGCACGGCGGATGGGCAGTATGGCGACATCCCGGGTTACGTGACCTGGAACGTGCGCGGGGGTTATGACTTCGGGCCGCAGGTATCGAACCTGAAGTTGGGCGCCGGGGTGAAGAATATCTTTGACAAGCAGTACTTCACCCGCTCCAGCGACAACAACTCGGGGATGTATGTCGGCGCGCCGCGCACGTTCTTTGTGCAGGCCAGCGTAGGTTTCTAAGGCTCAAGCCATTGCTGAACCGGTTTCCTCTGGTTCAGCAAAGCGCTCTCAGGCTATTCGGGAATCAGAAAGTTGATAACGGGTCCGGGATTGCCCGCCAGATCTGCGCCCTTGAGGCAAATGCTCTGCCGGCCGTTTGCAAGGGAAACATGGAACACGCCTGTGGAGGGCGATACGCGCTGGAATCCCTGCCCGTCATTGCAGTTGATGCTCCCGGGCTGCCCGGACTTGTATTGAAATTGAAAGGGATCCAGATCCGGTGAGACCGGAAAAACCCTGACATCGTAGTCATCGTCACCCACCCATTCGATTTTATAGGCCGGTGCCAACGGCGCTGGTGCTTCCAGCAACCACCGCCAATAGACGCTGGGGGTTTTTCCATCCGATTGTTTTGGCACGTCCGTAGGCCGCTGTTGGCCAATCAGGCAGAGAAAATATAGCCCCGCACCTTCTTTGAGATCATGGCTCAACTGTTGCTCGGAACCCGGGCGAGCGGTTTGTACCTGGCTATACCCAGCAAGCGACTGGCATTCGTCCAGCGTGCGCGTATAGCGATAGCGGTAGTAGGGAGCGCTCAATGCGAAGGTTTGCAGCCAATGCCATGGCACGACTGTTCCGTGCTCGTCACGCTCGACTTTGATGTAATCGCTGTTTTGCGATGATGTCGGAAAAGACCATGCTGCTCCCAGCGGGCAGTCACCCGGACGCGGGTCGAAACGCCCCTTGGTGAAGCAAGCACCCAGGCCTTCGGTTGTGGAGGCGTAGTTGGTGTCAGTTCGCTTGTTGACCTGCCCGGCAACGACTTCGCAGGGGGCGCCCTTGTCACATCGATTACGGTCACTTCCGCGCGTGGTAGTGCCCAACACACCCACGACTTCATTGGTATAACGCGCAAGCAATGGTGAGCCGGATAATCCACTGACAACATCGAGGCAACGGTTGCTCGATTGTCCTACCCACCGCCACGGGCCTTCGATGACCGCCGCCGAATGTTCCTGTTTGCATGCCATTCGCTGAATGAAGCCGTTCACGGGCGCGCCGGTGATCAGAATATTTTCTTCGGGGGGCAAGGGGGCATGCGCCAGTTTCAGAGGCTCGATACCGTCGCTGATCAACTGTTCCAGAGGCTGTTCAAGTTCAACGATAGAGATGTCCTGGCCACGCAGCGTGCTCCAGCCAATCCGGCTTACCGCATAAGAGCGACTGTGCGGTTGCGTGTCGAAAAAATAATTGAACGTAACCCGACCCTTTGCAGGCTGATTGACGATGACCTCGTTATTGCCTATCTCCGGATGTGTGCAGTGTCCGGAGGTCAGTACATAAGCCGGATTCGACACAGTACCGGGTTCTCGTGTGTCAATGAGTGTACCGGAGCAGGTCATGCCGCCTTCAACTTCGACACGGCCAATGGCTTGCCAATGCACATAATGTCCGTTGGCATTGGCCAGCCGCTTGGCGGGAGCAAAATTGGCTTCGCCTTCGCCCCAGTCGTATCGATTGACGGAGGCGCATCCCTGGAGAAGAGCGATCAGTGCAAGAGCCGATCCAATTCGAATGTTCATGACAGATTTCCATTTCCGCGGGGCTGGAAATCACCATGATTCAAAGGGTCAAGGCCTGTCTACTGTCAAACCTGACAGGTGTCGCGCTAATCTTCATACTTTCAATGTCTTACCGCCGATGGCCACCGCGACCAACAGTACCGCCATCAAGCCAAAGGCAAAACTCAAGCTACTGGCATGGGCGACAAAACCGATCACCGCCGGCCCTGCCAGAATCCCTGCATACCCCAAAGTGGTAATTGCCGGCACCGCGATGCTTTCCGGCATGACGGTCTGCTTGCCCACCGCCGTGTACAGCACCGGCACGATGTTCGAACAACCGGCACCGACCAGTGCATAACCAACCAGTGCCGCTTGCCAGCTCGGCGCAAATGTCGCGAGAAACAGACCGGCCGCCGCCAACAGACCGCCAAACAGAATGATCCGCGTGGCACCGACCAGCCGCACAATCCGGTCACCCATCAAGCGTCCGGCGGTCATGGTCAACGCAAACGCTGCATAACCCAATCCCGCATACGCGGTGTCGATCCCGCGTTCCTGCGCCAGAAACACCGCGCTCCAGTCCAGTGCTGCACCTTCAGTGAGAAAGACGATGAAGCACATGCCGCCGATAAACAGCACGATGCCGTGGGGGATGGCGAACGCCGGCCCGGAACTCTCACTGCCATAGGGCAACATGTGCGGCACGCATTTGAACAATGCCGCGATCAGCACCACGACCACCACCAACATGGCTGCGAGAGGCGTCAAGCCGAGGCCGAGCAAGGCACTGACCCCCGCCGCGCCGACAATCCCGCCGAGACTGAACAGGCCGTGAAAGCCCGACATCATGTTCTTGCCGCTGGCGCGCTCGACAATCACCGCTTGCAGGTTCACCGTCGAATCCACCGTGCCCAGGCCGGCACCGAACACGAACAGTGTGGCGATCAGCGCCGGTATCGACGACACCGTGGCCAGCAATGGCAACGCCGCGCAGATCAACAAGGTGCCACCAGTGGCGACGCGCCGACAGCCGAAGCGCGTGGCCAGAATCCCCGCCAGCGGCATCGCCAGAATCGAACCGACCCCCAAGCACAACAGCAATAACCCCAACGTGCCCTCATCCAGTCCGGCGCGGGCCTTGGCGTACGGCACCAACGGCGCCCACGCGGCGATGCCGAGCCCGGCGATGAAAAAGGCGATGCGCGTGGACATCTGTTGCAGGCGTCCGGGGACGAAGGTGTCTTGGGGGGTGAGGCTGGTCATATCGATCCTTGGCAAAAAACGTCGCGTCCCCGAAGGACAGTGATACGGCGACGAGGTTCGATCGCTCATCATTCGAGGCAGTACAGCCGACATCCTACCCTGTGGGAGTGAGCGGGCTCACTAATCAGCGGTCATGCACCGATTCCTGTGGGAGCGAGCTTGCTCGCGAAGGCGGTGTGTCGGATAAAGAAAATATCGGCTGACACACTGCATTCGCGAGCAAGCTCGCTCCCACAAGGGATTGCGATTTACAGTGGCCTTCTTGGGTAACAGGGACAAACACTGATGACGCAGTTTTACGATGCACGGGGCAATATTTACGGGGTGATTGCGCCGCAGGCACTGCGCGACGCGGGCATTGCCTTGCCTGCCAGCGCCACCGAATGCGCCTTTTCGCGCCAGTCCTGGAGCGAAGCAGCAATCAAACTCTGCTGCGACTGGCCCGAAGATCAACGCCCGATGAACAGCAAATCCCACCGCAGCGACGGCCTGCTGATCGGTCCTTTCCAGACGTCGCCACCGTTCGACGTATTGATCGTCAACACCGACGGCACGCTCGCCGAGCGCAGTGGCAATGGCCTGACGATTTTCTCGCAAGCACTGACCGAGCAAGGCTTGATGCCGGAGGAGGGCACGTTGTTGCGCGTGCATCAGGACAAGGGTGACGCCGTGGAAACCTCGGTGAAACCGGCCGAAGTTGAAGACACTCAAGGCTTTTGGCTCGATCTTGGCCAACCCGGTTTCGGGCCGCGCGCGGTGGGTGCGCAGAGCGTTGAAAACGTCGACTTCAACGGGCGAGACGTGAGTCTGGTAAAGGCTCTGGCGACACTCGATGCGGCATGGTCACGCAGCCAGTTTGTGCGAATCGGCAATCCGCATTGCGTGACGCTGCTGGATGACCGGGCGGCGTTGCCGAGCAACCAACAGATGCGTGAATCACCACTGAACCAAGGGTTGACCGAAATCGCCTACGCCATGCCCACCGGCGCCGGTGATCCATGCCCGGCAGGTGTCAATCTGCAATGGGCGGTGCTGGAGTCACCCCAGAAAATCCTCGCCCGCGTGTTCGAACGCGGCGAAGGGCCGACGGCGTCTTCTGGCACCAGTGCCAGTGCGGTGGCCTGTGCGGCCTGGCGTGTGGGTTGGGTGGCGGCCGGTGAAGTGCAGGTGGTGATGCCCGGCGGCACGGCGCCGATCCTGCTTGACGCAGAGCACGGGCAATTGCGCGGCGTCAGACTGTTTGGCACCGCGCGACGGATGGCGCACTGAACGTAGTGCACGGGGTTATTTTTGGGTGGATTCAGGAAGAGGACGCACGCTTTGCAGCGTATGCAACAGCAGCGTTTTTACCTGTTCAAAACCCAAAGGTTGATGATTCGCGAAGCTTTCGACTTTCAGCACCAGCGCAGGACTGCTTTCGGAGTTTGTATGCCCAGCAGTAAGAGTGAAGCGTTCCGCGGTTTCTCTGTCGCCGTTATCCGGATCAATACCTCTATAGCGGGCACCGCCTATAACACCGTCAATAGCGCCGATTTTGGCAGGTTCAGGGCCAAACCTGTTGCGTTCAACGGCGTTCGCGAATGGATTGGCAAACATTGTGGAGGTTAACAAGGGTAAAAGCTTCAGCGCTTTATCACTGTCATTGCTCAAGTTCAGGCTGTAAAGAAGGCGCGGATTTTTGGTGGGATGCCATGCCAGCGTAACAGCGTAATTCTCGCGGCCATTGTCGGCAATAAAGCCGAAAGGCAAGCAAAACCCCGGCTCTTGCGGTATTTCGAATGGGGCTCGCGGGCGGAAATTTGCCAGTACTGTCTGGACTTTGGGTTTCAGTGTTTCCAGCGCTTGGTCAGTTTGGTTACCTGGCGTCCTGTCAGTGACGGTGAAACGGTAGACGTGGTCGCCACGCCAAAGCAATGCGACCAGTTTTCCGGGGGCCCAGGAAATCTGTGCATCGACTATGTCCCAGTCAACATAACGCTCTTGCTCAAATTGGGCATCAGACGGATAGGTGGCGAGCTCTTTTTGATAACGTTCAAGCTCTGACTGGAGTTTCTCGGTGGGCCGCCCACTTTCGGTAAACGCTGCGATGGTGCCTCTGAGCATGACGGTCTCTGAATAGAGTTTGCTCAAGCGTACGCGTTTGTCTTCCAATGCATACCGTTCAGCTTTCAAGGCGTTGAATTGTTCTGGGTTACTTTGCTCCAGCTCCCATGTCAGCGCTTGTTTGATGGCGTCTATTTTTTTTCTATGGCGCGTGTTTGCGCGCCTTCCATGTCAGGGCCGTGGCGATCTTTCAACTGCTGAAAAACCGCCAGTGTTGTCGGTGGACTGACCTCGATATCGAAGAGATAGCCATTTTTCCGGAAAGGGCTGTCGCCATAGCTCAGTTGCTTTTCGCTGGGGTCAATATTAGGCGAATAGATTCCAAAGTCCGGATAGTTCCAGTGCCCGCCGGCGACGTGCCATTCAATGTCTCCCGGTACATCGAACAGCGTCCGGCCGAGGCACTCGGTACGCCATTTCGGGTTATCTGCAGGGGCTGCATTTGCCCAAGCCTCAGCTGGCGTCAAAAGTGCCAGCATCAGGGGGAGATGGCGCATCAGGTTCTTTCCTTGCTCTGAGTGTCTTGCGCTAAAACGGCATAGTGCTGAGATGTTGCAGCTCTGTCACGCGTGGGTTCGATTTTCGCCAGGATCGTAAGGTTGAACCCTGAGTTATTGTTCTCGTATTTGGTCCAATGGATCGGAAGTGCGGTGATGAATCCAAATACTGTGGTCGGGTGCTTGCCGGCCATGGTGCTGAGCCAGAATTCTTTTTCAAAGGGCATGGCGTTGCTTGCACCTTTGACCGCGGCGCTGGAAGAGGGCGGTGCGACCGATACCTGTCCCCACAGTGGCCAGATGGATGCGTCGTTGCGAGGGACGTGGCGAAAAGCCTGCTCATAGGCCTCTGCAGCCTTGGTGGAAGTCGTCTTTGTTGTCGGTGGTGTCGCTGGTCACGCCTTCTTCGAGGACTTGCGGCTGCTTGCCTTCGTGGAAGATTTCGGTGAGCAACCACAGGTCATTCCACTCGCTGCGCGGGTGGTCGGACATGGCCATGAAGTGGCCGCTGACCAGTTTGGTCTGGTCGCCGCGACCTTCGGCCTCGCGGTAGTCGGCGCGATGGCGTTCGAGGGCGCGTTGGCTGAGGAACTTGCCACGGGCGCGGTCGATGAAGCGGCCTGGGTAGTCGTAGTCTTCGAGATCAGGCTCGGTGCTCTCGCCGTCCGGTTTGTAGGCCGCTTCCATTTGCAGGCGTGGTTTTTTCGAAGTCGTAGTCGCGGCGCGTGGTGCGGCTGGTGCGGGTTTCCAGGCGCAGTTTGAAGCCTTTGATCACCGGTTCTTCGGCGACCATGCCGCTGCCTTGCACGTAAGCGGTCGGCTGGCCGAGATCGGGGAACACGGTCTGGTCGTCGCCGAACACCAGCAGGTGGCCTTTATCGCTGTGCTGGAAGTGGTAGTGAATGCCTTCCTCTTCGCACAGGCGCTGGACGAAGTGCAGGTCGGTTTCGTCGTATTGCACGCAGTAGTCGCGATCCGGGCACGGCTGGCTCAACTGGAAGCTGTAGGCGTTGCCCTTGATGCCGTGTTCTTCGAGGATCAGCGCGATGAGTTTCGGCGCCGACATCTGCTGGTAGATGCGCTGGTTGGTGCGGTGATGCAGGTATTGCAGTTGCGGCACCATCGACACTTTGTAGCGGGTCAGGCGCTTGCCGGCATCGCCTTGGGCAACGCGGTAGATCTGGCCGTGGATGCCCGAGCCTTGTGGATCGAATGCGAGAAACGCCTGCTTATGCAGGAGCTGTTCGAGGTCCAGATCCGGGTTTTCACTGACCAATTCCAAGTCGAAACGAAACGGCTGGCTGATGCCTTCGGTGCCGGTGAACGACAGCACTTGCAGGTCGCCGACGTAGTCTTCCACTTTGAGGCTGAAGTGGGTTTCGTTAGCGGGGTTGAACATCTCAGGCTCCTTGAGATTTACGCCGGTCATCCACGGCCGTTTTGCATCGGTCTGGAGAACGCAGACAGGAGCTGGATGTTAAAGGGAAAAAGTTGCGCAAAAAGTTGCGCACATGGGAGTAGGTCCCCGGTCTATAAGGGTAAAAAGGAAGTGATTCAGAATGTTTCTTGGCGAAGTGCCATCAGTCAAGCCCGAAAAGACGTGGTTTTCGGGCTTGTTTTGTAAGTTCGTTCAGACCAGTTGCGGGGCAAACTCCACCACCGGCATCTGCCGCTTCATCAACACCTTGCCACCGCGAATCGAATACAACGGCAAGCCCTGACTGCGGATCACCTCGTAATCGCTGTCCGCCGAGAGAATCAGCAGATTCGCCGGACGCCCCTGTTCCAAACCATAGCGATCACCCAAGTGCATGGCTTTGGCGCTGTTATCCGTGACCAGATCCAGCGCACTTTGCAGGTTGCGATAACCGAGCATATGGCAGATGTGCAGCCCGGCTTCGAGCACGCGGAGGATGTTGCCGTTGCCAAGCGGATACCACGGGTCAACGATGGAATCCTGGCCGAAACAGACGTTCATGCCGGCTTCGAGCAATTCATTCACACGGGTCACGCCACGGCGTTTCGGGAAGTTGTCGAAGCGCCCTTGCAGGTGAATGCTCTCGGTCGGGCAGGAGACAAAACTGATCCCGGAATGCCCGAGCAGCCGGAACAGTTTCGCGCAGTAAGCGTTGTCGTAAGAGCCCATCGCCGTGGTGTGGCTGGCGGTGACGAGAGCGCCCATGTCGCGGCTGCGCGCCTCTTCGGCGAGCACTTCAAGGAAGCGTGAATGCGGGTCGTCGGTCTCGTCGCAATGCACATCGACCAGGCACCCGGTGCGCTCAGCCAGGTCCATCAGAAACTTCACCGAACTGACGCCCTGATCGCGGGTGTACTCGAAATGCGGAATCCCGCCGACCACGTCAGCGCCCATGCGAATCGCTTCTTCCATCAGCTCGCGGCCATTGCGGAACGACTCGATGCCTTCCTGCGGAAACGCGACGATTTGCAGGTCGATCAGGTGACGGCTTTCCTCGCGCACTTCGAGCATGGCTTTGAGGGCGGTGAGTTGCGGGTCGGTGACGTCGACGTGGGTGCGCACGTGCTGGATGCCGTGGGCGGCCAGCGCTTGAATGGTTTTCTTCGCGCGGGTCTTGGTGTCTTCTTCGGTGATGGTGACCTTGCGCTCGCCCCAGCATTCGATGCCTTCGAACAGCGTGCCGCTCATATTCCAGCGCGGCTCGCCGGCGGTGAGGGTGGCGTCGAGGTGGATGTGCGGTTCGACGAAGGGCGGCACCACCAGATTGCCGCCGGCGTCGAGGTCATCCGGGCCAAGGGTCGGCGCTTCGGTCTGGCGGGCGATGCTGTGGATCAGGCCGTCTTCAAGGTGCAATTCGTGCAAACCTTCCTGGTTGCGCAGTCGGGCGTTGATGATGTGCATCAGGCGAATCCTTTTTTTATAAGTCTTGTAGTGGCGCGCTGGCGCTGCGGGCGCCGAGCAGACCGGTGACGATGACATACGTTAGCGCGGCAGCGGCGATGCCTACCAGCGGCGCGACCCATGGCGAGCTGAACGCGGCGATGGTGCCAACCGCGTAGGCCCCGAGCCCCGCCCAGTTGAACGCCGGCAACCGTGCGTCGGCCAGACGCGGATAGTGCCCGCGCCAGCGGTAGAAGAAGTCAGCCATGATCACCCCGCCAATCGGCGGAATCACCGTGCCGAGCAGAATCAGATAGGGCACGAGCATGTCGTACATGCCCAACAGGGCGAGCAGGGTGCCGATCACCGCACCGGCGAGGGTCACGGTCTTGCGCCGGCCGGTGCGCAGCAGGTTGCAACCGGCGACGGCGAAGTTGTAGATCGTGTTGTCCTGGGTGCTCCAGATGTTCAGCAACAGCATGGCCATCGCGGCCATGGCGAAACCTTGCAACAGCAGCACTTCCACCACGTCCGGCTGTTGATAGACGATGGCGCCGTACGCGCCGATCAATACCATCAGGCCATTGCCGATGAAGAAACCGATCAGACTGGCCAGCACCGCCACCCGCGCTGAACGGGAAAAACGCGTCCAGTTGGTCGCTTGCGTGGCGCCGCTGACGAAGGTGCCGAACACCAGAGTGATCGCCGTCGACCAGTCCAGCGAACCCGTCGGCACGACGCTGAGCAAACCTTCGAAGCCGCCGACTTTTACCGTGGCGACCCACATCGACAGCAACAGCAGCAACATCATTGCCGGCACCGCGATGTACGACAGAATCTCCAGCCCGCGATAACCGACGTAGGCGGTGGCGCAGAACATCAGACCGAACAACACCATCAGGCCAAGCACCGTGCCTTCGTCGAGATTGAAGTATTTGCCAATTACCACGGCAGCGGTCGCGGTGCCCCAGGCGTACCAGCCGATCTGGGTGAAACCGAGGATCAGGTCGCTGAGTTTGCTGCCGACTTCACCGAAGCAGAAACGCCCCATCAGCACCGAGTTGAGGCCGCTTTTAAAGGCGATATAGCCGAGGCCTGCCGCATACAGACCGAGCAGCAGATTGCCGACGATGATCACCGCCATCATCTCGCTGAAACTGAACGCCACGCCAAGCTTGCCGCCGGCAAACATGGTTGCAGTGAAAAACGTGAAGCCCAGTAACACCATGGCCGTCGAGGCCAGGCCTTTGCGCGCATGCATCGGGACTTCGCTGAGGGGGTAATCGTTGCCGGGAGCGTTCTGCGTCATGGGGCGGTCCTTGCTGGAAAGGGAGAGACGCGGGGAAGGGTTGCAGTGGTCGTGCCAAATGCCGGGTGGCGCGGGTTATGTATAGACGAGCCGTGTAGATTGGCGCGAAAGCGGTGCAACTGAATGCACTCAGGCCCAATGTGGGAGCGAGCCTGCTCGCGAAGACGGTGTGTCAGACGATATTTGCTGTGACTGATGAACCGCATTCGCGAGCAGGCTCGCTCCCACAGGGGATTTGTGTTGGTTTAGAGAAAGCGCAGCAGCGCGGCGACGATTGCTTCCGGGGCGTCTTCCTGAACGAGGTGGCCGGCGTTGGGGATAGCGTGGAATTGTGAGCCGGGGATCATCTGGTGCAACGCCCGACCACGCTCGATGGGGATCCACTGATCCTCCTCACCCCAGAGAATCTGCACCGGGCAGCGAATCGTCGGGTATAGGTTTTCAGCTTCACGGGTGTAGCACTCATCCATTTGTGCAATCTGCCGGTAGAACGCCGCTTGCCCCGGATCGCCCAGCCATGGCTCAACGTAGGGCGCGAGTTCGTCGTCAGGAATATCCCGGTGAATCGCCCCGCGAATATAAGTCGGCACAATGGCGCGCTGGATGTAATCGGGCAGGCTGCTGAACGCCGCTTCATGCTGACGCACATGCTGCACGAACGGCGAACCCCAAGGCGACAATGCCACCGGATCGATCAGGGTCAGGCTGCGGTAATCCTTGTTGTTGAGCAGATGCGCACGCAGCACGGTGGCGCCGCCGAAGTCGTGGGCGACGACGTCGGGGTTTTTAATATTCCAGTGGTCGAGTAGCTGAGCCAGCAGTTGGTTTTGCACGCCGAGGGAAACATCGCCGTCGGGTTGCTCGGATCGCCCGTAGCCCAAAAGGTCGAAGTAATGCACGCGATGCGTGGCGAAAAAGTGCGGTGCGATCCGATGCCACACGTACGACGAAAACGGTGTGCCATGCACGAACACCAGCGGCGGGCCGTCGCCGCGTATGGCGTAGCGTATCTGTCGGCCGTTGAAGTCAAAGACCTGATCCAGCAGCCAGTCTGTCATCGGCCTGTCCTCTTGGCGGGTGGGAGCCAAAAAGCATAGGCGTAAAAAAACAGCCGTGAAGGCTGTTTTTGAGGATCAGCGCTGTTCTCCTGTGGGAGCGAGCCTGCTCGCGAAGAGGGCGTGTCAGTCGATATAAATGTCGGCTGACACACCGCTTTCGTCGGAACGCCGCCCGGAGCAGGCTCGCTCCCACAGGGATAGTTGGGGTGTCAGAGGTTACTCACCGCGATAGATGCAACCGCTGGTGCACGTCTCGTGAATACGGATCGCGCTCAGTTCCGGCAGCAACGGCTTCATTTCATTCCAGATGAATTTGGCCAGCACTTCGCTGGTCGGGTTTTCCAGACCGGGAATGTCGTTCAGGTAGTTGTGATCGAGACGCTCGTACAGCGGCTTGAAAATCGCTTTGATCTCGGAGAAATCGCGGATCCAACCGGTGTGCGGATCGAGGTCGCCGCTCAGATGAAGCGCCACTTTGAACGAGTGACCGTGCAGACGTCCGCACTTGTGGCCGTCCGGGACGTGCGGCAGGCGGTGGGCGGATTCGAAAGTAAATTCCTTGAAGATTTCCACAGTATTTTCGGCTCTGTTCAGATGGCGTTCGCCGCAGCGATTCGGGCAGGCGGCGAGTTTACCAGCTTGTGTTTGGCCGTGCTGACTAAAGGGTCAGCAAGCGCTCGGCGAGGCGACCATTGGCAGTCAGTTCAAGGAATTCGTCACCCAGACGGCGGCTCTCGTCCATCGCCGCGTGCCAGTATTTCTGCCGGCTCGGCGCATCGCCCATAAAGCGTTTGAAGTCGTTACGGTCGGGCAGTTTGCCGTAGGGCAGGCGCGCCAGATATTCCTTCGACGGCGCGAGCAACAGCACGTCCTGCAAGCGCTCTACCGAGGCCTTGCGCCACGGCAGGGTTTTGTCGAACCAGCCGGGAATCACCCGGTCGGTGAAGTGCGGATAGAGCACGATGCCGTCGCCGCTGTAGGGCAGGTCGAGGTGATAGTCGAGCAGACCGCCATCGCGGAACGTACCGGCGCCGGCGCCCGGGAGGTCGCGCACACCTTCCATGACCATCGGGATCGAACCCGAAGCCAGCAGTGCCTGGCGCAGGTTGCCGGCATTCAGGGCGACGAAGCGCGACGGGAAATCGTTCAGCGCATTGACCGGCGGGGCGAGGCGCGGGTCGTGGATGATCAGCCGTTCGAAATGTCGCGACAGCCGTGCACGGCCGCGCAGGTTGTCGGCAATCACCGAGCCCAGTGCCAGACCCAGTCGTCCGCGATGGTCATCGGCCAGACGCCCCTGACTTTTCACCACCATGATGTTCAGACGGTAGTGGGCGTTGTCGAGGATGCTCGCATCGCGGCCGTCCAGCAGGTCATTGAGCATGCGTTGCGAGCTCTGACTGATCTCGGCCATGGTCACGCCTTTGTTGAAATTCTGCTCGGCGTACAGGTGGCCGAGACGACGGATGCCTTCGGCGGCGTCCGGCAGGCAGGCGCTGGCGAAGCGCCAGGAACCGACCGAGGCGCCGATCAGCGAGCGTTCACGCGGCGCGCTGGGCAGCCATTCACCGAACAATGCCAGATCCAGCCCCTGAATCCCCAACGCCTTCGGCCCACCGGCAGCGCCGGGCAGGGTGCCGACGTCGGCGGCGTTCAGGCCTTGCGCACGAATCCGCGCCAGGGCGCGCGGGCCGGCCTTGAGGGTGAGGGCGGGGAATTTGATGTGGATGGCGGTCATACCGGTCTCGATCGTTAGCAAGCGAAGCATTATAGAACGATGATGTCCCCTGTGGGAGCGAGCTTGCTCGCGAAAGCGTAGGGTCAGTCAACGATGATGTGTCTGATACACCGCCTTCGCGAGCAAGCTCGCTCCCACAGGGGATATATGTTGAGCTGGAGCAATGATGGCAATTCAGTTTCAGTTAAGTTCATCCCGTTAAGGTGCCCACCGTAAGCAACACATAAAAATACGGAGACACCATGAAAACCCTGACTGCCCTGTCCATTGCCTCGATCATCGGCTTCACTGCCAGCCTCGCCCACGCCCGCGATCTCGGCCCTGACGAAGCCCTGCGTCTGCGTGACGCTGGTACTATCGTCTCCTTCGAGAAGCTCAACGCCGCTGCGCTGGCCAAACACCCGGGTTCGACGATCACTGAAACCGAGCTGGAAGAAGAGTACGGCAAGTACATCTACCAGATCGAAATGCGCGATGCGCAGGGCGTCGATTGGGATCTGGAATTAGACGCGGTGACTGGGCAGGTTCTCAAGGATCATCAGGATAAGTAATGAAGGTTAATGTTCGCGCCACCAGCCGTACGGCATTGGCGCTGGTGATTTTTTGCTCGGCAGCAATGGCCCGCGACCTCGACCAGGACGAGGCCCTGAGTCTGCGGGAGAAGGGCGTGATCCTGCCGCTGGAGCAAGTGCTGCAGCAGGCCATGGACCGCTACCCCGGCGCAAAATTGCTGGAAGTCGAGCTGGAAGAAAAACACGACGTCTACATTTACGAAGTCGAGTTGCTCACCGTCGAAGGTGTCGCCCGTGAGTTGCACTTGAAAGCCGATACCGGTGAACTTGTGAAAGACAAGGAAGATTGATCGATGCGTTTGCTATTGGTGGAAGACCACGTACCGCTGGCCGACGAATTGCTCGCCGGCCTGCAACGCCAGGGCTACGCGGTGGATTGGCTGGCGGACGGTCGCGATGCGCTGTATCAGGGCAGCAGCGAACCCTATGACCTGATCATTCTCGACCTCGGCCTGCCGGGTGTGCCGGGGCTCGAGGTGCTAGCGCAATGGCGTGCCGGCGGTCTGGCGATTCCGGTGCTGATTCTGACGGCGCGCGATTCCTGGGCCGAGCGCATCGAAGGTCTGAAGGCCGGTGCCGACGATTACCTGACCAAACCGTTCCACCCCGAAGAACTGCAGCTGCGCATTCAGTCGCTGTTGCGCCGCTCCAAAGGCCAGGCCAATCAGCCGACGTTGCAGGCTGCCGGACTGCATCTGGACGAGGGCCGCCAGTGCGTGGTTCGCGACGGCGCCGACATTCAACTGACGGCCGCCGAATTCCGCTTGCTGCGCTATTTCATGCTGCATCCGGAGCAGATCCTCTCCAAAAGCCACCTCGCCGAACACCTCTACGACGGTGAAACCGAGCGCGATTCCAACGTCCTCGAAGTGCACGTCAATCATCTGCGCCGCAAGCTCGGCAAAAGCGTGATCGAAACCCGTCGCGGTCAGGGTTACCTGTTTGGCGGACAAGCTTCGTGAGGTCGATCCAGCGCCGCTTGAGCCTGGGTTTGATCAGCGTGATGGTGATCGTCGGTGTGGTGCTGGCGCAAACCAGTCTGTGGTTGTTCGAAGTGGGTTTGCAGCGCTACCTCGAAGCCGGTCTGCGCAATGACAGTGAAAGCCTGCTGGTGGCGCTGGTGCGCGGCCCGCAGGGTTTGCAACTGGATGAGCGTCATCTGTCGCCGGCCTATCAGCGACCGTTTTCCGGGCACTATTTCCGCATCGATTTTGCCGACAGCCATTGGCGTTCGCGCTCGTTGTGGGATCAGGACCTGCCGCTGCTCGAACACCCAGGTCTGCACAGCAACCTGCAACTGGGCCCGGACGGTCAGCAGTTGCTGGTGCTGCGCTCGGACTATCGACGCCTGGGCCAGTCGATCTCGATCAGCGTCGCGCAGGATTACACGCCGGTGCGCGAGAGCTTTCAGCGTATGCGCCAGATCGGGCTGGGTTTAGGTCTGGCGGCGTTGCTGCTGATTCTGATACTGCAACGACTGACCGTGCGCCGCGCGTTGAAGCCGCTGGAAAGAGCGCGCGAACAGATCGCGCAACTGCAGCAGGGCCAGCGTTCGCAACTGGATGATGAGGTGCCGGTGGAACTGGAACCGCTGGTGGCGCAGATCAACCATTTGCTCGCCCACACCGAAGACAGTCTCAAGCGTTCGCGCAATGCTTTGGGCAATCTCGGGCACGCGTTGAAAACGCCATTGGCAGTGTTGTTGAGCCTGGCGTCCAGCGAAAAACTTGATGCCCATCCTGAGCTGCGCAAGGTACTCAAGGAACAGCTGGAGCAGGTGCAGCAACGGCTCAATCGCGAATTGAACCGTGCGCGGCTATCCGGTGATGCGTTGCCGGGGGCGCTGTTTGATTGCGATGCGGAACTGCCGGGGTTGTTGGCGATACTGAACATGATTCATGGCGAGCATCTGGCGCTGAGTTATGTCGCGCCGGCGGGGTTGCAATTGCCGTGGGATCGCGAGGATTTGCTGGAGTTGCTCGGCAATCTGTTGGACAACGCCTGCAAGTGGGCGGACGCCGAAGTGCGCTTGAGTGTGATCGAGCGTACAGATGGCTTTGCCCTGAGCGTGGAGGATGACGGGCCGGGGATCCCTGAATTGCAGCGCGCTCAGGTCTTCAGCCGGGGGACGCGGCTGGATGAGCAGACTGACGGGCATGGCTTGGGGCTGGGGATTGTCCGCGATATTGTCGAAACCTGGGGCGGGTTGCTGGTGTTGGGCGAGAGTGAGTGGGGCGGGTTGAAGGTGGTGATCGAGTTGCCTCGGCGGTGAGCCTTTAGAAGCCCCTCACCCTAACCCTCTCCCGGAGGGAGAGGGGACTGACCGAGGTGTATGTTCGAGTTACACCGACCTGAAACACCGAGTCGAGCTCAGGTTTTGAAAGCTTCCCCGTGACCTGAAACACCGAGCCGAACTCAGTTTTCAATGACATGAAGATCGGCTCCCTTTCCCCCTCGCCCCCTTGGGGGGAGAGGGCTGGGGTGAGGGGGGGAATCCAGCTGACACCCCACAAACTTCGAATCAAACCCGGAACTGATCCATCAAACTCTGCTGCTGATTCGCCAGACTATTGAGCGACTGGCTCACCCGCGCCGACTCATTCGCCTGCCCGGACAACGACTCGGTCACATCACGAATCGTCGCCACGTTGTTGTTGATCTCTTCGGCCACCGCGCTCTGCTCTTCCGCCGCGCTGGCAATCTGCAGGTTCATGTCGCTGATCACCGTCACCGCCTCGCCGATCTGGCGCAACGCGGTCACGGCTTGGCCAACCTGTTCGACACTGCCCTGGGCCTGACGATGGCTGTTGCCCATCGAACCAACCACATCCTGCGTGCCGCTCTGCAACTGCTCGATGACCTGACGGGTTTCCTCCACCGACTCCTGTGTGCGGCGGGCGAGGTTGCGTACTTCGTCGGCGACCACCGCAAAACCTCGTCCGGCTTCACCGGCACGCGCCGCTTCGATCGCAGCGTTGAGCGCCAGCAGGTTGGTCTGTTCGGCGATGGCGCGAATGGTTTCCAGCACCGCGCCGATCTTCTCGCTGTTGGCGGCGAGGCCTTCGACCTGCACCATCGCAGCGCTCATGTCGGCGGCGAGGGTGTCGATGCTCGCGGTGGTGCGGTCGATCACAGTCAGGCCCTGGCGGGTCGCGCGATCGGCATCCTTGGCCGCCTCGGCAGCCTGCGCGGCGCTGCGCGCGACGTCTTGCGCGGTGGCGCTCATTTCGTGGGACGCAGTGGCGACCTGATCGACCTGACGGTATTGCTGTTCCATGCCGGCGCTGGTCTGGGTGGCAATCGCTGAGGACTGGTCGGCGGTGTTGCGCGCGTCCTGCACCGAGCGTTTCACTTCGGCGATGATCGGCTGCAACTTGTCGAGGAACTTGTTGAACCAACCGGCCAACTGACCCAGTTCGTCCTGCTTGTCGTAGGCCAGGCGCCGGGTCAAGTCACCTTCGCCGCTGGCGATGTCCTCAAGCATGTGCGCCACGCCGAGGATCGGTTTGGTCACACTGCGCGCCATCAGCCACACCAGCAGCAAGCCGATCAGCGCGGCCAGTACGCCGAGGCTCAATTCGATCAAGGTGCCGGAGTTGTTGCTCGCATCCAGTTGTTGCTTGAGCGCTTCGGCGCGGCTGACCAGGACTTTCTCCGGCACATCGAGCAACACGCCCCAAGACGGGCCGCCGGGAATCGGCGGGAACGGCGACAGCACTTTCAACTGGCCGTTGCTGTGCAGACTGCTGACGCTGCTGCTGGCAGCGAGTTTGCTGAGCAACTCGGCGCCGCTGGTTTTATCCACCGCGTCCAGACGCTGGCTGAGCTTGCCGGCGTCCGGGCTGTGACCGGCGAGCAGGCCGGCGGGGCTGATGATGCTCACAGCGGTCTGGCCGTCGTAGAGTTTTTTGCTCGCGCTCTGACTGATCGCCTGAAGGCTGTTGAGGTTGATATCGACGGACAGCGAGGCGATGACTTTACCGTTGACCATCAGCGGGAAAACGATGCTGGTCATCAGCACCTTCTGCCCGTCGATCACATAGAAGTAGGGTTCGATCACGCACGGCTTGAGCGTGGCGCGCGGGCAGGTGAACCAGGCGTTGGCCGCTTGACCGCTGGGGCCGGTGCTGGTGTCGGCCATGTCGCTTTCCGGCAGGGCCATCGAAGTGACTTTGCCCGGGGTCGGTTGCGACCAGTACAGGGCGAAACGGCCCTTGTCGTTACTGCCCAGTTCAGCCTGACCGGCGAACAGTTCGTCTTTGCCGTCCAGTGCGTTGGCTTCGAACACCAGCGACAGGCCGAGCAGATCCGGGTTGGCTTGCAGCGCGGATTTGACCTGACGGGTCATGTCTTCGCGCAGGTCGAAGGCGTCGAGGAAGCGCTTCTCGGCCTGTTCGCGCAGAAACAGCACCTGCCGCGAGAAGCCGTGGCCGTACTGATAGGCGTCCATGAACTGCTGGCGAATGCCGGCGGCCTGCACTTCACCTTGCGACTCGATACGCGCCTGCGCCGATTCAGTGAGCATTTCCATGCTCGAAGCTTTCACCAGTGCAGAACTGTGCTCCATGCGATACAGCGAAAGACCCACCAACAGGGTCACGATACCGGCCAGGCAGAGGCCGGCGAGCAGGGTGATTTTCCATTGGATGGAAAGTTGTCTGAGCGACATGGAGACGTCCTTATTCGATAAATATCTGAGACTTTGCACTGTAACGGCCAAAGAGCAGCTTTCTTGAGCTTCGAGCCGCAAGCTGCAAGCGAAAAACGCAAAAGCTTGCGGCTTGTGACTTGCAGCTTGCCGCTGCTTCATTCACAGTGCGCGCCCTTCTAATAAGACCCTCTTTGCAAATCCGCCGGTAAAGCGTTGGCGGACTCATTCTGTCTGGCGGTCGGTTTTCCACCGCAGTGTTTTTCGAGGTAGTGAAATGAATGCAGTCATAGCGGCGGTTGGCGTCATGCTGATACTCAGCCTGTCCCGCGTGCACGTGGTGATCGCCCTGATCGTCGGCGCACTGGTCGGCGGCCTGACCGGTGGTCTGGGCATCGATGCCACGCTCAAGGCCTTCAACAGTGGTCTGGGTGGCGGCGCCACGGTGGCGTTGTCCTACGCGTTGCTCGGCGCTTTCGCCGTGGCGATTGCCAAGTCTGGCCTGGCCCACGCGCTGGCCGACAAGGCTCTGGCCATGGTTGATCGTCAACATGCGACCGGCGGTGGCAGCGTCAAATGGCTGCTGATCGGCCTGCTGTGGGTGGTGGCGATCGCTTCGCAGAACATCCTGCCGATCCACATCGCGTTCATTCCGCTGCTGGTGCCGCCTCTTCTATATGTGCTGACCAAGCTGCAACTCGACCGTCGCTTGATCGCCTGCGTGATGACGTTCGGTCTGATCACGCCGTACATGTTTCTGCCGGTAGGCTTCGGTAACATTTTCCTCAACGAGATTTTGTTGGCGAATGTTGCGCGTAGCGGCGTCGACATCAGCGGCATCAACGTCACCCACGCCATGGGCATTCCGGCGCTGGGCATGGTCTTCGGCCTGGCGATGGCGTTCATCACATATCGCAAACGGCGCGTGTACGACCTGGCGAAGATCGAACAGGTTGAGCAAGTTGCGGTGCAGTACAACCCGCTGAGCCTGATGATTGCCGGCGTGGCGATTGCCGCCGCGTTCATTGTGCAACTGCTGCTGGACTCGATGATTATCGGGGCGCTGGTCGGTTTTCTGATCTTCTCGGTATCGGGCATCGTCAAGTGGCGCGAGACCGATGACCTCTTCACCGAGGGCATGAAGATGATGGCGATGATCGGCTTCATCATGATCGCCGCGTCCGGGTTTGCCGAGGTGATGAAAGCCACCGGTGAGGTGCAGACCCTGGTCGAGTCGTCGGCGTCGTGGATCAATCACAGCAAAGGCGTGGGTGCACTGTTGATGCTGCTGGTCGGGTTGCTGGTGACCATGGGCATCGGTTCGTCGTTTTCCACGGTGCCGATTCTGGCGGCGATTTTTGTACCGCTGTGCGTGCAACTGGGCTTCAGTCCGATTGCGATTGTCTGCATCGTCGGCACCGCTGGTGCGTTGGGCGATGCCGGTTCGCCGGCCTCCGACTCGACCCTCGGGCCGACCTCCGGCTTGAACATCGACGGCCAGCATCACCACATCTGGGACACCGTGGTGCCAACCTTCCTGCACTACAACCTGCCGCTGCTGGCGTTCGGCTGGGTGGCCGCGATGGTTCTCTGAACCTCACCGGTGATCGTTCCCACGCTCTGCGTGGGAATGCCTCTTGTGACGCTCTGCGTCACGTTGTTGGACGCGGAGCGTCCGGGGCTGCATTCCCACGCAGAGCGTGGGAACGATCCTCATACCGAAGCTCAACTTTTGTGATGGCGTGCCGTTAAAGCCTTTAACCACGCCAATAAAATCAAAAGAGTGAGCTCCCACAATGCGCCTGAGCCTTAAGGCTAAAGTCCTCTCCCTCGCTGTTCTTCCGGTGTTGCTGTTTGCGCTGGTCATCAGTCTGACCACGCTGTTCATTCTCCAGGAACAGGCGCACAAAGAGGTCGAACAGACCCGCGAACGCCTGCTCGGCGATGCCAAAGCCACCCTGCAAAGTTACGTTGCCGTGGCCATGACCACGATCAAACCGCTGTATGACGCGGCCGCGCCGGGCGATAACGAGGCACGCGCCCAGGCGATCAAACTGCTCTCCGGCATTCGCTACGGCAAGGACGGCTACTTCTTCGGCTACGACTCCGAGACCGTGCGCCTGTTCAAGGCCAACGACCCCGAAGGCGTGGGCAAAAGCTTCAAGGACAACCGCGACCCGAACGGCGTCTACGTCAACCGCGGCCTGGTGAGCGTGGCGAAGGACGGTACCCACTATCTGCAATACAGCTCGCCACTGCCGGGTAACGCGCAAGTGCTGGTGCCCAAACTCGGTTACACCGAATACCTGGCCAAGTGGGACATGGCGGTCGGCACGTCGGTCAACCTCGACGGCATCGAGGCGCAAGTGGCACTGGTTGAAGCGCAGGTGCAGGAACGCATGCAGGGCGTGGTGCTGAGCATCGTTGGTGTGGCGGTAGTGGTGCTGTTGGTGATTGCGGCGGCGGGGATGTTGCTGGCCAATACCATTTTGCGTCCGCTGACCCTGATGAAAGCCAACCTCGATGACATTGCAGCGGGCGAGGGCGATTTGACTCGTCGCCTGAACATCACCAGCCAGGACGAGCTCGGCGAACTGGCCGGCTCGTTCAACCGCTTCGTCGACAAGATCCATGGCCTGGTGCGGCAGATCACCGAGATGACCACGCAATTGACCGGGCTGGTGACGCAAGTGTCGGATCAGGCCCAGCGTTCCGATCAGGCAATGGAGCGTCAACGCCACGAGACCGATCAGGTCGCCACCGCGATCAACGAGATGTCCGCCGCCGCGCAGGAAGTCGCCAAGAGCGCGCAGAACGCCGCCGTCGCCGCCCAGCAGACCGATGAAGAAGGTCAGAGTGCCAAGCGTGTGGTGGCCGGCAGCATCAAGCAGATTCATGCGTTGGTGGATGATATTCGCAGCAGCGGCGTGTCGCTCGACAGCCTGCAGCAGGACGTGACGTCGATTGTCGGCGTGCTCGGGGTGATTCGTTCGATCGCCGAACAGACCAACCTGCTGGCGCTGAACGCGGCGATTGAAGCGGCACGCGCCGGCGAGGCCGGACGCGGCTTTGCCGTGGTGGCGGACGAGGTACGGGCGTTGGCCAGCCGTACGCAGATCAGCACCCAGGAAATTCAGGGCATGATCGACCGCTTGCAGGCGGGCACTCAGCAAGCGGTCGAGGCGATGCGCCGCTCCAGCGAGGCCGGTGACGGCACTTCGCAGCAGGCCAATCAGGCCGGGGCTTCGCTGGATGCGATGGCGGCGCTGATTGCGACGATCAACTCGATGAACGCGCAGATTGCCAGTGCGGCGGAAGAGCAAACGGCCGTGGCGGAGGAGATCAACCGTAGCGTGCATCAGATTGCGGTGGCGGTGGATAACGTGGCCGATGAAACGCAGTTGGGCGCGCAGACGTCGCGCAGTCTGGCGGATCTGGGGCAGCGGTTGGGCAAACTCGTGGGCCAGTTCCGGATTTGATCGCTTGAAAAGCCCCTCACCCTAACCCTCTCCCAGAGGGAGAGGGGACTGATTGGGGGATGCTATGGAGCTACGCCGACCTGAAACAGCTTTACCGAATCCATAATCGACTGAATCTTTCAGGTCGATGGATGACCCGAGACACCACGGTCAGTCCCCTCTCCCTCCGGGAGAGGGCTAGTGAGGGGCTCTTGATCTTCAGCACCTCAAGGTCTATCCCAGTAAGGCACTTCCCCGAAGCATTCAATAAAGAAATCAATCACCGTCCGCACCTTCACCGACAACCGCCGGCTCCCAGGCCACAACACCGCAATCTGCTGCGGTTCCAGGCTGTTCGACACCTGATATTGCCCCAGCACCGGCACCAGCGTGCCTTCGCGCACTGCCTCACCAATCAGCCACGACGGAAACATCACCAGCCCCAAACCCTGTTCGGCGGCTTGGGTGAGGGTGTCGGCGTGGTTACCGATGATCGGGCCTTTGACCGAGTAGGGCGTCCAGTCCTCGCCATCGCGGCGGAAAAACCAGCGCTGCTGGCCGCTCGCGCCTTTGTAGGCCAGGCATTGGTGCTGCGCGAGGTCTTCGGGAGTTTGCGGCGTGCCGTGGCGCTTGAGATACGCCGGGCTGGCCGCGACCTGAAAGCGGTGCGGCGCCAGGATCCGAGCCTGCATACTCGAATCGTGCATCGGGCCGATGCGGAACAGCAAATCCGCGCCTTCCTGAAGCGGGTCGACGTAATGATCGGTTTGCTGGATATCCAGTTGCAGCTTCGGATAGCGCGCGCACAACTTGCCCAGCCACGGCGTCAGATGGCGCTGGCCGAACACCACGGGGGCGTTGATGCGCACCAGGCCGGTGGGTTCACTTTGCTGTTCCTGCAACGCCTGTTCGGCTTCTTCCAGTTGCACCAGTACCAGCCGCGCATGATGACCGAGCATGCGCCCGGCTTCGGTCGGCGTCACCGCGCGAGTGTGGCGGTAGAGCAGTTGCTGGTTAAGTGCCTGCTCCATCAATTGAATCTGCCGAGAGATCGAGGAGGGCGCCACACCCTCGCGACGGGCCACTTCGGAAAAACTGCCATGGTCGAGCACCGCGACAAACAGTCGTAGCGCCTTGAATCCGAGTTCGTTTAGCCCGTGCATCGTTTGTCCTGCTGTGCGGGTTACGCAAAAGTGTTGTCCGGATGCTCCCATTTATCGCACAGCTGCGCCAGCCGATAATCCGCGCCATCGTTTATTTGAGTGGAAGTTGTTTATGCAGACGTTGGATGAGATGAGCGTTAGCGCACCGGCGACGAAATCGGGATTGCGCTTGTTGTTGCTGCCGCTGGTGATTCTCGCGGGCATGGGCTTGTCGGTGGAGGCGGGGTTGCTTGGGCCGTTGGGTGTGCAGGTCGGGCATCTGTGGGCCACCTTGAGCATCTTTGGCGTCGGCTCGGCGATTCTGTTTTTGCTGCTGTTGTTCGCTGGCCCACAAAAAGGGCCGGCGCTGACTGATCTGCCGCGCTGGCAGTTGATTGGTGGGTTTCTGGGGCCGATGTATGTGGTGGTGCTGACCCTGGCGACGCCGCATATCGGCATTGCCATGACGATGATCGCGATTCTGTCGGGGCAGGTAGGCAAGAGTGTGCTGATTGACCATTTCGGCTGGTTCGGGGCGACGCGCAAGAAGGTCAATGCCGAGCGATGGCTGGCGTTGGGGTTGATCGTGGTGGCACTGGTTTTGATTGCGCGGGGGTGAGTGATGAGTCTGGTTATTTTGTTGGCGGTGGTGGTGTTGGCCGGTGCGGTGTTGAGTGTGCAGGCGGCAATCAATGGGCGTTTGGGTGAGAGCGTTGGGGTGTTGCGCAGTAGTTTGCTGACATTCGTTGTCGGTGCGGTGTCGACCGGGTTGTTGATTCTGTTTTTTGAGCCTGCGCATGCGGTGAGCCTTTTGGATGTGCCGAAGTGGCAGTTGACCGGGGCGCTGTTTGGGGTGGTGTACATGATGGTGATGGTCGGGGCGGTGCCGGTGGTGGGGACGGCTGTGGCGACGGTGGCGGTGATTGTCGGGCAGTTGGGGATGGGGATGTTGATTGATAATTTTGGCTGGTTGGGGAATCCGGCGATTGAGCTGTCTGGTTCGCGGATTTTGGCGATGGTGTGTTTGGGGGTGGCTTTGGTGTTTATGTATCGGAGCAGTTCGCGTCGGGTTGGTTGATTTGATTTGATTTGAGTACATATCCGTTGCTGCGGTAACGGCTGCTTAGGGTTTCGCCCTTACGGCGACTCACTTTTTTTACAAACGCCTAAAAAAAGTAAGCAAAAAAACGCTTGCTCCTGCGTGCGGCCCGCTCGCTGGGGCTCGGGGTTCCTTCGCTCCGGGATCGATCCGGGCGCAGCGCCTACGGTTTGCTTCGCTGCACCTCCTCTCGCTGTGTTTGGCTTCGCCAAACGGTCGCTGCGCTCCCACGCCCGGATCAATCCCTCCACTCAGCCTTCCGACGTCGCCTTACAGATCAAGAGCTGCAGCCGAGCTAACGCTCATCCTGTTGAGTGGTGGAAGAGCACAGCGTGTTCGGCTTTGGTTTTGTGTTGGATTCGCCCCTCACCCCAGCCCTCTCCCGAGGGAGAGGGGGCCGATTTTTGTGCTTTTCAAAGCCTGAGTTCAACGCGGAATCGCACGTCGGCGTACATCTCCCAAACCACTCGGTCAGTACCCTCTCCCTCCGGGAGAGGGCTAGGGTGAGGGGCTCTTGATCTGGCTTTTGATTCGGCTTTTGATCTTGCTTCGGCTTTTGATCTTTTGCCCCTTCGGCAGGCCGAGCGAAGGTGTTCATCCGGGGGTAGGCGCGCAGCGCCGTTCGACGAAGTCGAACACATCGAGAGGAGGTGCAGCGAAGCAAACCGTAGGCGATGCCCCCGGATGGACACCGTAGCGAGGGGACACTGAGCCTCAGCGAAGTGCCGTACGCCGGGGCAAGCCTTTTTGGTTACTTTTTCGGCGTCTGGAAAAAGTGACCCGCCGTAAGGGCGGAACCCTAAGCAGCCGTTACCGCAGCAACGGATATGCCCCAAAAAAACCAAAACCCGGGCACCTCCTACACTGATTATCACGGCTTGCCCTTCAAGCCCCAGACAACCCCCACCCAAGGAGTCTGTCCCATGCCCGATAGAAAATGCGATTGTCCCAACTGCAAGTGCACGATCAAGGAAGGCGAGCATGCCTACGCCGTCCACGGCAAACACTATTGCTGTGAAGCCTGCGCCCACCACCACAAGAGTGGTGAAGAGTGCTCAACCAAAGGCTGTAAATGCGCCCACGGATAATGAGCGACGCATAAAAAAGTGGAGCCTAATCAGGCTCCACTTCCAGTTTCAGGCTCTCATCATCCAGCCGCTCCGCATGCCTTACCGTACCTTGCAGCCTTCGCCCTTCAACCCTGACCACCACGGTTTTCGCTTGATCAAGGTCTTCCGGCAGCGGTGCCGGCACACGCAGCGCAAAGCGAAACGGATCATCCTCGACCGCCTCCAGTCCAACGCGGCAGTCCACGCTTTTGGTGATACGCCCGAACAACGTATCGAGGCCGTAGTCCAGATGCGCCGGGCTGCTGATGTTAGTCATGGTGCATTCCCCCGAATGATGCCGGTCCCCAGGCTGAGCTTAGCTGGTCGGTCGCCACACGACGTTTTCCACGCCGAATTTTTCCGCCATCGGTTTGCTGGTCTTCTGCACCTTTTCGCGGCCAAAGCGCGGAATGCGACCGACGCCAGCGTCGCAGCTCGCCCAATGCCACGCCTCGGTATTGTCCATTTTGTCCGAGCGGATAATGAACGACTTGGGCGTGCCGTGAAGGGTGTATTCGATGACATAGAGTTTTGCGTTGTTCATAAAGCCCGTATTCCTCCCTGTGGTAATAGAGGGATCGCGGCGCACCGGGAAAATTCACTCGGATTGTCCGACGGTATCTATCGTTGGCGACGCCGTGGCGCACTGGTTACCATGGCGTTTCCGCCAAGCCCAATGAATGCTCGCCATGGCCCTCGCCGCACCCCCCGATCTCAGTGACACCGATGTGCCCGTGCAACGTGTGGCACGCACGTACCCGCGCGGCTTGTTCATCGAGCCGCACGAGCATGTCTGGGGGCAGTTGCTGTATGCGATGAGCGGGGTGATGTGGGTCGAAACCCCGCACGAGGCGTTGGTGGTGCCGCCGCAGCGCGCGGTGTGGTTGCCGCCGGGTGTGCCGCACGGGATTCGCGTGGTGTCGGATTTGCAGATGCGCAATATCTACCTGCGCCCGGCGCTGGCGGCGACGCTGGATCAGACCGTGCAGGTGATTGAGGTCGGCGGTTTGTTGCGCGAGCTGATTGTCGGGCTGGTGGAGCAGGGCGACAGCGGTGATCCGGGGTATTACGAAGCGTTGGTCGGGTTGGCGTTGCTGGAGCTGAAACGCGCACGGCGTTCGCAGTTGAAGATCCCGATGCCGGATGACTCCGACCGGCGTCTGATGAATCTGTGTCAGGCGGTGATGGCGGCGCCGTCGCTGGAGATACCTTTCGAGCAGCACGCGGAAAATGCCGGCGCCAGTGTGCGTACGTTGGCGCGGTTGTTCAAGGACAGCCTCGGCATGGGCTTCGCCGAGTGGCGGCGGCAGGTGCAACTGGCGACGGCGGTGGCGGAGTTGATTCAGGGCGTGGCGGTGAGTGTGATTGCTCGGGAACTTGGCTATTCACCCAGTAGCTTCAGCGACATGTTCCGCCGTGAATTGGGTGTCGCTCCTTCACAATTTGCTGTCGAACACGATTAAGCAAACCTGCATAAATCCACTGTGGGAGCGAGCTTGCTCGCGAATGCGGTGTACCAGTGAGTTGAGAGTGGACTGACACACCGCTTTCGCGAGCAAGCTCGCTCCCACAGGGTCTTGTGGCGACTGCGGCAGGTTTGTCCGAAATTCAGAAGTCCTTGGCCGATGCCATCCTCGCCGGTTCCCTAAACTTTGCCCATTCCTCTCCACGGGCGGAGTTCCTCCCCATGAACTACCTGATTTCGCTGGCCATCGGTCTGGGCGTCGGCCTGTTGTACGGCGCGCTGGATTTCCGTTCCCCTGCGCCACCGGCCATTGCGCTGGTCGGTTTGCTCGGCATGCTCGCGGGTGAGCAGTTGTGGCCGATGGGCCGGCAACTGGTCGCGGGCTGGCTGTCCTGAATTCCCTTTTTCTCCTTCGGTGGATGTGTCCATGAAAGCTTTGCAATTCGATAAAACCGGCGACCTGTCTTCCCTGCGTTATGTGGAGGTGCCGACCCCGGTTCCTGGCGCGAACGAAGTGCTGGTGCAGATCAAAGCGGCGGGTCTGAATCCCAGCGACGTGAAGAACGTGCTCGGGCGTTTCCCCTACACCACGCTGCCGCGGATTCCCGGTCGGGATTTCGCTGGTGTCGTCGTCGAAGGCCCGCAGGCGTTGATCGGTCAGGAAGTCTGGGGCACCGGGCGTGAGCTGGGTTTTTTTGCTGATGGCTCCCACGCAGAGTTCGTCAAACTGCCGGCCAATGGCGTGGCGCACAAGCCTTCGCACCTGAGTTTCGCCCAGGCCGCCAGCCTCGGCGTGCCGTACACCACGGCGTGGGATGCTTTGGAGCGCAGCCTTGTAACGGCCGACACGCGTTTGCTGGTAATCGGTGGCGGAGCAGTGGCGAACGCAGCATTGGCGCTGGCGAAAGTGCGTGGCGCGCAGTTGCTGGCAGCCGCGCGGCGTCCGGAGCAGGTGGCGGAGTTGCAGGCGCAGGGTTATCAGACGATTCAGCTGGATAAACCCGAAGCCCTCGGCGCGCAGGTCAACGCGGTGTATCGCGGCGGCGCCGATGTGATCTTCGACACCACCGGTTTCTGGTTGCCGGCGTCGGTGGCGGCATTGGCTACATTCGGGCGCATCGCGATCATCGCGGCGCCGGTGGATGGGCATGTGCAATTACCGGCGCTGGCCTTGTATCGCAAGGGCGGGTCGGTGGTCGGGATCAATTCGTTGTTGTATGGCGTTGAAGCTTGCGCGGCGATGCTCGAGGAGTTCGGGCGGTTCTTCGATGAAGGCTTGCTGCCGCTGCCGCAAGGGTTGGTCGAGGCGCCGTTGGCCGAAGGCCTGTTGCGCTACGCCGACGTCAATCAGGGCAGTGGTGACAAGGTCATCCTCATTCCCTGACACAGCCCAAAAAACCTGTGGGAGCGAGCCTGCTCGCGAAAGCGGTCTGTCAGCCAATATCTTCGTCGACTGACACAACCTCTTCGCGAGCAGGCTCGCTCCCACATTTTTTTGGTGTTGGGCTCAGGATTGCGGGACGCCGTTTTCCCAGGATGACCAGTTTTTCAGGATGTCCTGCACCAGCGGATTACCCGCGCGATAGAGATTCTCCAGCGCTGGCACAAAACCGCCCTGATCGGCGTATTTGAGTAGGTTGTCCACCTCACTGCCGCCGGGCTCAGGGCGATCAAAATCGGAGCCAGCGCGCACCACGGCCAGACGTTGCACATCCACCAGACCTTCGCGACTGGCACGCAGCAAGGCCTCATAGGTGGAGTTGTCTTCCTGCTGCGTCGTGCAGTATTCGCCCTTGTTGTCGGTCAGTAACTTGGTCCAGACCTCGGCCCGTTCGCTCAGCCGCGTGCCGGAAAACCAGGTGTTGCCTGCCAGTGTGTCGCAGCGCGTCACCACCGGTGGTTGATTGGCTGGCGCCGACGGATATTTCAGACGCCACGCGGCGGACTCCTTGCTTTCGCTCAGCTCGACCTTGTGGCTCAGGGCGAAGGCCTTGGCCTGCAGCTTCGGGTTGAGTTCGAAAACTTCAGTCTTGTAATCCAGCGGCGGTTTTTCGTTCGGGCCCTTGGTGTTGATGCCCAGATAGCCGGTTGGCCAGGTCGACGGCGCATCGCGCGAATCAATCTCCCATTGTGTGCCGAATTCCACCAGATAATGCGCCCATGCGGCGGTGCCGATAGTCCCGTGTTTCGGGCTGATCCCGGCAATGCCAGCGATCAGGAAGTAGCTTTTACGCAGGTCGAACTTCGGCGACAGGGCCAACGCCAGGGTCGAGGCGGCGGCGTTGGTCTGGCCCATGCCGGTGGTCAGCAGGCACACCTGCTGCGTGTTGCAGCGGATGCTCGGGTACTCGGCGGACAGGCCTGGCACGCGGATTTCCTGCTTCAATTCCAAACGGTCGATCCAGTGTTGTGCCTCCGGGGCGAACATGGTGATCAGCACGACTTTCGGTTGTATCGGTGCCTCGGCTGCCCACGCGGTGGAGGAGAGCAGGGCTGCAGCGGTCAGGGTCAAACGCATCATTGCTTGCATGGAGAACTCCTTGATTCAGAACTGATAACCGACGCCGGCGTAGTAACCCCAGCCGTTGGAACGTGCGCGGAAATTGCCATCGCCAAAATTCAGCTCGCTGCCGTCCTCCCAGTTGCCGCCGTTGTGGAAGTAACGGCCGACCAGGGTGAAGCGCAAGTGGGTGAACGAGTAGAGCAAGACGTTGGTCGCCACTGTCGCGTTGGCCGTGCGAGCGGGGTTGTCCTTGTGGATGTCCGAGCCGAAATCGAAGTTGGTAAAACCGATGTAAGTCAGCGAGGCGCCGTTGCTGAATTTGTCGATTGGCACGATGTACTTGAGTTGCGCGCGGTAGCCGTCCCACGAATATTCGTTGCTCGCGCCGTAGTTTTCCCACTGATAGCGACCGTACAGGTTGGCCGATAGATTGACCCGCGAATGGGTGTCGATGTCGGTGCCGAAACCGCTGTAAAGCGTGTTGGCGCGGTTCTCTTTGCGGCTGCCGTGGTCGTAGATCCAGTCGAACGCCACATACCATTCCTTGAACGGGCCGATGGCCAGGCTACGGCCGGCGAGGTAGTCGATGGAGATGCGCGGTTCGTGCTCCATGAACACCGGCGAGCCGTGATCCCACACGCCTTTGTCGTGGCTGTTGCCGATATTGAAGATCTTCGGGATGTCGACGTAGCCGTACAGTTCGAACGGGCCTTTGCGGCCGAAGTATTCGTATTCCAGATAGATGTCGTCGGCCGGTTGCGGGCCGAAACTGATGTCTTTGCTGCCGATCAGCATCAGGTCCTGGTTGTACCAGTCCGACAGGTAGGCGCCTTTTTTCGGCGGGCTGGCTTCGGGGCTGAGCGCTTCGCCTTGGGCGGATTCTTCTTGGGTTGCCGGTTGCGCCAGAGCGCTATGGCTGAGAAGTCCGGTAACGCCGGTCAGTAGCAGGGAAACAGCAAACGTGCACGAGAAAGGTGCGCGAACAGGGCAGGCGATGGGCATTCAAAGTCCTTTTTTCAGATCAAGGCCCGTGTTCCGTGGGCTTGTACGGTTTTGTTACGAAAACGTTGGTATTGACGTTACGCAAACGTTTGCACAAGGCGTACCAAAACCGTCAATCGGCTGAAAAATCTGTCCTTTTTCAGTATTTTCTGATGGATCGGTCAGGCGCGGGTTTGCAGACCCTACAGTTCCCTGTGGGAGCGAACTTGCTCGCGAAGGCGGGGAATCAGAAAAGTATCCGCAAGCTGCCACAACGCATTCGCGAGCAAGCTCGCTCCCACAGTTTTAACCTTTTCACAGTCAATGACTGCGGGCTGAAACCCTCATTCCAGACCCCTCTAGTATTAAAGTATTAACACCATTTAATCCGTGCCCCATTGCCGGGCGTCTACTAGCTTTGTCCCCAATCAGCGGTTTTTGTGATGACCGTCGCAGTCTTGATTCGCGTGTGGAATAAGCACGGCTCTTCGCGCGCTCAAGGAAGAAATTGGCCACGACAAGGAGTAGCCCGTGGAAGCAAGGTTTGGTGTCGCCCTCGTATCGCGCTTTTCCCCTCTTTCCCTTGCTGTGCACTTGAGCGTTGCCGGGCTGTTATTCGGCGGCGTCAGCGCACCTGCGTTGGCCACGTGCTCCACGGCGGGTTCAACGGTGACCTGTACCGGCGTGCCCAGTCTGCCGCTGTTTCTCAATAATTTTTCCAGCGCCACCAGTGGCCTGACGGTCAACGTCAACAGCGGGGCGCAAATGAACGCGACCCTCGGCGGCCATGTGATGGACCTGACCGGGGTGAACATTTCCCTGAACAACTCCGGCACCCTCGACCCGGCGCTGCTCGGCCTGGTCTCGGTGTTGAGCGGCGGTGCGTTTATCGGCAGCGGCGCAACGAGCACGGTCAGCGTGCTCAACAACGCCAGTGGCATCATGCGCGGCACCGGGATGCTGCTTGGGCTCAACCTGACCAGCATCGACGGTCTGGCGCTTGGCGTGAACAACGCGGCGGCCGGCACCACCAGCATCACCAACAACGGCACCATCACTTCGACCGGGCTCTCGATCGGCGGCATTACCCTGGCCGATACCCCGGTGATCGGCGTCTATGGCGGCTCGCAGGTCAACATGACCAACAGCAGCACCGGCGTCATCAACGGCCGGATCGCATTCGAGACGTCGGCGGCGGGCAACACCTTCACCAACGCCGGTGCGATTACCGGCGGCGTGTCGATGGGCGCGGCGAGCACCAACACCTTTACGGCGGTGACCGGTTCTTCGGTGCAGGTGGGTGACGGCGTGCAGATCAGTGTCGGCCTTGGTGGTCTGGTCAATATCAACCTGACGTTCGCCCCGACCGGTACGGTGGATGGCGGCGCGGGCGGCACCAACAGTCTGATCCTGCAAAACCCGGCGGGCGTCGGCGGCGGCACCACGGGTGTCGGCACTGCCTCGAGCGCGACTTACGTCAACTTCAACAACCTGACAATCAACAGCGGCACCTGGACCTTGCAGGGACCACTGGTCAGCGGCGCGACCACGCTCAATGGCGGTATCGCCCAGTTCAACAACAACGCCACGTTCGGCAGCGGTGTGCTCACTTCCAACGGCGGGATTCTGCAGGCCAGCAACGCCGGGTTGAACATCAGCAACCTGATCTCCCTCGGTGCCGGCGGCGTCAGTGTGCAAGGCACCAACGCCACCACCCTGAGCGGGGTGATTTCCGGCAGCGGCGGCTTGAGCAAAATCGGTTCCGGCCAGTTGACGCTCAGTGCCGCCAACACCTATCTGGGCAACACCACGCTCAATGGCGGCACCGTGCAGTTGGGCAACAATCAGGCGTTCAGTACTGGCACGCTCAACGTCATCGCCGCGACAACATTGAGTGCACCGGGCACCATTAGCCTGGCCAACGCCATCAGCCTCGGCGGCACCTTGACCGCTGGTGGCACCGGCGCACTGACCCTCGGCGGCCTGATCAGCGGCAGCAGTGGCTTGACCAAAACCGGCACCGGCAGTCTGACTGTCAGCGGTGCCAACAGCGGTTTCACCGGCACCACTACCCTCAGCGCCGGCAGCTTGCTGGTCACCAACAACAACTCGCTGGGCAGCGGCGCGCTGAACACCGCCGCCGGCACCAGCCTGGACAGCACCACCAACGTCACGCTGGCCAATAACATTGGCATGACCGGCGCGCTCAACGTGCTCGGCAGCAACGCGCTGACCCTCGGCGGCGTGTTGAGCGGAGCCGGCGGCATCACCAAAAGCGGCACCGCCAGCCTGACCCTGACCGGCAACAACAGTAACTCGGGCAACACCGCTCTCAATGCCGGCACGTTGTTCGTTGGCAGCAACACCGCGCTGGGGACCGGCGCACTGAATGCGGCGGCCGGCACTACGCTGGATGCCACCACCGCAGTGACACTGGCAAATGCCATCGCACTGGCCGGAGGGGTGACCCTTGGGGGCACGCAGGCACTGGGCCTGAGCGGCATCGTCAGCGGCACCGGCAACCTGATCAAGAACGGCACCGCCAATCTCAGCCTCAGCGGCAACAATACCTTCTCCGGCGGTACGGCATTGAATGCCGGGACGCTGATTGTCGGTTCCAACACCGCGCTGGGCACTGGCGCATTGACCACGGCGGCGGGCACTACGCTCGACGCCAGCACGGCAGTGGCGCTGACCAACGCGGTCTCGCTGGGCGGTAACCTCAACGTCGGTGGCAGCGCCAATCTGACCCTCGGCGGCATCGTCAGCGGCAGCGGCGGACTGACCAAGAACGGCGCGGCCAACCTGATTCTCAACGGTACCAACACCTTCCTCGGTGCCGTCGCGTTGAACGCAGGCACCATTACGGCAGGTGCCAACGCGGCGCTCGGCAGTGGCAACATCACCGTTGGCGGCGTGGCGACGCTCGACAGCAATGCAGCGGTAACGCTGAACAACAACATCATTGTCAACGACACGCTGAGGATTGGCGGCAGCAACGCGCTGACCCTCGGCGGCGTCATCAGTGGCACCAGCCAATTGGTGAAAAACGGCACTGCCAATCTCACCCTCAATGGGGTCAATACTCACAGCGGCGGTGTCGTGCTCGATGCCGGCAGCCTGACCGTCGGCAACGGCGCAGCATTGGGCACGGGTGCCTTGACGGTCGAAGGCGCAGGCACGCTCAACAACAGCTCCGCCGTGACCCTGAACAACAACGTGATTCTCAATGCCAACCTCACCGCTGGCGGCGCCAACGCGCTGACCCTTGGCGGGGTGATCAGTGGCAGCAACGGCTTGATCAAGACCGGCGCATCCAGCCTGACCCTCAACGGCAACAACACCTACACCGGCACCACGGCGCTGAATGCCGGTTCACTGATTGTCGGCAGCAACACCGCGCTGGGCGCCAGCACTCTGAACGCTTCAAACGGCACCACGCTGGATGCCAGCACCGCCGCGACATTGGCCAACAACGTCAACCTCGCCGGCAACCTGACCTTGGGCGGCACCAATGCGCTGACCCTGGGTGGCGTCGTCGCCGGTATCGGTGGGCTGGTCAAGAACGGCGCTGCCGACCTGACCCTCAACGGCGCCAACACCTATCTGGGCAACACCGCATTGAACACCGGCAAAATCACCGTCGGCAGTAACACGGCGTTGGGCAACGGCGCACTGAATGCAGCGGCCAACACCACGCTGGACGCCAATACGGCGGTCAGCCTGAACAATGCGCTGGCACTGGCCGGTGCCTTGAACATCGGCGGTACGGCGAACCTGACCTTGACCGGGCTGGTCAGCGGCGCCGGCAGTCTGGTGAAAGACGGTGCGGCCAATCTTATTCTCAACGCCGCCAACAACTACCTCGGCGGCACCACACTGAACGCCGGCACCCTGACCGTCGGTAACAGTTCGGCGCTGGGCTCCGGTGCGCTGACCGTCGCTGGCGCGGCAACGCTGGACAGCAATTCGCCGCTGGTCAGCCTCAACAACGCCGTCGCCCTCAATGCGGCGCTGACCGTGGGCGGCACGCAGAACCTGACCCTCGGCGGCGTCACCAGCGGCACCGGCCAACTGATCAAGAACGGCGCGGCCAACCTGACCCTTAACGGCAACAACACGTTCAGCGGCGGCACCACGCTGAATGCCGGTACGCTAACCCTTGGCAATGCCAACGGTCTGGGCAGTGGCGCATTGATCGTTGGCGGCACGGCGACGCTGGATAACAGCGCTTCGTTCGGCATCGGCAACGCGATCACGCTGAACGCTGGATTGACCGTCGCCGGCAACAACGATTTGAGCTTGAACGGCATCATCGATGGCGCCGGCAGCCTGACCAAAAACGGTCTTTCGGACCTGACCCTGGCCGGCAATAACACTTTCACCGGCGCGCTGAACATCGTGTCCGGCAGCGTCACCACCCTCAACACCAACGCCTTGGGCAACACCTCCGGGGTCAATATCAGCGCCGGCGCCGGGCTGAATCTCGGCAGCGACGCCAGCCTCGGCGCGCTGACCGGCAGCGGCAGTGTTCAGCTCACCGGCAGCAACACCCTGACCGTCGGCGGCGGCAACGTCACCAGCACGTTCGACGGCGATCTCAGCGGCAGCGGCGGCCTGGTCAAAGTCGGTACCGGCACCTTGAATCTCACCGGCATCAACGGCATTACCGGCAACACCGCGATCAATGGCGGTACGGTCGATCTCAGCGGTTCGCTGGGCAGTGCTCAACTCAACGTCAATACCGGCGGCACCCTGACCGGTACCGGCTCGGCGCTCGGCGCGGTCAACATCAACAGCGGTGGGCATCTGGCGTTGTCGTCGGGCAACACCTTGTCGGCGAGTGCCCTGACTCTCGGCGCCGGCAGCAACGTTGATGTGGCACTGGGCACACCGTCGACCGCGTCGCTGATGAACGTCGGCGGCAACCTCACCCTTGACGGCAATCTCAACGTCAGCGATGCCGGCGGTTTCGGCGTTGGTGTGTATCGCCTGTTCAACTACACCGGCGCCCTGACCAATCTCGGTCTCGACGTCGCCAGCGTGCCGGTCGGTTACGGCCTCGGCGACCTGGTGGTGCAGACCGGCGTGGCCAATCAGATCAACATTCAAGTCTCGGCGCCAAACGTCAACATCCGTTACTGGGATGGCAGCCAGACCATTGCCAACGGCGTGGTCGATGGCGGCAGCGGCACGTGGAATGCGGTCGGTACCAACTGGACCGACGCCAACGGTCTGGTCAACCAACCTTGGGCCGGCGACTTCGCAGTGTTCCAAGGCACCGCCGGCACGGTGACGGTGAACGGCACGCAAGCGTTCACCGGCATGCAATTCCTCACCGACGGCTACAACGTGGTCAACGGTGCGGCGGGGCAACTCACGGCGGTCAACGGTACCGGCGGCACCACTTCGTTGCGCGTTGATCCGGGCGTGACCGCGACCATCAATGCGAATATCGATGGCAGCGGCATCCTCAACAAGCTCGACGCCGGCACCCTGGTGCTCGGCGGTGCCAACGCTTATACCGGCGGCACGCAACTGGACGGCGGCAAAATCATCGTCGGCAGCAACACCGCGCTCGGCACTGGCACGTTGACCGCGAATGCCGGCACGCAACTGGACAGCAACGCAGCAGTGACACTGGCCAACGCCGCGACGCTCAACGGCAACCTCACTGTGGTCGGTAGCAATGCGCTGACCCTCAACGGCGTGATTGGCGGCACCGGTGGCCTGATCAAAACCGGCACGGCGAACCTGACCCTCGGTGGCAACAACGCCTTCCTCGGCCCGGTAGCGCTGAACGCCGGCGGACTGATTCTGGCATCGAACTCGGCGCTGGGTTCCGGCACGTTGAACGCGGCGGGTGGCACCACGCTGGATGCGAGCACGGCGGTTTCGCTGAACAACGCGGTCAACCTCGCGGGCAATCTTGGCATTGGCGGCACCGCGGATCTGACCCTGGCCGGCACGGTCAACGGCGCTGGCAGCCTGAGCAAAAACGGCGCGGCCAACCTGACCCTCAGCGGCAACAACAACTTCCTCGGCGGCACCACCCTGAACGCCGGCACCCTGACCGCCGGCAGCAACTCGGCGCTGGGCTTGGGCAACCTGACCGTGGCGGGTGCCTCGGCGCTGGACAGCAGCAGCGCGCTGAGCCTGGGCAACAACGTCGTGCTCAACGCCAATCTGAGCAACACCGGCAGCAACAACCTGACCCTCGCCGGCGTCGTCAGCGGCGCGGGCGGGTTGATCAAGAACGGCGCGTCGAACCTGACGCTCAACGGCATCAATACCTACTCCGGCGGCACCACACTGAACGCCGGTACGCTGACGCTCGGCAATGGCGGGTCGCTGGGCAGCGGCGCGCTGACCGTGGCCGGTGCTTCCACCCTCGATAACTCCGCACCACTGGTGCTGGCCAACAACGTCAACGTCAATGCCAATCTGGCCTTGGCCGGCAACAACAACCTGACCCTCGGCGGTGTCATCGCCGGCGCAGGTACGTTGACCAAGAACGGTCTGGCCGACGTGACGCTGAGCGGCAACAACACCTTCAGCGGCACCTTCGATGTGGCGTCCGGCAGCCTGACCACGCTGAGTGGCGCGGCGCTGGGCAACAACGCCACGGTCAATCTCGCGGGTGGCGCGGCGTTGAATCTCGGTGCCTCGGGCAGCCTCGCCAGCCTCACGGGCAGCGGCACGGCGCTGATCGGTACGGGCAATACGTTGAGCCTCGGTGGCAACAACGTCAGCGGCACCTTCGCCGGCATCCTCAGCGGTGACGGCAGTCTGAGCAAACTCGGCAGCGGCACCCTGACCCTCAGCGGCATCAGCGACCTGACTGGTGATACCAACGTCAACGCCGGCACCTTGCAGGTCAACGGCTCACTGGCCAGCGGCAATGTGTTGGTCAACAACGGTGGCACCCTCGGCGGCAGCGGTACGTTGACCGGTGCCGTGACGGTGGCCGACGGCGGTCATCTGGCGGGCGTTACCGGCAGTACTCTGAGCGTCAGTTCGCTGGTGTTCAACGGCAATTCCAACTTCGACGTCGGCCTCGGCACACCAGTGTCCGGCGGAGGTAATGCGTTGGTCAGCGTCGGCGGCAACCTGACCCTCGATGGCACCCTCAACGTCAGCGACATCGGTGGTTTTGGCAGCGGCGTCTATCGCCTGATCGACTACACCGGCGGCCTGACCGACAACGGCATGCTCTTCGGCACACTGCCGGGCAGCGTGACGCCGGGCGATTTGACCTTGCAAACCGCACTGGCCAATCAGATCAACCTGCTGGTGACTGCACCGGGCGTCACCGTGCAGTTCTGGGACGGCAATCAGCTGGTGGCCAACGGTTCAGTCGAAGGCGGCAGCGGCACTTGGGGCACCGGTACCACCAACTGGACCGACGTCAACGGCACCACCAACCAGGCCTGGACCAACAGCTTTGCGGTGTTCCAGGGCGCGGCCGGTACGGTCACCGTCAATGGCGCGCAAACCATCACGGGCATGCAGTTCGTCACCGATGGCTACAGCTTGGTGAATGGCACGGCGGGCTCGCTGAATCTGGTCAACGGTTCGCTGGGCAATGCCACGGTGCGGGTTGACCCGAATGCCACGGCAACCATCGGTGTCGCGCTCAACGGCAGCGGCACGCTGGGCAAATACGACACGGGTACGCTGGTGCTCAACGCGGCCAACGGCTACACCGGCGGTACCGCGCTCAATGGCGGCAAGATCGTGGTCGGCAACAACGCGGCGCTCGGCAGCGGTGTGTTGACCGCCGCCGACGGCACGGCGCTGGACAGCAATGCGGCCGTCAGCCTCGGTAACGACGTGGTCGTCAACGGTGGTTTGACCGTGGCCGGTTCCAACGCCTTGACCCTCGGTGGCGTAGTCAGCGGCAGCGGCAGCCTGATCAAGTCCGGCGCCTCAAGCCTGACCCTCAACGGCAGCAACACTTACAGCGGCGGCACTCAGCTTGCCGGTGGCACGCTGATTCTCGGCAACAACAGTGCAATCAGCAGCGGCGCGCTCAACGTAACCGGCAACGGCACACTCGACAGCACTTCGGCGCTGCAACTGGCCAACGCTGTCAACCTGGGCGCACAACTGACCCTTGCCGGTAATCAGAACACCACATTGATCGGTGCTGTGACCGGCACCGGCAGTCTGGTGAAAAACGGTGCTGGCGATCTCGTACTCAGTGGCGCCAACACCTACAGCGGCGGCACCACGTTGAACGGCGGCACCACGCGCGGTGACACCAGCAGCCTGCAAGGGGCGATCGTCAACAACGCGACGCTGACGTTCGAGCAAAACGCCGATGGCAGCTACACCGGCAACCTCACCGGCACCGGTACGCTGAACAAAACCGGCACGGGTGAATTGCTGCTGACCGGCAACAACACCTTCACTGGCAACACCTCGGTGCAGGCCGGTAACCTGATCGTCAACGGCGTGCTCAACAGTGCCAACGTCAACGTCGCCAGCGGCGCGAGCATTGGTGGTGGCGGCCAGCTCGGCGGCGCCGTGCAACTGGCCAGTGGCGCGACGCTGGCCGGCGGTGGCACCGCGACGCCGTTGTCAGTCGGTTCGCTGGCGCTATCGTCGGGGACCAATCTGGACTTCAGCCTCGGCTCGGCAGCGAGCTCGACCACCGTGGTCAACGTGGCTGGAAATCTGACCCTCGACGGCACATTGAACATCAACAATGCCGGCGGTTTTGGCACCGGTGTCTATCAACTGTTCAGCTACGGCGGCAGCCTGACCGACAACGGTCTGGTGTATGGCAGCCTGCCGGTGTCGGCGGCCAATCTGACGCTGCAAACGGCTATCGCCAATCAGATCAACCTGCTGGTGCAAGGCACGCCGGGTGAGGTGCAGTTCTGGAACGGTGGCACCACCAATCCGGACGGCAGCATCGGTGGCGGCAGCGGCGTATGGGGGCCGGGCACCAACTGGACCGATCCGAGCGGTACTCAGGCCCTGGCTTCAAATGGTCAGTTCGCGGTGTTCGGCGGTCAGGCGGGTACCGTGACCGTGCAGGGCAATCAGAACTTCACCGGTCTGCAATTTCTCACTGGCGGTTACAGCCTGGTTCCGGGGGCTGGCGGTACGCTGACGCCGGTCAATGGCACGGACGGCAGCCTTGCACCGGTGCGCGTCAACGCCGGTGCGAGTGCGGAAATCTCCGCACCGCTGGTGGGCACTGGCGGGATCGAAAAACTCGATTCCGGCACACTGGTGCTCAGTGGCGCCAATACCTACAGCGGCGGCACCACGGTCAGCGGCGGTACGCTGGTCGGTAACACCACCAGCCTGCAGGGCAATATTCTCAACAACGCTTCGCTGTTTTTCGCGCAAAACGTCGATGGTCAGTTCAACGGTCGCCTCAGCGGCCTCGGCGCGACGGTCAAACGCGGCGCCGGCACGTTGCTGCTGACCGGTGATAATCCGTTCAGCGGTACCGTGTCAGTCGACCAAGGTGTGCTGCAAGTCGGCAGTCGTCTGGCCCAGGCTTCGTTGGGCGGCCAGGTCACTGTGGCCAACGGCGCAGGCCTGAGCGGTAATGGCAGCGTCGGTTCGGTGATCAACCATGGTGTGGTGGCTTCCGGCGCCGAGGCCGGAACCCTGAGCGTGGCCGGTAACCTGACCAACGCATCCGACGGTGTGCTGGCGCTGACGGTCAGTTCGCCAACCGCAACGCCATTGGCGGTCGGCGGCACCGCGACCCTGGGTGGAGGCCTGCAGGTCAACACGCTGGCACCGTTCACCGGCAACACCACCTACTCGCTGATTACCGCGGGCGGTGGGGTTAACGGCACCTTCAGCGCTGCGGATCTGCCGCAATACGCGTTCCTCAACACGGCACTGGTGTATGACGCCAACGCGGTGAACCTGGTGGTCAGCCGCAACGGCAACTCCTTCGCTAATGTCGCCGCCACTGGCAACCAGTCCGGGGCCGCTACTGCGCTGTCGAACAACGGCCCGGCGGGCGCGGCATTGCAGAACGAGATCGTCAACCTCAGTGTCGCCGGTGCGCGCAATGCCTTCGACAGTCTGTCGGGTGAGATCCACGCCAGCACCGCCAGCGCCATCCTCGAGGATTCGCGTTATGTGCGTGACGCGGTCAACGATCGCATGCGCCAACCGTCGTGCAGCGCGGCGGATGATCCACGCCGTGCCCTGGCGCCAAGTGACAACCAACTGAGCAGCAACGGTTGCCATGGCGAAATGGTCGGCTGGGCGCGGGCTCTTGGTGCGTGGGGCGAGTCGGATGGCGACAGCAACGCGGCGAAGCTTGATCGCAACCTCAGCGGCTTCATGCTCGGCACCGACAAGCAGCTCGACGATCAGTGGCGCGTGGGCATGGCCGCCGGTTACACCCGCAGCGACCTCGATGCCCATGACCGTCGCTCGGATGCCACCGTCGAAAGCTACCACCTGGCGGCGTACCTCAACTCGCAGTTCGATGCCCTGGCCGTGCGCCTCGGCGCGGCGTACAGCTGGCACGACATCGAGACCAAACGCAACGTCAGCGTCGGCAGCTACAACGACCGCTTGAAAGCCAACTACGACGCACGCAGCGCCCAGGTGTTCGGTGAAGTCGGTTACGCCATCGACGCTGGCGGCATTGCCCTCGAGCCGTTTGCCGGTCTCGCCTACGTCAACTACGACACCGACAAAGCCAAGGAGAAAGGCGGAGTAGGGCGCCTGGAGGCCGATGCCGATCAAGACATCACCTTCTCGACCCTCGGCGTCCGCGCGGGCAAAGTCATCACCCTGGCCAACGGCGGGCAATTCACCCCGCGCGCGGCCATCGGCTGGCGCCATGCCTTCGGTGATACCAAGCCTGACGCTGATCTGACCTTTATCGACGGCGGCGCGTCGTTCAGCACCCAAGGCGTACCGATCGCCAAGGACAGCGCCATTGTTGAAGCGGGGGTCGACTTCCAGATCAGTCCGACCGGCAAACTCGGGGTCGGCTACTCGGGCCAACTGTCGAACGACAGCAACGACCATGCGATGACCATCAGCTTCAGCCTTGGCTTCTGATTTAGGGTCGAAGCACTTTTAGCCGCCCGTGAGGGCGGTTTTTTTTGCATGGGCAAAAAGTCGCGGTCATGTCTGTAGGAAATATGGCCTGAGTTCGACCGTCTCTCCCCGGTCGGAAAAACCTTACGTCAAACATCGAATCATCTGACTTCACCGATTCAGACGTTGCCCCCCAAAGTCCTGTGTCTTAAACAGACACAGGGAAATGTGGATGCTGACTGCTGGCAAGTCCGTGATATTCAGACTCGATATCGAAGGTTTTTCCCATGATCTCCAGGTATACGAATTCAGCGCGAAGGAGGCGCTCAATCGAACCTATGAGGTCGAACTGGACGTGGTCAGCGAACGCCCCGACCTTGATCTCGAATCCTTGCTGCACCGTCCCGCCTTCCTGTGCTTCAGTGCAGACGGCTCCGGCATTCATGGGCAGGTCTATCGAATTGCCCAGGGCGACTCGGGCAAACGTCTGACCCGCTACCAGATCGCGCTGGTGCCGCATCTCGCCTATCTGGCGCATCGGCACAATCAGCGAATCTTCCAGCAACAGAGCGTGCCGCAAATCATCGCCCAAGTGTTGCGAGACCACGGCATGCAAGCGGATGCCTGGCGTTTCCAGCTCAGTGCCGATTATCCGCCTCGGGTCTATTGCGTGCAGTTCGCGGAGACTGACCTGCACTTTATTCAGCGCTTGTGCGAGGAAGAAGGCATTCACTTTCATTTCCAGCACAGCCGCGATGGGCACTTGCTGGTGTTCGGTGATGATCAGAGCGTTTTCCTCCCGCCAGCCCAGCCCACGGTCTATGCACAGGGCAGCGGCATGGTTGCCGACGCGGCAGTGATCGACCGTTTCAACGTGCGCCTGGAAACGCGCACCACGCAGGTCAGTCGCCGTGATTACCACTTTGAAAAACCCAATGTGCAACTGGATGCCGACGCCAAAGAGGCGCGGGTGCCAGCGCTTGAGGATTACGCTTTTCCCGGGCAGTTCACCCACCGTGATCGCGGCAAACACCTGAGCCAGCGAGCCCTTGAACGCCATCGTGCCGATTACCGGCAGAGCCACGGGCGCAGCGACCAGACCCTGCTGCGCAGTGGCAGTTTCGTCGACATGCGTGAACACCCGCGCGACGATTACAACGGTTTATGGCTGCTGACCAGCGTCGATCATCTAGGTCGGCAACCGCAGGTACTGGAGGAGTCGGCGAGTACCGAATGCCCTGCGGATGGCTTGACTCAGGGCTACCGAAACCACTTCATCGCGACGCCTTGGGAGGTCAATTTTCGCCCCGCACTCGCCCATCAAAAATCGCGCATCCACGGCAATCAGCACGCCGTGGTGACGGGGCCGCCAGGCGAAGAAATCTACTGCGATGCCTATGGCCGAGTGAAGGTACAACTGCTGTGGGACCGCGAAGGGCAACGCGATGAGCAATCCAGTTGCTGGCTGCGCGTCACCACCGGCTGGGCCCATGACCGATACGGCAGCGTGCAGATTCCACGCGTCGGCATGGAGGTGCTGGTCGGGTTCACCGAGGGCGACCCGGACAAGCCGTTCGTGCTGGCGTGCTTGCCCAACGCGGTGACACCGGTGCCGCTGGACCTGCCGGCCGAACAGACGCGCAGTATCTTTCGCAGTCAGAGCAGTCCCGGCGGCGGTGGCTACAACGAGCTGCGTATCGAAGACCGCAAAGGCGCCGAAGAAATATCCATTCGCGCACAGCGTGACTTTACGCAACTGGTGCTCAATGACCAGCGCGTGCAAGTCGACCATCAGCGCACCCTGGTCGTAGGCGGTATCAGCAGCCAAGAGCTGCGCAGCGACGAACATCAAATGACCCATGGCAATCGTCTGACCGAGCTCAAGCAGGACGATCACCTGTGGGTACACGGCGACCGTCATATCCGGGTCGGCAGCCAGCGGCTCAGCGCTTCGCAGCACCTGCATTTTGGTGCCACTGCGCAAGTCGTTATCGATGGCGGCACGCAGTTGGTGCTGCAGTGCGGGGGGCATTGGTTGACGCTGGGGCCGGAAGGAATTTTCAGCAGCGTGCCGATTGTTCAGGGCGGTATGCCGGCGGTCGGATTGACGGCAGAGCCGTTGGTGCCAGGGGCGGTGCCCTTGTTGACCGTGGCATTTGAGCCGGTTCAACAGCGACAGGCACTGGTTTCCAAGCGCCCTGCGCGCTGCCAGATTTGCGAGGCCGCGCAAGCATGAGCGTGCTGACTTCTTTTCCAGAGGGTTTGCCTTGGGGCGAGCAGCAGGCCTGTGTACTGCTGGACGGCGCGACGATCATCGATTTGCCGCAGCGTCTGAAACAGATCAGCCCGACGGCCAGCACCCTTGCCCTCTACGACCAACCGCCATTCTCAACATTGCGCGATGTCTCGCCGTTGTTGGTGGCGATCGAGCAACCGAACGATCCATTGGCGCAGTTCTATCTGCACAGCGCGCAGGAGGAGTGGGGCGTGTTGTTGTTCAGTGCCGCGCCGATCCACGGCGTCGCCGAACACCTGCGCAAGCTGATCACCGTCGGATTGCCGAGCGGCCCGGCAGTGCTGTTGCGTCTAGCGGATGCGGCAGTGGCGCAGGCGTTGTTTGCCAGTGCCGATCAGTCTTTGTTCGGGCCTTTGACCTGTGTAGTGACAGCCGACGTCGTCAATGACTTTTGGCACCTTCAGTGGCCCCGGCAGGCGCAGAATCCAGAGCTTGCCGTGCCTTACCGTTTGAGTCCGGAGCAGGACGCTGCGCTGGATCAGGTTGACCGGCGCCGAACGCTGCTTGAGCTCGATGCGCATTTGCTCCGCTACTTTTCTGAGCGCCATAGCGGCGAGAGCCTGGCACAACGCTGGAGCGTACTTGATCAGTTGGAAACTCAAGCGTCTGCCCTTGGCCTCGGCGGGCCATCGGCGTTGTTTTATTACGCCAACATCGTGTTCTGGCTCGGTAGCAGCGAGTTCGCGCAGCATCCGCAAATCCATCACTTGCTCCACACGCCCTCGCTGCAATCACCCGGCGAGCGCGTCGCGCTGGCTGCAGCTTTGGCGCATCAGTGGGCAGCTGAACGAGGTCAATCATGAACCATCCCGCCAACCTCGCTGCTGCCGCCGCGTCCAAAACCCCCATCGGTTCTCCCGGCGCTTGCCCGCTTCGGCAAACCCATGTGCAACTGTTGCCGTTGGCCTATGGCCTGGTGGAAAGAGCTTACGACCCGGTTGCCGAGTTGCAGTTGCCGTATGTCCTGACCGCGCGGCCAATGGGTATTCGCCGGTTACGCGACGGCTGGCTGTACATCATCGACAGCCTCGGTGGCGAGTTGTACGAGTACCGCGTACTCGACGGCATCGTCACCGCGCTTCTGCATCAAGGTAAAACCGTCACGGAAGATCAGCGTGCAGCGATCGAAGAGCGTCCAGCGTTGATCTTTTCGCGCAAGAGCACGCTGTACGTGACGTTTGCCGAGGTGCAACTGAGCGCTGCCAAGTGCCGGCAAGTGCTGGACAGCAGCGAGGAGCGCGAGCACTTCATGCAGGCAGTCGATCTGGGGCCGGTCAATTGCCTGGTTGGCGGCGAGCACTTGTTGACCGTCGAGCAGACCCGGAAATGGCTGGCGGAGGTGGCGGTGGGGGCTGACCCGGTTGCCGAAACCGATACGACGCGAATGCCGGCGGTGCAGGTCAGCGACGCCCCCGAACACGAACGCGAGCCTTATCTGTGGGAGCAGCCGCGACGCTTTCGCGAGGCGCACATCGGCGAGTTTCTCGGTCGGGTGCGCGGGCCTTATCAGGACGACACGCTGTTTCTGCTGGTCAATGATGACTTGGGCGTGATGCGTGATCTGGCCGAGTATCAGGACACCGTGGTCGGCTGGGTCGAAGAGTGGAGCAACAGCGGCAACAATGAACGTGATTATCTGCTGGCCAGTTACATCGAGTCCCTGAGTCAGCTCGGCAGCGAAGATTTCGATGATTTGGCCAAGGCCAGTGACGATCCGCAGGCCAAGGCGTTTTATGCCGAGCTGGAGCAACTGCCCGAGCCGGATCGGGAAAATACGCGCAAGGCGTTGCTTGAGTATTTGAACAAGGGCGGCACGGTTGAGCCCGCTTCTGCGGAGGCAACGCCAGAGCTTTCGCAACTTCGCGAAAAAGCCCTTGATGATACGTTGGCGTTAAATCGATTCGATGGTTTAGCGCCGGACGCCAAGGCTTATGGTCGCGCTACCGCCGAGGCGGATCGACGTTTTTATACGCGCGAGTATTTTGCCGAAGTCGCCCCGCGAGACTTTGTCGAACGGCACCTTTCGACACTGGTCGACCTCGGCAAGGATCAGGATCGGCGCATGCGCGACGTGCTCGACGGGCCGATCCTCAGCGGCAAACGCGGCATCAACGACCTGATCGACCGCCCGGCGATGGACGAAGTCCTCAACCGTCACCGCGACAACCTCGGCCGCTGGAACCGCCTGCTCGAACGCATCACCGCCGACCGCACGCAACTGCTGGTCGCCGGGCGCTTCCATCGTTCGGCCTGGTATTACGACGCGCAAGTGGCGGTGCAAATCGGCCAGGCCCTCAGCACCGAATACGCCTGCCTCAAGGACCTGTGCCGCAGCGACGCGGCCAGCGAACAGATGCTCGGTTTTCTCGAACAGCACCCAGAACTGACCCGCACGTTGTTCTACACCTTGCCGCTGCGCCTGCAAACACAGCAGGCCGGGCAATATTCAACGCTGTTCAACGCCGGCATGGCGATGTTCAACAACCTGCCAGAATGGCTGGCCAAACTGCGCAAAGTCGAGCATCCGCAGTTGCCGGCCCTCGACGAACTGCCCGAACACACTCGCGTCGTCGCGGCAGCCGTGCAGGACACCTACAGCCCGGCGCTGAATCTCGGTCTGACCCGCGTACTGGAAGGGTTCGACCTCTCAGGTGAAAAAGTCCCCGAGCTGGATGAACTGTTCCAGCGCCTGCCCAAAGCTTTGCGCCTGCGCCTCTTCGACGCCGCCAGGACCAGCGGCGTGACCTTCACCGTCGCCAGCCCGGCGGAACAGACCGCGTTGCAAGGCGCGATCAAGGAATTGCTCAGAGAACGCGAACACCTGAAAACCCTCAATCGCGAACGCAACCAGCTCACCCACAACAAAAATCGCCAGGGCCACAAAACGGCGCGGGCGGTGGAATTACAGGAAGAAATCGTGCGGGTGCGGGCGCAATTGGCGCTGTTCGAAGGACGTTTGGCAGCGGCGTTGAGCCCGATTGAAGAACTGCCGGATCGCTCGGCGCGGTTGTATGGCGCAACGCCTGCAAGAGCGGGGGTGACGGTGGTGTTTCCGCCGGCGCAGCAGGGGGAGTTGAGGAGCTTGTTGGGGAATATTCGGTTGGGCGTGAGTGGGGTGTCGGCGGGGAGTTTGGTGAAGACGGAAGGGATGGGGTTGGTGGTGGTTTTGGTGCAGGTGGTGAATTTGGTGGGGGCTATTAAAGAACTGACCAAACAGACCAAAAACAAGCGGGTGTGGGCTCCACTTTACAGTGCATTGGCGAGTACTGGAGCCGCAGGGTTCACTGCGGCTCAAAGTCTCGCTGATACAGCATTGAAAGCTAGGAGCAATGCGCTTATTGCTGCGCTTCAATCCCATGCCTTGCAGCACTTATATGTACAAATGGGAAAGGCGCACGTAGGACTAGGCTTTTTAAACTACTTCTTAGGTTTAGTGGCTTCCACAAGTAGTCTTCGCACGCAAAACAGAAACTGGCAGCAGGCCACTCGAAGTGGAAATCGAGCGGCAATGAGTAGTGCAGCGCTTGGTACATTCGGCGCAGTTGGAATGGTGACGGTAAACGCCTATGGCTTGAGTAACACTGCGCACGCCACGTTCAAGGTGTTAACTGCACCGAATCGTACAGCGCGAACTGCTGCTTGGGCTGCCGCAGGCACACGTCTGTCTAGTGTATTTTTCCGTTTCAATCTAGCGGGGGCGCTGTTCACTGTGCTGGAACTAGGCGGCACCTGGCTATTCAACCGCTATAACCTCAACGCTCATGATGAATGGCTGAAAATCACGCCTTGGAGCCGGGATACGGAAATGCGCGGCGACCACTCCCTGGAGGACTATCAAAGCTATCTGGCCTTTCTGATCCACGCGCCTTATGCGCAACTTGGCCCAAATCCGTACGACTCCTGGTTGAAAAACCTTTTGTTCAAAGCCAAGCCCAGCGATATCCATCTAGTGCTCCCCAGACTTACGCTGAGTGATCTGCTGCGTCCGCTTGGCGGTAAGTCGACACATCGCCTAGGCATCGGCGCTCACCGAATTTCCATGCCATTACACAATCAAGGAGCGCCGCGAGAACGCAAGGATGTAATCAGCGATGAGGTCGCTAGTAGCTTGCGCATCGTCAAGTCATCAGCAGAGGGGTTGGTGCTTTGTCTTCAGTACCCGGTGGATCCCGATTCTGAATTCACTCCAGCAAAAGAAACGCTAGAGCTGGCAGTTTGCGTCCAAAAATTGAACGACAAAGGCGAGTGGGCGTCGAGAACCCATGTGATACATCTGGATCCGAAGGGGGATGGTCATTTTTCAGTGGTTGCTCCTGAGTCAGTAAAAGAAAAACCACCGGTTTTACTTGTTGAGACCCAGTTTTTAGAGCAGGCCGATCATGCCGAATAATCTCGTTCAGCCAATAGGTATGCCGCAGGCTGAACAACCACGGAAAGCAGGCGACATCGAACCGTTCTCAAGTGGAAAAGTTACTTATCTCGCTCCGCTGCCCCTACCAACTCAGATGCCACCATACGGCCCACATATAGGTGAACTGAATGATGGTTACATGGACTTTGGGTTGGGTTCACCGCAAGTCTTTTCATGGCAGGTCGTATTGGGTGGGCCATTGAGTGGCACTTTCATGGCCGCCTGTTTGTTCCCTCTCATCGGCGGTTTCATTTTCCTTTTATTTGGCATGGGATGGGATGACGTCTCTCACGCCATAGTGGGACTTTTTCATGAGGCTTACGGAGTATCTTTAATGGCAGGCTTTCTAAGCCTCTTCATAGGCCTTGCCGTCTGGCACCACAACCACAAAAAACGCGCCCACATCATCCCAACCCGCTTCAACCGCCAACGCCGCGAAGTCTGCTTCATGCCCGAAGGCGCCACAGACCCCGTCTTCGTCCCCTGGGAATCCCTCTCCGCCTGGGTCATCGAAGCGCAAGGCGCGACCCAGTACGGCATCCACCGCCAATACGGCATGGGCATCGGCTTCTACCACGGCGAAACCCTCACCAGCCTCGAGTTCCCCTGCGCCGGGCTGCTGCTCGCCATCAGCCACTGGGAAGCGATTCGCGGTTACATGGAATACGAAGTCAACGACCTCAAATCCATACAGGACCTGCAAGACCTGCAAGGCCCCGACGACCCACCCCACGAAGGCCTGCACACTTTTCGCAATGCTCGCACGCGCATGCACCAGCAAATCCGCGACGGCTCACGCACTCGGCTGTCCGGGTTTTTCTGGTACCTCTACCACGTCATGACGTTGTGGACGATCCCCAACCACCTCGTCGAATGGGAAGTGCGTCGCCTCGAAAGAATCGGCAAACAAGCGCTGCCCGACGTCATGCGCGAATGGTCGGAACCGCTGCCGCGAGACCAATGGGCCAAACCCAGTGAAGAGCTGCTGCGGCTGACCGAACAAGTACGGCAAATGCAAAAGCGCCAGCCACATCGACCAATCACCGAAATTTTTGCGCAGGTGCAGCGCGAGCGTTAACAGAGCAAAAAACCGCAGGCTGCGATTTTTTGATCGTGCGCACTAAGGTAAAGCCAAATATCGCAAACAGAGACGTACAGTTTGCGCAGTTCGATGCGGAGCCGGCGGGGGGAGCAGTGGCCGTTGGTTTTTCATCAAAAAATCTCTTGCGCCCTTCAGTGCCGTTTGCGGTGGCTGGTTGATTGCATTCGCGAGCAGGCTCGCTCCCACAGGGGAGTGCGGTGCAAATGTGGGAGCGAGCCTGCTCGCGAAGGGGCCGCTCGGTCAGTGCAAAAATCTGCTGCGTCGCGCTCTGCTAGAATCGGCCCCATCAACAGCCTGAGACTCCCCCATGAGCGAGCCGATTCGTCTGACCCAATACAGCCACGGCGCCGGTTGCGGCTGCAAGATTTCCCCACAGGTGCTGGAAGTGATTCTGGCCGGCAGCGGTGCGCAGAATCTCGACCCGAAACTGTGGGTCGGCAACGCCTCGCGCGATGATGCGGCGGTCTACGAGATCGATGCCGAACGCGGTGTGGTCTCGACCACGGACTTCTTCATGCCGATCGTCGATGACCCGTTCGACTTCGGCCGCATTGCCGCGACCAACGCGATCAGCGACATCTATGCGATGGGCGGTGATCCGCTGATGGCCATTGCGATCCTCGGCTGGCCAGTGAATGTGCTGGCCCCGGAAGTGGCGCGCGAAGTGATTCGCGGTGGCCGCGCGGTATGCGACGCGGCGGGCATTCCACTGGCGGGCGGGCATTCGATCGATGCGCCGGAGCCGATCTTCGGCCTCGCTGTCACCGGCCTGGTGGAAAAACGCCACATGAAGCGCAACGACACCGCCACCGCCGGCTGCCTGTTGTACCTGACCAAACCGCTGGGCATCGGCATCCTTACCACCGCCGAGAAGAAGGGCAAGTTGCGCCATAGCGACGTCGGTGTGGCTCGCGACTGGATGTGCACCCTGAACAAACCCGGCAGCCGTTTCGGCAAACTTGCCGGCGTTACTGCCATGACCGACGTTACCGGTTTCGGTCTGCTCGGGCATTTGGTGGAAATGGCCGATGGCAGCAGGCTCACCGCGCGCATTGCCTATGACCGAGTACCGCGCCTGGAGAGTGTCGAGTATTACCTCGATCAGGGCTGCGTGCCCGGCGGAACGCTGCGCAATTTCGACAGCTATGCAAGCAAGGTCGGCCGCGTGCAAGAGCTGCACAAACGCGTGCTCTGCGACCCGCAAACCAGCGGTGGCCTGCTGATCGCGGTGACGCCTGAAGGCAATGAAGAATTCCTCGCCGTCGCCGCCGAACTGGGCCTGAACCTTGCGCCAATCGGCGAACTGGTTGAGCGACAGACGAACGCAGTCGAGGTGATTTGATGCTCCGCGACTGCACCGACTACCGTGACATTTTCCTCAACGACCGGCCGCTGATGGACGCCCGCGCGCCGATCGAGTTTCACAAGGGCGCGTTCCCCGGCGTGGTCAACCTGCCGCTGATGAACGACGTCGAACGGCAGAAGATCGGTACCTGCTACAAGCAGCACGGTCAGCAGGCCGCCATCGAATTGGGTCATCAACTGGTGTCTGGTGCGGTGAAAACCGAGCGCATTCAGAACTGGGCCGATTTTGCCCGTGCCCATCCTGACGGTTATCTCTATTGTTTTCGCGGCGGCCTGCGCTCGCAGATCACCCAGCAATGGCTGCGTGACGAGGCCGGCATCGACTATCCGCGCGTCGGCGGTGGTTACAAGGCGATGCGCAACTTCCTCATCGACACCCTTGAGCAGGCCATCGCGCAATGTGATTTCGTCTTGCTGGGCGGCATGACCGGCACTGGCAAGACCGAAGTGCTGGTGCAACTGCAAAACGGCCTGGACCTTGAAGGTCACGCCAACCATCGCGGCTCAAGCTTCGGCAAGCGCGCCACCGGGCAGCCGTCGAACATCGATTTTGAAAACCGTCTGGCCATCGACATCCTCAAGAAACGTGACGCGGGGTTTGCGCAGTTTGTGCTGGAAGACGAGAGCCGGGTGGTCGGTAGCTGTGCCTTGCCGCTGCCGCTGTATCAGGGCATGCAGCAGTACCCGATGGTCTGGCTGGAAGACCGTTTTGAAGACCGCGTCGAGCGGATTCTGCGGGACTATGTGGTCGATCTGTCGGCGGAGTTTGTGGCCGTGCACGCAGAGGAGGGTTTTACCTTGTTCTCGGAGCGCCTGTTGGAAAGCCTCAACAATGTGCAAAAGCGCCTGGGTGGCGAGCGCCATCGGCGAATGCTGATTTTGATGGAAGACGCGTTGGCGGAGCAGGGGCGCAGTGGCGGAGTAGATCTGCATCGCGGCTGGATCGAAGGCTTGCTGCGTGAGTATTACGACCCGATGTATGTGTTTCAGCGCGAGAAGAAGGGCGGGCGGATCGAGTTTGCCGGGGAGCGTGGGGCGGTGCTGGAGTATTTGCGCGAGCGGGTGAATCAGAAGGTTTGAGGTTGTTGCGGCTGGCCTCTTCGCGAGCAAGCTCGCTCCCACATTGGATCTGCGTGAAATACAAATCCCCTGTGGGAGCGAGCCTGCTCGCGAAAGGGCCAGGCCACACAAAACTCAGGTCGGACAGGTTTCCTTGCCATGATCCAGCCCCTGCTTGTAACTATGGCTCTGCAGACTGGCCTTGCCGTTGTGCCAGGTCAGGGTCAATACATACAACGAATCAAAGTCGTTGCCCGCCCAATCATCGGTGATGTTCTGCTTCTCGCCGACCGCTTTGCCTGCCACCTTGTTGATCAGCTCCGGCAGATAGCCGTGGGACCAGGCGGTGTAGATCGTCGAGTTGTGATACTTGTCTTCCAGCAGTTCGCGGGCCAGATCGCTGGTGTCGTTGGCCGAGAACTCGATGTTCACCGGCAGGCCGAGCTTGATCGCCGCCGGGCTGATGGTCATCAGCGGCCGAATATAGCTGTAGGAATTGTCCAGCTCACCTTCCTCGACATTGCGCGTCGGGTTGGCGGCAAACACGTAATCGGCTTTGCCGAATTTTTCCGGCAGCAGCGTCGACAGGTCGATGGCGCGGTTCAGGCCCTGACAGTTGAGCTGGCCGAGACCACCTTCGGGCTTCTCCGCGTGGCGCAGGAACACCAGCGTCTGGGTGCCGTCCACCGGTTGCGCGCGGCTTTCGCTGGACTCCAGCGACAGGAACAGCGCACTGACGGCCAGCAGGGAAGGCAGGGCCACATACGCGCGGTGTTTGAAACGTTTGGCGAATCGCATAAGGATCGTCATGAAATAAAAGGTTCTTCAGCAAATTCGGTTAAGGCTGACAAACCTTTACACCGCGGGCTCCCAGCACCGGGTGTTTTCCCTGTCATGAACGGCTTCCTTTGCAATAAAGGCATAGCTCAGAGTCCCCTGAGGCCGATTTGGTTCGATCCATCCGAGTGCGTGGCACTTTAGCGGCAAACTTCCACGGCTTGGGCACAGGTTAGCGACAGGATGTTACGGTTCGAAGCGGCTGTAGACGACCTTTTGATCCCTATCCACAAGAACGCATAAAACGACCACGCAGGTGCAATACATATGTACCGCACCTGGCGATTTGTAATCGATTGCAATGGCGCAGGTGCAATGGCGTTTATCGCGACGTCTGCCCGGCTTTTCGTTTGGCAATTTTCTTGAATAGGGATTTTCATGGTCATCGTTCGTAATACCGCCACCTCCTCGTCGCCCGGCCTCGGACCGGGAGACGCAGGCACGGGTCGTAAAAGGGGCCGCGGCGTGCTCCCCGGTGACGGGCCCGCGAGGAAGACTTCTCACTTTGATGACAATCAAGTGCAGGAGCCTGCTGCCAATCAACCGGAATCGCTGGCCCGTGTCAGGCTTTCTCCATTGAAGTCTGCCGAGGTTTTGCCGATTGGTTCTGTTGTCCGGTCACTTGACGACTATCGCTTGAAAGCGCCCGCCAGCTTGCCTGCGGCCAATGCACAGGGCTTGAGGGTGATCAAGGATCGGCTGTACGCAGATATCGCCCCGGGCGAGATCGTTCTGGTTCGGCAAACCGCGACAACCGGCGAGTATCGGGCGACGTTGACCTCTGAGTTGACCGCTTCGGGGCCGGCGCTGGCCTATGATCCGCAAAACAGGCTATGGAAGTTTGAAGGCCCTCAATCGCCCCCTGACAAGGGCGATGTCATTGATATCGATATTGATGAGCTGATTCGCGGTTTCAGTAATGATTCGCCGCAGAAAAACCGGGCTCATGATGGTAACGACGACTCGATCGAGCGCGATACGTTAATGGATGTCACTCTGGTTGCCCGTGGGTTGACTCGGTTTTCGCCCCGACAGGCCGAACTCATTCGCTCGGAGTTGCGAGTGGTCGAAACCGTGTTCTCTGATGCCAACGACGTCATCGCCATGAAGCTGCCAGACGCCGATACGGTTTACGAAAACTTTTTTGGCGCTGACCACCGAACCATTGCCGCGCAATTCGCTGATTCAGTCGCGCGCGGCCTGGCGCTTTCGAGGGAGTATCAAGGTGTCTGGGGCGGCGATAAATTCATCGGCGTCGATATCGACAACCAGAGCTCGGCATGGATGTACAAAAGGGATTTTCATGGTCGGTTCTTCATCAATCGCAAATTCATGAAGCGCGGTATGTTGAGTGTGTCGTTGGGCCATGAAATGTTGCACACCAACAGAGTCGATCGATTCAAGGCCATCGGGCCGAACGCTGCCGATTTTTTCTATCTGCACGATAATCTGCAGACTTTGCTGGATTCGGACCCGCAGATTGTTTACGACCTCTCGGAGCGCAGCGTTTCCGACGCGATCATGCGCGGTGGGCTGACTGCCGAGTACATGAAAGCCACCAGTGACTATCACGACAGCTTCCTGTTCGGTGTCAGCGATTACCTGGGAATTGCCGACGATGTGGAGCTCGATGAGGCGGTAGGGCTGTTCAATGCCAATTCGCAACTGCGCGCGCACATGGCCGCGAACAATGCCGACAGCATTTTTTTTGCGGCCAAAAGCCTGCAAGCGTGGTATCGCAGCAAAATTGAATACATGCGGCTGGATAGCCTTATCGATGAATGATGCCGGTGAGCATCGGCCAAAAGCTCACAGCCTGCGGCGGCTCTGAATTATGATCTGGCTTTAAATTGTGACTGGATGCTTCCCATGACCGATCTGTCCGCGTTCCCGATCACCCAGAAATGGCCGGCGCAGTACCCTGACTGGATTCAGCTCTATTCCTTGCCAACGCCCAACGGCGTCAAAGTCTCGATCATGCTCGAAGAAATCGGCCTGCCGTACGAGCCGCACAAGGTCGCATTCGACAGCAACGATCAGTTGTCAGCCGAGTTCCTCTCGCTGAACCCGAACAACAAGATCCCGGCGATCCTCGACCCCCACGGTCCCGAGGATCAGCCGCTGCCGCTGTTCGAATCCGGTGCGATTCTGATTTATCTAGCCGACAAGAGCGGTCAGTTGCTCGCGCAGGAAGGCGCGCAGCGCTACGAAACCATCCAGTGGCTGATGTTCCAGATGGGCGGCATCGGCCCGATGTTCGGCCAGCTCGGTTTCTTCAACAAATTCGCCGGCAAGGATTATGAGGACAAGCGTCCGCGTGATCGTTACGTCGATGAAAGCAAACGTCTGCTCAAAGTGCTCGATGGTCGGCTTGAGGGCCGAGACTGGATCATGGGTGAGCGCTATACGATCGCCGATATCGCGACGTTCCCGTGGGTGCGTAACTTGATCGGGTTCTATGAGGCCGGTGATCTGGTCGGCATCAGCAACTTCCCGAATGTCACCCGCGTGCTGGAGCGATTTCTCGCGCGTCCGGCCGTGGTTCGAGGCCTGACCATTCCCTCATGATTTTCGAGATGTCCAAATAACCCTGTGGGAGCGAGCTTGCTCGCGAATGCGGTGTATCAGAAACAGATAAGTTGACTGATTCGACGTATTCGCGAGCAAGCTCGCTCCCACAGGGGATTCGGGTGTGCTTGAGGATTATTACACCCCCGGTAATGCACTCTTGATTGATCCAGGTTTGTACCGCGCCCCTCGCAAGGCATAAGCTTCGCCCCCTACGACTTTCGTCTCATCTGCCGTTTTCAGGAAAGGCCCCATGTCCAGTCAGTTCCCCGAAGCACGTCCCCGCCGTCTGCGCCGCAATGCGAGCCTGCGCAGCCTGTTCCAGGAAACCGAGTTCAGTCTGAATGATCTGGTGCTGCCGATTTTCGTCGAAGAAGAAATCGACGACTTCGTGCCGATCAACAGCATGCCCGGGGTGATGCGCATTCCCGAGCGCAAACTGGCCAGCGAAATCGAGCGTTATGCGCGTGCCGGCATCAAATCGGTGATGACCTTCGGCGTGTCGCACCATCTGGACAGCAACGGCAGCGACACTTGGCGCGAAGACGGTCTGGTTTCGCGCATGTCGCGGATTGCCAAAGATGCCGTGCCGGAAATGATCGTGATGTCCGACACCTGCTTCTGCGAATACACCGATCACGGCCACTGCGGTGTGATGCACAACCATGAGGTCGACAATGATCAGACCCTGATCAACCTTGGCAAACAAGCCGTGGCGGCAGCCCGCGCCGGTGCAGATGTGATCGCGCCATCGGCAGCGATGGACGGTCAGGTGCGGGCGATTCGTCAGGCGCTGGATGCGGCCGGATTTACTCAGATTCCGATCATGGCCTACTCGACCAAATTTGCCTCGGCGCTTTACGGCCCGTTCCGCGAGGCCGGTGGCAGCGCGCTGAAGGGCGACCGCAAAAGCTACCAGATGAACCCGATGAACCGCCGCGAAGCCCTGCGCGAATCGCTGTTGGATGAACAGGAAGGCGCCGATGCGCTGATGGTCAAACCGGCCGGTGCGTACCTCGACATCATCCGCGATATTCGCGAGGCCTCGAACCTGCCGCTGGCGGCGTATCAGGTCAGTGGCGAGTACGCGATGATCAAGTTCGGCGCACAGGCCGGTGCGATTGATGAAGATCGTGTGGTGCGTGAAAGCCTGGGCGCGATCAAGCGCGCGGGTGCGGATCTGATCTTCACTTACTTTGCGATGGATCTGGCACTGGCCGGGATCTAACCCCCACCGTATAACCCTGAGGGAGCGAGCTTGCTCGCGAAAGCGGTGTATCAGTTGACATGAATGTTGACTGACACGACGCCTTCGCGAGCAGGCTCGCTCCCACATTTGATTTGTGGTGTGTCAGGGGCAGTTGAAGAATGGCCGGATGCCGTGATCGCGGAAATAGCGTTCGATGACTTTTGGGTCGGCACTGTTCTCGGCAATCGCCACATAGGTATCCGGGCGCAGCAGATAAAAGCCGTTACGCCCCAACCCCGCCGTTTCAAACGCCGGGCGCCAGTCGAACACATGCAGCGGCAGGTGATGTTCCTGGCACCAGGCGATCATTTCGTCGCTGGTGTCGCCGTACACATGCACCTGCCAGCACGGCTGTCGCAGCGGTTCGTAATTGTCTCCCTCACCATCATGCGCCCACGGCAAGCGATCGCCGCCGTGGACGTGGCCGGCTGCGCCCTGGCTCAGCGGCATGCCACGATAGTTGAGGGTGACTTGCGACACCGTGCGAAAGAGGAATTCGCGACTGGCCTCGAACGAGGCCATTTTCGGGATCAGAAACGGCGCCACACGCATGCGCAGCAAGTCAGCCATGCGCCCCTCGGCGGTGACGAAGCTGAAGACTTTATCGGTGGTCGACACCAGCCTGCGGGCGAAGGCAATGCGTTCGGTTTCGTAGCTGTCGAGCAAACTCGGCTCGGCGCCGCCGCCGAGCACTGCGGCGAGTTTCCACGCCAGGTTGATCGCGTCGCCAATCCCGGTGTTCATGCCCTGACCGCCCGCCGGGCTGTGCACATGGGCGGCATCGCCGAGCAGAAACGTACGGCCACTGCGAAAGTGCTCAGCCACGCGGTGATGCACGCGGTAGGTCGAGAACCAGTGGACGTCTTCGATATGCACTTTCAGGTGTTCGATGGCGCGGCTGCTGACATCGGAAAATTCCAGGGTTTCGGCGCGATCTGCGCGTTCGTCACGCACGGTGCCGATCAGACGGGCACGGCCTTCGCCGGCCAGTGGAAACACGGCGAGGAAGTCCGCTTCATCCAGATCCAGGTGCAGTTCGCCGTTCATCGCCGGACCGCTGGCCTTGACGTCCGCCACGTAGAAAATCTGCTGGTACGTTCCACCGGGGAAGCCCGTGTCGAGGGTTTTGCGCACCACTGAGCGGGCACCATCACAACCGGCCAGATAACACGCCTGGCAGATTTCCTGTTCGCCATCGGGCAGGCGCAAGTGCGCGGTGAGGCCTTCGCCGGTTTCTTCGAAGCTTTCCAGCGCGGTGTCGCGTTCGACCGTGACGCCATAGTCTTCGAGGCGTTCGATCAACAGCCGTTCGTGTTGATCCTGCGGGAAGATTTCGACGAACGCGTAGGGCGTCAGGCCTTCGCCGATGCGGTTCAGCGGCAATTGCGCGACCGGTTTGCCGCTGACCCAGAAATTCGCCGCCGCCACGCGATGACCGTTGCGCACGATAGTGTCGGCGAGGTCCTGTTGCCGGTACAACTCGAGGGTGCGCGCCTGTACCGCCAGCGCTCGTGAAGTGGTGCCGGGTGCGGAGGTTTTATCGATGATGCGCACGCGCACGCCAAGTTTGCTCAGCCACAGGGCCAGCACCAGCCCGGTCGGGCCGGCGCCGATGATCAGGACGTCGCTGCGGTTCATGGGGCTGTCCTCCGTTTGCTGTGCAGCAAGTATGGATCAGGAGGAGAGGGTGGCCAGTTGATCGGCCAGGCGGAAAAGGCCCCGTAGTAGTGAGGCCTGTTTTCAGGTGTTCGGCAGGAAGGTTTCGGCGGTAGTGAAATTTACCCCCTCACCCCAGCCCTCTCCCCCAAGGGGGCGAGGGGGAAAGGGAGCCGATTTGGGTGCCTTTCAAAACCTGAGTTCGACACGATGGTTCAGGTCGGCGTAACTCGAAAGAACACCGCAATCAGTCCCCTCTCCCTCCGGGAGAGGGCTAGGGTGAGGGGCTTTTAAGCCTTAGAAATCAATAGTGCCGGACAACTTCGCCACTCGCGGTTCACCCTGAGTCAGATAACCACCCTGAGCCGATTCCCAATACTTCTTGTTCGCCAGATTCTCCACGCCCAGACGCACGGTCACGTCCTTCTCCGAGACCTTGAACGCATAACGCGCGCCCGCATCGAAACGGTTCCAGGTCGGCAGGCTGAGGTTGTTCGCCGCGTCGGCGTATTGACCGCCAGTGCGCAGCATCCGCGCATTCAGCGCTACGCCTTGCAGGCCCGGTACATCCCAGTCAGCGCCGGCGTTGAACTGGAAGGTCGGCACGCCGATCGCATGGTTGCCGTCGTTGGCGCCGTTGAGGGTGTTTTTCAGTTCGGTGTCCATCAGGGTCAAGCCGCTGATCAGGCGCAGGCCCTGGATAGGCTCGCCGAACACGTTCATTTCCACGCCTTTGTTGACCTGCTCGCCTTCACGCACGTAGGTGCAGGTGGTGGCGCTGTCGATTTCGCAGTAACCATCGCTCGGCTGTTCGATGCGATAAACACCCAGGCTCGCGCCGTAAGTGCCCATGTCGACTTTCACCCCGACTTCGGTCTGCTTGGAACGGGCGGGGGCGTAGACTTCGTTGCCGTTGGTCACGCGGAAGCCGCCAGAGCTGGTCGGCGAAGTCGGGCCCTGGGCCAGACCTTCGATGTGGTTGGCGTAGAACGACACGTGTTCCCATGGCTTGAACACCACGCCATACACCGGCGTGGTGATCGATTCATCGTAGCTAGAGGAGCGCGGGCCGCTGCCATAGCTGGCGTAGCTGTAACCCTGCACGACCAACTGCTGACGACGCAGGCCGGCGGTGACCAGCAGGCGATCATCGAAGAAACCGAGGGTGTCGGAAATTGCGATGCTGCGGTTGAAGGTTTTGCCGACGATGCCAGGGTCATTCAAGTCGCCGCCGGAAAAGTTGCCCACTGGCGACGGTGTTTGCACCGGGTGGTAGATGTTGTTGGCGTACCGGGTCAGGTCGAAATCATAGGCGCTGCGCTGTTCAGCCCAGATGCCGGTCAGGCCGAAATTGAGTTTGTGGCTGACCGGGCCGGTGTTGAATTTGCCGTTGAGGCCGGCCATGACGCTGGTGTTGTCTTCGTCGTGCGGAATGAACGAGCCGGTGGTGAACGACGCGCCGTTGTTACCGACCAGCGTGGTCGAGTTGTAGCGGCCGACTTCGCGGGTGTGCTTGGCGCCACCGGCCGCGTAGGCGGTCCAGTTGTCGTTCAGGTCGTACTCGGCGCGGAGCATGCCGAAGGTATCTTCGATCTCGGTGAAGCCCCACTTCGGCGCGTAGTTGGTGTCGGCCGATGGCGCATCCGGAATCTGCGTGGCAGTGCCGAGGTTGACCGAGTTGCGGCCACCGTTGACGCGCTCTTTCTGGTAGGCGAAGTCGCCGGAGATGCGCAGGGCGTCACCGCGATAGTCGAGGCCGATGGCGAACAGTTTCGAACGCTGGTTTTCGTGGTCGATACCGGTGTCGCCTTCACGCTGGGACAGGTTGATGCGGGCACCGAAGCGGTTGTCTTCACCGAAGCGCTGGCCGATGTCGAAGTGATGACCGATGCGGCCTTCGCTGTTGATGTCGGTGGTGTAACGACGCAGCGGCACGTCACCGGCGCGTTTCGGTTGCAGATTGACGCCACCGCCAATGCCGGAGCCGGTCGGGGTCACACCGTTGATAAAGGCGTTCGGGCCTTTGAACACTTCCACGCGCTCCAGCGCATCGGTGGAAATGATCTGCCGTGGCAGCACGCCGTACAGGCCGTTATAGGAAATATCATCGCCATTCAGCGGCAAGCCGCGAATCATGAAGACCTGCGCCTGGTTGGAGAAACCCGAGGCCTGACGTACCGACGAATCGTTGAGCAGCACGTCGGCGACGTTTTCGGCTTGCTGATCCTGGATCAGTTGTTCGGTGTAGGAGGCGGCGCTGAACGGCACGTCCATCATGTCCTGATTGCCCAGCACGCCAAGTTGACCACCGCGTGCGACCTGACCACCGCTGTAAACCGGGGGCAGGGCGTTGGGTGTTGGGGCCTGGGCGTTGACGTTGACGTCGTCGAGCACCAGCGCTTTGGTATCGCCTTCGGCGGCGTAAGCGGTGACAGTCAGGGAGCACAGCAGGGCGAGAAGCGTCGGGCGAAACGGGACGGCGAGTCGAGCTGGAGCGGGCATGTATGTACCTGGAGGCGCACGGCCAGTGAGAAAAATAAGGGCGGCGCGGGAACTCCTTGCGCAAATGCGACTCCAGGTGCAAATGATAGAATTTCTCAGTAACGTTTTGCAATCAGTTTGTCATCAGTCTTGGAAAGCTCTATTTCGGGGCACTTGGTGGTACTGGGAGATGAGCATCAAGGGAACAGGGTCCGCTCACCGCAGTCCTAGCCTGCGCTACACCATTGATCGTATGGTGAACCCGGCACAACAGACTGGATGAGGCTTCATGCACAACTTTCGATTACTGATCACGCTCGCCGCACTGCTGGTGCTCGCCGGTTGCGCAGGGCAGCGCAGTCAGGAACCGGTGCCGCGTGCGCCCGCTGAGGTGAAGGCCGAGATCGTGCGGCTGATGCCGGCCAAGACCGCTGATCGCCAGGGCTGGGCCACCGATATCTACGCCGCGTTTGCCGCGCAGGACATCAGCCCGACCACGCAAAACCTCTGTTCGGTGCTGGCCGTTGCTGAACAGGAATCGACCTTTCAAGCAGACCCCACCGTACCCGGCCTGGGCAAAATCGCCCGCGACGAAATCGACCGTCGCGCCGCCAAAGTGCACATTCCCAGCCTGTTGGTCAGCGGCGCATTGCAAGTGCGTTCAACCAACGGCAAGACCTACAGCGAGCGCCTGAATGCGGCGCGCAGTGAAAAAGAACTCAGTGGCATTTTCGACGACTTCATCGGCAGGGTGCCGATGGGCCGCACGCTGTTCGGCGGCTTCAACCCCGTGCACACCGGCGGGCCGATGCAGGTCAGCATCGAATTTGCCGAGCAGCACGCCAAGGATTATCCGTACCCGGTGGACGGCACGATCCGCCGTGAAGTGTTCAGCCGCCGCGGCGGCATGTATTTCGGCATCGCGCATTTGCTCGGCTATCCAGTGAGTTATCGCGAGCCGTTGTATCGCTTTGCTGATTTCAATGCCGGCTGGTACGCCAGTCGCAATGCCGCGTTTCAGAACGCGGTGAGCCGCGCTTCGGGCATTCCACTGGCGCTCGATGGTGACCTGATTCGCTACGACTCGATCATGCCCGGCGGCACGGAGCTGGCGGTACGCACCCTCGGCAAGTCGCTGGGCATGCGCAACCCGACCATTCGCGATCAACTGGAGAAGGGCAAAACCCTGGAATTCGAAGAGACCAAGCTCTATCAACGGGTATTCGAATTGGCGGAGCAAGCGGAGGGGAAAAAGCTGCCACGTGCAGTGTTGCCGGGGATCGTGCTGCAGAGCCCGAAGATCACCCGCAAACTGACGACGGCGTGGTTCGCCAAGCGCGTGGATGAGCGCTACAAGCGCTGCATGGCCAAGGCCGGATAAAACACACAGGCATAAAAAACCCGGCTAAGGGAGCCGGGTTTCTCTGGGGTGTTGCGCTTGTCGCCATTCATCAGGCAACGCGGCGTTCGAGCAGACGATCCGAGCCACCTTCAGCAACGCGGCGTTCGAGCAGACGATCCGAGCCACCTTCGGCAACGCGACGTTCGAGCAGACGATCCGAGCCACCTTCAGCAACGCGACGTTCGAGCAGACGATCCGAGCCACCTTCAGCAACGCGACGTTCGAGCAGACGATCCGAGCCACCTTCGGCAACGCGACGTTCGAGCAGACGATCCGAGCCACCTTCAGCAACGCGGCGTTCGAGCAGACGATCCGAACCACCTTCAGCCAAACGGCTTTCGATCAGTTTGTCCGAGCCGCCTTCAGCGATCATGGTGTGGGCCGGGGTAGCGGCGAAAGCGTTGATAGCGAAGACCGAGAAAGCGATACCGAGAAGAGTTTGGCGTTTCATGATGGTGTGCTCCGGGGTGTTGTTGGTTGGTATGGAGCTGATGTTACGCCGGAGATTTTTTATGAGAACTTCATTGCCGTGATGGTGAACATCGACGCCGATGATGGTAGCCAAGACCCGCAGAGCAGAGCCTTACAGCACCTTCACAGCGCGCCCGATCGCCTGAATCGGCCCGGTCGGTTTGCCGATCGGCGAGCCGTTGGCGCCTTCCAGCGTCAGCTCGAACAACTGGTTCGGTTGCAGAGGCGGCAGCTTGTCCAGCGGTACCGACAACGCCTGCCCAGGTTTGACCAGACCCAGCGACACCGGCCCCTGCCAGCCATCAGCCTTGGTCCAGAATTCCAGCGCCTTGTCCGCTGGCACCTCAACCACACCGAGCGGAATCAGCTGAATCTCCCGCGAATTGCTCGCCTGGATCACCCAGCCCGGCGCCTTGTCCTGCGGCGCGACCAGCACCACCAGAAAGCTTGGTGTTGGCGTGGTCTGGGTCAGCAGTATCGAACCCAGAATCAACGTCGCGGCCAATCCGGCCGCGCTCAAGCCACGCCAGAGTGGCAGCAGGTTCCACCATGAAGTTGACGGCGCTTTTGTCGTGAGTCGGTCGAGGCTGCGTTCGATGCGCGGCCACAACAGCGCCGACGGTTGCTGCGAGGGGGCAAGGTCGGTCAACTCCAGCAGACGCCGTTCCCAGGCATCTACTGCTGCGCGTAATTCGGGATCATTCGGCAGGCGTCGTTGTATTTCGATTCGCTGCTCGGCAGGCAATGTACCGAGCACATATTCGCCGGCCAGTTCATCGCGATCCTGCGCCGATTCAGTGGTCATCCCATGCACTCCCGCAAGGCGTTGAGGCTGCGTTTGATCCACGCTTTGACGGTGCCCAGCGGCGTGTCGAGGCGCGCGGCAATCTGCGCGTGGCTGTAGCCGTCGACGTAGGCGTGGAGGATGCAACTGCGCCGTTGCGGCTCCAGTTGTTCCAGGCAACGGTGAATGCGCGCCGAATGCGCGTGGGCGTCGAAGCCGCCATCGTCTGCAGCCACTTCGTGAGCTTCGTCGAATGGTGTTTCCCGGCCATGATCGCGCAGCAGATTCAGCGCCAGATGCCGGGTCACCGTGAACATCCAGCCTCTCGCTGAACCCCGCGCCGGATCGAAACCCGCCGCGCCGTTCCAGATCTTGATGAAGGCCTCATGGACAATGTCCTCCGCCAGCGCCGTATCGCGCACCAGCCGCTTGGCCACGCCGAGCAGGCGCGGGCCTTCCTGCACATACAAATCACGCAGGGCCGCGCGCTCGCCACGGGCACAGGCAGCGAGACAGGCTTCGTAATCGAACGCGGATTCGGCTAAAGGCATGTCGTGCAATCTAGCTCACATTCCCCAAACATCCACACAACCCACTTCCTTCCCCTGTGGGAGCGAGCCTGCTCGCGAGACGGCATGTCAGTCGATATATCTTTCTCTGACCCACCGCCTTCGCGAGCAGGCTCGCTCCCACATTGGATCTCGGTTAGTCCGGAGATCAGTTCGCCGCCCAGAAGATGTAGTCGGCCTGATACTTCACCACTTCCTGCTTGCCCTTGTTCGCCGCTGTGCATTCGCTGCCCGGCGCCACACCGCCCTTGAGCGCGACACGCTGGATGTAACTCACCCCCGTCATCGCGCCTTTGCCTTCGGCCGGGTTGGCCTTGACCAACTGATAGGGCAGGTTGCCCGGCGTCGACGGCGCCACGGCCAATTGCGTACCGGTGACTTTCGAACCGTCCTTGGCCTGCCATGTGGCTGGCGGGCCGAAGTAGGTGCCGACCTGCTTGCCGCTGCGATCATTGAGCACCGCTTTCGGGCCGACGAAGGTCCACTCGGTCTGCCCCGGCATATTGGCTTTGTCGCGGCATTCGTAAGTGATCTCGCCGACCCCGGTGGTTTCCATCGCGATCTTGTGGCCGTCCGGGACCTTGATCGCGTCGGGGTAACTGCTTTGGGCGAAGGTTGAGGCACTGGCGGTGAGCAAACCGGTGAGGCAGATCAGTCGGGTGATGTTCATCTGTGTTATCTCCGAAAAAGGTAGACCGCTGACAGCCGAAGAGGGCTGTTACAGGGACTACCCGTGGCGGAGGCGTTTGGATGCAGTGCCGAACAAATATTTTTTAAATCACTGCAAATCAAAACTGTGGGAGCGAGCTTGCTCGCGAATGCGTAGTGTCAGTCGCCCCATCTATATCTGAACCACCGCCTTCGCGAGCAAGCTCGCTCCCACAGGGTTCTTCAGCGGGCTTGAGGCCGGAGGCTTTCAGTAGTTCCTGGGTGTAGGGATGTTGCGGCGCGGCGAAAATCTCCCGCGACGAACCCTGCTCAACCACCTTGCCATCCTTGATCACCATCAAGTCATGCGCCAACGCATGCACCACCGCCAGATCATGGCTGATGAACAGATACGTCAGCCCATGCTTGATCTGCAATTGCCGCAACAACTCGACCACTTGTTTCTGCACCGTGCGATCCAGCGCCGAGGTCGGTTCATCCAGCAGGATCAGCGCCGGTTCCAGCACCAGTGCACGGGCGATGGAGATGCGCTGGCGCTGGCCACCGGAAAACTCGTGGGGATAACGATGGCGGCTCTGCGGATCGAGGCCGACTTCCTCCAGCACGCGAATCACCGCCGCCTCTCGCTCGGCCTCGGTGCCGATGCCATGGGTCAGCAAGCCTTCGGCAATAATCTGCTGCACCGACATTCGAGGACTGAGGCTGCCGAACGGATCCTGAAAGACCACTTGAATCTGCCGTCGCACCGGTCGCATCAAACGCTGATTGAGCAGGCTCAATTGCTTGTTGCCGAAACGGATATTGCCCTCCGATTCGACCAGTCGCAGGATCGCCTGACCCAGCGTCGACTTGCCCGAACCCGACTCGCCAACGATGCCCAAGGTCTTGCCGCGTTGCAGGGTGAAACTCACACCGTCCACCGCTTTGATGTAATCCTGCTGGCGACTGAACAACGCTTTGGGCAACGGGAACCACACCTTCAAATCATCGACTTCGAGCAGGTTGTGATCGTACTCACTCGGTACCGGCGCGCCACTGGGTTCCGCCTCGATCAACAAACGGCTGTAAGGATGCTGCGGCGCCCGAAACAGCGCTTCGCAATCGGCCTGCTCGACGATCTCACCGTGACGCATCACGCACACCCGCTGCGCAATGCGCCGCACCAGATTGAGGTCATGACTGATCAGCAACAGCGACATGCCCAGCCGTTGCTGCAACTCGATCAGCAACTCTAGAATCTTCTGCTGCACCGTCACATCCAGCGCCGTGGTCGGCTCGTCGGCGATCAACAACTCCGGCTCGTTAGCCAGAGCCATGGCAATCATCACCCGTTGCCGCTGACCGCCGGAAAGCTGATGTGGATAGGCTTTCAAGCGCTGCAAAGGCTGACGAATGCCGACCAGTTCCAGCAACTCCAACGTCCGTTCGCGGGCAGCGCGGCCCTTCAGACCCTTATGAATCTCCAACACTTCGCTGACCTGCTTTTCCACCGTGTGCAACGGATTGAGCGAAGTCATCGGCTCCTGGAAAATCATCGCAATGCGGTTGCCGCGCAAGCCCCGCATCTGCTGCTCGCTGGCGTGCAATAAGTCCACGCCGTTGTAGCGGATCGCGCCGCTGCTGCTGACGTTCTTGCCCGGCAACAAACGCAGAATCGAATGCGCGGTCACCGACTTGCCCGAGCCGGATTCACCGACCAGTGCCAGACATTCGCCACGGCGGATATCCAGGTTCAAACCGTGCACCACTTCCTGTCCGGCAAAGGCGACGCGCAGGTCGCGGATTTCGATCAAATTGTCTTTCATGTCAGCTCCGGGGATCGAATGCATCACGGCATGCCTCACCAATGAAAACCAGCAACGACAGAATCAGCGCCAACGCGAAAAACGCCGTCAGCCCCAGCCACGGCGCTTGCAGATTGCGCTTGGCCTGACCGATCAATTCGCCCAGCGACGCGGTGCCGGCCGGCATGCCGAAACCGAGAAAGTCCAGCGCCGTCAGGGTGGCGATGGCGCCGGTCAGAATGAACGGCAGGTAGGTGAGGGTGGAGGTCATCGCGTTGGGCAGAATGTGCCGGCACATCAGCTCGTTGTCGGTCAGGCCCAGCGCCCGTGCGGCTTTGACGTATTCAAGATTGCGCCCACGCAGGAACTCGGCGCGCACCACATCGACCAGTGCCAGCCAGGAAAACAGCGCCATGATCCCCAGCAGCCACCAGAAACTCGGCGAGACAAACCCGGACAAAATGATCAGCAGGTACAGCACCGGCAACCCCGACCAGATCTCCAGCACCCGTTGCCCGAGCAAGTCGACCCAACCGCCGTAATAACCCTGCAACGCCCCGGCAACGATGCCGATCAATGCACTGATACCCGTGAGGATCAGCGCGAACAGAATCGAAATCCGCGTGCCGAATATCACCCGCGCCAACACATCGCGCGCCTGATCATCGGTGCCCAGCCAATTGCTCGATGACGGCGGACTCGGTGCCGGTTCGCTGAGGTCGTAATTGACCGTGTCATAGCTGAACGGGATCGGCGGAAACAGCATCCAGCCGCCCTGATCCTCTATGAGCTTGTGCACGTAACTGCTGGCGTAATCCGGCTGAAACGGCAGCTCGCCGCCAAAATCGGTTTCCAGGTAATCGCTGAGGATCGGGAAGTAAAAAGCGTCGTGATAACGGATCACCAGCGGCTTGTCGTTGGCGATCAACTCACCGCCCAGGCAAATCAGGCACAGACCGATAAACAGCCACAGCGACCAGCGTCCGCGCCGATTGGCTTTGAATTGCGCAACACGACGTTGACCGAGAGGAGAAAGAGTGAACATCAGGCAGTCCTCGCCGAGAAGTCGATGCGCGGGTCGAGCAGGGTGTAGCAGAGGTCGCCGATCAGCTTGATCAGCAGGCCGAACAGGGTGAACAAAAACAACGCGCCGAACACCACCGGGTAGTCGCGCGACACCGCCGCCTCGTAGCTCATGCGCCCGAGGCCGTCGAGGTTGAAGATGGTTTCGATCAGCAATGAGCCGGCGAAAAACACCTCGATCAGCGCCGACGGCACGCCGGCCACCACCAACAACATCGCGTTGCGGAACACATGGCCGTAGAGCACGCGGCGCTCGGTCAAACCCTTGGCCCGCGCAGTGATCACGTACTGGCGGCTGATCTCGTTGAGGAAGCTGTTCTTGGTGAGGATCGTCAGCGTGGCGAAGCCACCGATCACCAGCGCCGTCACCGGCAACACCAAGTGCCAGAGGTAATCGCCGACCTTGCCCAGCGTGCTGAGGCTGTCGAAGTTATCCGACACCAGCCCCTGCACCGGAAACCAATTGACGTAGCTGCCGCCGGCGAACACCACGATCAGCAGAATCGCGAACAGAAACGCCGGCATCGCGTAACCGACGATGATCGCCGTGCTGCTCCAGACATCAAACGCACTGCCGTTCTTTATCGCTTTGCGAATGCCCAGCGGAATGGAAATCAGGTAAGTGATCAGCGTCGCCCACAAACCCAGCGACAGCGACACCGGCAGCTTCTGCACGATCAGATCGGTGACCTTGGCACCGCGAAAGAAACTGCTGCCCAGATCCAGCTGCGCGTAGTTTTTCAGCATCAGCCACAGGCGTTCGTGCAGCGGTTTGTCGAAGCCGTAGTGGTGTTTGATTTCTTCGATCAGCGCCGGGTCGAGGCCACGGCTGCTGCGGCCGGCACCGCCAATCGCGGCCACCTCGCCACCGCCGCCCATGCTGTGCCCGCTGAATCCTTGCAAGCGCGCGATGGCTTGCTCCACCGGACCACCCGGCGCGGCCTGCACGATAAGAAAATTGACCACCAGAATGCACAGCAGCGTGGGGATGATCAGCAGCAAACGTCGACTCAGATAACGCAACATGTCACTGGCCCCCCGCAAGCTGGCTGTGCATCTGTTGCGTGCTCAATGGCTTGGTCGACACCTGCCACCAGGTGTTGAGGCCTTCGTCATACGCCGGTTGCACGGGCGGCATGCCGAAGCGGTTCTGATACACCGTCGGCGTGCCTTTGGAGTAGTAGTTGGGAATCATGTAGTAACCCCATTGCAGCACCCGGTCGAGGGCGCGCGCGTAATGCACCATGGCCTCGCGGGTATTGGCCTGGACCAGCCCGTCGATCAGTTGATCGACCGCCGGATTGGCCAGCGCCATCGAATTGGAACTGCCGACTTGCGTGGCACTTTGCGAGGCGTACAGGCTGTACAGCTCACGGCCGGGGGAGACGATCGGATCGCCGCTGCGCGGGAACGCGGCGACGATCATGTCGTAGTCGCGGGCGTTCAGGCGGTTGATGTATTGCGCCGAGTCGATCCGCCGCAGGTTGAGGGTGATGCCGATCTGCGCGAGGGTGCGTTTGAACGGCAGCAGCATGCGGTCAAAACCGCCCTGACCGTCGAGAAAGGTGAACTCCAGCGGCTCACCGGCAGCGTTGACCAGACGATTGTGCTGCGGCGTCCAGCCCGCGTCGGCGAGCAGCTTCAGCGCTTGCAGTTGTTTGTCGCGGATGTAGCCGCTGCCATCGGTTTTCGGCGCCTGATAAACCTCAGTGAAGACCTCGTCGGGAATCTGCCCATGCAGCGGTTCGAGGATTTTCAGTTCCTCGGCATCAGGCAGGGCGGTGGCGGCCATTTCACTCTTCGGCCAGAAGCTGTGCTGACGCACGTAAAAGCCGCGCATCATTTGCTTGTTGGTCCACTCGAAATCCCACAGCAGACTGATCGCCTGGCGCACGCGGCGATCCTGGAAGATCGGGTTCTGCAGGTTGAACACGAAGCCTTGCGCCGCCGTCGGTTTCTCCGGTGCCAGAATCGATTGTTGCAAGCGGCCGTCACGCAACGCCGGGCTGTCATAACCGACCACGTAACCGGACGAAGAAAACTCGCGGTTGTAGTCAAACGCGCCGGCCTGCAGCAGTTGGCGGGCGACGTCGGTGTCGCCGTAGAAATTCACCGTGAGGTTGTCGAAGTTGTACATCCCGCGACTGACCGGCAGGTCCTTGCCCCACCAGTCCGGATCGCGCTGGAAACTGATGCTGCGCCCGGCGTCGACCTTGCTCACCCGGTACGGACCGCTGCCCAGCGGTGGCTCGAAACCGCCGCCATTGGCGAAGTCGCGGGTCTTCCACCAGTGCTCGGGGACGATGCGCATCGTCGCCAGGTCCAGCGCCAAGGTGCGGTTGAGGTTGTTCTTGAAGGTGAAACGCACCTGCCGTGGGCCTTCGATGAGCACGTCCTGCACGTCGGCGTATTGCTGGCGATAACTCAGGCTGCCCTTGGTCATCAGCAGGTTGTAGGTGTAGCGCACGTCTTCGGCGGTGATCGGCGTGCCGTCGGCGAAGCGTGCTTTTGGATTGAGGGTGAAACGCACCCAGAGTCCATCGGGGTCGCGCTCGATCTGCTGCGCGACCAGTGCGTAAACGGTGTAGGGCTCGTCGAGCGAACGGAACGCCAGCGGCGAGTACACCCAGTCATTGACCTGCACCACGGAAATGCCCTGATCGGCATACGGGGTGATGTAATTGTACTGGCCGATTTCCATCGACGCGCGACTGAGCGAACCGCCCTTGGGCGCGTTGGGATCGACGAAATCGAAATGCTGGAAATTGGCCGGATACTTCGGCGCCTCGCCGTACACCGTTAGCGCATAACTGCCAGCGGCCAGCGCCGAGGTGCCGGAGCACAGCAGCGTACTGCCCAAAAGCAGGCCAGCCATGTTGCGCAAAAAACTCATGCAATCACTCCTGAAAATCCCTGAAAGTCCACGGACCCAATGTGGGAGCGAGCCTGCTCGCGAAGGCGTCTTGTCAGCCGACATTTTTCTTGCTGATCCAACGCTTTCGCGAGCAGGCTCGCTCCCGCAGGGGGGGGATGTGTTCTGTTTCCGGTTAGAAGTGGTAAGTCATGCGCGCAAACAAGGTGCGGCCCAGCGGGTCGGTGTAGCGCGGGTCGTAGCCGCTCTGGAAGTTGTAGGCCTGGTTGGAGAACGGTGGGTTGCGGTCGAACACGTTCTTCATCCCGGCGTCGACATCCAGCACCTTGTTGAAGGTGTAGCCGGCCGACAGGTCCCACACCGAATACGACGCCACGCGCGCGTGGGTGTCGCGGTCGTAGTCGTTGTAACCCGTGGTGAAGCGGTTGGTCAGTGCCGCCCGCGCCGCGCCGAAGGTCCAGCTGCCGGTGAGGTTGTGCTTCCAGCGCGCGATCACGCCGTCACCCTCGAAGTCGCCGACCTTGTCGGTGAACGGGCCTTTGATGGTGCTCTGGAAGTCGTACTCGTCAACGTAAGTGCCTTGCAGGCCCAGACCGAACTGACCGTACGGCGTGTTCGGGAAGCGGTAATCCAGCGACACATCGACACCGTTGGTTTCGACAATGCCAAGGTTGGCGTTGCCGGTGACGATGTAGTTAAGCGTGCCGTCGGCATTGCGCACGAAGCGGTCCGGGTAGGAACCGGCCTGATCAAACACGGTGGATTCCGGGAACGGCTGGATCTGGTTGGAGATGTGAATCCACCAGAAATCCAGACCCACCGAGAGGTTGTTGATCGGCTGATAGACGAAGCCGAGGGTCACGTTGCGCGCCTTCTCCGGGGCCAGGTCTTCGTTGCCGCCGATCTGGTTGAGGAACTGCTGACCGCAATCGCGGCCGCCGTTGCCGCCCGGTTGCACCACGCCGCCAGTACACAGCACCGGGTCGTTGTAGTAGCCCTGGGTGAAGGTGATGCTGCGCGGCGAATACAGCTCGTACAGCGACGGCGCACGGAAACCTTCGCTGTAGGCGCCACGCACGACCAGCTCTTTCAACGGCTGATAACGGAACGAGTATTTCGGGTTGGTGGTGCTGCCGAAGTCGCTGTATTTGTCGTGACGCACGGCGGCGGACAGTTCGAGGCTGTCGAGCACCGGCACGTTGATTTCTGCGTAGGCGGCTTTGACGCTGCGATCACCCTCAACGCTGCCGGCCGGGTCGATGCCGAGGCTCTGGATGTCGCCAGCGAACGACTCGAAGTCCTGATGGAATTTTTCTTTGCGGTACTCGCCACCCAGCGCCAGACCGGACGGGCCGGCACCGAACCAGTCGCCGATTTCACGACTGATACGACCATCGAAACCGGCGACACGGCCAACAGCGGTGGAGTAGGCGCCGTGGTACGCCGCGTCGTCGATGTACTGTTGACCGGCAGCTGATTGCGGGCCGAACGGGTTGAGTAGACCGCTGGCCAGACCGTCGATCATTGCCTGATCGCTGACATAACCGCTGGTGACACTGGAGACGATTTTGTTCTGGTTGTACGAGGCGCCGACGTTGTAATCCCAGCCGCCAACCAGACCATCGAAGCTGAGCAAAAAGCGTTGGCTGGTGTTCTGGTCTTTCGATTCACGCGGGCCGGCAGCGGTTTCGCGCCAGTTCACATCGACGGGCTGTGTCGGGTCGAGGGCGAAATCGGTCGGCGCCGGGGTGATGCCATTGCCGGGGTAGTAGGGCGATGAACCGTCCAGGCTCAGACCGGTCAACGGCGCAGGGCCGACTGCCGTGGCGTTGTTGTTGCGCGACCAGAAGTATTCGAGGTTGACGTTGTGATCGTCACCGAGCTTGCCGGTGGTTTTGCCGAAGAACGAGGTCTTCTCGGTCTGCGGCACCAGGTCGATGAATTCACGGGTGCTGAAGCGGCACAAGCCGTCGCGGGCGATCAGGTTGGGGCCGTTGCAATTGCTGTTGGCCAAGGGATTTGTGGCGTTGCCGTTCTGGCTGTAGTTGCCGGGGAACGCAGTGCCGGAGGTCTGATCGAGACCGCGACCGGGTGCGAAATCGGTGGCGAAGGAACGGTCGTTGGCGTCGAGGTTCTGCTGCTTGTTGTAGTTGAACACGCCGAGGACGTTGAAGCGGTCTTCTTGCAGATCGCCGTAGCCCCAACTGGCACTCATGTCCTTGGTCGCACCGCCGCCGCTGTGGGTCGGGGTTTCGCCGCCGAGGGTCAATTGGCCGTCGGTGAGGGATTTCTTGGTGATGAAGTTGATCACGCCGCCGATCGCGTCGGTGCCGTACAGGGCCGAGGCGCCGTCACGCAGCACTTCCACGCGTTCGATGGCGGCAAACGGGATCATGTTCAGATCCACCGCCCCGCCGGCCGAGTTGGTCCCCGACAAGGCGTTGTTGGCCAGGCGTCGTCCGTTGAGCAGCACCAGCGTCTTGTTCGCGCCGATGCCGCGCATGTCGGCGAACGAGGCGCCGCCAGTCGCCGCGCCGACCGAGCCGGCACTGTTGTTGATCGACTGGCTGCCGGTGATCCGCTGCACCAGTTCGGCGGTGGTGGTCACGCCCTGTTTGCGCAGCTCATCGGCCTTGAGAATGGTGATCGGCACCGCCGTTTCCGCATCGACCCGGCGAATCGCCGAACCGGTCACTTCCACCCGTTGCAGTTGCGTGGTCGGCGCAACCACCGCCGCAGCTGCCGGGACGGAAGCGTTGTCGTCCTCGGCCGCCTGCACAGTCCCGGCGCCCATCCCCATGGCCACCAGATACAACGGAACAAAACGATGGCGAGAAATCGTTGCCACCAAGGGTTTGAGCGTGAAGCGTGGAGTGTTCATCAGCATGGTTATTTCCGACTTTTTAGACGTTATCGAATTGGCCTTGTGAGCCCCTCATTGCTCCGCTTTCGGTGATACCGCGTGCGGAAAACCACTTTCTTCAAGCAAGCCGATCCCCTCCGAAGACGCGTGGCGTTTTTTCGGTCGGCTGATTGCGACAGGATTCAACGAGCGGTGGCGGGCGCGTCTCTCAAAACGCGGCCACCACCGCACTCAGTGGGTGGTCATCACCGATATTTTGGTAATGCCCGAGCGTTCGATCGACGCCATGGCTTTGGCGACCTGGCCGTAATTGACGGCGGAGTCGGCCTGCAGCTGCACGCGGACTTCGGCGTCCTTGGCCTTGACCTCCTTGAGGCTGGCTTCCAGCGATTCCGGGGCCAGCTCGGTTTTCGCCAGATAGAACTTGCCGTCCTGATCGACGCTGACCACCACCGGGTCTTTCTTCTCGGCGGGGGCGACGGCGTCGGTTTTCGGCAGGTTGACCTTGATTGCGTTGGTCATCAGCGGCGCGGTGACGATGAACACCACCAGCAGCACCAGCATCACGTCGACCAGCGGCGTGACGTTCATTTCGCTAAGCACTTCATCGCTGTCTTGAGTGGAGAACGACATCAGCTGGCCTCCCGCACGGCGGCTGTGGTTTTGCTGGCGATGGCCTGACGGCTGATGGAAAACGCACTGCGCGAGGCGAGGGCGTCGAAGTCGTGGGCGAAGTCATCCATGTCTGCCGAGGCGAGCTTCAAGCGACGCAGGAAGAAGTTGTAAATCAGCACCGCCGGCACGGCGACGGCGATGCCGACGCCAGTGGCGATCAGCGCGTGACCGATGGGCCCGGCAACTGCTTCAAGACTGGCCGAACCGGTTTCGCCGATGCTTTTCAGCGCTTCCATGATTCCCCACACGGTGCCGAACAAACCAATGAACGGCGCGGTGCTGCCGATACTGGCGAGGATCGCCTGGCCGTTTTCCAGTGAGCGGCGTTCCTTCTGGATCTGCTGGCGCAGGTTGCGCTCCAGACGATCCGAACGGTTGATGGTGTGCGCCAGTTGTTGCGTGGTGCGCGGCGAGTCTTCCACCAGTAGCGCTTCAAAACCGCTGCTGGCGATGCGCGCCAGTGAGCCTGGATACTGGCTGGCGTGCTCGGCGGCGGTGAGCAGATCCGGCGCGCCCCAGAAGGCTTTAGTGAATTGTTTGTTCTGCGCTTTCTGCCGCAGGTACTGCGCCGACTTGACCAGCAGGATCGCCCAGCTGACCACGGAAAACAGCACCAGACCCCAGAGCACGCCGGGGACAATCATCGAAGACAAATCGTTCATGGTGATACCTCGCTTGCGTTATTCGGTTGTGCGTTGATTGAGCGTTCGGTTATTGCGGCAATTTGAAATCGATGGTCTGGGTGGCGAAGCCGTCGATCGGCGTGTCACCGCGTTTGGCCGGAATAAACTTCCAGTTCTTCACGGCGGCGACAGCGGCGTCATCCAGTTGCGGTTTACCGCTGGACTTGGTCACCGTCACGGATCCTGCGCGACCGTTGGCCAGCACCTGAATGCGCAGGACCACGCTGCCTTCCCAGTTGCGTCGCAATGCCAGCGACGGGTATTCCGGCGGCGGGTTGCCGAGGCTGGCGAGGCCGGAAACGGCTGCCGATTCCTTGACCGGACCGGGGGCGGCGGCAGGCGCTGGTGGCGCGCTCGGGGTGGTCGGTGCAACAGGTGCGGCCGGTTGTGCCGGAGCGGGCGGAGCTTTCGGCGGCTCGACTTTTTTTACCGGTTTCGGCTTCTCGACCGGTTTCGGTTTTTCGATCGGCTTGGGCTTCTCCACCGGTTTCGGTGGCGCCTTGACCGCGTCTTCGTCTTCCACCGGCTGCTCCGGTTCGGGAGGCGGTGGTGGCGGAGGCGGCGGTGGGGGTTCCGGGGTGGGCGGCGCCGGTGGCGTCGGGCTGGTCAGCTCGACGGTCATTTCCGGAATCTGCGGCGGCGTTGGCAATGGCTCGGTTCTGGACTGCTGGAGAAACCACCAGGCGCCGCCATGTATCAGCGCGGACACCGCCACCAGCAACACCATCTGCTGTTTATTCAGACTACCGGGTTGCGAGGTATTGGCTTTAAACGCTGGCCCGCCCGAAACCGGCGGGATTGGCGCTTCCCGTAACGGCCCCGGCAGGGTTCTGTACTTTACCGCATCGTTCATTAAAGCTCCCTCGGGTTGATGAAGGGCAATAAGGTGCCGTCCGAACATCCAGGGGATATTCGAGTGGGTGGGTGCAACTTTCTTCAAGGTGTGCAAAAGCCGATAGTTCAACTATCCAGTTAACAAGGCTTGTGCAAACTTACTGGCTTAGCGCCATCGACTTTGTGTGTTCATTGGCCATTCCGTGGTTGTACTTCTCTCGCTTGAGATCACTGTCGGTGTCTCATGGTTGTTACACATAGCAACCGCTGTGCCAGCTATTGCCGAAATGTAGAACGCTTATTTCATCAGTGTTACCCATGTCGCATTTATATAAGTTTTACCTCTGTCGCGATTTTTCTCCGGCCAACAGATTCCCGTAACTCCCGTTCGCGGAGCTATTTCAGAGGCGAGTCAGGCTCTACGCAGTATCACGCTGATCGGCGGGATAGAGCGGCGGCGTGGCTGGCAGCCGGGGCACTTGCTGGTGCGCGGCGGACTGATTTGGTGCGGGCCAATGTTTTAGCGGGTCACGGCGTATGTTCCTTGTTTTTGTTTAAATGAAATCAATGTTTGCTGTGCTGGGTAGTTCAAGTCGCCGGAGCTGTTTTGGTGCACTTGTAAAATCGCTGAAAGTTATTGTTCGACAATCCTGCCTGCGTTCATTTAATGCGTCGGTTGCGCAATAACGTCGTGAGTTGTATTTAAAAAATAAATAGCACGCCATTGTCGGCGAACAAATCATTGCCGATCACGGGGCGCGGTCGTGGAGTCAGGTAATAAAGTAAAGGCGTTGGTCGCCGGGACTGTTCGAATGGACTCGGCGTTGTATACAAAGAGGCGAGCAGAGGTTGATGCGGCAGAGCGTTTGAAGATTCACGCGGTGAACTCCTTGTTGCCAGCTCGGATACACGAACTTTTGGTTCGGTATCGCACCTTACAAGAACGCGGATAGCGTTCGATGATTGCTCTTGGTGCGGGATGGGCACCGCCAGCGCTGTTTTGCGAGGTTTAATTCGCAAGTCGCGAGTGCATGGGAAAACCGTGCCAAAACCGATACACAGACAGATTTTTTCTACACCCACGCTACAGCCATCTACCCTGTGGCAATGGTCTTTTCGGGGGGATTGGATATGTACCAGCTCTACGGGCACAGAAACTCAGGCGCAGCCGCCATCGAAGCGGCGCTGGAGCTGTGCCAGATCGCTTACCGCTTCATTGATATCGAAGCCAGCACCGAAGCCGCCGAGGCGTTGGCCCAGCTCAATCCACTCAAGCAGATACCGACCTTGCAACTGCCCGATGGCAGCGCCATCACCGAGAGCGCGGCAATCCTGATTCATCTGGGCCTGACGTTTCCCAAGTCCGGCCTGCTGCCAGCCAAAGCGGAGGATCGCGATCAAGCGATTCGCGGTCTGGTCTACATCGTCAGCAACTGTTATGCGGCGATCGGCGTCATCGATTACCCGGAGCGCTGGCTGCTGATGCCCGACGAAGCCTCGCGGCAGAATCTGATTGCCGGTGCGCGTGAGCGATTGCACTGGAGCTGGGAGGTGTTTGCCGACCAGTTTTCTGCCGAGTTGTATCTGGATGACGAAACACCCGGGGCGCTGGATGTACTGGCGGCGGTGGTGACGCGCTGGGCGGGCAGCCGTGAGCATTTGCGTCAGGCGCGGCCGGGGTTTTATGCGTGGTTGCAGCGGATCGACCGGCACCCGGTGCTGGCGCCGGTGTTTGCCCGGCATTGGCCGTCCTGACCGACGATGATCGTTCCCACGCTCCGCGTGGTAATGCAGCCCGGGACGCTCCGCGTCCCAAAGCGTGACGCAGAGCGTCACAAGAGGCATTCCCACGCAGAGCGTGGGAACGATCTCGGTAAAGGAGAGTTATTCCCCGCGAATGTACTGCTCCAGCTGTTTGATCAGCTCCGCCTGTTCGGCAATCGCTTCCTTGACCAGGTCACCGATCGACAGCAAACCGATCAACTTGCCGTTCTCCACCACTGGCAAGTGGCGCAGGCGCTTGTCCGACATGATGCCCAGGCAGGTGTCGACGGTTTGATGGGTGTCAACGGTGATCACGTTCGCCACCATGATGTCGCGCACCGGCGTGCCGACCGATGAGCGGCCGTGCAGCACCAGTTTGCGCGCGTAATCGCGTTCACTGATGATGCCGACCACTTGCTCGTCTTCGACCACCAGCAAGGCGCCGACGTTTTTCTCGGCCATCTTCATCAGCGCTTCGAGCACCATGTGATCAGGTTTGATCTGGTGCACTTCCTGATTTTTCTGATCTTTGAGCTTGAGCAGTTGGGCGACGGTCTTCATGGCGGGTACTCAGGTGTTGTCGTTGTTCTCCAAGCATCGTAGACGCAAGCGCGCAGGGCAAGGTGGCAAAGCGGCAGATAACACGCAAAAAACGTCATTTGCCGGGTTTTTCCGTGGATGGTGGCTATTTATCGCCAGAGTCATCCCAGGCAATGCCGCGTAGAATGCCCCTCTGTTTCAATTCCTGAGGTTGCAGTGGTGGATTTACCGCAGGGCTTCGTCCTGACCCGGCATTGGCGCGATACACCGGCCGGCACCGAAGTCGAGTTCTGGCTGGCGACCGACGCCGGGCCGCGCCGTGTGCGCTTGCCGCATCAGCCGTCGGTGGCGTTTATTCCCGCCGAGCAGCGCGAAGCGGCGGAACGTCTGCTGCACGACGAAAAGAATGTCGAACTGCGCCCCCTGGCCCTGCAGGATTTCGAGCATCGCCCGGTGCTTGGCTTGTATTGCCAGCAACACGGCCAGTTGATGCGCCTGGAAACCGCGCTCAACCGTAACGGGGTCGACGTCTTCGAAGCCGACGTGCGCCCGCCGGAACGCTACCTGATGGAGCGGTTTATCACCGCGCCGGTGCGGTTCAGCGGCACGCCCGATGCCGACGGCGTATTGCTCAACGCCCAGCTCAAACCTGACCCCGATTACCGGCCGAAGCTGCGCCTGGTCTCGCTCGACATCGAAACCACCGAAACCGGCGAGTTGTATTCGATTGCCCTGGAAGGTTGCGGCGAACGTCAGGTGTACATGCTCGGTGCGCCGAACGGCGATGACAGCATTGTCGATTTCGACCTCGAATACTGCGACTCGCGCACGATCATTCTGAAGAAACTCAACGACTGGTTCGCCCGGCACGATCCCGACGCGATCATCGGCTGGAACGTCGTGCAGTTCGATTTGCGCATCCTCCACGAACATGCACGGCGCCTCGGCGTGCCGCTGAAGATCGGCCGGGGCGGCGAAGAGATGCAATGGCGCGAGCACGGCAGCCGCAATCACTACTTCGCCTCAGCGGCGGGGCGACTGATCATCGACGGTATCGAGTCCTTGCGTTCGGCGACCTGGAGTTTCCCCTCGTTCAGTCTGGAAAACGTCGCGCAGACGTTGCTCGGCGAAGGCAAATCCATCGACAACCCGTACCAGCGCATGGACGAAATCAACCGTATGTTCGCCGAGGACAAACCGGCGCTGGCCAAGTACAACCTCAAGGACTGTGAACTGGTCACACGGATCTTCGCCAAGACTGAGTTGCTGACCTTCCTGCTCGAGCGCGCCAGTGTCACCGGATTGCCGGCGGATAGAAGCGGCGGCTCGGTGGCCGCGTTCACGCATCTGTATATGCCGCTGATGCACCGACAGGGTTTTGTCGCGCCGAACCTCGGCACCAATCCGCCGCAGGCCAGCCCCGGCGGGTTTGTCATGGACTCGCAACCGGGCCTGTATGAGTCGGTGCTGGTGCTCGATTACAAGAGCCTGTATCCGTCGATCATTCGCACCTTTCTGATCGACCCGGTCGGCCTGATCGAAGGCTTGCAACACCCGGATGACGCCGATTCCGTACCGGGTTTCCGTGGCGCAAGGTTCTCGCGTACTCGTCATTGTTTGCCGTCGATCGTCTCGCGGGTGGCCGAAGGTCGCGAGACCGCCAAACGTGAGCACAACGCGCCGCTGTCGCAGGCACTCAAAATCATCATGAACGCCTTCTACGGCGTACTCGGTTCCAGCGGTTGCCGCTTCTTCGATACGCGGCTGGCGTCATCGATCACCCTGCGCGGTCACGAAATCATGCTGCGCACGCGCAAGTTGATCGAAGAGCAGGGCCACGCGGTGATCTACGGCGACACCGACTCGACCTTCGTCTGGCTGCGTCGTCCGCACGGGCAGGAAGAAGCGGCGAGCATCGGTCATGCGCTGGTCAAGCACGTCAACGATTGGTGGCGCGCGCATGTGCGTGATGAATATGGGTTGGATAGCGCGCTCGAACTGCAATTCGAAATTCACTACAAACGCTTCCTGATGCCGACCATTCGCGGCGCGGAGGAGGGCAGCAAGAAGCGCTACGCCGGTCTGGTTACCCGCGCCGACGGCAGCGATGAAATGGTCTACAAAGGCCTGGAAACCGTGCGCACCGATTGGTCGCTGCTGGCCCGGCAATTTCAGCAGGAGCTTTACGAACGGATTTTCCAGCGCAAGCCTTATCAGGATTACGTGCGCGACTACGTGCGCAAAACCCTTGCCGGTGAATTCGACGATCGCCTGGTCTATCGCAAGCGCCTGCGCCGCACCCTCGACGACTACGAGCGCAATGTCCCGCCGCATGTGCGCGCGGCGCGGCTGGCCGACGATTACAACGCGCAACACGGGCGACCACGGCAGTACCAGAACGGTGGCTGGATCAGCTACGTCATCACCCTGGCAGGTCCCGAGCCGCTGGAAGTGCGCCGCGCCGCCATCGATTACGACCACTACGTCACTCGGCAACTGCAACCGGTGGCGGATGCGATCCTGCCGTTTGTCGACGACGATTTCTCAACCCTGATCGGGGGGCAACTGGGCCTGTTTTGAGTCGAGCAGTTGCAGCGTCCATTCATCGAGAATGCCGTGGAAGTAGCGTTCCAGCGCTTGCGAGAACACGCTGTCCTCGGCAGTGAACTGATTAAACAGCGTCATCGAGGAATGAAATTTCAAGTCATCGGGATGACCGAAAATCTCCGCGATCGAGCGCTGTTGCACCTTCAGCACTAACTGCGTGCAAGTACGCAGGCGTGCGCCGAGCAGTTCGTGAGCCAGATAAGCCCGGGCTTCCTCGGCCGAACCGATGGCGTAGCGCCGGGACATTTCACTGCCGCCCAGGCCCGCGAATTGCGGAAAGACAAACCACATCCAGTGGCTGCGTTTGCGGCCCTCATCGAGTTCGCGTTGCACGCGCTCGAACACCGTGTCCTGGGCCTGGACAAAACGTTGCAGGTTGAACGGGTCGTACTGATCAGTGCTTCTCATCGCGAAGCCCTCGCCAGCCGCTGGCTCAGACCATGGCCAGCCGCTGCTTGCGTTGTGGCGCTTGAAACGCTTGGTCCAGCGCCGCCAGATCCCCGGCCTCCAGTTGCAGTTGCGCGGCTTGTGCATTGAGTTGCACGTGTTCCGGCCGTACAGCCTTGGGAATCGCAATCACCCCATCCTGACGCAGAATCCACGCCAGCGAAACCTGTGCAGGGGTTACGCCGTGACGAGCGGCAATTTCATTCAGCACCGGCTCGGCGAGCATGGCACCGCCCTGGCCGATCGGGCAGTAAGCCATCAGCGGCATGCGCTGGTGTTGGCACCACGGCAGCAGATCGAATTCGATGCCGCGCTCTTCGAGGTTGTAAAGCACCTGATTGGTCGCGCAGACCGAACTGGAGAGTTCTTCGAGATCGTCGACATCGAAATTCGACACGCCCCAACGGCCGATCTTGCCGTCCTCGCGCAGACGTTCGAAGGCCTCGACGGTTTCTTCCAGCGGATACTGGCCGCGCCAATGCAGCAGATAGAGGTCGATGTAGTCGGTGTCGAGCCGCCGCAGACTGCGCTCGCATGCCTGCGGGATGCCTTTGCGGCTGGCGTTGTGCGGGTAGACCTTGCTCACCAGAAACACCTGATCGCGCAGGCCGGCAATGGCTTCGCCAACGACGGATTCGGCGCCGCCCTCGGCGTACATTTCCGCCGTGTCGATCAGGCTCATGCCCAGCTCGATCCCCGTGCGCAGCGCCGCTACTTCACGCTTGTGCGCCGAGCGGTCTTCACCCATGCGCCAGGTGCCTTGGCCAATGATCGGAACCTGGACGCCGGCCAGTTCGAGGGTACGCATGCAAACCTCCTTGCTGAATGTGTCGATACCTTTTAGTGGGCAGCAGGATAGCTCAGGGGTTCCTTCATCTACTCGTACAGGTGCGCAAGAAGTTGCGCAGTGCTTTGCCTGTTTTCACTAGGGTAGGCCTCTGCAGGCCGCGTAGCTCGTGGCCTGCAGCCAAGTGCGCAACTTCTTGCACACCACTGCGCAAGAAGTTGCGCACTTTCCCTTGTTTTTCATTGGCTTAGCGACAGGAAAGAACGAGCTGATGCGCTCAAGGCCTTGATCTGTATGGGTTGCACAAAAGCTGGCATGAACTTTGATGGCGCATAGCCATCCTTTCAGGCAATGGTGCCTGAGAGGTATGTCTTTCAAGCAAGGAGAGCATCCCATGGCTACACCAGCGTACATGTCGGTTACCGGCGAAAAACAAGGCCTGATCACTGCAGGCGCTTTCACCGCTGACTCCGTAGGCAACACCTACCAGGAAGGCCACGAAGACCAGGTTATGGTTCAGGCTTTCAGCCACGACGTGATCATCCCGCGTGACCCACAATCCGGTCAGCCAACCGGTCAGCGCGTTCACAAGCCAGTTGTGATCACCAAGGTCTACGACAAGGCTTCGCCTCTGCTGCAAGCCGCTCTGACCTCCGGCGAGCGCATGAGCGAAATCGTTATCCAGTGGTTCCGTACTTCTGCTCAAGGCACCCAAGAGCACTACTACACCACCAAACTGGAAGACGCGATCATCGTCGCCATCAACAACAAAATGCACAACTGCCAGGATCCAGGCAACTCGCACTTCACCCACCTGGAAGAAGTGCAGTTCACCTACCGTAAAATCACCTGGACCCACGAAGTCTCCGGTACTTCGGGTTCCGATGACTGGCGCGCTCCAGTCGTTTAATCGCGGCTGACAGTTGTACCGCCCCGGCCGGCATCGCTGGTCGGGGCGCACTCACTTTTAAAGAATTTTTGCCAATAGCCCCTTGAGGGGCTGTTGCGCGTCGCAGCACTGCGCGAGGAACAAGGGATGTTCTCACCGGCCAACCAGCCTCATTTCAACCTGACCGTCGATGGCGTCGACAGCGATTTCCAGGTGCTGTCGTTTACCGGTCGTGAGGCACTCAACACGCCATTCGAATTCGAGCTGGAACTGGTCAGCGAAAAGGCCTCGATCAACCTCGAAAGCGTGCTGCACAAACTGGCGTTTCTTCAGCTCTCGCCAACCGGTACGGGCATCCACGGGCTGGTCTACAGCATCGCTCAGGGCGAGGCGGGCAAACGCCTGACCCGCTACAAGATTTCCCTGCGCCCACAACTGGCGTACCTAGCGCACCGGGTCAACCAACGCATCTTCCAGCAGATGACCGTGCAGCAGATCATCAGCCAGGTCCTGGAAGAACACGGCATCCTCGCCAGCGATTACCACTTCCAGCTCAGCGCGATTTATCCCGAGCGCATTTACTGCGTGCAGTACGACGAGTCGGACCTGGATTTCATCCAACGCTTGTGTGAAGAAGAGGGCATTCACTACCACTTTCAGCACACGTCCAGCGGCCACAAGCTGACCTTCGGTGATGACCAGACGGTGTTCCCGAAACTCGCGCCAGTGGCCTATCAGCAGGACTCCGGACTGGTCGCCGACAAACCGGTGGTCAAGCGCTTCGGCCTGCGTCTGGCCACCCGCACCAGCCGCACCACGCGCCGCGATTACGACTTCGTCAAACCGAAGATCGAGCTGGAAAGCGACGCCAAAAGCAGCGCCCAGCCGGACCTCGAAGACTACGATTACCCGGGCCGTTTCGTCGATCGCGAGCGTGGCAAGCATCTGGCCAATCGCGCACTGGAACGTCATCGCAGCGACTATCGTCTGGCCGAGGGCAACAGCGATCAGCCGATTCTGGTCAGCGGGCATTTCCTCGCCCTGACCGACCACGCCAACCCGACGTGGAACGACCTCTGGCTGCTCACCGAAATCTTCCACGAAGGCAAGCAGCCGCAGGTGCTGGAAGAGTCGGTGACCAGCGACACCACCGACCTCAAGGACGATTTCCACCAGGGCTACCGCAACCGCTTCAGCGCGATTCCGTGGGACGTGCCGTATCGTCCGCCGCTCGATCACCCGAAACCGAAAGTCCTCGGCACGCAAAGCGCGGTGGTCTGCGGCCCCGAGGGCGAAGAAATTTACTGCGACCAGTACGGCCGGGTGAAGGTGCAGTTCTTCTGGGACCGCGAAGGCAAACACGACGACATGACCAGTTGCTGGATGCGCGTCGCGTCGAGTTGGGCGGCGGAAACCTTCGGTTCGATCAACATTCCACGGGTCGGCATGGAGGTGTTGATCACCTTCCTCGAAGGCGATCCCGATCAGCCGCTGATCACCGGTTGCCTGTACCACGGCGCGAATCTGCCGCCGTACAAGCTGCCGGATTTCAAGACCCTGGCCACGGTCAAGAGCAAGGAATACAAAGGCAGCCGTGCCAACGAACTGCGCATCGACGACACCACCAGCGAGATCAGCATCGCGCTGCGCAGTGATCACGGTGCGAGTGCGATCAACCTCGGTTACCTGACCCATCCGCGCCCGAGCGGTGGTCAGCCGCGCGGTGAAGGTTTTGAGTTGAGAACCGACCGCCACGGTGCGGTGCGTGCGGCCGCCGGTCTGTTGATCACCACCGAGCCGCGTCCGAACGAATCCAAGCACCACAAAGATCTGCCGGAAACCGCCGAGCGCTTGGCCACCGCCAGCGATCAGCAAGACGGTTTTGCGGTGCAAGCCAAAGAGTTGCAAGCCCAGGAGGCGGGCGACCAGGACGACGTGGCCAAGGCGCTGCACGCCCAGCATCAAGGCGTGCTCGGCAGCGGTCCAGCGAACCTCACCGCCAACGAATTCCCCGAGTTCACCGAGCCGCATCTGGTCCTCGCCAGTCCCGCCGGCATCGCCCTGACCACACCGCGCTCCAGCCACATCGCCACCGGCGAACACCTGGCGCTGAGCAGCACCGGCCACACCAGCCTGTCGATCGGCAAACGCCTGCTGGCCAGCGCAAGTCGCGGCATGCGCCTGTTCGTGCAGAGCATGGGCTGGCGCTTGGTCGCGGCCTCCGGCGACATCGACGTGCGTGCCCTGAAGGACAGCATCAACCTGCTGGCCAAACTCAACATCACCGCCAACGCCGACCGCATCACCATTACCGCGAAAACCGAACTGGTGATCCAGGGCGGCGGCAGCGCCACCACCTACAACGCCGGCGGCATCACCCACGCCACCAGCGGCCCGTACACCGCGCACGCGGCGAACTTCGCCTACACCGGGGCGAAAAGTCTCGCCGGGGTATTCCCGGAACCGCCGAAACCGGGCAAGGGCAATCTGGAGTTGTTCAACCAGTACGCCGGGCGTCAAGGCATCAAGGAAGGCGATTACGAAGTCATCGATGCCCTGGGCAAAAGCATCAAAGGCAAGCTCGACGGCAAGGGCTTCGCCAGTGTCGCCGGTGCCGCACCGGGGCCTGCGCGCGTGCTGTTCGGCAAGGATCCGGCGGATACCTGGAGCGACGGCAGCTACATCGGCAAACCGGAGTGGCCGTTGAATCCGCCGGGGGCCGAAGACGTGCCGAGTCAGGTGCAGGCGATGGTCGCGCAGGTCTTGCCGAGCAAGAGTTGGGACATGTTGGAGAAGGGCAAGGACATGGCGCAAACAGGGATGAGCGCAATGCAGACCGCGCAAGGTGCGATGCAAACGGCGCAGCAGGTGAAAGGTGTGGTGCAGGGCGGGGTGGCCGGGTTGCCGAAGCTGGCGAGTGCGGCGTTGCCGAGTGCGTCGAGCATCCTCGGCGCCGCGAGCAAGGGCGGACAGCTACCGACGCTTCCCGCGCCAACGCTTCCAAAACCTTCCTTGAAAACCCCGGGCCTGTTGGCGGGTGAGATGCTGTCATGACTACTGAAGTAGCTGCTGTAAAACGTGAACCTCAGGTTGCCATCGTTCCACTCAATGCCATCGACATTCAGGACGTCGCCAGCAGTGCGGCAACCTTTGATGCCTGGCTGCAATCGGCCACTGACGGCGTGGTCACGCTTGATCGAATCAAGAACTACGCCGGCTTCCTGCCGGTGGTGGGCAACATCATGGCGCTGGTCGATGCGCTGGGTGACATCGTCACCCTGTCGAACGCCAAGCAACGCGACTTGCTCGCTTGGGCCAGCCTGGGTATCAACCTGATTGGCGTATTGCCTTTGCCGCCGTCGATGGCCGCTGCGCGCATGACCCTGCGGCCGACGCTGTTTCTGGTACGTCAGGAGATGAGGGCCAGCGGCAAGTTGTTGCTCAGCACTTCCGTGATCGAGGTGCTGGTCGGTCACCTGAACGCCTCGATTATCGGCACCCTCGATGATTTTGTTGAGCAAGCCAAAGGCAAGTTACCGGGCATTTTGGCGGACGCTGGCAAGCTCGGCGAAGAAATCATTGATCAGATTGCAATAGGCATCGAAGCGGTGGCGTTCGGTAATCTGGATGCCAAAGGTGATCTGAATGCAGCCAGCGCCCAGGCGAGCGCCGCAGCCGATCAATTCAAGAATGATCCGCTGGCGTCATTCAGCAATGTTTTTGGGGCTGCCAACAGCGCCCTGAAGTCGGCAGGCAAAGGCCTGGCCAACAGCGTGGCGCAAAACCTTGTCCCCGATGACTTCAAAAAAACCGTTTCTGACGAAACCAAAAAACTGCGCGCGATGGGCCCGGAGCTGCGCACGCAGTTGAGCAAACTCGACGATGAGTCGGTGCAGAACTCGATCGGCTGGTTGCTGCTGATCCTCTCCAGTGCCGTCACCTTGTGGCGCAAGCGCAATGCCCATGGGCAGAACGCCGCGGTCCACCCGGACAAGACCGGTCAGGCGAAGCGTACGGCATCAGAGGGTCAGTTGGCCTCTAACGGCCAACAGGCTCCGGCGAAAGGCGCGCCCAATCCGGAGAAAGGTCCCTGTAAATGCGCCACGCCATACAGCATCAATTTCGCCATAGGCTCTGAAAGCCTCAGCCATACCGATTTAAGCCTGCCCGGCCCCTTCCCGGTCGAATGGACGCGCACCTACAACTCACGCCTCGACGCTTACGATCAGAGCGACCTCGGCGCTCGCTGGATCAGCGAATTCACCACACGCTTTGACTGCGTGGACGATGGCCTGACGTTCTACGGCGCCGACGGCCGCGACCACAGCTATCCGTTGCCTAAAGTCGGCCTGTTCCACTACGACGCCATCGAAGACATCACCCTGGTCCGCAACAGCGAAGATCAGTTGTTGCTGTGCCGTGGTTTCGAGCGCAAGGAAACTTACGTCCGCCGTGGCCAGCGCTTTGTGCTGAGCAATATCTCTCTGCGCAACGGCGCCGGGATCATGCTGCATTACGAGCATCGACACGGCGAACACTCGGTGCTCTCCGACCTGATCACCTATCAGGAAAACGACTTCACCAAAGTCCATTTGCACCTCGGCACGATGATCGACGATCACGGGCGTTTTATCGGCCTCTGGCAGATCGTTGACGGCGAACCGCTGCGCCAGCTCTGCGCCTATCAGTACGACGCCTATGGCGACCTGATTCAGGCGCAGGACGAGAACGGCGCCGTCTGGTCGTATCAGTTCCAGCATCACCTGATCACCCGCTACACCGACCGCACCGGGCGCGGCATGAACCTGCAATGGGACGGTTCAAGCGCCAAGGCCAAAGCCGTGCGCGAATGGGCCGACGACGGCAGCTTCGACACGCGTCTGGATTGGGACGAAAACATCCGTCTGACCTACGTCACTGACGCGCTCGGCAACGAGACCTGGCACTACTACGACATCCTTGGCTACACCTACCGCATCCGTTACGCCGACGAGCGTTCGGAGTGGTTCTTCCGCGACGAGGCGAAGAACATCGTGCGCCGTGTGAATGCCGACGGCAGCACCGATCGCTACAGCTACGATGAACGCAGCAACCTGCTCGAACACATCCGCGCCGACCACACGGTAATGCATTACGCCTACGATGATCAGGATCTGCTGATCAAGATCAGCGATGCCGAGGGCGGTCAGTGGCAGCGCGCCTATGACGACCAAGGCAACCTGGTCGAAGCGCTGGATCCGCTGGGCAACAAAACCGAATACGCCTACAACAAATCCGGCCAGCCCACCGCGATCAAGGACGCCAACGGCAACGAAAAGACGTTGGACTACAACGACGCCGGGCAACTGGTCGAGTACGTCGATTGCTCGGGCAAAACCAGCGCCTGGGAGTACAACGAACTGGGGCAGATGATCTGCTTCACCGACGCCGCCGGCAACGCCACCGAATACGAATACAAGGCCGGCCAATTGGTGTTGATCAAGCACCCGGACAAGACCGAAGAGCGCTTTGAGCGCGATGCCGAAGGTCGGTTGTTGGCGCACGTTGATGGACTTGATCGTTGCACCACGTGGAGCTACAGCGCCGCCGGTTTGATCGCCGAACGCATCGACGCAGCCGAACAAACCCTGCGCTATCGCTGGGACCGTCTCGGACGGTTAACAGCCCTGGAAAACGAAAACGAACAACGCGCGCACTTCCACTACGACCCGGTCGGACGCCTGCTCGAAGAGCGCGGTTTCGATGGCCGCAGCACACGCTATCAGTACGACCCGCTCACCGGGCGCCTCGCCCAATCGATCAATGGCCAACGCGTCATCTCGTTGAGCTTCGACCCGATGGGCCGTTTGACCGAACGTCGCGCCACTCTGGGCGATCAGTCGCAAAGCGAAACCTTTGCCTACGATGGCAACGGCAATCTGGTGCTGGCCGACAACGCCGACAGCCGCCTGCAATGGTTCCACGACCCGGCCGGCAATCTGCTGCGCGAACACCAACATTACCTCGGTCTGGAAAAACCTACCGTCGCGATCTGGCAGCACGAGTACGACGTGCTCAACCAACGAGTCGCCAGCGTTCGCCCCGACGGCCACCGCGTCAGCTGGTTGACTTACGGCAGCGGCCACCTGCTCGGCCTGCGCCTCGATGAACACGAACTAATCGGCTACGAGCGTGACGACCTGCACCGCGAAGTCGCCCGCCATCAAGGCAACCACCTGCTGCAAACCCAAAGCTGGGACCCGGCCGGCCGTTTGCAAGAACAACTGCTGGGACGCAGCGACGACAAATCCACACTGCTTAAACGCGAATACAGCTACGACGCCGCCGGCCAACTGACCGACATCAACGACAGCCGTCGTGGCCCGCTCGCCTATCGTTACGATCCCGTCGGCCGACTGCTCAGCGCCACCACACGTCAAGGCGTGGAAACCTTCGCCTTCGACCCGGCCGGCAACCTGCTCGACGACAACGCGACAGAGATTCGCCGCCCGCTGGACCTGACCCCACCGCGCAGCAAACTCGTGGACAACCTGCTGCGTGAATACGCCGGCACCCACTACGACTACGACGAACGCGGCAACCAGATTCAGCGCTGGCACAACGGCCAACGCAGCGACCTGCGCTGGGACCTGTTTGATCGACTGGTGCATTTCGAAGACCCGCGCCTGAGCGTGGATTTTGCCTACGACGCGTTGGGACGCCGCCTGCACAAAAACTCCCGCGCGCACTACAAACAGCGTCCAGAAGCAGGCTCTCTCTGGAACAGAAACGAACACGCCCGCAAACAGCGCGAACTTGGCTGCGGCTTTACCTTGTATGGTTGGGATGGCGACAACCTCGCCTGGGAAAGCAGCCCAGCGCAAAGCGATGGCGAACCGGGTCGTACGGTGCACTACGTCTTTGAACCGGGGACTTTTGTCCCTGTTGCACAGGCTGTGCGACACGCGCCGATCGATCTGATGGGGCTGCCGGATTACAGCGGTGAATACAGCCTCGATGACGACCCGGTGTGGAATCACAAGGCAACGGCTTTACCGTTTGATGCGTTGGCCTGGTATCAGTGTGATCACCTCGGCACGCCGCAGGAATTGACGGACTCGCAAGGCAACATGGCTTGGACCGCGCAGTACAAGGCGTGGGGGCAGGTGACGGAGCAGCGTTCGGAGTGGGCGCGGCAACATGGCGTGATGAACCCGATACGGTTCCAGGGGCAGTATCACGATCATGAGACGGGGCTGCATTACAACCGGTATCGGTACTATGATCCGGGGGTTGGGCGGTTCATCAGTAAGGACCCAATAAGTTATGAGGGTGGCATAAATATTTATCAGTATGCCCCGAATCCTATGGGGTGGGTCGATCCTTTAGGATTGGCAGCCCACAGAGGACGTATTCAAGCTCAGGGTGCCAAGCTTGAAGAGTCTGTCGCATGGAACCAAGATACGCCTCTGACCGCTAGCGACGCTAAGAAAAAGCTTGAGGAGTTGAAAGGAAAGCTCAATAAAAAAGACCTCGCAGCCCGACAGGACGCATTCAAGAAGGCGGACAAATATATTGACAATGCGGCTAAGTGCGGCGGAGCGGATGCGCATATCAGTCAGACGTTCAAAGTAAAAGATACCAAAAGTGAGCGCGTTGATATCGAAGTGATTACTGGCAAAGCATTTGTGGAGTAGAGAAATGTTTGATGACTACCTGAGCAACAAAGACAGCTATTTTCAACTAGAGCAGGATTTTTATAAATTCTTTTATCTAGAGGTTCAGAAAAACGAAGTCACTAGTGAAATATTTAAAGCACCTTATTACAATACATTCTTTTCAAACGGCACGCCGTTCATGGACGGAAATCCAATTTTTTCTGTAAGAAATGAGGTGAGTGGTCAGATTCTTAGAATAGTATTAGACGAGGAGGTTGATGAGCTTTCCTCGTATCAAGACAAGGAGGCGGGATGTGAGCTTGTTATATTCGGAAATCTATCCTTGATGGATGAAATAAAGAAAATGATTTCCGCGTGGATCAAGGCGCAATAACTCTTCTGGACCCCTTCAGGGCACACCATTTTTGATGTTTACAAAACGTGAGTGTAGGGGGGCAAGTTATGAAAAGACTAAGAGGCTTCACCAATCATGGTACTGCAGTCGATTGTGATCAGAATATCAAGCTTGACGAACTGCTCTGGGACAGACCACGTTTCTGAAGATTTTTTAAGCGTGGTTTGCCTGATTCGAAAGCTTGAATTGTTCGTGGACAGACCGGGTTTTTTGAATCTTTGAGAGATATTACCAAAAGTTCAACGTCTAGCACGGTAATGAATGGCCACCCTGACTCGGTATCAATACGTCATAGCGACCGGGCGTCTATCGAAGACTTCGATCAGACTTGGAGTGGTTGAACTATCCCGGATGAGCAACCCTTAAATGATGCTGGCTGAAATTTATAGAAAAATTATAAGCCAAGAACCCTATAAAGATATGGGTGTATTCTTTGAGAGTTACGAGAGCTTCGAAGAGATACCGCTTGTGTCTAGATACAAGCGGTTGGATTTTCTAAAAAAAGAGATGAGCAACGATAAGGTTTCGGAAGTGCTGGCGGGGGTCGCTATCTTTCTGATGAATCTGATAAAGATAATGCGCGAAACGGACAAGTGTAGCTTCTATGCCATAACTTTTACGGATTTTTATGGAGTGGATGAGCGCGAGATTATTATCCCCAATATTTTTGTTTATCCCGGGGCGGCTTCAATTGGATTTATCGATAAGATAAAAGAAAAAAGCGCAAGAGGCGTGTCGAAAGAAATGAAAGAGGTAATAAATAAATTTCATAAAGTAGGTGGTGAAGCTATCTTCGATTTTTATGAAAGTAGATTTTATGACTCCGCATGTGATGAGGAAATTATTAGGGTCTTTGTCGTACCCAAAGAGGTAGATAATAGGGTTGGCAAGTCGAGCTTCCGAAGTCTTAGGCCTTAAAGCGCTATGGGTGAATAAAGCTGGGATGAATTCAATTGATTTTAAGAGATATAACGTTGGCTCGATTATTCGTCCAGCAGATAATTTCGACGCGCTTAAGCAGCAGATCGGATTTTTGGTAAAGGTTGTGGATGCATTGGATATCAAATTCTCTGATTGCGAGAATGATCCTTTGCGTCTTGCTAAGGACTATGTGGATGGCAGGATCCCCATTGAAACCTGTAAGGTTGAGGCTGCGTTTTGGTGGGCAAAACTCGATGAGAAAGGCGCAATACGAGACTTTCAAGACAGGGATGTATTACTGGCGCGGTTAGCTATCTGCCTGCTGTCAAATAATGAAGATGATGTTTCTGTAATGGGAGACAATCTTTCATGGTTTTTTGAGGTGCTGGGATTCTTGAAAGTAGATATGACGATGCCAATGAGAATGATGATTGAGTATTTTGAATTTAAATGAATTTAAAGATCACTAGGCAGGGAGCAGTGTAGTGGTGCTGTGAGGCGTAACTTGCCGGTTACGCTGGGACGGCGACAAACTCACCTTCGAACGCAGCCCGACGCAAAGCGATGGAGAACCAGGTCGCACCGTGCACTACGTCTGTGAACGTGCACTTTTGTCTGTACGGCATGCACCAATCATACAAAGATCCCTACAGCTCCAGCGGGCCGATAAATGAATTTTGATCATATTATTTTTATTGCGAGCACCGACTGCTTTTCAGCAATGCTCTTAGGGGAACGTTTTGCTGATAATCTTGATGGCATAAAGAATATCGCCAGAGTGGCGACTCTGGAGTTAATGAATGGAGATGCTGACTATTACTACGATGCAGATTTTAGAGAGGAAAGAATAAATAAGACAAAAAACGATTTTGTCCAAAAGCTCTCAGTGCTTAGCGATTCAATTTCTGGAAGATTTGCTGAGCTTGACTCAATTGCTAGCCAGCGAGCACTAAGCCAGAGCGCCAATTCGATTCAACTTATAAAGAGTGTGTCTGCCAGAACATATTGGTTGAATACCGATGACTTCCAGATTGAAATTTCTGACGAATTAATCGAGGCAGTCATTCAGGCTCAGCTTATGGAAGTGCCTTTAGACACAGAAACAGATCTTGCTTGGGAAGAAATTCATGAGCGATGGGAGTATTCATCATCCGAGTGGGACAAATACATAAAAAATATTATGAAAGACGTTCCTGACGCGATCTGTGCGATATTTAACGATCTTTACAACTCGCCGCTTTCTTTAAGCTACCTGAATGTCTGGAGTGAAAGATTGTCAAGAAAACACTTTATGAGCCTGATTAAGGCCATTGAAGATGAAGCTTTCTTGGAAATGGAAAAAATCGATAAGGGTTACGCAGAGCTGGTCAGGCCTACTATGAAACAGTTTTACGAATGAAGAATTTTTAACTGGCGGATTACTGATAAGTTTCGGCGAGTAAAGTTAGTGGCGGATTTCGAACAGGGCAGAGAGCTTGTCGAGAGAGAAAAGTTGCTGAAAACAAACCTACCGGCGTTTTCACATGCTGGCGCTGCCAACACACCACAACTAACCCAGACGATATGCACTTAGGACACAAGAATGTGCCCACCTCAAAAGGAGGAAACCTGGAAGACGTCAACGTGGATCTTGAGGGAGCATCGTGTAACCTTAGCGCAGGGAATAGTGGTTACGTCAAGGAAGGGATGTCGTGTGTTGAACGTGGAAGCTGTGGAGCCCCTTATGGAAGATAAGCAATCACCTGTGCTGATTCAGGTATATATGGCAGACGACGATGGCGCAGTCCGTGAGGAACTGCTCGCTCGTCAAATTGGTGAAGATACTTACGAGCTACTCTCATCGCCTGGGTTAGCGCAAAATCTGGCGAGAGGAGATATTGTTTCAATTAAGGATAAAAATGCACCTGCAGAGGTACTAAAGCGAGGTGGTAACTTCTGTATTCAAATCTATGCAGACTATATTTCCCCGGAGGATGTAACTGCGCTTGAGAATGATGTCATTCGAGAGTTAGATGGTACATTAGATGGTTTATGCGAGGGAGTGTTAGCATTAGCTATCCCTGCAAAGAATGGAATGGAGAAAATCAACGCTTTTTTTGATAAGTTTCGTGAAAAAGCCGGCGTCGAATATTATTATGCGAACGTCTATAAAAATCTTGACGATGACAGTGATGAGACGCTTTTGTACTGGTGGTTGGATAGCTGACGGCTGATTAGTGAATAGCTTACAGCCATCTGCTCGAGCTTGTTTTTAATTAATAAAGTTCTCGGAGATAGACTGCGTTTGAGAGTTAATTAAGCGTAGTCTGCCCGGTAAAAACGACACTCCAGGCTCGTAGCTACTTCGCCGGGATTAAAGCCAGCGTGGGTGCCAGTACCTCAACACCTTCCAAGAGATGGGTCGATAAATGAGTGCACCCATTAATCACCAAGCTTATGCCAAGACCAAATTGCTCGTAGAGGCCATCGATCGACGTGACTCGTCTACGCTTGAGCAAAATTTTGGAATATCCAGCTCGGTTGCTGATGAGATTTATGAGTGTATCGAAGATTATTTCGTTAAAGACACCAAGATATCCATTGCGCCTGAAGAAAAAGCTTTTGATTTAAGCATAAAAGGTCGACCTTACATTGATGTGTATGAAATTAATGAAAAAGCGATCGGGTCAGAATGTGTTCTTTTTGCTGATGGCGCACCCGGTGAAGCGATTCTTCACCTTGAGGTTTCCGAAGTTAATGGGATGCTAATGGTGTATTACAAGTACATTGGTTTCTGATGGCTCACGGAAAGTTCCCTAAGGGGGAGACTGTGTTTGAAAATAATAATGAAACGTAGCTTGTCCCGGTAAATGGTGTGAGCTAGTCAGGCATGAATCTCTGGTCCAGATGGGATGTGCGAATAAAAGGCGTCGTAATAAAGCGAATCCGTCAATTGCAGTTGACCCCACAAGACATGATGCGATTCACTCGAACGAAACCACTTTAGCGCGAACGCATCTAGGCCTGGGCGTTAATGAGTTTGATTTTGACCCTACAACGGGTAAACCGTTCTAAACGGCAAATGGACGTTTGGCAAGGAGCTATCCGTCAATCGGGAATATCAGCTTCGCAGGCTAGGCGTCTGCGCAAACGGTCTGGTCAATATGTAAACTCGCTTAACTGCTGCTGTGACTAATAAATAAGGGGAGATACGGATGTTTAATGAGTTGGTTTTTATACGAGAGTCACCTACGAAAGCTGATGCATATGTAGGCGGAGGAGCCTATCTGCCGCGTAATGTGGTTTGGCCTCGGTCTGCTGATGGACAGCCCCTTACACATTTGATCTCTTTTCCGGGCACATGGTTTTCAGATGCGCTAGTAGATGAGGATTTTTGGCTTTCAATATTTATTCCTTACCTACAGGGAGAGGTAGGACATTACAGAAAGCTAAGAGCTCTTAATGAAGTGTCCGAAGCAGTAGTTGTAGGGTATTCCCGGTCAAGCGAAGAGCGGAATGAAGCACCTAATAAAATAATCGATTGTAGAAGAGTTCAGCTTTCGTTGAATCCTGACTCTGATGATGATGAAAATTTGGCGTCTAAACTTGATGGTATAGATGCTTGGTTGCAGGCACCCATATCATCAAGTGTTGGGCGCAGGCGGGTGTCTATTTATGGCGGGGATTTAGATGCTTCTCTTCCCAACAACAAAGGCATACTGTCGGACGGTATGGGCTATCTTTTCCTAGATGATGATTTTTTAGCGAAAGAAGGAACCGGGTGCGGTAGCTTTTTTCTCCAATTAGGATAGTCGAACGGTTTTTAAGCAACCATGACGGGAAACCTTTGCTGTACCGCGAGTTACCAAGACTTGATGTTAGCAAACTGATGAAGATAGCAAGCGCGGCTGTAAAACTGCTCTGGGACAGACCACGTTTCTGAAGGTTTCTTAAGCGTGGTTTGCCTAATAAAGTCTAGTCGGCTTATCACCCTGAGCGTATAGAATGAAAGGTACCTTTCACAAGATTTTCTTTGAGTTGACGCCTGACGAGGATGATTATCCCCCGGTCGCCGCTGAAACTATTTGGGGCATCTATGCCGGTGATGGCACCTATACCTTAGACAATACTCCCTATTACGTTTATGGCGTTAGTAAGGGAGATTCCGTGCAGGTAAAGTCCAGTGGCGATGAGATGATAGCTGTGCGTGTCACAAAACAGGGTGGCCATTCGACTGTCAGAGTTTTTGCCAGTGATACTGAAGAGAAAAGTAAAGTAATCGCTCATCTTCATCAGTTGGGTGCCTCGTGCTCAGTTAGTCAGGAAATGTCGCTGTTTGCAGTGGATATCCCCTCGGATTGTGATTTTTTCGCGATCGACAGATATTTGTTTGATATTGCTGATGGGGAAAATATTGCATATGAGGATGCTTGTCTGCAGCACTCACATATTGAATCATCTCGTCTAGGGGAGTGCCTGTCACTGGCTTCTTTACCACTACTGGCTCATTGATTGAGTAACCCCTAAAGTGGGTCATGGAGACAGCTCGGGATAAAGAGCGTTTTCGGAGGTGGACTGCGTTTTTGTAATTAACTAAACGTAGTCTGTCCCAGTAAAAAAGTATTCCTCGCGCCGGTAGAACGTTGAACAGCGCCGGATTTTCGAAAACCCAAGACAATGGGGTTAACGAAACCTGGAAGCATGCAGACGGTTCAGAGGTCAGGGTTCACAAGTACGGAAACTTGAATACCTACCCTCACAAATCTGGCAACAATGCGCACATCCATAAACAGGATCCGTCCAATCATCAACTGGATGATGAGGGTAAAGTTTCCACCGATCCTAATAAAACTCACATTGGCATTCGTAATCCTGCCGATTTACCAATTGTCCGAGGGAGACCACACGGATCATGAGTTATGAATACAAATTGGTGTTTGACGACAACTCTACAGCTCAGCATGTCATCGACATTGTTAAAGCTAGTAGTGCTTGTGTTCGCTCGGGCGACGGTGATCTTTATTTGAAGGATCACTCGTTGAATAGCAGTGGGGCTTACGATACTCGTCTCATTTATGGGGATGATGAATCCCTGTGGCTCCAAGTGAATTTCCAATCAGCAGAACTGTACGCCCTACTTAAAACAGCACTCAATGGAAGAAATTTCAGGTGTCTTGAAGATGGGGACGAGGATGAAGAGGTTGGCTTAAATGAGGCCTTCCGCGTGTAGGTTGATTCTCGGTCAAATTGCAGCCGAATAGCCACTTTTTAATTTCTAAAAATTCATGAAATGTATCAGGGGCAGGCCACGTTTTTGAAGGTTGATTAAACGCAACCTGCCTCTGATAAAATTCTCTGCCATTGGTGGCCGAAAGACGCGAAATTGATCGGGGCTGCAGTCAACCCTCGTAGTCGAAGGAATGACAACATGAAAGACGCAATCCGCTTGGGCGACTCCACCACTCACGGTGGCAAAGTCCTCGAAGCTTTCTCCCGAACCGACCTCAACGGCAAGCCCATCGCCGGGGTTGGTCACAAGGTCAGCTGTCCTCTGTGCAAAGGCATTTTTCCGATTGCCGAAGGCAGCAGCACTTACACCGTCGATGGCACGCCCATCGCGCTGGACGGCATGAAAACCGCCTGCGGGGCCGCGCTGATTGCCAGTGGCCCGAAAGGCGCGGTGGTCAGTTGAATCCGCGAGGGTGAGCTCTTCGTTCGCCCTTATGAATCCTGCAAGTAAACAACCTGGCTTCATCCATTAAAGGAATAAACATGAAGAACACCGCTTTGATCCTCGCACTGACCGCCGCTCTCGGCACCGTCAATGTTGCTCATGCAGAAGGACCGGACGCCGCTACGTTGAAAGGGATGTACGACACTGGGCGCAACATGTCCGGGCTGATTTACCATTGCGTTGACAAAGGTTTCCTGGAAGCTGAAAGCGCTACGAACGCCAATAAAATGGTGGCGTTTGTTGCCGGTATTCCAGGGCAGATGGACAAGAGCGACGGCGATAAGAACGAGGCCCATGGTCGCAAGGGTGAAGTATTGGACGATGGTCAATACAAAAACCTGGAGGCCAATCTGCCGCCGAGTCTGACGCTGAAGCAGTGGTGCGAGCAGGCGGATCAAGGCATGCGCCAGGGATTGGAGCGTGTGGGTCTGTAATCATCCCTGATGATTGATTGTTCCCACGCGCAGCAACGGAATGCCTCTAGGGACGCTCCGCGTTCCAGTTCGCGAAGGGACGCAGAGCGTCCCGGGCTGCATGCCTTTGCTGCGCGTGGGAACGATCAGGTGCAACGGGCAGGTTATTTGGCGGAGAACTTCAACACCACGCTGTGGCTGTAAGTCTGCCCCGGATCAAGGCGTGTACTCGGGAAGTTAGGCTGATTCGGTGAATCCGGATAATGCTGAGTCTCCAGAGTAAACGCGCCCCAGTGCGGATATACCTTGCCACCCTTGCCCTTGACCGTGCCATCGAGGAAGTTGCTGGTATAGAACTGCACGCCCGGTTCCGTGGTGAACAACTGCAGCACACGTCCGGACTGCGGATCACTCACCTCAGTGGCAACTTTGCCGATGTCACCCTTGGTATCCAGCGCCCAGTTGAAATCAAATCCACCCTGTTTCGGCTCGGCAAATTTCAGCTGCGGATGATCAGCCTTGATGTGCGTACCGATCGCCGTCGCTTTGGTGAAGTCCATCGGCGTGCCGGCTACGGGCGCCAGTTCACCGGTCGGGATCAGTTTGGCGGTGACCGGGGTGTAGTGGCTGGCGTACAGGGTGGCGACCTGTTTGAGAATGTCGCCATTGCCGGCGCCGGCGAGGTTGAAGTAGCTGTGGTTGGTCAGGTTGAGCACGGTCGGTTTGTCGGTGCTGGCCTTGTAGTCGATGCGCAGTTCGTTGTTGTCGGTGAGGCGATAGGTCACTTCGGTGGTGAGATTGCCGGGGAAAACCATTTCACCGTCCGCCGACAGATAGGTCAGGGTCACGCCGACTGAGTCCTTGTCCTTGGTTTCCTGGGCTTTCCAGACTTTCTTGTCGAAGCCCAGCGTGCCGCCGTGCAGCGCGTTGGTCTTGTCGTTCTGCGGCACTTGATAGCGCTTGCCGTCGAGTTCGAACGCACCTTCGGCGAGGCGATTGCCGAAACGGCCGATGGTCGCGCCGAAATAGGCGGTGCCTTTCTGGTAGCCCTGCACATCGTCGAAGCCGAGCACGACGTCGTCGAACTTGCCGTGCTTGTCGGCGACTTTCAGCGATTGCAGGGTCGCGCCGTAGGTGATGACGGTGGCTTGCATGCCGTGGCTGTTGCGCAGGATGTATTGCTCGACGGGTGTGCCGTCATTGGTTTTGCCGAAGGCTTTGTGTTCGGCGCTGAGGCCGGCCGCGTTGGCGGAGAGGGTGGCGATCATCAGGGACAGTCCGAGGCCGGAGAGCAGGTGACGGGATTGAAGCATGGTTGACCTTCCTTTTTGTTGTTGTTTTCGAAAGCGGCGTTCTATCGGTAACGTCAATCACCGAAAAACAAAGTAGTCATACTAAATATTCAACAAGTGCAAATTTATAGCTGATGAATCGTTTATTTCAACAATAAAGACAGACTAAATTACAAGTGAGAGGCGGTGGAATGACGACCGGGCATTCGGCGCACTGCACTTTTTCGCAATCGGCGGCTCTATCCATGGCCAGGATGCGGTGACTCCCGCCGCACAGGAATGTGCCTGTTCGAGATTTCATGCCGAGAGCTTTTGCCCTGATCGCTGCTTTTTTCCGCCGCCCGTGCCTGTTGCTGGCGTGTTTGTCGTCGCTGTTTTTCAGTGGTTGCAGCCATCAGGACGGCAACGGCTTCTTCAATCAGATGCGTGAAGGGAAGCCGCAGGAGTTCCTGCAGACCAGCGTCGACCGCATGGCCACGCTGGCGATGCGCGACAACCTCAGCAGTCTTTACCGTTTGCAGGGCAAGCTGTACCTGCGCAACCCGGATGAGCTGCGCAATTCGGGTTTTCTCAACATCCATGCCGCGGTGAAACAGGTTCGCCTGGCCATCGAACAGCAACAGCCGCTGCCGGTGCTGGGTGGTCGCAAGGATCTGGCGGCGCTCAGCTATGCGATGAGTCCGGAGTTCCTCGGCGATCGCGTCGGCGCGTTCATCTATGCCATCGGCAGCATGCTGGTCACCGCCCACGGCAATCGCACCGAGTTTTATATGACGGACGCGATCAACCCGACGTTCGTTCACAACGCTGCACGCAATATCGAAAAAGCCACGTGGATTTTGTCCCAGCGACAGAACAAGGAAGGCCAGCCGCTGCTGTTTTCCAATGAGATCTCGGAGGAGGGCAGCAACCTGAGCTTCGCCACCGAGTTCGGCAAAATCGTAGCGCGACTGGACCTGATCACGCAGATGCTGGATGAGCGTTACCGGCGGATCGGCCTCAACTACGCGCAGAGTTTGTTGTTTTTGAATTTCCTGCCGGTGCAATGAGTGCAGAGCACCAATGTGGGAGCGAGCCTGCTCGCGAAAGCGGTGGATCAGTCAAAACTTCCACGCCTGAAAGACCGCATTCGCGAGCAAGCTCGCTCCCACATTGATCGAATAGTGAAGGTTATTTTTGTATACAATCCGTCACCGCTATTGATCAAAATGGAGCCGCACCCGTCATGACCGACCCCGCCAGCGCCGATTTCAGCCGCGTCGACCGCACCGCCCGTGCGGACAAACTGCCCTATGCCGCGTTGCTGGCATTCGCCATGACCGGTTTCATCGCCATCCTCACCGAAACCCTCCCGGCCGGATTGCTGCCGCAAATCGGCGCCGGGCTCAATGTCAGCGAAGTACTCGCCGGGCAACTGGTGACGCTGTACGCGCTGGGTTCGATTGTCGCGGCAATTCCGTTGACCGTGGCCACGCGCGGCTGGCCACGGCGCCGGGTGTTGTTGATGACGGTCGGCGGGTTTTTGCTGTTCAACACTGTCACCACATTCTCCAGCCATTACGGTCTGACCCTGGCTTCGCGCTTCCTCGCCGGGATGGCGGCGGGGCTGTCGTGGGGGATCATGGCCGGCTACGCGCGGGGCATCGTGCCGGTGCATCAGCAGGGGCGGGCGCTGGCGATTGCCATGCTCGGCACTCCCGTGGCGTTGTCACTGGGCACGCCGGCGGGGACGTGGCTGGGCAATCTGATCGGCTGGCGTGCGTCGTTCGGGATTATGTCGGCGCTGGCTCTGGTGCTGGCCGCGTGGATTGTCGTCGCGGTGCCGGATCGTCCGGGGCAAAGCAGTGATGAGCGTCTGCCGCTGCTTGAGTCGATGCGTCTACCGGGCGTGCGGCCGGTGTTGTTCGTGGTGCTGACGTGGATGCTCGGGCACAACATTCTCTACACCTACATCGCGCCGTTTCTGATGCAGGCCGGTCTGGCTGACCGGGTCGATCTGGTGTTGCTGGTGTTTGGCCTGTGTTCGCTGGTGGGAATCTGGATCATCGGCATGCTGGTGGATCGCTGGTTGCGCTGGCTCACGTTGATCAGCCTCGCTGTGTTTGCCCTGACGGCTCTGGTACTGGCATTGGCTGCGCCGTCACCGCTGATCATTTATGCCTGCATGGCGGTGTGGGGATTGTCGTTTGGCGGTTCGGCTACCTTGCTGCTGACCTCGGCGGCTGACTCGGCCGGTGAACACGTGGATGTGGTGCAGGCGATGCTCACCACTTCGTGGAACGTGGCGATTGCCGGTGGCGGCTTGTTTGGTGGCTTGTTGCTGGATCGCGCGGGGGCGATGTCGTTTCCGTGGGCGCTGCTGATTCTGTCGCTGATTGCCCTGGCCACGGTGTGGATCAATAAAACCCATAGCTTTAAACCTGGCCGGCGGGTGCATTAACTCTGGAGACCACCACTTGACCCTGTGGTGAGGTCGATATGGCATAACGATAGACCGCATCGATATATGTTGTTATTAGAAAAATCGCTATGCTGCGGGCCAGATTTTTCCTGTCGTTTTTCTGGACGGTTTAATGGAATTGGCAAATTTCGGCCTGGTGATTGCCGGGCTGGTGGTGGGTTTTATTGTCGGCATGACCGGTGTCGGCGGTGGTTCGTTGATGACGCCGATCCTGCTGTGGTTCGGCATCAACCCGGCAACGGCAGTGGGCACTGACCTGCTGTACGCCGCCATTACCAAATCCAGTGGCGTCCTCGTTCACCGCAAAAACAAAAACATCGACTGGGCCATCACCGGTTGGCTGACCCTCGGCAGCGTGCCGGCGGTGGCGATGACCCTGTGGTTCCTCAGCACCCTGCACACCGCGCCGGACGCGATGAACGCCATCATCAAACAAGCGCTGGGCTTCGTCCTGTTCGCCACGGCGCTGGCGATTTTCTTCAAGAAGCGCTTGCTCGACTTCGCCCACAAACGCGCCGGCGGCAACTACAACCCGAGCGGTTCGCGCTTGAACGTGATGACCGTGATCACCGGTCTGGTCCTCGGCACCATGGTTGCGCTGACCTCGATCGGTGCGGGCGCCCTCGGTACTGTCGCGCTGTTCATCCTTTATCCGTTGCTACCGACCCGCCGTCTGGTCGGCACCGAAATCGCCCACGCCGTACCACTGACGCTGGTCGCCGGTCTTGGCCACGCGAGCATGGGCAATATGGATTGGGGCGTGCTGGGCTTCTTGCTGGTCGGCTCGCTGCCAGGCATCTGGCTCGGCAGCCACCTGACCGGACGCATTTCCGATGAAGTCCTGCGCCCGTGCCTGGCGACGATGCTGGTGTTGATCGGTTACAAACTGGCGTTCTGATCCGGCCATGAGTGAAACCACTGTCCACTGCGAAGGCCGTCTCGCGATCACCGTCGAGCCGCGTGAGATGCGCATGAGCCATTGGCTGTATGCGCCGCGGGTGGTCGATCTGCAGCAGCAAAAAGTGCTGCTGGATCTGAGCGAGAGTCTGTGGGATTTGCTCGGTACCGCCGACGAGACGGCCAATGGCATCCAACTGGTGCTGCGCAAATACCCGGGTGATCGGGCGTCGGTAAGGTTGAGCGTTGAACTCGGCAGTGGTGAACTCAAGCTCGGAGGACAACCCGTCGCCTCTTCGCAATTGCTCTCGGCGCTCGATTCAGCGTTGGAGTGAGACGGCACGGCTTGTCGCGAGCCGCCTCACCACGGGTTAGCGCTGAATGACGTATTTCATCACCGTCACCGGCAAATCGTCGTAGACCAGCTCTTCAAGCACTTCCCAACCCAGTCGCGCATACAGCGACTGCGACGTGTCGGTATACAGATACAACTCGGGCACGCCCAGCGCCGCCGCTTCTGCAACCACTCGATTGACCAGTTGCGAAGCAATCCCGCGCCCACGTTCCTCAGCCTTCACATAAACCCCGGCCAGCCATGGCGTCAGGTTCGGGCGCAGCTTCAGATCGCTTTCGATCAGCAGCGCACCGCCCAGCAAACGTGAACCGTCGAGTGCCACCACAACACTGGGCACTGCACCTTTGCCGCAGGATTCGCGCATGTGTTCGATACGGTCCTCGACGGTTTGCCCGGGACGAAACTCGCCCCATTCCTGAAAATTGAGCGTGGCCAGTTCTTCGATCAATTCGGGGTGATCGCACAGGTAATCGATGTACATGCGGGGGAACTCCATTCCATTGGCAGAATCACCACCCTAATGCGGTCATAAAAGGTAATCAAATCCGCGTTGCGATCACCTCGGATATGTTGCGCAATGTCGCGCCTGTCCTAAGCTTCTGACTAGGCGGAAGATATTTGCCGGGTTGGCCCGGAACAATCGCCACGATGCGCAATCATTAGAGCGTGGATATCAAAAGGAGATGCGCATGCTCATCAGGTCACTGACCCTGACACTCTTGCTGGCGATTGCCGGCCCCTTGTTCGCCGCTGACAACGATTCACCCATCGCCGGGGATATGGGCCGCGCCCGACCGCTGATCGTGATCGCACAAAGCACCGTCGACCCCGTGTGGGTGGCGCTGAAAAAGTCGCTGGAGGATCCCGCCAATAAAAAGGGCGTCACCGACCGCAACATCAAGGTCTACACCATCCTCAACATGTCCGGCCAACTCGACGGCAAAGATATGGGCCAGCAAGACACCATGGCGCTGCTGCGCTCGCTGAAGCTGGGTGCCGGGGCGTATCCGAAAGTGTTCCTGGTGGGCAAGGACGGCGAGACCAAACTTTCGGCCTCGGGGGACGAAGCGAAAGCGGTGGATCTGAAGAAGATTTTCGACACCATCGATGCCATGCCAATGGCCGAGAAGGAAGCGGCCGCTGCGGCTCAAGCGCCGGTGGCTGCTACGCCGGAACCGGCAAAAGGCGCGAAGAACGCGAAGCCGACCAAGCCTGCGAAACCAGCCAAGCCACCGGAAATGCCGGATGACTGATTGCATACTCACTGAATAAAAAACTCTCCCTGTAGGAGTGAGCCTGCTCGCGATAGCGGTGTATCAGTCACCATCAGCGTTGACTGATACACCGCTATCGCGAGCAGGCTCACTCCTACAATGTTTATTCCGTTACCTGCATATTTGCGGACACTGACGCCCTCACAGCAACTTGTCTATTCACTGCTATCGCCATCATCAAGCAGGTAAACCAGCACACCTTTGGTATCACCAATGATCAGTGGTGAACGCGTGGTCAACACGAACTGGCAATTGGGAAAGGTTGCACTTAATTGCGCAATCAAGCCGAGCTGCCATTGCGGATCCATGCGCAATTCCACCTCGTCGATCAGAACAATGCCGTCACCGTGCAGCGGGTTGTCCATTGATGGATTCATCATCGCCAGACGCCTGGCCATGTCACCCACCAACGCAATCATCGACTTTTCGCCAAGCGAGAGCTGAGTGACATTGAATGTCGCGCCATGCTTGTCGATTGCCATATGCAGATGGGGCTTGCGTTGTACGCGCAGGTTAGTGAAGTCCGGCATGAACGCAGTCAGAGCCGAACGCACGGCAGTCAATTGGCGATCGCGAGTGGAGGCTTTCAAATTGAAGAGCGCTTTCCAGGCGTCGCTGTCAGTACCGAATTTTTCCGCCATTTCGGCCAGTGCGGTATCGGAAATCCCATCCTCGTTTTCGCTGTCCTCACGTTCACGAAACCATTCAAAAAAACCGCGAAAGTCGGCGCCACCGTTGAAGCTGGTGTCATAGCCGTCGAGTTGATCAGAGCCTTGTTTGCTGGTGATTTCAAGCGGGATGTCGAGAACGCAACGTTCGGCTGGGTAATAAGCGATCAGCGGGAGTGAGGCGTTATCGTCGGCGGTGAGTTGAGTGCGGTAGTGGTCTGCAAGCAGTCTGACTTCGTTTAAATATCCAAGGCCCGAGGCTGTACCTTCTTGTCGACTTCGGGCAGCGCCCCATACGAATAATTCGTTTTCGGAACCCGCATCACTGTCAGCTGCGCGCGGGTGCGAAACGTCGGTGATGCCAATCGAAAGGACGGCTCCTGAGGCGCCGTTGCGAATGTCTTCATCGACAAGGTATTTGCCATTGCCTTTATTGGAGCGAATTTTTGCGATCAGCCAGCTCAGACAAATATTCAGGGATTTAAGAATGGTGGTTTTTCCGCTGCCGTTGTTTCCCATCAGCACCGTGATGTTCGAGCGGTGTTTCAGGGTAGGCGCAAACTGAATATCCATGTCTCCAAAATGTCCGACATCCGTAAGCTTCAAACTTTTGATTTCCATCACTGCGTCCTTCGAATGACTGTTTTTTTGCCCGACGCCATCCTCGTTCAAAGATTGACTTGATGCAGTGTAGATACAACAAATTCATTCGCTAACCCAAAGTCGTTGCAGCATGTGCCTGCGGAAATATCTGACACAAATGCCCTTCAGGTCCCGCGGATTTTTCCTGCAAGTCGCGGCGGCGGTGGTGAACTGGTGGGCTTGGCGGTGTAGGGATAGTCTTCTGTGGCCGCTGCAAAACACAGTGGTCGGACGTGGAAGTCCGGTTGTCGGTTACATCCATCAATGTCTCAAAAGCGCATGTCGACGTTATTTATGTCAACATCGCCGCGTTTTTGGCGGCTGTGCGCAGGGGCACTTTCGAGTGCGCCGGGTTTTGGTGGATTGGCCTGGTCTTCCACACCTGCGTACAGCTGCCACCCTCATGTGGAAGTGAGAAAGGTAGTTTTTCCTACAATTCACTACGGTACTTCATACATGAAAAAACCAACGCCAAACCCTCCCGAATCCCCCATGGATTCAGGATCCTTCGACGCCAACAACCCCCGCTTACGCAACCCGCATCATCCCGATCCCATCAGCCACCTCTTCACCATCCTCCCCGATATCGATACGCCCACGCTGCTCTGCCACGCTTGCGAAACCCTCGCTTCACTCAATGTCCTGACCACCGACCTGGCCGCAGAACTTCAAGGTTCACCGCGCAGCCTTGCCTTGTCGATTCAGCAATTGGCTGTGCTCGGCGAGTTGCTGGTCAACCGTGCGCTGGACAATCTCGATCCACCGGCGGCAACGCAACATTGAACAGGGAGGTTCATACATGGCGCGATACATTCCAATTACCGGGATCGACTGCAAGATTCCCAGTCTGTTGATCGACAGCGAAGCACCCGTGGATGTGCTGCACGGCACAGCGGCTTACCGTTTGCGCTGTGTGACGCAATTGATGGAGACCCTGGCGTTGGGTGACGGCAAGGGCCACGACGCATTACTGCTACAGGATTTCGCCCGGGTGATGGCGATCCCGTTGCGTGACAGTTGCGACTTGATGGATGTCATCGGCTGGAAGTTGCAGGCTCAGCTTTAAAGGGCTGAAACGAAAATGGGCGACCTCGAAAGGACGCCCATTTTTATTGCCTGACGCGAAACTTTTAATCGGCGACAGCACTGAGGATTTTGTGGGCAATCTTCACCCGCTCAGGAATCGGAAAGTTCTTGTTAGCCATGATCACAATGCCCACGTCCTTGCTCGGCACAAACGCCACGTAAGTCCCGAAGCCACCTGTAGAGCCAGTCTTGTTGATCAATACCTCTTCCGGTTGTGGTTGCGGCGGATTCAGCCACTGCACCTTGTGCGCCTGCATGGCCATTTCCGTCGAGTTGCCCGCCAGCAAGCGATCGAGGCTGATCGGGTAGTGGTACATCTCCCAACCCAAACCCTGAATCATATCGCCGACTGTGTAGTAACCGGTGTGCGTGTTGGCGATGGTTTTTTGCAAGGACGCTTCCAGCGTTTCAGGTTTCAGGTTGGCCTGCACGTAACGCAGCATGTCCACGGCACTGGTTTTCACGCCATAGGCCTGCGAATCCAGGGCGCCGGGCGTGACGCGCACCGGTTTGCCATTCTTGTCATAGCCCTGCGCATACAGGTTCATTTGTGCAGCAGGCACGCTGAGGTAGGTGTGCTGCAAACCGAGTTTCGGCAGCAGGGTTTGCGTCATCGCCTGATCGAACGGCTCGCCGAGGCTCTTCGCCGCCAGATAACCGAACAACCCAAGGCTTGGATTTGAATACTGGCGATGGCTGCCTGTCGGATAAACCGGTTTCCACTGCTGGAAATAGCCGAGCATCTTGTCAGACGAATCCGCGTCGTCCGGAAATTGCAGTGGCAAGCCGCCGGCACTGTAGGTGCCCAGTTGCAGCACCGTGATGTTGTCGAACGCGCTGCCTTTCAATTCTGGCCAGAGCTGACTGGCTTTGCTCGACAGGTCGAGTTTGCCAGTGGCCTGGGCATAACCGGCGAGGGTGGCGGTGAAGGTTTTGCTCACCGAGCCGATTTCGAACAAGGTGTTTTCGCTGACTTTCTGTCCGGTGCCTTTTGCTGCAACCCCGTAGTTAAAGTAATGCGGCTGGCCATTTATGGTCAGCGCCACGGTCAACCCGGGAATGTTCTGCTGTTGCATGACCGGCGTCACTGCGTCGTTGACCAGCGCTTGCAACTGCGCGTCGGTGGGCGTGGCAGCCATGCAGGACGAGGCGCCGAAAAACAGGCCGAAAGCGGCGCAGGAAATGACTTTGTTTGAATGAATGGATGGCATGAGTGAACCACTCTCCATGAGTGTTGATGACGTTATCCCGCTACACTGCGGGCGATTTCTTCATTGGGCAACTGATCAGCGCCGCCAATCTAGCCAGCGCGACGCCAATCGACAAACGACGAAAACTCGCACGAGCCATTAGAAAAATTTGGAACTTGGCATGATTCGACCGCAATTGCCGCTCAACGCACTGCGCGCCTTTGAAGCGTCCGCGCGTCATTTGAGCTTCACCCGCGCCGCCGTGGAACTGTGCGTCACGCAAGCGGCGGTCAGCCATCAGGTGAAAAGCCTGGAAGCGCAACTCAACGTCACGCTGTTCAAACGCCTGCCCCGTGGGCTGATGCTGACCAGTGAGGGCGAAACTTTGCTGCCGGTGCTGAGCACTTCGTTCGATCACATCGCGCAGATCCTCGAACGCCTCGCCGGCGGACAGTATCGCGAAATGTTGACCGTCGGCGCGGTGGGCACCTTCGCCGTAGGTTGGCTGTTGCCGAGGCTGGCAGACTTCCAGGCGAAACATCCGCTCATAGATTTGCGGCTGTCGACCAACAACAACCGTGTGGATGTGGCGGCAGAAGGGCTCGATTACGCGATTCGCTTCGGTGCTGGCGCGTGGCATGGCATCGAAGCGACGCGTTTGCTCGATGCGCCGCTGTCGGTGTTGTGCGTGCCGGAAATCGCTCGGCAACTGCAATCACCGGGGGATTTGTTGCAACAGACGCTGCTGCGTTCCTATCGTACGGATGAATGGCCGGAATGGTTTCAGGCGGCCGGTCTGGCAACGCAGGCTGCTCCGCCGCAGAGCATCGTGTTTGATTCGTCGCTGGCGATGATGGAGGCGGCGTTGCAGGGTGGCGGGGTGGCGTTGGCGCCGCCGCTGATGTTCGCCCGGCAATTGGCGGCGGATGCGATTTGTCAGCCGTTTGCGATTGAGATTACGACGGGGAGTTACTGGTTGACGCGGTTGCAGTCGCGGCCTGAAACAGCGGCGATGAGTGCGTTCAAGGATTGGCTGTTACAGGCTTCCGTCTAGCGTAAAACCCTGTGGGAGCGAGCTTGCTCGCGAAAGGGGCTGGTCAGTCAACATTACTGTTTATGACACACCGCATTCGCGAGCAAGCTCGCTCCCACAGGGGGGCAGTGGTGGACTGGATATCAGGTTCAGCGCACCAGACACGGCCGCTTGTTATCGAACTTCCACCCCGGAATCAGAAACTGCATCGCCACGCTGTCATCCCGCGCGCCGAGGCCCATGCCTTTATACAGCTCATGAGCCTTGGCCACTTGATCCATGTCCAGTTCGACACCCAGCCCCGGTTTCTTCGGCACCTGCACCAGACCGTCGACAATTTGCAGCGGCGCTTTGGTCAGGCGCTGGCCGTCCTGCCAGATCCAGTGGGTGTCGATCGCGGTGATCTCGCCCGGTGCGGCCGCAGCGACATGGGTGAACATCGCCAGCGAGATGTCGAAGTGGTTGTTGGAATGCGAGCCCCAGGTCAGGCCCCATTCATGGCACATCTGCGCCACGCGCACCGAACCCTGCATGGTCCAGAAATGCGGGTCGGCCAGTGGAATGTCCACCGACTGCAACTGGATCGCATGACCCATTTCACGCCAGTCAGTGGCGATCATGTTGGTGGCGGTTTTCAGTCCAGTGGCACGGCGAAACTCAGCCATGACTTCGCGGCCGGAATAACCGTTTTCCGCGCCGCACGGGTCTTCGGCGTAGGCGAGCACCTGATGCTGATCGCGGCACAAACGGATGGCCTCTTTCAGTGACCACGCGCCGTTCGGATCGAGGGTAATCCGCGCATCAGGAAAGCGTTCGGCCAGCGCTGTCACCGCTTCGATTTCGGCATCACCGCTGAGCACGCCGCCCTTGAGTTTGAAGTCCTTGAAACCGTATTTCGCATGAGCCGCTTCGGCGAGGCGCACCACGGCTTCGGCCGTCATGGCCTTCTCGTGTCGCACGCGAAACCAGTCGTTGTCGGCGTCCGGTTCGCTGCGATAGGCGAGGTCGGTTTCGCGCTGGTCACCGACGTAGAACAGATAACCAAGCATCTTAACTTCGTCGCGTTGCTGACCTTCGCCAAGCAGCGCCGCCACCGGTACGTCGAGATGCTGACCGAGCAAGTCGAGCAGCGCGGCTTCGAGGCCGGTGACCGCGTGGATGGTGATGCGCAGGTCGAACGTCTGCAGGCCACGGCCGCCGGCATCGCGGTCGGCGAAAGTCTGGCGCACTTGATTGAGGATCTTCTGATAAGTGCCGATCGGGCTGCCGATCACCAGGCTGCGCGCGTCTTCCAGGGTTTGGCGAATGCGCTCGCCACCGGGCACTTCACCGACGCCGGTGTGGCCGGCGTTGTCCTTGAGGATGACGATATTGCGGGTGAAAAACGGCCCGTGGGCGCCGCTCAGATTGAGCAGCATGCCGTCGTGGCCGGCCACCGGGATGACTTGCATGTCGGTGATGATCGGGGCTTTGGCGGTGTCGTGTGCAGTCATGGTTTTTATCCTTCTTATTCGCAATCTTTGAAAATGGACGTCAGGCGTGCTTTGGCGCGGCATCGGCCACGGCAGTGTCAGCAGCAGGTTTCGGTGCGGTGCGCGCGAAGAAGACGATGATCGCGGCAATGATCGAGGTCGCGGCCAGGCCATAGAGGCCGCCCTGAATCGAGCCGGTGTGTTCTTCGAGCAGGCCGAACGTGGTCGGCGCGACGAAGCCGCCGAGGTTGCCCACCGAGTTGATCAACGCGATCACCGCTGCCGCGATGCGTGCATCCAGATAGGCCTGCGGGATCGGCCAGAACAACGACGATGCTGATTTGAACCCCAGTGCGGCAAAGCAGATTGCAACGAAAGCGAAGATAGGTCCGCCGGTGGTGGACATGAACATCCCCGCAGCGGCGATCAACAATGCAGTGGCGACCCACGCCTGCTGGTGTTTCCACTTGGCCGAGAACGAGGCGAAGGCGTACATGCCGATGATCGACAGCAACCACGGAATCGAGTTGAACAGGCCGACCTGGAAGTCGCTCATCTCGCCCATTTTCTTGATGATGCTCGGCAGCCAGAAAGTCGCGGCGTAGATGGTCAGTTGAATGAAGAAGTAGATCAGGCAGAACAGAATGATCTGGCGGTCCTTGAGCAGTTTGCCCATGGATGGCCGGATCGGCGTCGCGGCTTCGCGGGCCTTCTGTTCAGCGTCAATGGCGTTGACCAGTGCATCCTGTTCGGCGCGGCTCAGCCATTTCGCGTCGTGGGGTTTGGCGTCGAGCCAGAACCAGACGAACACGCACAGGCACACGGAAAACATCCCTTCAATGAAGTACATCCACTGCCAGCCGTGCATGCCCAGCCCGTTGATCTGCAGGAGCAGGCCGGACAGTGGACCGGAGATCAGCGAGGCTACGGCGGAGCCGCTGAGGAAGATCGCAATCGCCTTGCCGCGTTCGGCGCCGGGCAGCCAACGGGTGAAGTAGTAGATCACCCCGGGAAAGAATCCGGCCTCGGCCACACCGAGCAAAAAGCGCAGGATGTAAAAGTGGGTTTCGTTCTGGATGAAGGCCATGCCGGCGGCGACCAGGCCCCAGGTGAGCATGATGCGGGTCAGCCAGATGCGTGCGCCGACTTTCTGCAGAAGCATGTTCGACGGGACTTCGAACAGCGCATAACCGATGAAGAACAGCCCGGCGCCGAAGCCGTAAGCGGCGGCACCAATGCCCAGGTCATGTTCCATGTGGGTGCGGACGAAACCGATGTTCACCCGGTCAATGTAATTGACGATGAACATGATCACGAAAAGCGGCAGGACGTGGCGTTTCACTTTCGAGATGGCCGACGCGAGTGTCGAATCGACGCCCTCGTTCATCCCGGAGACGGAGGTTTTCACTTGGTTTTCTCCCACTGATTATTTTTATGCGGGGTAGGGCAGGTGCTGCGTTGTTGATAGACATCATACAACTTGATTTTTTTGTCCTACAAGTGGGGAGGACCGATTAATTTTCTCTGGATCGACGGTTTTTTATGCTTTTTTACAGGTTTACCTAATGTTTGTTGGGTTTTTAGATTCTTTACTGGCCGATATTTTCTCGAGGCTGTCAGGATCAGTTCGTCGAGGAGGTGTGAAATTATTTCGATAGTTTGAATGTTGTCATACAAGCTGAGTCGCTAAAATCAACCTCGTAAGCCCAGCGCGCGATGCTACGATCCGCAAGCCCTGATCACCGGAACCGACCATGCAAGAAGACCTCGACGCCCCCGCTCGCAAACGTGCGCACAACCTCGCTCATGATCTGGTGGAGAAGCTCACCCAGAGCATCCTGCTTGGCCAGTTGTCACCCGGCGACAAGCTGCCGTCGGAGAACTCCATCGTTCAGGAGCACGGCGTCAGCCGCACGGTGGTGCGTGAGGCAATTTCCAAATTGCAGGCCTCCGGGCTGGTGGAGACGCATCACGGCATCGGCACGTTTGTCATAGAGCGAGCACCGGAGCAGGGCTTGCGCCTGAATGTCGACACGGCGCTCGGCGTGCGCAGCATTCTTGAATTGCGCCTGGGCCTGGAAACCCAGGCAGCGGCACTGGCAGCGCAACGGCGCAGCGAGCAGCAATTGCTGCAGATGCGTCAGGCGCTGGACGATTATCAACGGCTGCTGGACAACAACGACAGTTGCGTCGAGGCCGATCGACGCTTTCATCTGCTGATTGCCGAAGCCACCGGCAACGTCTGTTTCAGCGAGATCATGCAGCACTTGGGCAGCGCGATGATTCCGCGTAACCGGCTCAATGCTGCTGAACGTGGCGCGGCGGATTTGAGCAAGCTCGGGCAACTGGCCCATCTGGAGCATGAGGCGATTCTGAATGCGATCAAGCGTCAGGATGCGGATGCCGCGCGCGCAGCCATGTGGTTGCATCTGACCAACAGCCGTGACCGCTTTTCCGCGCAGGGCTGAGTGCCGTCGGTCTGTTCGATAGCACGCCGCCCACGGGCCTGATTCCAAGTTGTACGGCCCGGGTATTCCGGACCTCCTTGGTGAGGTGTGTCATGGCTAATGATTTGCTGTTTCAGGGTGGTGTGCTGCCAACCGATCCAACCCGGCCGGTGCCCGGCACCGATGAGCCAACTCTGACTGATCATGATTCTCCGATGGGGATGCCAACGGGGCGTGATCCGTTGAGCGATGCTGACCGGCCGGAGGACTGGCAGGATCCGCCGGCAGATGACGATGTACCGCCGGCGGATGAGCCGACGCCGTTGTCGGATGATCGGCGCTGAATTCTGGTGTTGTGCTGGATTTGCCGGCCTCTTCGCGAGCAGGCTCGCTCCCACAGGGAAGCGCGTTCCAATGTGAGAGCGAGCCTGCTCGCGAAGGCGGCATCAGCCTCAAAAAAAATCCAGGGTCAGACCTCTGCTGTTCGAACCACTCAACCCGCCACTCCAGATTCAAAACGCCGGGGTGCACCCGGGCAGGAGGCGATTGTGGCGATGTTGCGGGAGGAGTTTGTTTCGTAAAAAAGCTTCCCTCACCCCAGCCCTCTCCCGGAGGGAGAGGGGGCCGACCGAGGTGTCTTGCGCTATATATCGACCTGAACAACCGAGTCGATTATGGATTCAGCCAAGCTGAACGACCGAGTCGATTATGGATTCAGCCAGGTCCAATTTTCTTGATCAGAAGAGTCGATTATGGATTCACCGACGAATTTCCAGGTCGGCGGATTTCTCCAATATCCCCCAATCGGTCCCCTCTCCCTCTGGGAGAGGGCTAGGGTGGGTAAAGACCGGGTACATCCTTTACGTTTGAGACCGGGGACATGGTTTACAGGTATTAATCATGGTCAGGAGGTGCTGACCATGCCCTGGAATCAAGAGTCCCCAATGGATCAACGAGTGAAGTTAGTCAGTGACTGGCTTGGCGGCAGCTACACCAAGAGCCAATTAAGCCGGCGCTATGGTGTCAGCCGTCCAACCATCGACAAGTGGCTGGAACGATACGCAGCGTTGGGCGTAGATGGCTTGAAAGAGCAATCGCGCAAGCCGTTGAACTGTCCTCATCAAACGCCCGACGAAATTATTGCCACGCTGCTGGCCAAGAAAAACGAACATCCCGATCGGGGACCCAAGCAGATCATTGGTCGCCTGCGCGATTCCGATCCGCATATCCAATGGCCGGCCGCGAGCACCGCCGGGGAGTGGTTGAAGAAAGCTGGTTTGGTGGTGGCGCGACGGCCCTATCCCCCGCGTCCCCGTGCTCCAACACATTTGCGTCCGGTCGACGCGCCCAACCAGACTTGGTGTGCTGATTACAAAGGGCAGTTCAAAATGCAGGACGGTAATTGGTGCTACCCGTTGACCATTACCGATCAGATGAGCCGCTTTTTATTCGTCTGTCGCGCCTTGCCCAGTACGCACGGAGCGCCGACGCGGGAAGGCTTCGAGTGGGCTTTTCGAGAATATGGGCTGCCGGATGTGATCCGCACTGACAATGGCGCTCCTTTTGCGTCGACAGGTCTGGCGCGACTTTCGAAGTTATCGGTTTGGTTCATCAGGCTTGGAATCCATGTCGAAACGATTACGCCTGGCCGTCCCGACCAAAATGGGCGACATGAACGGATGCATAGAACGCTAAAGGCAGCAGTGCCACCGGCGGAAAACTTGGTGCGCCAGCAGTTGGCTTTTCAGGAATTCATCCAAGACTTCAACCACCACCGACCGCACACCGCGCTGGGCATGAAACCGCCGGCATCTGTCTATAGCCCGTCGATACGCGCTTACCCCGGTTACTTGCCTGCGTTTGAATACGGTTCCGATGTTGAAGTACGCAAGGTTCGGTCAAATGGGGAAATTAAATGGAAAGGACAGCTGATTTTTCTAGGAGAGGCTCTGATTGGAGAGGACATCGCGCTGAAGGAAGTGGCTGATGACGCTTGGGAACTGTACCTTTGCACCCACTGTTTAGGCAGGCTTGAAAACGGCGCCAAACGCGTTTCAAGCCTTTAAAGGTGTAAACGATGTCCCCGGTCTAATTTGTAAAGGATGTACCGGTCTCTACAGTGAGGGGCTTCTCAGGCATCACGCAAATCCCGCATCAGCAACCCAAACCGCAAATCCACCCCCTCCGGAATCGGCACATACACCGTATGCCCATCCCCCGGCGCGACGTCGATCGCCTCACCCTTGACACTCTGCAATGCAGGCAAATCAAAATGAAAATTACCCGTGGGCGTCATCAACTCCAGATGATCACCGAGGGCAAATCGGTTCTTCACCTTGACCTCGGCCAGCCCCTCACGCCGTTCACCGGTCAACTCGCCAACAAACTGCTGACGCTCCGAAACCGAGCTGCCGTGCTGATAATTCTGATACTCGTCATGCACATGCCGACGCAGAAAACCCTCGGTGTAGCCGCGCTGGGCCAGTGACTCCAGGTCCGTCATCAAGCTGCGATCAAACTCGCGCCCGGCCACCGCGTCATCAATCGCCCGGCGATAAACCTGGGTGGTGCGCGCGCAGTAGAAGTGCGATTTGGTGCGGCCCTCGATCTTCAATGAATGCACGCCCATGAGCGCCAGACGCTCGACGTGCTGCACCGCGCGCAGATCCTTGGCGTTCATGATGTAAGTGCCGTGCTCGTCCTCGAACGCCGGCATCAATTCATCAGGACGATTGGCTTCCTGCAGCAGGAACACTTGATCTGTCGGCGCACCCAAGCCCAATGTCAGCTCGGGCTGAAAGGTCTGGACGATCTCGCCGAGCTGGTTTTCCGTGGCTTGCTGCGCCGAGTATTTCCAGCGACAGGCGTTGGTGCAGCTGCCCTGATTGGCATCGCGTTTGTTCATGTAACCCGAAAGCAGGCAGCGCCCGGAATAGGCCATGCACAACGCGCCATGAACGAACACTTCCAGCTCCATGCCCGGCACCTGTTCGCGGATCTCGCCGATTTCTTCCAGCGACAATTCCCGCGACAGGATGATCCGGCTCAACCCCATCTGCTGCCAGAACTCGACACTCGCCCAGTTCACCGTATTGGCCTGCACCGACAGGTGAATCGGCATCTGCGGAAAATGCCGACGCACCAGCATGATCAGCCCCGGGTCAGACATGATCAGCGCATCCGGTGCCATCTCGATGACGGGTGCCAGATCCTTTAGGAAGGTTTTCAGTTTGGCGTTGTGCGGGGCGATGTTGACGACCACATAGAAGCGCTTGCCCTGCGCCTGGGCTTCACGAATGCCCAGCGCCAGGTTGGCGTGATCGAATTCGTTGTTGCGCACCCGCAAGCTGTAACGCGGCTGGCCGGCATAAACCGCATCGGCACCGTAGGCGAAGGCATAGCGCATGTTTTTCAGGGTGCCGGCGGGAGCGAGCAGTTCGGGGGCGGCGAGGATCGAGGTCATGGCGGTGTCGGTCGCAAAAGCGCGGCAGGGTAATGCAGATCCGGACGGGGTTTATTGATCTGGATCTATGCCCAGTTGCCGATCGATAACCGGTTCGCGCCGATCCGCAACTATGCTCCATGAATAAAGATGGCACTCGTGCACGCTACGGCTGACTAAGGAGCGGGGCGTGCATGACGCCTGACTGACATGGACCGGACATGAACGAAAAGAGTCTTCAATTCAAATCCCTGACCGTGCTGCTGGTGCTGGTCACGGTGGCCTTCATCTGGATCCTGTTGCCGTTCTACGGTGCGGTGTTCTGGGCGGTGATCCTCGGCATCCTGTTTGCACCGATGCAACGCAAGTTGCAGGCGAAATTCGGCTGGCAACGCAACCTGACCTCGCTGTGCACATTGAGCATCTGTCTGGTCATCGCGATTTTGCCGGTGATCATCGTCAGCGTGTTGCTCGTGCAGGAGGGGGCGACGGTTTACAAGAATATCGAAAGTGGTGAGCTGGACATTGCCGCGTATCTGGCGCAGTTCAAGCACAGCTTGCCGCCGTACTTTCAGCACTTGCTCGACCGTTTCGGCATGGGCGAACTCAATGGCCTGCGCGAGAAAATCGTCAAATCGGCGATGCAGGGCAGTCAGGTCCTGGCCACTCAAGCGTTCAGTTTTGGTCAGGGTACGTTCGAGTTCGTGGTGAGTTTCTTCATCATGCTGTATCTGCTGTTTTTCTTTCTGCGTGACGGTGCCGAGCTGGCGCGCAAGGTGCGTACCGCTGTGCCATTGGAAGAGAATCACAAGCGCCGCCTGCAGTTGAAGTTCAACCGAGTGGTGCGGGCGACGGTCAAGGGCAACGTCCTGGTGGCGATTACCCAAGGCGCATTGGGTGGGGCTATTTTCTGGTTTCTCGACATCCCCAGCGCGTTGCTGTGGGCGGTGTTGATGGCGTTTCTGTCGTTGCTGCCAGCGGTCGGCGCGGGGATTGTCTGGGCGCCGGTGGCGGCGTATTTCCTGCTCAGCGGGATGATCTGGCAGGGCGTGGTGCTGGGCTTGTTCGGGGTCTTTGTGATTGGCCTGGTGGACAACGTGCTGCGACCGATTCTGGTGGGCAAGGACACCAAAATGCCCGATTACATGATTCTGATCTCGACCCTTGGCGGACTGGCAGTGTTCGGCCTCAACGGCTTTGTGATCGGGCCGCTGATCGGGGCGTTGTTCATGTCGAGCTGGGCGTTGTTCGCCGAGACCAAGCCCCGCGTGCAACTGCCTTAAGCGTGAAACGGCTCGCTGACGATCTTTTGCGACAGTGCCTGCGCAGCGGGCAGCGAAGTGAGCGGGCCGCTGATCGCTTCGCCGTCGCGCATCAGATACCAGCAGGCGAGCAGACCCGAGGCCCTGAGCGAGGCGGGAACGGCGCTGCCGATAACGGACATGATTTGAATCTGAGCCATGACGAGTACCTCCATCTAACAATGGAGCTACCTTAGTGATTCGCCGCTTCTACGGACAATCAACGCTTTCGATAGTGGTCATTGACGCCGTTGAGGGCTGGCTCAATCGACCACTTGATCGAGCATGTGCATGACTTCGCGCTCGTTGAGCAAACCTTTGTGCACCAGGTTTTCCGCGAGCAGCGAAAGGAATTTCGCGCAACGATGGCCTTCCAGGTGCTTGAGTTCGGTCAGCGCGCTGTACACCTTGCTGGAGGTGCACAGGCCGACGATGCGGTGCGGGTTTTGTGTAGGCATACAGTCGTCCTTGTTGTTATCAACCTGTTGTTTACGGACGGATTCAGATTGCGGCTCCGTCATGACAAATAAATGACCGTTTTATGCAAATGTACATAACGCTCGATCAATCATGCCGACTTTAGCCGGTGAAACTGTCCCCACAGCGACCTTGGCGAGATTTTTTCAGACGCTGGCCGACCAACGGTCATAAAAAAGCCCCGCTATCAAAGCGGGGCTTTTTGTTGCGATTACCAGCGTGGACCGCCGTAGTAGCCATGTGGCCGGCCGTAATAACCGCGAGGCGGGCCTTAGTAGACGGGGGCCTGTTGGATGTACACCGGTTGTTGCACATACACCGGCGCCGGCTGGTAGTAGACCGGTGGTGGCGGCTGCTGCACGTAGACCGGTTGCGGCTGAACATAAACCGGCTGCTGTTGCACATACACCGGCCGATCCTGGTTGATCAGTGCCGAGCCGATGATGGCCGAGCCGACGATCGCGCCAAACACCGCAGGGCCTTGCCAGCCGTGGCCACCACCGGCTTCTGCCTGACCTGTTACAGCAAGTGCGCCAATCAGCAAGGCCAGAATGGGGAGTTTACGAATCATGATAATTCCTCGGTTCTTCGACCCGGCGGCAGGGCCTGCACCAGGCCCACAGTTGTCGCGGGGATACTTCTAAGACAGCGAAATTCTGAAAATCAGCACAGCCGCTGGGTAAATTTTGTGTAAGGTCTGTACCGGCTTCTTTACCGGGCCGGACAAGGGCCACATAACACGTTTAGAACAGGCCTCTATGATCGTTCAGAACCCGATGGACTGGCTAATCCCGTCTATCCGAAAGTGCGTTTGAAGGAGAAGTTTCATGCAGATGAACCCGAACAAAGACACCCAACTGTGCATGTCCCTGTCGGGGCGTCCAGGCAATTTCGGTCTGCGTTTTCATAACCATTTGTATGAGCAGTTGGGCCTGAACTTCTATTACAAGGCGTTCAGCAGCCAGGATTTGACGGGAGCGGTCGGCGGCATTCGCGCCTTGGGCATTCGCGGCTGTGGCGTGTCGATGCCGTTCAAGGAAGCGTGCATTGCGCTGGTCGATGAGCTGGATGCGTCGGCGGCGGCGATCCAGTCCATCAACACCATCGTCAATACCGACGGCCATCTTAAGGCTTACAACACCGATTACATTGCCATAGAACAGTTGCTGAAAACCCACGCGGTGCCCAAGGATTCGACCTTCGCCCTGCGTGGCAGCGGCGGCATGGCCAAAGCGGTGGCCAGTGCCTTGCGTGATGGTGGTTACAAAAACGGTTTGATTGTCGCCCGCAACGAGCGCGCCGGGCGTGCATTGGCGGATTCGCTGGGTTATCGCTGGCAGGCGGATCTGGGCGAGGAGCGGCCGCAGATGCTGATCAATGTCACGCCCGTGGGCATGGATGGCGGGCCAGAGGCGGGGCAACTGGCGTTTGAGTCAGAAGTGATCAAAGCGGCGGATACGCTGTTTGATGTGGTGGCGATTCCGTCGGAGACGCCGTTGATCGTGCGTGGCCGCGCCGAGGGTAAAAAGGTGATTACCGGGCTTGAGGTGATTGCGATTCAGGCGCTGGAGCAGTTTGTGCTGTACACCGGCGTGCGCCCGACTGAAGAGCAGTTTGCGGCGGCGGTGGCGTTTGCCCGGAGCTGATGAGTGTTGTGGTGGCTGGGCGGGCCTCTTCGCGAGCAGGCTCGCTCCCACAATTGAATTTTTGTCATACACAGATTGTGTGTTCGCTGTAGATCCCCGTGGGAGCGAGCCTGCTCGCGAAGGATGCGCCACGGTTTCACGCCGGGCATCAATGCCTATACTGCCTCCCCAGCAAGCCCAGACTTGCCCCCCACAAAAACCGTGACCGAGGCCCCCCATGCACCCGCCCATTCTCAATCTGCATCAGGTCGAACTCGAACCCCTGCCCGAAGCCTTGGCCCCGGAAGGCGAAACCGCCGGGCGCTATCAGCAGCGCATGGCGCGTATCGGCCAGCAATTGGGTTCGCAGAAACTCGGTTATCGTCTGTACGCCTTGCCGCCGGGCATGCGCGGCAGTCCGTTTCACAGCCATCGGGTCAACGAAGAAATGTTTTACGTGGTGGTCGGGGAGGGTGAGGTGCGTCTTGGCGCCGAGCGTTTCCCGATTCGCGCGGGCGACGTGATCGCGTGCCCGCCGGGCGGGCCGGAGAAGGCGCATCAGATCATCAATACCAGTCAGGCCGAACTGCGTTATCTGGCGGTGAGTACCCAGCAGCAACCGGAAATCTGCGAATACCCGGATTCGAACAAATATGCGGTGATGGATAATTTTCAGGTGGATGCTGAGGGCAATGCCTCAGGTTTTGTGGCGGTGGCACGGCAGACGGATGGTGTGGATTACTGGGATGGCGAGTAACACCAGATTTTGAAACCTGATGAATAACCCCTGTGGGAGCGAGCTTGCTCGCGAATAGGCCGTGTCAGTTACATCATCGTTGAATGACACACCGCATTCGCGAGCAAGCTCGCTCCCACAATGTATTTGTGGTGGCTATTCGAGGCGGGCCAGGCGTTCTTCCAGCGCGGCGATTCGTGCTTCGAGCTCTTCGATGCGCTCAACCGAAACGCCACTGCTTGTACTGCGATCCTGCGGACTCTGCCGCGCGGCCATGATCGCCTCGCTATCCGCCGGATCACCCAGCGCATGGGTATAACGATCTTCGCGCTGCCCGGCCTGGCGCGGAATCAACACCGCCAGCCCCCGCGCAATCAAGCGTTCAAGCTGATGCACCACCTGCTCGGTGTCTTCAAATTCATGCATGCGCCCACTGCGGGTCAGCAGTTCATTGACGGTTTGCGGGCCGCGCAGAAACATCAAACCGCTCAGAATCACTTGCGCCGGGACCAACTCCAGCGCCTTGTCGACCTTGTGCTCCCAGCGATCGGCGCGACTGCCCATCACCAGTTTGGCGAAACCGCGACCTTCCAGTGCACGCAAACTCTGCCCAACCTGACCTTGGGTCAGGTTCATCACTGGTTCGCGGCTGGTTTTCTGATTGCAGGCCAGCACCAGCGCATTGAGGGTCAGCGGATAGGTTTCCGGGCTGGTCGCCTGTTTCTCGATCAACGCGCCCAGAATGCGGATTTCCGTGGCATTGAGCCGTGGCTCGTCGAAGGTGGATTCAGTGTCTGTGGTCATCGCGCGTTCCCTCTGCAGTCGAAGGCGCCTAGCCTAATCCTTGCCAAACAAAAGGCAAGCCGTGTGGTCATCAAGCATGGCTATAATCGCCTCCTTGTTCCACCCAGCCACTACGAGACTGCCATGACCATTTCCCTGTACGCCGCATCCGTCCCGGTTTTTCAACAAATGCTCAACGCGCTGAGCGATGTACTGAAAAAGGCTGAAGCCCACGCCACCGAGAAAAATATCGACCCGAACGCGTTCCTGCAGGCCCGTCTGTACCCGGACATGTTCCCGCTGACTCGCCAGGTGCAGATCGCCGTTGACTTCGCCAAAGGCGTTTCTTCGCGTCTGGCTGAAGTCGAAGTGCCGAAGTACGACGACACAGAAACCACCTTCGCCGAACTGCAAGCCCTGATCGCCAAGGTTCTGGCCTACATCGGCGAGATCAAGCCTGAGCAGATCGATGGCAAGGAAGGCATCGAAATCGTCACCCGTCCGGGCACGCCGAAAGAAAAGCGCTTCAGCGGTCAGGCTTATCTGCTGACTTACGGTCTGCCGCAGTTCTTCTTCCACGTCACCACCACTTATGCGCTGTTGCGTCATAACGGCGTTGAAGTGGGCAAGCGTGATTACATGGGCGCGTTCTGAGTTTTTAAAAGCCCCTCATCCTAGCCCTCTCCCAGAGGGAGAGGGGACTGACCGCGTTGTTGGTTCGAGATACGCCGACCTGAAACATCAAGTCGAACTCAGGTTTTGAACAGCACTCGGTCTGCCCCCTTTCCCCCTCGTCCCCCTTTGGGGGAGAGGGATGGGGTGAGGGGGAAAAGATCTCAGCCACAAAAAAGCCCGCCAAGGTTCACACCATGGCGGGCTTTTCATTGCCGCGAATATTACGCAGTACGCTGGGCTTTCGCCTCTTCGCCCAGACACGCCGCTGCGGTGAACAGCACGTCGGTGGAGGAGTTCAGCGCCGTCTCCGCCGAGTCCTGCAGCACGCCAATAATGAAACCGACCGCCACGACCTGCATGGCAATCTCGCTCGGAATCCCGAACAGGCTGCACGCCAGTGGAATCAGCAGCAACGAACCGCCAGCCACACCCGAAGCGCCACACGCGCAAATCGCAGCGACAACGCTGAGCAGAATCGCGGTCGGAATGTCCACGGCAATACCCAGTGTGTGCACGGCAGCCAGGGTCAAAACGGTGATGGTGATCGCCGCGCCGGCCATGTTGATGGTCGCGCCCAGCGGGATCGACACCGAATAGGTGTCTTCATGCAGGCCCAGACGTTTGCTCAATTCCAGGTTGACCGGAATGTTCGCCGCCGAGCTGCGGGTGAAGAACGCGGTGATACCGCTTTCACGCAGGCATTTGAGGGTCAGCGGGTACGGGTTGCGACGCAGCTTCCAGAACACGATCAGCGGGTTCATCACCAGCGCCACGAACAACATGCAGCCGAGCAGCACGGCCAGCAGGTGCGCGTAACCGATCAGCGCGCCGAAACCGGAGGTGGCCAGCGTCGAAGCGACCAGACCGAAAATACCCAGCGGTGCGAAGCGAATCACCACGCGCACGATCACCGTCACGCCGTTGGACAGATCTCCCAGCACTTCGCGGGTGGTGTCGCCGGCATGGCGAATCGCGATGCCCATGCCGATCGCCCAGGCCAGAATGCCGATGAAATTGGCGTTCATCAGTGCGCTGACCGGGTTGTCCACCACGCTGAGGAGCAGGCTTTGCAGCACTTCGCCGATACCGCCCGGCGCCGTGACCGCAACGTTTTCGGTGGACAGCACCAGGTGCGACGGAAACGCCATGCTGGCAACCACGGCCACGACGGCGGCGCTGAAGGTGCCCAGCAGATAAAGGAACAGGATCGGGCGGATATGGGTTTCCTGGCCGTGCTTGTGGTTGGCGATCGACGCCATCACCAGCACAAACACCAGAATCGGCGCGACGGCTTTCAACGCCGAAACGAATACCTTGCCGATGAAGGCCGTGGACTTCGCGGCTTCCGGGGCCAGCATTGCCAGGGCGATACCGGCGATCAGGCCGATCACGATCTGCGTAACCAGGCTGAGTTTTTTCAAGCGTTGCAATAGAGAAGGGGATGAAGCGGTCATAACGGCATCTCTGATTTTTTATAGGGTGCAAGGTTGCGTGGCAGTACCGGTGAAACGGGGGCAGACCACCGCCACGCACCGAAAGTGTTGATGCGACATCAACGCCATTAAACCGGCCGCTGATTAGGGTGTACGTTTTTCAGGGCGCGGACTTTATCACAGCGTAGGCCTTATCCTTCAGGCCTGTGACGATCTGCCACCGGATCAGTCAACCAGATAGACAGGTTTGTGCAAGTCAGTCCGGACACACTCTGTTAAGATTGCGCATCCTTATTTTCAAATTCCGCCAGCGGGCCTCTTGGTCAACGCTGGTGTCGTCGTTTTGCTGGAGTTGCGCATGCTGTTGCCCATTCTTCTGTTGTCCGCCGCCGGATTCACGGTGCTGACCACGGAATTCGTCATCGTCGGCCTGTTGCCGGCGATTGCCCGAGACCTTGAAGTCACCATCCCGCAGGCCGGGTTGCTGGTGACTCTATTCGCTTTTACCGTGGCCATGTTCGGGCCTTTCTTGACCGCATATTTCGCCCGCTTCGAGCGGCGCAAACTGTTTATCAGCATCCTGATCATGTTTGGCCTGGCCAATACCGTGGCGGCGCTGGCGCCAAACATCTGGGTGATGGCGATTGCCCGGTTGATCCCGGCGCTCGGTCTGCCAGTGTTTTGGGCCTTGGCCAGTGAGACTGCCGTGGACATCGTCGGCCCGGATTTCGCCGGTCGTGCGATCGCCAAGATCGGTTTCGGCATTGTCTGTGCCACGGTGTTCGGCATTCCGGTCGGCACGCTGATTTCCGATGCGTTCGGCTGGCGCAGCGCCTTTGGCATTCTCGCGGTGATCGCGTTTGCCAAGGCTTTGTTGCTGTTTGTCTACTTGCCGAAAACCAGCCTGCACCAGCATCAGGTCAGCTTCCGCTCGCAGTTCAAGATCCTGCGCAGCCCGTTGATGATCGGCCATATCTTCCTGTCGATTCTGGTGTTTAGTGGCATGTTTACCGCTTACACCTATCTCGCCGACATTCTTGAACGCCTCGCCGGGTTCAACGGCACTGTCGTCGGTTGGTGCCTGATGGCCTTCGGTGCGGTCGGGCTGATCGGCAACTCGCTGGGCGGTCGTGCGGTGGACCGGCATCCGCTGGGGGCGTCGGTGTTGTTCTGCGCGTTCATGATCGCCGGCATGGTGTCGCTGGTGCCGAACATTCATTCGCCAATGGGGCTGGCGGTGGCGATGGGTATCTGGGGCATTACCCAGGCCGCGTTGTTCCTGGTCAGCCATGTGCGTCTGATGAAAGCCGCGCCGGAAGCGCCGGCCTTTGCTGCTTCGCTGAACATCGCCGGGGCCAATCTGGGGATCGGTCTGGGCGCTATCGTCGGTGGCCGGGTCATCGACAGCGCAGGTCTGGGTTTCCTCGGCTTTGCCGCTGCCGGATTCATCTTGCTGTCGGTATTCCTCGCCATGGTGCTGATGACGCTCAAACCGCGCGAAATCTGCGCCGAGGCCTCATAAAGCGGTAAACAGCTCGCGTCGGGCACCTTCGGTAATCGCAACGATGCCGGGGTGCTTGACCTTGCGCTCCACCGAAATGGCATAGAACGATTCGGTCACCGCGTCGGTCTGGCCAATCAGCTCGACGCCGTACTGGCGCTTCACTTCATCGGCAATCACGCTCGGGCCGATAAAAATCCCGCTACCGGATTGGCCAAACGCCTGCATCAACGCACTGTCATCAAACTCGCCGACGATTTGCGGCTGGATCTGCTGTTCGGCAAACCAGCGCTGCAAGCGGCTGCGCACCACGGTTTCCGGCCCGGGAATCAACAGTGGTGCACCGTGCAGGCTGCGCGGGAAATCCTGACCGTATTTTGCCGCCAGTTCAGGAGTGCCAAAAAAACTGATCCCGCACTCACCGAGCTTTTGGCTGTAGCCCTTGATATCGAGGTGCGAGGGCATCGGGCTGTCGGAAATCACCAGGTCCAGGCGCTGGATGGCCAGATCGGCGAGCAAGCGTTCGAGCTTGTCTTCGCGGCAGGTGATGCGCAGGGGTTCGTTCAGCTCCATTGTCGGGGCGATCAGGCGATAGACGATGGATTTTGGCACCACGTCGGCGACTCCTACGCGGAACAGGATCTGCTGTTCATTGGGTTGCGCGCGCAGCATCAGTTCCAGTTCGCCGCCCAATTGAAACATTTGCTCGGCGTAGGGCAGGGCCTGCCGCCCGGCTTCGGTCAATTCCAGTTGCCGGCCGACCCGTCTGAACAACTCGATGCCGTAAGTTTGTTCGAGCAAAGAAATCTGCCCGCTGATGGTTTGTGGCGTCAGATTCAGTTGCTCGCAGGCGCGCACGATGCTGCCGGTCTTGGCTACGACCCAGAAGTAATGCAGTTGTCGATAATTGAGCATGATGGTCTACAGTTCGTAAAAGCCGAAGTATAGCCGCTAAAAATACGAATTTTCCTGAAGTGTTCATCTCCCTAGAATGCCCAGCCATCGACGGCCGGTCTGTGAGCCTGTCAGTTCATTCGAAGGAAACCTTATGAAATACACAATCCCAGCATTGATGTTTACGTCTTTACTGCTTCTGACCGGTTGCGATCAGGCCGAGAAAAGCGCCCAGCAATTGATGGGCAAGGCTGCCGAGAGCGCCAAGCAAGCGATCGACGACACGCACAAAGCTGCCGAGCAAGCGCTCAGCGATGCCACCGGCGGGTTGATCCAGAAGAAGGAAACACCGGAAAAAGACGCGGAAAAATCCGAATCTTCCTCCAAGACCATCTAATTCGTCTTACGCAGAGTCAGGACTGACCCATGGAATATCTGTTACAGCTCGCCGCTAGCCCCACCGCCTGGGTTGCTTTGGCCACATTGGTGGTGATGGAAATCGTGCTCGGCATCGATAACCTGATCTTTATTTCGATCCTGACCAACAAACTGCCTAAGCAATACCAGCAGAAGGCACGCCGCATCGGTATCGGCATGGCGCTGATCTTGCGTCTGGCGCTGTTGAGTACCATCGCCTTCATCGTGCAGCTGACTGCGCCGGTGATCGAGATTCTCGGTCAGGCTTTCTCGTGGAAGGACATGATCCTGATCGCCGGTGGTCTGTTCCTGGTGTGGAAAGCCACGACCGAGATCCATCACAGCATGGATCCGGCGCCGGAAGATCCGAAGTCGGCGACCTCGACGGTTACTCTGGGTTTCGCTGCCGCTATCGGCCAGATCCTGATGCTCGACATGGTGTTCTCGATTGACAGCATCATTACTGCCGTCGGCATGACTGAACACTTGCCGATCATGATCATCGCGGTGGTGGTGTCGGTGCTGGTGATGCTGTTTGCCGCTGAACCGCTGGCCAAGTTCATCAACGACAACCCGACCGTGGTGATGCTGGCCCTGGGCTTCCTGATCATGATCGGTATGACCTTGATCGCTGAAGGCTTCGGCGCCCATGTACCGAAAGGTTATGTGTATGCGGCGATGGCGTTCTCGGCAGCGATTGAAGTGCTGAACATGATGTCGCGTCGGGCGAAGCAGAAGAAGCTGGCTGAGCAGGCGTAACCGCCAGTAAGCCAAAAAGGCCGCTTGAACTGAGTTCAGGTGGCCTTTTTTCATTTCAGGTTTTCCATACCCGGTAAGACCAGCCCCTCACCCCAGCCCTCTCCCGAGGGAGAGGGAGCCGATCTGCGTGGCTTTCAAACTTGAGTTCGGCTCGGCATTGCAGGTCGACGTAATTCGAACATGCCACTCGGTCAGTCCCCTCTCCCTCCGGGAGAGGGCTAGGGTGAGGGGCTTTTCGCTTTTGACGTTAAGCCTCAGTGCGCAGTGGCGTGACGAGGACTTTGTTTAGGCGTTTTTTCGAGTGCAGCAGACTGAACCGGATGGTGATGATGGCGCCGCGAAATCCGCAGCACCCCCCACAACATGGCGGCGGCCACGGCCAGCCAGCCGGCAATCAACATCACAATGGTCATGGTCAGGCTCATCAGTGCCTCCTCTTTGCCCTGCATCGGGCACATACTTTTTCAATTCGCTCTGTTTCAGTGACAGTCTAGACAATGGGGTGTTTCAGACTATTGACCAAAGGTCGATTGCGACCAATCAGTTTGCTCTATGCAACCGATCTGTCTGCCGCTTAAGGCTATACCGCAGCCTGGCGCGGCCCTATGATCGCAGCGTTGCCGGAACACGATGACCGGCGTCTGAACAGAGAGTGATGATGGTGCAGGTATTTTCTCGAATTCGTGCGGCGCTGCTGATGGCCGGTTGCGCGGCGATATTGGCCGGGTGTGCAGGCAGTGTCGCGCCTGAGGTCAAACGTCTGCCGGAGCGAGTCGAACTCAGCGGCACGTTCTATCGCGGGGAAGCCAATCAGAGCGGGCCGCAAGTGTTGGCCAGCCTGTTGTCGCAGCAGGGCATCGTGATCACCCCGGGCCTGCTGGAAAAACCCCTGCATCTGCCGGGTGCCGAAGACAAATTGCAGCAGAACCTGCAGAACCTGGCCCGTGAGTACGGCATGGTGGTTTATCCGCTGGACAGCAACCTGCCCGCGCTGTTGACCCAAGTGGCGGCAGGCTATCCGGTGATGGTGCGTTTCAGCGAAGGTTCGGCATTCTGGGCCGAGCCGCGTTACGCGATCCTGTCTGGCTATGACCGCAACAAACAGAAGGTTTTGCTGCGTGCCGGAATGAACCGTCGCGAACTGATGAGTTTCAGTTCCTTTGAGTCGGCACTGGAGAAATCCGGTGGCTGGGCCGTGCTGATTCAGAAACCGTCGCAGATCCCGGCAGCCGTTGACCGTCAGCGTTGGCTAAGGGCCGCCGACGAGTTGGCTCAGGCCGGTCAGGAAAACGAAGCGGCGCAAGCGCGCAAGGCTCTGGCGGCGCACTGACGTCCCGTTCGTCATCTGCCGGGCACGACTGCGCCCGGCAAGTCTCCTACTTATACATCCCGTGTTTTGCGGGTGAATCAGGAGGCGATATGAAAGATTCCCCAGCAGCGAAAGGCCCACATTCTTCCGAGCATTCCTCGGGAGATGATTTGGGGTTCGATCCGGACTCGCCAGATCTTGATGATCCGCAGGTCGATCCTGTCGGCCCCGCCAAGGCGCCTCTCGACGTCGAGCCCGGCGAGGATGCCAAGAAGCCCGCCAAACCTTATGACCCGTTAGCCAATCTGAAACCTTGATGCGAGGTGCATATGAGTACCGATTCAAGCTTCGACGACCAAAAACCTGACAGCGTACCCACGACGCCAGAGCCGGACATTGATCCGGTGCTGGACCCGGACAGCCCGATGCGCGACCCGATGGCTCGGCCCAATGTGCTGACCCCCGAACCTTCGCGGGACCCGAGTGCAGGCGATGGCATTCCCGATGACGACAAGATGCCGCTGCCCAATGATTGATTTACAGGTGAAAAAAAGCCCCGAAGATTCGGGGCTTTTTCTTGTGCGACAGGTTACTTGGACGCTTCAACCACGCCGCTCTGTCGCGCCTTGAGGTTCTTCTCGGCCTTGTATTGTTGAGCCACCGCGGGAACGTTGGCGCTTCGGCCGGTTTCCACCCAGCTGCGGATGCGGCTGGCATCGGCAAAATGGGTGTACTTGCCAAACGCGTCGAGAATCACCAAAGCGACCGGACGGTTGCCCATTCTGGTCACTAGAACCAGGCAATGCCCGGCGGGGTTGGTGAAGCCGGTTTTGGTGATCTTGATGTCCCAGTCGGCTTTATTGACCAAGTGATCGGTGTTACGGAAACCCAAGGTGTAATTGGGTTTGCGGAACGACACGGTTTTTTCCTTGGTCGTGGTGAGTTCGCTGAGGAGCGGGTACTTGTGCGCGGCCACCAGCAGCTTGCTCAGGTCGCGGGCGGTGGAAACGTTACGCTCTGACAGGCCTGTCGGCTCGACGAAGTGCGTGCTGGTCATGCCCAGTGCCTTGGCCTTGGCGTTCATGGCTGCGATAAAGGCTGCGTAGCCACCCGGATAGTGGTGGGCGAGGCTGGCGGCTGCGCGGTTCTCCGAAGACATCAAGGCGATCAGCAGCATCTCGCGGCGCGGCAGTTCACTCTTGAGTTTGACTCGGGAAAACACACCCCTCATTTCCGGTGTGTTGCTGATATCGACATTGATCCATTCGTCCATGTTTTGCCGGGCTTCAACCACTACCAGTCCGGTCATCAACTTGCTGACAGAAGCGATCGGCACGATCACGTCAGGGTTGCTGGAGTAGATGACTTTATTGGTCTGCATATCCATGAGCAGAGCGCTACCGGAGGCGATCTTCAGAGTCGAAGCGTCGCGTGGGGCAGCGGTGGTTTCCGCAGCGTTGATCGTTGGCGTGATGAAAGTGCCTGAAACTGCAAAAAACAGGCTCAGAATCGAAAGACGAATTTTCACGCGGGCGAACTCATAAAAGTTGGATATTCCGTTAGTTTGTAACGGGTTATTTCTTCAAAGCGTCGCATTCTAGGAGTATGGCTGAAGATCTGTCGATGGTTGTTTGAGTGACCTGAAAATCTCGTGAAAAGGCCTGTAAAAAGAGGGGTTTCCGGCGAACGGTTACAGTTTTTTCTCAGGCATGAAAAAACCCGCACAAGGCGGGTTTTTTCTTGTCGCTGAAAGTACCGATCAGGCGTGCAGGGTTTCTGCCGCATAGAGGGTATTTTCCAGCAGGCAGGCGCGAGTCATCGGGCCTACGCCACCCGGCACCGGCGTGATCCAGCCGGCGCGGGGCAGGGCGGTTTCGTAGACAACGTCACCGACCAGTTTGCCGTCGTCCTGACGGTTGATGCCGACGTCGATCACGATCGCGCCTTCCTTGATCCACTCGCCTTTGACCAGGCCCGGCTTGCCGGCGGCCACGACCACCAGATCGGCACGGCCGACGTGGCCGGCCAGATCCTTGGTGAAGCGGTGGGTTACGGTCACGGTGCAACCAGCCAGCAACAATTCCATCGCCATCGGGCGACCGACGATGTTGGAAGCGCCGACGACCACTGCGTCCATACCATAAAGATCAGCGCCGGTGCTTTCCAGCAAGGTCATGATGCCTTTAGGCGTGCATGGGCGCAGCAGCGGAATGCGCTGGGCCAGACGACCGACGTTATAAGGATGGAAACCATCGACGTCTTTGTCCGGGCGGATACGCTCCAGCAGTTTGGAAGCGTCCAGGTGCTCGGGCAGCGGCAACTGAAGCAGGATGCCGTCGATTGCAGGGTCGTCGTTGAGGCGATCGATCAGATCGGTCAACGCGTCTTGCGTGGTGTCGGAGGGCAGGTCGTAGGCTTGAGAGAGGAAGCCAACCTCTTCACAGTCTTTACGCTTGTGCGAGACATAAACCTGAGAGGCAGGATCGCTGCCGACCAGGATCACCGCGAGGCCGGGAGTGCGCAGGCCTTGCTGGCGACGCTCGGCAACTCGTTTGGCGATCTGCTGGCGCAGGCTGGCGGCGATCGATTTGCCGTCGATTAGTTGTGCAGTCATTGCGCGTGATTAACCATCGAGAGGGGAAAAAATGAGAACGCATTCTCGCATGTCGAGCGGTGAGGGCAAAGGCGCTTGGTCAGCAAATTCCTCTAACTCCTTTAATTAAATGAATTTTTTTCAAAAAGGATTTGACGACCTTCGGAGCGCTCTATACTATTCGTCGCACTTGTCGGGCACAGCCTAGCACTGGTTAAGAAGGTGAAGCGGAATCAAGGTTCTGCGACACTGGAAAGCACTTAGTTTGTAGTCCTTTAAGAGTACAGATTAATAAGGCGCCCGTAGCTCAGCTGGATAGAGCATCCGCCTTCTAAGCGGATGGTCGCAGGTTCGAGTCCTGCCGGGTGCGCCATTAGGCAGCTTTGGCACAAGTAACGCGATATGGTGGGCGTAGCTCAGTTGGTAGAGCACGGGATTGTGACTCCCGTTGTCGTGGGTTCGATCCCCATCGTCCACCCCATATTTCGAAAGGCGCCAGATGTAACAGTCTGGCGCCTTTGCTTTAAAAAGCTTCATCCGCGGATGTGGTGGAATTGGTAGACACACTGGATTTAGGTTCCAGCGCCGCGAGGCGTAAGAGTTCGAGTCTCTTCATCCGCACCAATTAAAGCTTCATTCATGTCTTCGGGCTGGTGAGGTTTCAACAAAGAAGTTGTTTGGCTTTTTTGTTACGCAATATGGTGGGCGTAGCTCAGTTGGTAGAGCACGGGATTGTGACTCCCGTTGTCGTGGGTTCGATCCCCATCGTCCACCCCATATTTCGAAAGGCGCCAGATTTAACAGTCTGGCGCCTTTTTTGTTTTAGCGCTTTTGAAAGTCGGCGATTGTCGGTTTCAGAGCGCAAGGGCAGGGCGCTTCGTCGTATTTATGTTGCTCGATGATGCTGCGTTGCTCGCCGGGCTTGCTTGCAAGAACGGCCGTCAGGGAGCGATTGGCAATCTCTTCTATATATAGAAGCGGTTGGCGCAGAGCCTTGGCGTGATTGGTTGTATTCGCCTGGGGGATACGCTGCATCCGTGCATCGATCCCTATAAAATGCCTGCTGTTTTTTTACCCGTTTTCAGTAGGGTGACTTCTTGAGTTTGACCCACTAGAATGCATGCCCTTGATTCTGGGGTCGGAAACGGCCGGCTAACGTCTGTGCAACGAGGAATATCCATGCAAGTTTCTGTTGAAAATACTACTGCTCTCGAGCGCCGCATGAGCGTCACCGTGCCGGCTGAGCGCATCGAGACTCAGGTCAACAAGCGTCTGCAGCAGACTGCCCAAAAGGCCAAGATTGCTGGCTTCCGTCCAGGCAAAGTGCCAATGAGCGAAATCAAGCGCCGTTTCGGTGCTGATGCTCGTCAGGAAGCTGTTGGTGATGTTATCCAGTCCTCCTTCTACGAAGCAGTGGTTGAGCAAAAGCTGAACCCGGCGGGTTCGCCATCGATCGAGCCTAAGTCGCTCGAAGCTGGCAAGGATCTGGAATACGTTGCTGTATTCGAAGTGTTCCCTGAGTTCACCGTTGCCGGTTTCGACGGCATCACCGTTGAGCGCCTGAGCGCTGACGTGGCTGACGCTGACCTGGACAAAATGCTCGACATCCTGCGCAAGCAGAACACTCGTTTTGAAGTGGCCGATCGCGCTGCCCAGAACGAAGACCAACTGAACATCGATTTCGTTGGCAAGGTTGACGGCGAAGTATTCGCTGGCGGTTCCGCCAAGGGTACTCAGCTGGTGCTGGGTTCCGGCCGCATGATCCCGGGCTTCGAAGAAGGCCTGGTTGGCGCTAAAGCCGGCGAAGAACGCGTTCTGAACCTGACCTTCCCAGAGGACTATCAGAACCTGGACCTGGCTGGCAAAACCGCCGAGTTCACCGTGACCGTCAACACTGTTTCCGAGCCTAAGCTGCCTGAGTTGAACGAAGAGTTCTTCGCTCAATTCGGCATCAAGGAAAGCGGCATCGACGGTTTCCGCACCGAAGTTCGCAAGAACATGGAGCGTGAACTGCGTCAGGCGATCAAATCCAAGGTCAAGAATCAGGTTATGGATGGTCTGCTGGCCACCAACCCGATCGAAGTGCCAAAGGCGCTGCTGTCCAACGAAGTTGACCGTCTGCGCGTGCAGGCTGTTCAGCAGTTCGGCGGCAACATCAAGCCTGATCAACTGCCGGCCGAGCTGTTCGAAGAGCAAGCCAAGCGCCGCGTTGTGCTGGGTCTGATCGTTGCTGAAGTGGTCAAGCAATTCGACCTGAAGCCTGATGAAGCTCGCGTTCGCGAAATGATTCAGGAAATGGCTTCCGCTTACCAGGAGCCTGAGCAGGTTGTGTCGTGGTACTACAAGAACGAGCAGCAACTGAACGAAGTGCGTTCGGTTGTGCTGGAAGAACAAGTTGTGGATACTGTTCTGCAGAAAGCTAGTGTGACCGACAAAGCGGTCTCTTACGAAGAAGCAGTCAAGCCGGTAGAAGCTCCAGCAGCCGACTGATTGATTTAGCGTTAAGAAGTACACACCATAAGCCAGCTCTCGAGCTGGCTTATGCGTATTCAAGACATAACTATTTGGGAGCGACTGCAGAGCATGTTCCGTAATTCTTATATTCAGCAGAACTCTGATATCCAGGCCGCCGGCGGCCTGGTCCCGATGGTTGTCGAGCAATCTGCTCGTGGCGAACGCGCCTATGACATCTATTCGCGCCTGCTCAAGGAGCGAGTGATCTTTCTGGTTGGTCCGGTAGAGGACTACATGGCCAACCTGATCTGCGCGCAACTGCTGTTCCTTGAAGCGGAAAACCCGGACAAGGACATCCATCTCTACATCAACTCCCCGGGCGGTTCGGTGACTGCAGGCATGTCGATCTACGACACCATGCAGTTCATCAAGCCGAACGTGTCGACCACCTGCATCGGCCAGGCCTGCAGCATGGGTGCGTTCCTGCTGACCGCAGGTGCTCCGGGCAAGCGTTTCTGCCTGCCCAACTCGCGCGTGATGATTCACCAGCCACTGGGCGGTTTCCAGGGCCAGGCGTCGGACATCGAAATCCACGCCAAGGAAATCCTCTTCATTCGCGAGCGTCTGAACACGCTGATGGCCAAGCACAGCGGACGTACTCTGGAAGAAATCGAGCGCGACACCAACCGCGACAACTTCATGAGTGCAGAAGCTGCGAAGGAATACGGCCTGATCGACGAAGTGATCAACCAGCGCCCAGCTTAAAATAAGCAGCTCAAAATAGGCTTGGTCGGCTTGTCTGATCAGCGGCGGGCTTGAAAAAGCCCGCAATAGCCTTCATCTTGTGTTGCAAGCCTATCGGATTTGGATCGAACGAATGACTGACACCCGCAACGGCGAGGACAACGGCAAGCTGCTCTATTGCTCCTTCTGTGGCAAAAGCCAGCATGAAGTGCGCAAATTGATTGCCGGCCCCTCGGTCTTTATCTGCGACGAGTGCGTCGACCTGTGCAATGACATCATCCGTGAGGAGGTGCAGGAAGCTCAGGCCGAAAGCAGCGCGCATAAATTGCCTTCGCCTAAAGAAATCAGCGGCATCCTTGATCAGTATGTGATTGGTCAAGAGCGTGCAAAAAAGGTTCTGGCCGTAGCGGTGTACAACCACTACAAGCGCCTGAACCAGCGTGACAAAAAGGCTGACGACGTCGAACTCGGCAAGAGCAACATCCTGCTGATCGGCCCGACAGGCTCCGGTAAAACCCTGCTGGCCGAAACACTGGCCCGCTTGCTGAACGTTCCGTTCACCATCGCCGACGCAACCACCCTCACCGAGGCGGGTTACGTGGGTGAAGATGTCGAGAACATCATTCAGAAGCTGCTGCAGAAGTGCGATTACGACGTAGAAAAGGCCCAGATGGGCATTGTCTACATCGACGAAATCGACAAGATTTCCCGCAAGTCCGACAACCCGTCGATCACCCGGGACGTTTCCGGTGAAGGCGTGCAACAGGCCTTGCTGAAGTTGATCGAAGGCACGGTCGCTTCCGTACCGCCGCAAGGTGGCCGCAAGCACCCGCAGCAGGAATTCCTGCAGGTCGACACCCGTAACATCCTGTTCATCTGCGGTGGTGCGTTCTCCGGTCTGGAAAAGGTTATTCAAAACCGTTCCACCAAGGGCGGCATTGGTTTCAACGCAGAAGTGCGCAGCAAGGAAGAAGGCAAGAAAGTCGGTGAATCCCTGCGTGAAGTCGAGCCTGACGATCTGGTCAAGTTCGGTCTGATCCCGGAATTCGTCGGTCGTCTGCCGGTCCTCGCGACGCTGGACGAGCTCGACGAGGCTGCGTTGATGCAGATCCTCACCGAGCCGAAAAATGCTCTGACCAAACAGTATGCCAAGCTGTTCGAGATGGAAGGCGTGGATCTGGAATTCCGGACCGACGCGCTGAAATCGGTCGCCAAGCGTGCCCTGGAACGTAAAACCGGTGCCCGTGGTCTGCGTTCGATTCTCGAGGGTGTACTGCTCGACACGATGTATGAAATCCCCTCGCAGTCCGAGGTGAGCAAAGTCGTGATCGATGAAAGCGTGATCGAAGGCAAGTCCAAGCCACTGTATATCTACGAAAACAGTGAGCCGACGGCCAAGGCAGCGCCGGACGCGTAAGCGTCCACCGCGCCGCAACAAAGAAGGGGCCTTCGGGCCTCTTTTTTTTTATGTCGTTTTTTACATCCGCTTTGCGCTTGTTTTTTTTCAAGGCAGCCCCCATCTTGGTTTCAAGCTCAATTCCATCTGATTACGGCCATATGGCCGCCGTAGAGGCGAAATCATGAAGACAACCATCGAATTGCCTCTCCTGCCATTGCGTGATGTCGTGGTTTATCCGCACATGGTTATCCCGCTGTTCGTGGGGCGCGAGAAATCCATCGAAGCCCTCGAGGCCGCGATGACGGGCGACAAGCAGATTCTTCTGCTGGCCCAGAGAAACCCGGCTGACGACGATCCCGGTGAAGACGCTCTCTATCGCGTAGGTACCATCGCCACTGTTCTACAGCTTCTGAAGCTGCCTGACGGCACCGTCAAGGTTCTGGTCGAGGGTGAGCAGCGCGGCACCGTCGAGCGCTTCAGCGAAGTCGACGGCCACTGCCGTGCCGAAGTCTCGTTGATCGAAGAAGTCGACGCCGCCGAGCGCGAATCCGAAGTGTTCGTGCGCACGCTGCTGTCGCAGTTCGAACAATACGTACAGCTGGGCAAGAAGGTTCCGGCTGAAGTCCTGTCGTCGCTCAACAGCATTGATGAGCCGGGTCGCTTGGTCGACACCATGGCGGCGCATATGGCGCTGAAAATCGAGCAGAAGCAGGAAATCCTCGAAATCATCGATTTGTCGGCTCGGGTCGAGCACGTTCTGGCGTTGCTGGATGCCGAGATCGATCTGCTGCAAGTCGAAAAACGCATTCGTGGCCGCGTCAAAAAGCAAATGGAGCGCAGTCAGCGCGAGTACTACTTGAATGAGCAGATGAAGGCTATTCAGAAAGAACTCGGCGACAGCGACGAAGGCCACAACGAAATCGAAGACCTGAAAAAGCGTATCGACGCTGCCGGTCTGCCGAAAGACGCGCTGGCCAAGGCCACGGCCGAGCTGAACAAGCTCAAGCAGATGTCGCCGATGTCCGCTGAAGCCACCGTGGTGCGCTCGTACATCGACTGGCTGGTGCAAGTGCCGTGGAAGGCGCAAAGCAAGGTACGTCTGGACCTGGCGCGCGCAGAAGACATTCTCGATGCCGATCACTACGGCCTCGAAGAGGTCAAGGAACGTATCCTTGAATACCTCGCCGTGCAAAAACGCGTGAAGAAAATCCGTGGCCCGGTGTTGTGCCTGGTCGGTCCTCCGGGCGTAGGTAAAACCTCGCTGGCGGAGTCGATCGCACACGCAACCAACCGAAAATTCGTGCGCATGGCCCTCGGTGGCGTGCGCGATGAGGCGGAAATTCGCGGTCACCGTCGGACTTACATCGGTTCGATGCCGGGAAGATTGATTCAAAAGATGACAAAAGTGGGCGTGCGCAACCCGCTGTTCCTGCTCGATGAAATCGACAAAATGGGCAGCGACATGCGTGGCGACCCGGCGTCGGCGTTGCTGGAAGTGCTCGATCCAGAGCAGAACCACAACTTCAACGACCACTATCTGGAAGTCGATTACGACCTCTCGGATGTGATGTTCCTGTGCACCTCGAACTCGATGAACATCCCGCCGGCGCTGCTCGACCGGATGGAAGTGATTCGTCTGCCGGGCTACACCGAAGACGAGAAGATCAACATCGCTGTCAAATACCTCTCGCCAAAGCAGATCGCCGCTAATGGTCTGAAGAAAGGCGAGCTGGAATTCGACGCGGAAGCGATCCGCGACATCATTCGTTACTACACCCGTGAAGCCGGTGTGCGGGGCCTCGAACGTCAGATCGCCAAGGTCTGCCGCAAGGCCGTTAAAGAGCATGCGCTGGAAAAACGCTTCTCGGTGAAAGTGACAGCTGACCTGCTGGAACACTTCCTTGGTGTGCGTAAATTCCGCTACGGTCTGGCCGAGCAACAGGATCAGATCGGTCAGGTGACCGGCCTTGCCTGGACTCAGGTTGGCGGCGAATTGCTGACCATCGAAGCCGCGGTTGTGCCGGGCAAAGGGCAATTGATCAAGACCGGTTCGCTGGGCGACGTGATGGTCGAATCGATCACTGCCGCGCTGACCGTAGTGCGCAGCCGTGCGAAGAGCCTGGGCATTCCCCTGGACTTCCACGAGAAGCGCGATACGCACATTCACATGCCGGAAGGGGCGACGCCGAAAGACGGCCCTAGCGCTGGCGTAGGCATGTGCACGGCGCTGGTGTCGGCATTGACCGGCATTCCAGTGCGCGCCGATGTCGCCATGACCGGTGAAATTACTTTGCGCGGTCAAGTGCTGGCGATTGGTGGTCTGAAGGAAAAACTGCTGGCGGCCCACCGCGGCGGAATCAAGATCGTGATTATTCCGGAAGAGAACGTGCGTGATCTGAAGGAGATTCCTGACAATATCAAGCAGGATCTGCAGATTAAACCGGTTAAATGGATTGACGAGGTCCTGCAAATTGCGCTGCAATACGCGCCGGAGCCCTTGCCGGATGTGGCTCCGGAGATAGTTGCCAAGGACGAAAAACGTGAGTCTGACTCTAAGGAAAGAATTAGCACGCATTAATACGCTTTTGCCTGGGGGGCTTCCTTGACAGTTTTTTAGAGCCCTTGTTATAAAGCGGCTCTTAAGTGTCTGTAGGCCATTCAGCACTCGTTTTTGCTTTCACCAAAAAACTTAGAATCATCTCAAAATAGATATAAGGGGACTTAGAGTGAACAAGTCGGAACTGATTGATGCTATCGCTGCATCCGCTGATATCCCGAAAGCTGCTGCTGGCCGTGCGCTGGACGCTGTAATCGAATCCGTCACTGGCGCTCTGAAGGCTGGCGACTCCGTTGTTCTGGTTGGTTTCGGTACTTTCTCCGTGACGGACCGTCCGGCTCGTACCGGTCGTAACCCTCAGACCGGCAAGACTCTGGAAATCCCGGCTGCCAAGAAGCCAGGTTTCAAAGCCGGTAAAGCACTGAAAGAAGCTGTTAACTAAGTTTTCAGGTTTTTACCCATCCGGGTCGGGGTCATGCCTGACTTGGCAGCGGAGCGGTAGAGCAGGTCGCTGAAACAGTTGCCTGTAACGCCGGGATCGAGGGTTCGAGCCCTGTCCGCTCCGCCAGTTACGAGAAGGCGCATCCTCGGATGCGCCTTTCTTCTATCCGGATTCTACCCACGCTCCACGGTTGCCTAATTTTGAAGTTCAACCGTTTCTGGGGGACGCATGCTGCAGAATATCAGGGACAATTCACAAGGCTGGATTGCCAAGACCATTATCGGGGTCATCGTTGCACTGATGGCTCTGACCGGTTTCGATGCCATTTTCCAGGCCACGACTCACAAGAATGAGGCGGCCAAGGTCAACGGTGATGAAATCAGCCAGAACGAGCTGAGCCAGGCCGTTGATATGCAACGCCGTCAGCTGATGCAACAGCTGGGCAAAGACTTCGATGCTTCCTTGCTCGACGAAAAAATGCTCCGCGAATCGGCCCTCAAGGGTCTGATAGATCGCAAGCTGCTGCTGCAAGGTGCCGAACAAGCGAAATTCGCATTCTCCGAAGGCGCACTGGACCAAGTGATCCTGCAGACACCTGAATTCCAGGTGGACGGCAAGTTCAGCTCCGAGCGTTTCGACCAGGTGATCCGTCAACTGGGTTACAGCCGCATGCAGTTCCGCCAGATGCTGGCTCAGGAAATGCTGATCGGCCAACTGCGTGCCGGTGTGGCGGGCAGCGGTTTCGTCACCGACGCCGAAGTGCTGGCATTCGCCCGTCTGGAAAAGCAGACCCGTGATTTCGCTACCCTGAACGTCAAGGCTGACCCGGCGGCGGTCAAACTGACCGACGACGAAGTCAAGGCTTACTACGACGAACACGCCAAGGAGTTCATGACTCCGGATCAAGTGATCATCGATTACGTAGAGCTGAAGAAGTCCTCGTTCTTCGATCAGGTTGCGGTCAAGGACGAAGACCTGCAGGCGGCGTATCAGAAAGAGATCGCCAACCTGTCGGAACAGCGTCGTGCCGCGCACATTCTGATCGAAGTGAACGACAAGACCACCGAAGCTCAGGCCAAGGCGAAGATTGACGAGGTTCAGGCGCGTCTGGCCAAGGGCGAGAAGTTCGAAGCGCTGGCCAAAGAGTTCTCGCAGGATCCGGGTTCGGCCAACAATGGCGGTGACCTCGGTTACGCAGGTCCTGGCGTTTATGATCCGGCGTTCGAAAAAGCCCTGTATTCCTTGTCGAAAGACCAGGTGTCGGAGCCGATTCGTACCGACTTCGGTTACCACTTGATCAAGCTGTTGGGTGTGGAAGCGCCTGAAGTGCCGACCCTGGCCAGCCTGAAAGACAAGCTGACCCGCGAGCTGAAAGCCGCACAGGTCGAACAGCGTTTCGTCGAGGCGACCAAGCAATTGGAAGACTCGGCGTTCGAAGCGTCTGACCTGGCTCAGCCAGCGGCGGATCTGAAACTGACCGTGCACACCTCCAAGCCGTTCGGCCGGGAAGGTGGCGAAGGTGTTGCGGCCAACCGTGCCGTTGTCACCGCTGCGTTCAGCACTGAAGTGATCGACGAGGGTGCCAACAGCACCGCCATCGAGCTGGATCCGGAAACCGTGATCGTGCTGCGCTCCAAGGAGCACCTGAAGCCTGCGCAACTGCCGCTGGAAAGCGTGAATGCGGCCATCCGCACTCAGTTGACCAAAGAGCACGCCAGCGCGGCTGCCAAGACCAAGGCCGAGAAGCTGATTGCTGATCTGCGTGATGGCAAGGCGCCGTTGGACAAGGCGGTTGAGGGGCAGAACTGGAAGACCACTGAAGCGGCCACTCGTGGTCAGGAAGGTGTTGATCCGGCGGTGCTGCAAGCGCTGTTCCGCATGCCGAAGCCGGCGGCCAAGGACAAACCGACGTTCACCAGCGTCACTTTGCCGGACGGTAGTCTGATGATTGTGCGTCTGAACGGCGTTAACGAAGCGGCTGCGCCGACGGATGAAGAGAAGGTTCAGTACCGTCGCTTCCTTGCTTCGCGTGAGGGGCAGCAGGACTTTGCTGCGTATCGCAAGCAGTTGGAAGCTCAGGCGGACATCAAGCGGTTTTGATGGTTGACTGAGTTGTAATGTGGAAGCCCCGGCCTGTATAGGTTGGGGCTTTTTTTTGGGCGTTGGGTGCCGGGTCTTGGCGGCCTTTGGGCCGACCATGTTCTTGGGGTTTTTGGGGTATATCCGTTGCTTCGGGTGCTGCCGCTGGCGGTTTCGCCCTTACGGCGAGGCACTTTTTCCAGACGCCGAAAAAGTACCCAAAAAGGCTTGTCCCAACGTTCGGCCCGCTCGCTAAAGCTCGGGGTTCCTTCGCTCCGGGATTCATCCGGGGGGCATCGCCTACGGTTTGCTTCGCTGCACCTCCTCTCGATGTGTTCGACTTCGTCGAACGGTCGCTGCGCTCCCACCCCCGGATCAATCCCTCCACTCAGCCTGCCGACGGGACCGGTGGATCAAGATCAAAAGCTGCAGCCGAGCTAACGCTCATCCTGTTGAGTGGGGCGGCTTTGCCGCGTGGGCGGTACACAAATTAACTGTGGGAGCGAGCCTGCTCGCGAAGGCGGCCTTCCGGCCGACCGTTTTTCCAGCCGCCTGGCCTCAACCCAACAGCTCATTCGGTCTCATCCAGCTCTTGGAAAACCATGATCCCGAGCGTTGCCCGCCACAGACAAAGTCAAAACCAACAATCCTGCAACGATCCACGGAAATACCCCAACACCAAGGTTTCCCAGCAACAAACCACCCACCAAACCCCCACCAGCAATTCCGACATTCCATAGCGTCACCAGCATCGACTGAGCCGTGTCAGCTGCCTCCTTCGCAGCTTTCGCCGAGGCGGTTTGCAGCAGCGATGGCATGGCACCAAACGCCAGTCCCCAAACAGCGGTGGCGATGTACACCACGCTCGGCGAGTCGCGCCACAGGCCCAGCGTTATCGCTGAGAGCATGAACAGTCCGGCGCTGATCAATACCAGTTCGCGTAGCCAGCGGTCGATCAGGCTGCCGACGACCCACAGGCTCAGCACCGAGGCCAGGCCGAATACCAGCAGCACGCGGTCGACATTGGCGTCAAGTCCGGACGGCTGCAGAAACGGCGCGATGTAGGTGTAGAGCAAGTTGTGCGCGACGACGTAGGTGAGGGTGACAAACAAGACGGATCGCACGCCCGGCAAGGTAAACACCTGACGTAACGGCATGCGGTTTCCCACGCGCTCGCCGGCGAAGTCCGGGACTTGCCAGCGTACCCAGAGCACCAGCACAACGGTCAGCGCGGTCATGATGGCAAAGCTCAGGCGCCATCCGACCAGGGTGCCGAGCAGGGTACCTGCCGGTATGCCCAATGAAAGCGCAACCGGCGCGCCTAGCATTGCGACGGTAATGGCGCGGCCTTGCAGGTGGGGGGCGACCATGCGGCTTGCGTATCCCGCCAGCAGTGCCCACAGCAAACCGGCAAATACCCCGGCGATAAAGCGTGCGATCAGCGTTAGCCAGTACCACTCCGACAGGGCGGTGATGCTGTTGGCGATGGCAAAACCGCCAATGGCGGACAACAACAACGGTCGGCGCCGCCAGCCGCGGGTGGCGATGGTCAGCGGGATCGCCGCCAGGATCGAGCCGAGCGCATACAGCGTGACCAATTGCCCGACCAGCGCCTGGGAGACATTCAGGCCGCTGCTCATCTGCGGCAACAGGCCGGCAGGCATGGCTTCGGTCATGACCGTGATGAATCCGGCGGTGGCCAGTGCCAGCAGCGCGCCGAGGGGTAATCGTTCGCGGCGATCGACGGGGTGTTCAAGTGTGGGGCAACCGAGTTGGGCATCGTTCATGAGCCGGCATCCATGTGCAAAGTTGACGAGGAGCACAGGGTAGGGCGCTGCACATCGACGAAAAACGGGTTAAGGTTCCGAACATATCGGACACGGATGTCAGCAATGGGAGGGTGGTATGGATAGCCTGGGCAGTATTTCGGTGTTCGTTCAGGTCGCCGAGACGCGCAGTTTCACCGAAGCAGGGCGGCTGCAAGGGGTGTCATCGTCGGCGGTGGGCAAAAGCATTGCGCGGCTGGAAGCGCGACTGGGTGTGCGGCTGTTTCAACGCACCACCCGCAGCGTCACGCTGACCAGTGAAGGGGCGCTGTTTCTTGAGCGCTGTCGCAAGATCCTCGCCGAAGTCGAGGCGGCGGAGTTCGAACTGTGCGATGCCGCTGCAAAACCCCACGGCAAGTTGCGTATCAGTTTGCCGCAGGTGCATGGCCTGGTGATGCCGGTCATGACTGAGTTCATGGCGTTGTACCCGCAGATTGAGCTGGATCTGGATTTGACCGATCGTATGGTCGATGTCGTTGAGGAAGGTTTCGACGCCGTGATTCGCACTGGCAAACCACGGGATTCGCGACTGATGGCGCGGCCGTTGGGCGAATTTCATATGGTGCTGGTGGCCAGTCCGGCTTATCTGGCGCAACGCGGTGTGCCGCAGACGCCCGGTGATCTGGCAACGCACGCGTGCCTGCGGCATACGTTTCACGCCACCGGCAAACTGGAAACCTGGCCGCTGATCCTCGAGGCGGGTGCCGCAGAGCCGACGTTGCCGACCCGTTTGGTCAGTACGTCGATAGAGGCGGTGAGCCATGCGGTGCTGGCCGGCATGGGCATTGCCTGCCTGCCGGATTTCATGATCCGTGAGGCCGAGGTGCAAGGGCGCTTGCAGCGGGTACTCGATGCGCATCTGCAGCACACCGGGCAGTTTTGGGTCCTATGGCCGTCCAGTCGCCACGCCACGGCGAAATTGCGCGTTTTCATCGATCATCTGGCTTTGCGACTTTTTCCCGCAACTGACGGTCGATAGAGTTGTAACTGCTTTAAGACACTAATCCATGCGCCGCGGGGGCGTGTTCTGTTGCACAATACGCCCCGGACTGTTTTCTCTCAGGATGTTCAATGTTGATTTCCACTCCCATGCGTGTTGTCGGGTTGGCGCTGTTGTTGACCGCTGTTGCCGGCTGCTCGAAAGACAAGCCGATGTATGAGCATGAGAACTTCGATGACTCCGGTACGTTTTCGCGCAATTACCCGGTGACTGATTCGGTCAGCTGCGAAGCGGCCCGCCGTGCGTTGCTCAGCCAAGGCTACATCATCACCAGTAGCGACCCGAAACTGGTCAGCGGCCACAAGAGTTTCCAGCAAACCGGCGACACCCACATGGAGATCAGCTTCAACGTGGTCTGCGCCGATGACGGCAGTGCCGGGCACCATGCGACGATGTTCGCCAACGCCTTGCAGGATCGTTATGCGCTGAAGAAAACCAACAATTCGGCCAGCCTCGGCGTGGGTGTGTTGGGTTCGGTGTCGATGCCGATCGGCTCGTCCGACGATTCGATGGTCAAGGTGGCCAGCGAGACGGTGACGTCGCAGAAGTTCTACGAGCGCTTCTTCACGCTGGTGGAGTTGTTCCTGCCGGCGGAAGCAAAGAAAGCTGCGCACATTGAAGAGAAGCCGAAGGCTGACCTCGGCGTGCCTGAGGCGAAGGCTGCTCCGGCAGCGCTGGCGCCAACGCCTGCGCCGGCCGCAACCCCTGCGCCTGCAGCGGAGCCGGCTCCGGCACCTGCCGAGGTCGCGCCAGTGACGTCTGAGCCGGTGGCGCCACCGGCAGAGGCCGCGCCGATCACTCCGGCTCCGAGCGCAGAACCGGCACCCGCAACCGCACCCGCACCGGCGACCGAAACCATCACGCCACCGGTCAACCCGGACATCCCGCCGCCGTCCGAGCCGATTCCGGCGATGCCAGCCTCCGGTCAATAAACAGCCTCACCGCACCCCCTGTGGGAGCGAGCTTGCTCGCGAAGGCGTCGGTACATTCAGCACTAATGTGACTGAAAGTCCGCTTTCGCGAGCAAGCTCGCTCCCACAGTGGGTTGCCTCAAATTTCGTTACATTCCCCCGACAAAATTCCCCGATAAATTCCTGACCACCTGCTACGTTTTATACATGAAGGCCGGGTTTCACTTTTCCTTCACACGAGCACGTTAAGCTCGAGGCACTGGGCATTTGCTCAGGCCCATTCAAGAGAGCAGGGGGATTACACGATGGATGAATATCAAGAAGAGCTGCTCGAATACCAGGCCTTTGAACTGGACCAACCCGAGCCAGCCGAAGACGCCACCGAGCTTTGACTTGCAGCTCGAAGCTTGTAGCTAGCAGCTGCTTTCAAGCCGTTTTGCGGTGACTGCGGCGGAATTCGCCGGGCGTCTGACCGCTCCAGCGTTTGAAAGCTCGCTGGAACGCTTCGGCTGAAGCAAAACCTAGCAGGTAGGCAATTTCGCCGAATGCCAGCTCGGTGTCGCGGATATAGGTCATCGCCAGATCCCGGCGAGTGTCATTGAGGATCGCGCGAAACTGCGTGCCTTCCTCGGCCAGTTTGCGCCGCAAGGTCCACGTTGGCAGCTTCAAGCGTGCCGCCACTTCTTCCAGGTCGGGTTCCCGGCCACCATTGAGCAACGGCCCCAACAGCTGAGTGATGCGTTCGCGCAGGCTACGGGTGCGAGTCAATTGCTCCAGTTCCCGTTCACACAGTTGCAGCAGATGCCGCCAAGTGCTCGGGCAATGCTCGGGATTGCGCTGTGCGAGGCTGCTCAGGCTCAGGCGCAGTTGATTGCCCTCGCTGCCGAACTGGATCGGGCAATCCCCCAGCAAGTTGTACGCCTCGCGGTAATCCGGCTCATCGAATTCGATTTCAATGCGTTCGGCGCGCAGCGCTTCGCGGCTGACACTGGCGAGCTGATGCAGCCACCCGGCGATGATCGAGTCCACGACAAAACGGTTATAGGCGTTGTACGGGCTGATCGAATAGAAACGCAGCCACGCGCCATGGGCGTCTTCGTGAAAACTCGACTGGCCGCGATAGTTGGAACCGTACAACGCTTCGAAACGGATCAGGCAGCGCGCGGCCTCACGCACGGTCGGCGCTTGCGCGGCGGTGACACCGGCCAGCCCGGCTTGGCTGAGGCGACTGAGCTGGCCCATGCGTAAACCCAGCGCCGAGTCGCCGGTCAACTGAATCGCCGCGTGGCCCAGGCGCATATAGCGCGGAATCGACAAGCGTGCCCCGGCCTCGGCCAGCCGTGCGGCGTCGAGGCCATATTGCTCGAGCAGCGGCTGCGGATCGACCGCATGACTGCGCACGGCATCGGCGAGGCTGTGAACGAAGCCCACCGACAGATCCCCAAGACGCATCGGTAACGGTTTCATGGCTTACAACCAGATGTTCAGCAAACGCGCGCCACGGGCATCGCCATCGGCGAACTGCTGACCGTTGCTGCTGAGGAAACTCTGACCGGAACTGGCCTTGTCCCAGAACTGTCCGCGCAGAAACACGCTGACACCAGCAATTGCCCGGCTGCTCGGTGGTTGCGCGGTCAGCGTCAACCGATGCCAGGCCTGGCCTTCTGTAAGCTCACCGGGTTTGAGACTGACCGAGCCCGGTGTACTTGACCCTTTGTAGCCGCGCCACGGTTGGTTCCACGCACCCTGGCCGAACACCTGCGCCGGCACCGCAACCAATTGTGCGTTTTGCTCGTCGAGTTTGCGGTAGTTGTCGGGGTACCAACTGTCGCTGCCAATCAATACGCCAAGGCGTCCGGCCGGGGTGTCGACCACGTTGATCTGGTGTTTCCCTGCGGCTTCGAGCACTTCGCGCTGATCGAACACCGGGTGCATCTGCCGTTGCGGCTGGCCCAGCGGCACGCCATCGCGGCCGAATACCACGCTGCTGTTGAACAGTGCACCACTACCGGGCTTGAGCTGGCCGTCGCGGATGCTCGGTTCCGGCAGCACGATCGAACCGGCCACCAGGGTCACCTGAAACTCTTTGGCCAGACCACCGAAGAGTGCCTGGTAATCCTTGGCCATGGCTTTGGATTTCATGCGCAGGTACGCGTCATTGAGACGGTCGCTGCCGTTGGCGCTGAGCCAGGCGCGGGCAAACAATAACGGATTGCTCGCCGCCAGCCAGTTCATCGCCTCGGCGAGGGACGGCGCCTGATACAACTCGTCTTTCTCACCGCTGAGCAGCAGCCAGGTGCCGACGTTCTCCGGCAACACCACGACGGTTTTATCGTTCAGCAGGCCTTGATCCTGGGCTTGCTGCAGATAAGCCGCGAATTTGCGGTGCAAGCGCTCGGGGTTTTGATAATCGGTGGGAAACAACTCGGGCTGGATGCCCAGCAGATTGCCGCGATCGGCGGGGGTGCCCTGATCGACGGCGACCTTAATGCGTAAGTCCGACAGGTAATGCCCCGCCGGCCGGTCCGCCGCCCACATGGCGTAGGTGGTCAGGGCAGCCACGATGGCCATGGAAAAAAACAGGTACAAAAGTTTGCGCATGAAAACCAACGACAGCCGGGTACAGAGTGTGCCCACTAGGGTAGGGCCCATGGCTCCGGTTGCCAAGGGGCGCTGCGCATTTGGATCAATAAGTTGTCAGTTACGGTCATTGAGTGACAGCGATGCGACTCTTAGTCTGTCGAACATGACTGACGGGAGCCGCAGAGCGCCTGCAACTTTTCCGTGATTGCTCGTTGTGGAGTTACCGATGACCGCCGCTCATTACCCGCACCTGTTGGCCCCGCTGGACCTGGGATTCACCACGCTGCGCAACCGCACCCTGATGGGCTCGATGCACACCGGCCTGGAAGAAAAATCGGGCGGTTTCGAACGCATGGCGGCCTACTTCGCCGAACGTGCCCGTGGCGGTGTCGGCCTGATGGTCACCGGCGGTATCGGCCCGAACGACGAGGGCGGCGTGTATTCCGGGGCAGCCAAGCTGACCACCGAAGAAGAAGCGCTAAAGCACCGCATCGTCACCCGCGCGGTGCACGAGGCGGGCGGCAAGATCTGCATGCAGATTCTCCATGCCGGGCGTTATGCCTACAGCCCGAAGCAGGTCGCGCCGAGTGCGATTCAGGCACCGATCAACCCATTCAAACCCAAAGAGCTGGATGAGGACGGCATCGAGAAGCAGATCAGCGATTTCGTGACCTGCTCGGTACTGGCACAGACCGCCGAGTACGACGGCGTCGAGATCATGGGCTCGGAAGGTTATTTCATTAACCAGTTCCTCGCCGCGCACACCAACCACCGCACCGACCGTTGGGGCGGCAGCTACGAAAACCGTATGCGCCTGCCGGTGGAAATCGTTCGCCGTGTACGCGAAGCGGTTGGCCCTAACTTCATCATTATTTTCCGTCTGTCGATGCTCGATCTGGTTGAGGGCGGCAGCACTTGGGACGAGATCGTCACCCTGGCCAAAGCCATCGAGCAGGCCGGCGCGACCATCATCAATACCGGTATCGGCTGGCACGAAGCGCGGATTCCGACCATCGCTACCAAAGTGCCGCGTGCCGCATTCAGCAAGGTCACGGCCAAACTGCGCGGCTCGGTGAAGATCCCGTTGATCACCACCAACCGTATCAACACCCCGGAAATCGCCGAGCAGATTCTCGCCGAAGGTGATGCCGACATGGTCTCGATGGCGCGGCCGTTCCTCGCCGACCCGGACTTCGTCAACAAGGCTGCCGAAGGCCGCGCCGACGAAATCAACACCTGCATCGGTTGCAACCAGGCCTGCCTCGATCACACCTTTGGCGGCAAGCTCACCAGTTGCCTGGTCAACCCGCGTGCCTGCCACGAAACCGAACTCAACTACCTGCCGGTGCAGCAGATCAAGAAAATCGCTGTGGTCGGCGCTGGCCCTGCCGGTTTGTCCGCTGCGACCGTGGCGGCTGAGCGTGGCCATCAGGTGACGTTGTTCGATTCGGCCAGCGAAATCGGCGGTCAGTTCAACATCGCCAAACGTGTGCCGGGCAAAGAAGAGTTCTTCGAAACCCTGCGTTACTTCAAGCGCAAACTGCAGACCACTAACGTTGAGGTGTGCCTGAACACCCGCGTTGATGTGGCGAAACTGGTTGAAGGCGGTTATGACGAAATCATCCTCGCCACCGGCATTGCGCCGCGTGTGCCGGCAATCCCGGGCGTCGACAACGCCAAGGTGCTGAGCTATCTGGACGTGATCCTCGAGCGCAAACCGGTTGGCAAACGTGTGGCGGTGATTGGCGCCGGCGGCATCGGTTTCGACGTCTCGGAATTCCTCGTTCACGAAGGCGTGGCGACCAGTCAGGATCGTGCCGCGTTCTGGAAAGAGTGGGGCATCGATACGCAACTGGAGGCTCGTGGTGGCGTGGCTGGAATCAAAGCCGCACCGCATGCGCCGGCCCGCGAAGTGTTTCTGTTGCAGCGCAAGAAAACCAAGGTCGGCGATGGGCTGGGCAAAACCACTGGCTGGATTCACCGTACCGGTTTGAAGAACAAGCAGGTGCAGATGCTCAACAGCGTTGAATACCTGAGCATTGATGATCAAGGCCTGCACATTCGAATCGGCGAAACCGGCGAGCCGCAAGTGCTGGCGGTGGACAACATCGTGATCTGCGCGGGACAGGATCCGCTGCGTGAGTTGCATGACGGTCTGGTCGAAGCGGGGCAGAACGTGCACCTGATCGGTGGTGCCGATGTCGCCGCTGAGCTGGATGCCAAACGCGCGATCAACCAGGGCTCGCGCCTCGCCGCTGAGCTATAAGCAACGCTGCTTGACCTGTGGGAGCGAGCTTGCTCGCGAAGGCGTGGTGTCAGTCGACAGATGTATTGCTGACACTCCGCTTTCGCGAGCAAGCTCGCTCCCACAGGTTTTGTGCACACTGCGAACCTTGTGAGCGTGCTCGCGATGGCTGCTGATGAGCGATTAGAATGCCGGCTCTGTCCAGATCGAATCGCCGCCCATGCTTTTGCCTCCCTCCAACTGGCTACCCCAAGCCCCGCTACAACCGCTTCAACTCGACTGGCTCACAACCGCCGACATTGAAGTCGCCATCCTGCGCCTCGATCAGATCGATCCGCTGATCAGCGGCAACAAGTGGTTCAAACTCATCGAACACCTCAACGCCGCCGACCGCGCGGGTGCCGAAGGCATCATCAGCCTCGGGGGTGCTCACTCCAATCATCTGCACGCGTTGGCGGCGGCGGGGAAACGGCTGGGCTTCCAAACCGTGGGGCTGCTGCGCGGACATGCGCAGGACACCCCCACGGTGCGCGATCTGCAAGCGTTCGGCATGCAGTTGCATTGGTTGGGTTACGGCGGCTATCGCGCGCGCAATGAGGCGGGATTCTGGCAACCCTGGCAGGAGCAATACCCACATCTATATGCAGTGCCGGAGGGCGGCGGCGGATTATCGGGGGCGCTCGGTTGCGCCGCGATCAAGGAACAGACGCAGGCGCAATTGGCCAGCCTCGGCTGGAGCGATTATCACGCTTGGTGGCTGGCCTGCGGCACCGGAACGACATTGGCGGGATTGGTGCTCGCCGAAGCAGGGGCGCACCCGGTCTATGGCGCGCTGGCTGTGCCGGACGATCACGGCGTGGCGCCGCAAGTCGAGTCGATCCTGCAAGCTGCTGGGCAGGGCAACGGAAGTTATGAACTGATCTGCGCGAGCCGTGGCGGTTTCGCCAAAGTCGATGCGCCGTTGCTTGCGTTCATCGAACAAACCGAACAGGCCGGTGGCGTACCGCTGGAACCGCTATACACCGGCAAGGCCTTGCTGGCGCTAAAGCAGCAGGTCGAGGCGGGCCGGTTCGCGAGGGGTACGCGGTTGATCTTTGTTCACACCGGTGGCTTGCAGGGGCGGCGCGGGTTTATCGCCAGCCGCTGATATTCAGCCGCGCTTGGGCATCATCCGCAGCAGCGTGTTATCGCCGACCACGTAATGGTGATAGATCCCCGCCAGCGCATGCAGGCCGATCAGCCAGTAACCCACAGTGGCGATCAGTACATGCCAGCCCTCAACCTGTTTGGCGAATTCCTTGTTCTCCGCGACCAGCAACGGCAGATCAAAGCCGTAGAACATCACCTGATGCCCCTCGGCGCTGGTGATCAGCCAGCCCAGAATCGGCATGCTGATCATGAACAGGTACAACGCCCAGTGCATCAGCCGCGCCAGCACGGTTTGCCATTGTGGCGAGGCGGGAAAGATTTTCGGTGCCGGGCCAATGCTGCGGGCGAGCAGGCGAAACCACACCAGCACAAACACGGTCAGGCCAAGCATGTAGTGCACTTCGCGGATCAGCGTGCGCCCGCCACTGCCTTTGGGAAACAGCCCGCGCAATTCCATGCTGGCGTACACCAGCACCAGCAGGACCAGCATCAGCCAGTGCAACAGGACCGAGACGGTGCTGTAGCGGGATTCGGAACTTGTCCACGGCATACGGTGTTTCCTCACAGATCAGGGTCGAAGCTTGCCGTTCTTGAGCGACGGCATGCTTTAACTGTAATCCGCTTTGGCGGATTTGCCTGAGGCTGATCGGACTTTCAATGCTCTGAATCAGGGCTTTGCCAATAAAAAACGCCAACGTCGTGCAGACGCTGGCGTTTTTCTTTGCAACAAGTGGCAGGAATCAGCTCGATTGCGGCATCTCACCGTTGGCCAGACGCTTGTTGATGTCGGCGATCACTTCCGGCAGATCGGTGATGGTGTCGATCATGTAGTGCGGGCGCGAGCTTTCGAACAGCGCGTGAATACGCTTGCGTTCGCTGGCCAGTTCATCGCTGCCCAACGCACGGAAACCGGCGTAATCCAGGCCCAGCGCATTGCCCGAGCAGATCAGCGCCACTGTCCACATGCCGGCGCGGCGGCCTTCGAGGATGCCCGGCACGGTGTCGTCGATCTTCACGCACGCCGCGACATCGTCGATGCCCAGCGCGATCACGTTGGCCAGCGCCTGCGCCGGCCATGGGCGACCATTCGGCACTTCGTCGGTGGCAACCACGTGGTCAGCGACGTAGCCATTGGTGGCGGCGAGTTCGACGACCTTGTCCATCACTTGCTTCGGATAACCGGAGCAGGAACCGATCTTGATCCCTTGCTGACGCAGATTGGCGATGGTTTCCAGGGCACCGGGAATCAACGCCGAGTGCTCGGCGATCTTCTCGATCTGCAGCGGCATGAAACGCTCGTAGATTGCGGTGACGTCGTCATCGGTCGGGGTGCGGCCGAACGCCTTGCGATAACGCTCGGCCACTTGCGGCTGATTGCAGAGGGTGCGGATGTGGTCCCATTTGCCCATGCCCATCGGGCCACGGGCTTCTTCGATGGAGACCTGCACGTCGAACTCGGCGAAGGCTTCGACGAAGATCTGGGTTGGCGCGAACGAGCCGAAATCGACCACGGTACCGGCCCAGTCGAGGATCGCGGCTTGCAGCTTGTTTGGATTGACGTAGTTCATGTTGATCAAATTCCTGAGTTGGCAATGCAATTCAAATGTGGGAGCGAGCTTGCTCGCGAAGGCGTCGGATCAGTCGATATCTATGTTGAATGTGCGACCGCATTCGCGAGCAAGCTCGCTCCCACAGGGATTAAGGATGGGTTTTAGATCTCTAACACTTCCATTTCGCGCAGCACTTCGCCGACCGCTGCCACGGCCTGGCGCATTTCGTCCGGGCTGACATGGCCGATGCAGCCGACGCGGAAGGTCTCGACCTGGGTCAATTTGCCGGGATAAAGGATGTAACCCTTGGCCTTCACGCGTTCGTAGAAATCCTTGAACTGGTAGCGCGGATCCTGCGGCGCATGGAACGTGGCAATGATCGGCGCCTGAATCGCCGCTGGCAGAAAGCTGCGCAAACCGAGCTTGCCCATTTCTTCCATCAGCGCCTGACAGTTGGCGGCGTAGCGCGCATGCCGCGCCGGCAGGCCGCCTTCTTCGTTGTATTGCAGCAGCGCTTCGTGCAGCGCCGCGACCACGTGGGTCGGCGGGGTGAAACGCCATTGCCCGGTTTTCATCATGTAGGCGTGCTGGTCATACAGGTCCATTGCCAGCGAATGCGAATTGCCGGAAGCGGCGGCCAGCGCCTCTTTGCGAGCGAAGACAAACCCCATCCCTGGTACACCTTCCAGGCATTTGCCGGACGCGGCGATCAGCGCGTCGAACGGCACTTTCTGCGCATCCACTGGCAGTGCGCCGAAGGAACTCATGGCATCGATGATCAGGCGTTTGCCGTGTTGCTGGACGACCTCGGCAATCTCCGCCAGCGGATTGAGAATCCCGGTGCTGGTTTCGCAATGGATCAGCGCGACGTGAGTGATGTCGCTGTCGGCGCGCAGCAGGCGGTCGACGTCGGCGGCGGTGGTCGGTTCGTCTTCAGCCGTTTCAAAAGTGCTGAACGAGCGGCCGAGCACTTCGCAAATCTTCGCCAGACGCTTGCCGTAGGCACCGTTGATCAGCACCAGCACTTTGCCGTCACGTGGCACCAAAGTGCCGATGGCCGCTTCGACGGCGAAGGTGCCGCTGCCCTGTAACGGTACGCAGTGGTGCGTTGCGCCGCCGTTGAGGATCGCCAGCAATTGTTCGCAGAGGCTGGCGGTCAGTTGGTTGAAGCGGTCATCCCATGACCCCCAGTCGACCATCATCGCCTGGCGGGTGCGGGCCGAAGTGGTCAATGGGCCGGGAGTGAGCAGGATGGGTTCGGCGATACTCATTCGTGTGTCCTCGGATTGCGCTGGGGGATGAAGCTACGGGGCATACGTTGCAATTCGCCGTTGCATCAATCAAATTGTTTGTTGTTATGCCAGCCATCAGCGAGAGTTATTCATGAACCTGTTCCAGCTCCGTGCGTTCGACGCCGTGGCCCGTGAAGGCAGCTTCACCCGCGCCGCCGCGCGCTTGTTCATCAGCCAGCCGGCGGTTACCGGGCACATCAAGGCGCTGGAGGAGCACTACCAGATCACCCTGCTGCGGCGCACCGCGCGACGGGTGGAACTGACCGAAGAGGGCACCAAACTCGCGGCGATCACCCGCGCGATGTTCGGCCTCGCAGAAGAGGCGCAGACGATGCTGGAGGCCAACCGGCAGTTGCTGACCGGACGGCTGGAAGTGGCGGCGGACGGGCCGCACATGGTCATGCCGATGCTCGCCAGCCTGCGCGCGCGGTATCCCGGGATCACCGTGAATCTGCGTTTGGGCAATGCCCAGGAAACCCTCGCAGCGTTGCTGTCGGAACACGCCGATGTGGCGGTGTTGACCGAAGTGGAGCCGCGCAAAGGCCTGCATCTGCAAGCATTGAGCGAATCACGGATTTGCGCGTTGGTGCCGGCAGGGCACCCGTGGGCGATTCGCACCGGGGAAGTGAAGCTCAAGGAGCTGGATCAAGTGATCATGGTGCTGCGCGAGCCGAGTTCAATCACCCGGCGTACGTTTGATGACGCCTGTGGGCAGGCATCGATCCATCCGCGCGTGTTGCTGGAATTGGACAGCCGTGAGGCAGTGACCGAGGCCGTCGCTGCCGAGTTGGGCGTTGGCGTGGTGTCATCGGTTGAGGTCAGCCATGACCCGCGCGTGGTGGCGATTCCGATTGTCGGGGCCGGGCTGGTGAACCGGCACATGATCGGCTGCATGGAGCGGCGGCGGGAGTTGCGCTTGATTCAGGCGTTCTTTGGCCTTGCACCCGCCGCCCGGTGATCGTTCCCACGCTCTGCGTGGGAATGCAGCCCGGGACGCTCTGCGTCCCATCCAAAGCGAACGCGGAGCGTCCGTTGAGGCATTCCCACGCAGAGCGTGGGAACGATCAGGATGGTTCACACAAGGCTGTCGCGAACCATATCGAGAAACGTCGCCACCACCCGCCGATTGCTTTGCTCACGCAAGCACACCAGCGTCTCCGTCAATCGTCGGGTGCAATCGACAATCGGCAACGCACACACCCGTGAATCCGCACCAAACTCCGCCGCCGAAACAACGCCAACACCAATCCCGACCACCACCGCCTCACGCGCCGCTTCCCGTCCCTCCACCTGAATCGCCGGGCGAATACGAAACCCCGCCCGGGCCATTTCCTCTTCCAGCGTCTGCCGCGTCACCGAACCGTGCTCACGCAACACCAGCGGCGTGTCATCCAGATCTGCCAGGCAGATCGATTCACGCTCGGCCCACGGATGATTGCGCGACACGAACGCCACCATCGGATCATTGCGCAGCGGTACACAGAGCAAGCGCTCATCACTGACATCACGCCCGAGCAGGGCCAAATCCGCCTGATAGTTGAACAGGCGAAACAGCGATTCATCGGTGTTGCCGGTTTCGATCTTCACGCTGATTCCCGGATAGCGCTCGCAGAACCGGGCGATCTGCGGCAGCACGTGTACCGGTGCGTCCACTGCGAGAATCAGGCTGCCGGTCTGCAACGCCTGGGATTCCTGCAACAACTCTTGCGCTTCAGCTTCAATCACAAACAGCCGCTGGGTAATCGCCAATAGCCGTTCACCGAGATCGGTCAGGCGCACGGAACGTTTATTGCGGTGAAACAGCAGCACGCCAAAACGCTCTTCGAGTTTGCGCACTTGGTCGGATATCGCCGGTTGCGTCAGAAAAAGGCGCTCGGCGGCTTTGGTGAAGCTTCCATGCACGGCCACGGCGTGGAAGGCTTTGAGTTGGGCGTGGGAAACCGACATGAAGTCACCTGATCGTTAAGTCAGTAACAAGCTGAGCTTATGTTTGAAATACGATAAATCGATTTTATTTATTAAACAGTAATTGCTTTGATCCGCTCACGCCATCGCTGACTGGCCGTTCGGACAGCAGGGTTGGTCATGAGCCTGTGGGTGCAACAGCAGGACTCATCTGACCGGTATCGCCAGAGGGATAGAGCGATATCGCAGTGCTCAACAATAAAAACACAGGCGTTTTGCTTAACGATTCTGCCGGCACACTCACACCCTGAGGTCAGAACCACCATGAACAAGCACATCGGCACCATTGCGCGTTGGCGCATGCAGATTTTCGCGATTACCTGGCTGGCGTACGCCGCGTTCTACTTCACCCGCAAAGCCTTTTCGGTGGCCAAACTCGGCATCGCTGAAGACCCGACCTTCATGCTCGACAAAATGGCCATGGCCAACCTCGATGCCATTTATCTGGCGGCTTATGCCCTCGGCCAGTTCACCTGGGGCATGCTCGCCGACCGCTTTGGCCCGCGAGTTGTGGTGCTCGGCGGTTTGCTGATTTCCGCCGCAGCGGCGTTAGTGATGGGCAGTTTCGCCACGTTGCCGATCTTCGCTACCTGCATGCTGATTCAGGGGCTGGCGCAGTCCACCGGATGGTCGGGGCTGTGCAAAAACCTCGGCAGTTTCTTTCCGTCCCAGCAGCGCGGACGGGTACTCGGGTTATGGAGTTCTTGCTACGCGTTTGGTGGTCTGGTGGCTTCGCCATTTGCCGGTTGGTGGGCGTATACCTTGATGGGCACCTGGCACGCGGCGTTCATTTCCAGTGCCGCGGTGGTCGCCGTCGTGGCGGTGTTGTTCTTTATCTTCCAGCGCAACAAACCGGAAGACGTCGGCTTGCCGGCGGTTGAGCCGGAACCTGAATTGACTGCGGAAGAAACCGAAGCCAACAGCAAACTCAGCGTCTGGGAGCCGTTAAAGGAAATCCTCCGTAACCGCACGGTGCTGGTGCTGGGCCTGGCGTATTTCATGCTGAAACCGGCGCGTTACGCGATTCTGTTGTGGGGGCCGGTGATTGTCTTTGAACAGATGCCCAGTGTCGGCAAGGTTGGCGCGGCGATCATCCCCACTTCGTTTGAACTGGCCGGGTTGCTCGGGCCGATCCTGATCGGGCTGGCCTCGGACAAACTCTTTGGTGCCCGGCGCATGCCAGCGTGCGTGATCAGTCTGCTCTTGCTCACCGTGACGCTGGCGCTGTTCATGGCCGCGTTGCAAAGCGGCAGTGTGCTGCTGGTGGTCGCGCTGCTGTTCGTCATGGGCCTGACCCTGTATGGCCCGGATTCGATGATCAGCGGTGCCGCCGCAATCGACTTCGGCAAAGCCAAGGCCGGCGCCACCGCTGCCGGATTCGTCAACGGCTGCGGCTCGGTCGGTGCGGTACTCGGCGGTTTGCTGCCGGGTTACTTCGACTCGGTGACGGTGTTCATCGTCTTCGCCGGTTGTGCGCTGTTCTCGGCGCTGGTGCTGATTCCGCATTGGAACAGCCGCCCGGTTGGCGTGATGGAACCGCGCGCCTCAATCCCCAATTGCCCGCTGACGATCAAGCCCCTGCGTTCCTGAAACCCTTTGCCTCGCGGCCTGCTGCGGCGTTCGCGGCAGGCTGTGGCGTGGCCAACTGACTGGAGAAAAACATGAGACCGTTTTGGCTGGAGCAGGCCTTGCAGGCCGACACTTCGCAAACCTGCCCGCCGTTGCAGGGCGAAGTCCGCACCGACGTGTGCATCGTCGGCGGCGGATACACCGGGTTGTGGACGGCGATCATGCTCAAGCAACAGAACCCCGAACTCGATGTGTTGCTGATCGAAGCGGACATTTGCGGCGCCGGCGCCAGTGGGCGCAACGGTGGTTGTGCGCTGTCGTGGTCGGCAAAATATTTCACCCTTGAGCGCCTGTTTGGCGTCGAGGAAGCGGTGCGCCTGGTCAAGGAATCGGAACGCAGCATCCATGCGATCGGCGAGTTTTGTGAGCAGTACGGCGTCGATGCCGATTACCGCCTCGACGGCACGCTGTACACCGCGACCAACCGCGCGCAAGTCGGCTCGACCGACGCGGTAATTGCCGCACTGGAACGCAATGGCATCAACTCGTTCAGCCAGCGTCCAGTGGCCGATGTGCAGCGCATGGCCGGTTCGAGCAAGCATCTGGAAGGCTGGTTCTCGCCAGCGGCGGCCAGTGTGCAGCCGGGCAAACTGGTGCGCGGCTTGCGTCGGGTGGCATTGCAATTGGGTGTGAGGATTCACGAAAACACGGCAATGACCGGGCTGGAGGAGGGGCGCCCGGCGCGCCTGCAGACGCCGCAAGGCAGCATCGTTGCCGATCGCGTGGTGCTGGCGATGAATGCCTGGATGGCCCGTGCTTTTCCACAGTTCGAACGCAGCGTGGCGATTGTTTCCAGCGACATGCTGATCACCGAACCGCGTCCGGATCTGTTGCAGCAGATCGGCCTGACCAGCGGCGTCACTGTGCTCGATTCGCGGATTTTCGTGCACTACTACCACAACACTCCGGACGGCCGGATCATGCTCGGCAAAGGTGGCAACACCTTCGCGTTTGGCGGGCGCATGCTGCCGGTATTCGATCAGCCATCGCCTTATGCCGGCCTGCTGAAAAACAGCCTCGCCGACTTCTTCCCGGCCTTCGCCGATGTGAAAGTCGATGCCACCTGGAACGGTCCGTCGGATCGCTCGGTCACCGGTTTGCCGTTCTTCGGCCAGATGAGCAGCGCGGGCAACGTGTTTTACGGTTTCGGCTATTCGGGCAGCGGCGTCGGCCCGTGCCATATGGGCGGACAGATTCTCGCTTCGCTGGTGCAAGGCCTGGACAACCCGTGGACGCGCTCGCCGTTGGTCAACGGGCCACTGGGCTATTTCCCGCCGGAGCCGATCCGTTACCTCGGCTCGTTGATGGTGCGCAACGCCATCCGTCGCAAGGAACGCGCCGAGGATCATGGGCGGCGTCCCCGGCATCTCGACGTGCGCCTGGCGAAATTCGCCGCAGCGGCGGGCAAGGCTGACAAAGCTTGAAGCACTGCTTGCTCCTGTAGATCGGGGCTAGCGAGCGTCGCTGTTGAGCAGCCAGTCGAGCAACAAGCTGTTGTCGCTGTCGCGGGTGGACGGTGATTCGCGAGGCGTGGACTTGCGTGAGTTGCCCAGACACAGAATCGGCCGGTCGGGATCGCTGTCGAGGAAACTCACCCACACTTCGCTGCCGGCGCAGGGCAGTTCTTCCAGAGCTATTCGGCCATTGGCCTGCGTCATGGCGATGGGCAGCCAGATCGCGTCGTCATCCGGTGTTTGCGGGTGTTCAGAAGGCCACAGCCTGACGGCGACGCGACCCTCCTCATCAAGCTGCGCCGGTTGCCCGGCAGGCCCGAGCACCTGTGCCAGTTGATACCCGGCAATGCACGGGCGGGCTTGTTTGAGCGCAGGACGAAAATCGCTGGACCAGGGCTGGGCGGTGAAATCGTTGTGGTAGCGGTGCAGGGGCGGTGTCGGGTCAAGAATCGACGGGTGTTGCCCGTGATGGCGTATCGCGGTGAGCCGCCATTGTTCGTTGAAGTGGCTGATCGGATGTTGCGACACTTGTAGCAGATGCCCACTGAGCAAACCGACCCGGTCGCTGCGGCCGTTGATCGTGCGATGTTGGCAGCGTTGCCGCTCCAGATGCCGCCGGCTGCGTTGTTCGTGGTGACGTTGTTCAGCAGAAGGTATCGGCGGCAAGGGATTGGCCGTGATGTGGTTGGCGGCATCGTTGCGGACTGCCTGCTGCCCTCGATTACGCACGGCATGCAGTGTGGCGATCGGCGCTGCGTGGTGATGCTGGTACAGCGAACTGACACAGGGTGATGGCGTCTGCTCGCACGCCTTGAACGCCATTAGCACCGGCTCTTGCGGCAGGGTCAGGCTGTCATCGGCAAACACGACAATGTGCCCGTCCACCCGGTGTTCAAAGTGGTAGTGAATGCCTTCTTCCTCACAAAGCCTGTGCAGCAGCGCCAGATCGCTTTCTTCGTACTGGATGCAAAATGGCCGGATCGGGTATTGACCGACGGTCATTTCAATCCGGTAACCATCAACGGGCAGGGCATTGTCCGTGAGCAACTGCTGGAGAATCTGCGGCACGCTACGTTGCACGAACACGCGCCGTTTGCTCGGCTCGGCCAGCCTTTGCAAACGCGGCACAACAGTCAGTCGATAGCCGATCCGGTGCGTACCGCGATGTTCGCAACTGGCACTGTCGATCATGCCGTGAACCCCATGCTGGTCGTCCAGACGCAGAAAGGCCGGCTGGTGCAGGAATATACCCGGCGCCACGGCGGGGGCCAGGCCGATCATTTCGATCTCGAAGCGGTAGGGCTGGTTGAGCGCTTCCTCGCCGTGAAAGCGCACCACTGGCAGGCACAAACCGCTGTCGGTCAGGGTCAGGGTAAAAGGACTTTCCTTGTCATTGAGCATTCGAACAGGCTCTGTCAGGCAATACGGGCCTGAGAGGGTACGAAACCGTAGCGTTGAATGGTCATGTCAAAGGCGTTTTTCAGAATCGCCCTACAAGGTCTGGTGAAGAAGTCGATTCTGCATCGCATTTTTTTGGTCGATTGCCGACTTTAGGCCGTATAAACTTGGCGCCACGCGTCGGCCAATAGATGTCTCGGCGCCACAGATCAAGAGAGTGAGTAATGGGCGCACAGTGGAAGGTTAAACACAAAGAAGCGGCATCCAACGCCAAGGGCAAGATCTTCGGCAAACTGGTGAAGGAAATCACCATCGCTGCCCGCAACGGTGCCGATACCGCCACCAACGCACACCTGCGTCTGGTGGTCGAACAGGCCAAGAAAGCCTCGATGCCAAAAGAAACCCTGGACCGCGCGATCAAGAAAGGCGCCGGTCTGCTGGGTGAAACCGTGCAATACCATCGCGTCACCTACGAAGGGTTCGCCCCGCACCAGGTGCCGCTGATCGTCGAGTGCGTGACCGACAACATCAACCGTACCGTCGCCGAAATCCGTGTGGCGTTCCGTAAAGGCCAACTGGGTGCCTCAGGCTCCGTGGCCTGGGACTTCAACCACGTTGGCATGATCGAAGCCTCGCCGGACACCCCGGACGCCGATCCGGAAATGGCCGCGATCGAAGCCGGTGCTCAGGATTTCGAGCCGGGCGAAGACGGCGCAACGCTGTTCGTGACCGACCCTACTGATCTGGACTCGGTGCAGAAAGCGCTGCCAGAACAAGGCTTCACCGTGCTGTCGGCCAAGCTCGGCTACCAGCCGAAGAACCCGGTCAGCGGTTTGAGTGACGAGCAGATGGCTGAAGTTGAAGCGTTCCTCGAAGGCCTCGACAACCATGATGACGTGCAGGACATGTTTGTCGGTCTGGCGGGCTGATCGGCGGCGTCAGTGATGGCCTCATCGCGCACAGGCTAGCTCCCACAGGGGATTTGTGAACACCACAGATCCAGTGTTGGAGCTAGCCTGCTCGCGATTGACCGCGCAGCGGTCACAGATCTTCAAGTTTCTTCATGACCTCTCCGAACCCCGGCCGCGCCAGCACATCCGCCTGACAGCAACGCCGCTCCAGCTCTTCAAGCTCCGCACGCAGTTCATCACTCAACCCCGAGTCGATGCGCGCCAGCAATTCCCCCAGCAAAATCCCGAACGCACGCACTTCAATGCGTTGCAGCGCGCGCGTTTCCTGCGTGTCGTCGACAGCGTGGAACGACGCCCCGCCAAAATCCCCGAGCAGGCAATCGCCGCGCTCGTTCAACAGAATGTTGTGCCCGTAGAGATCGCCGTGGGTGATGCCTTGCCGATGCAGATGTTCCGCTGCCGAAGCGATGCCTTTGGCGATGTTCAGCGCGACCTCGGCAGTGAACCGGCAATCCTCGGCGTAAACATCCCGCGAGCAGGACGCCAGGCTTGGCAGGTCGGCGAGATTGCGGAAAGACGGATCGATCAACTGCATCACCAATCCTTGCTGGTCGTCAGGATGGTCACTGATACGCCCCTCGACACGGATCAGGTTGGGATGCAGGCCTGCGGTGATACAGGCATTCATTTCGTGCAGCGGCGAGCCGTCGCTGGTCATTTCACCTTTGTACAGTTTCACCGCGACCGGCGTCACTGAGCCATCGTCGCGCTGCCAGCTCGCCCGGGAAATCACCCCCGAGGCGCCTTCACCCAGTCGTTGTTCCAGACGCAGCGCTGACCAGGGGATTTGCGCCGTCGCCTCAAGCGCGGCAGCGTCCGCCTCGGTTTCCAGCGGGTTACCGGCGTAAGCCAGCCAGGTCAGGCTCGGCAGCGCGAGCAGCCACTGCGGCAGTTCGCTCAGACGGTTGGCAGAGAGGCGCAGCAGTTCCAGTCGATGGCAGTTGCTCAGCGAGGGCGGCAGCGTTTGCAGACGGTTGCCGGACAGCATGAGTTTTTGCAGGGCAGGGCGTTCACCGAGCTCGCTCGGCAGGTTTTCGAGGCAGTTGTCGGTCAGGATCAGCCAGCGCAGCTGGGGCGGCAGAGCTGCAGCGGGTACGTTGACGATGCGATTGGCTCTGAAACCGACCATCGTCAGGGCCGCGCACTGACCGAGGCAGGCTGGCAGTTCGGTGAACGGGTTATCGGAGCAGAACAGTACGCGCAGGCGCGTCAGACGGTGCAAGTCATCGGGCAGGCTGCTCAATTGATTGCCGCTGAGGTTGAGGATTTCCAGGGTGTCGGCCAGGTCGAAAATCTCGCGCGGGAACTCGGTCAGTCCACAGGACAGATCCAGACGCGTAATGCCCGACAACTCGCCGGCGCGCAATTGAGCAAGGGTGTGCATGTTGGTGTTCGCTTTGATCAGGGGAGCGCCGCTGGGGCGCTGGGAATGGGCGACATGATAACGGCAAAGCCCGGATTTGAATTGGATAGGAAGTGAAACTTCAGTTGCCCTTGGTGGGAGCGAGCCTGCTCGCGAAAGCGGAGTGTCAGAAGCTGATGTTTTGACTGATAGGGCGCTTTCGCGAGCAGGCTCGCTCCCACAGGGGAATGGCGTGCTCAGATCGTCCCATGCACTTCTTGCAACTGCCCCAAGCGACTGCGCGTGCGCGCCAGATCAATGGCATGGCCGTCCAGGCTTTCACTCAAGGGCAGCCGGCCGAGCAGCGTCAGATGTTTGTCCTGGTCGTACAGCACGTCGATCAGGTTGATGAAACGCTGTTGCCCGGCGATCGAGCACTCCGCCAGTTCCGGCAGGTCATCAATGATCCAGCGATCGAAACGTCGGCACAGCTCCAGATAATCCATGACCGCCGTTGGCTGTTCACACAGATCGTTGAAGGTAAAACCGACCCGCCGCCCGTCACACAACCGCGCCTGAAACTGCCGGGTGCCGACCGCTAACTTGATGGCTGGCGCGTCTGCGGGCGGCAGCTCCAGCGCGGCGCGCTGTGCGGGCGTGGCAGGCCACACATAATGTCCTTGGGTAAATATCTGATGTGCAGAGTGACGCGCCTGGCTGCGGTAATCGTGCGGGCCGCCGACTTCCATCACCTGCATGTGCGTATTGATCAGCTCGATCACCGGTTTGAACCGGGCGTGGTAGAGCGGGTTGGGCAGCAGCCCTTCCGGCGCATAGTTGGAGGTCACCAGCAGCAGAATCCGCCGTTTGAACAACGCCTTGAACAACCGGGTAATGAGCATGGCATCGCCGATGTCATGCACATGAAACTCGTCGAAACACAGCACCCGACAATCCTGAAGCAGTTCGTCGAGAGTCACTTCGAGGGCATCGTCCTGCTCGCGATGTTTGAACATGCCTTGATGCAATTGTGCGAAGAACTGATGGAAATGCAGACGCCGTTTCTGGGTGATCGGCAGCGCTTGAAAAAAGCCGTCGAGCAACCAGCTCTTGCCGCGTCCGACGGCGCCGAACAGGTATAGGCTTGGCGCGCTTCGGCGGCTGGCGCCAAACAGCAAACTGGCCTGCTGCGCCATGCAATCGATGACGCGCTGCTGGCTGTGGCTGAGGGTGTAACCCTGACCGCTGGCCTTGTGCCCGAAGTAGTCGCGGATCGACTGGGCACTGGCGTCATGCCCGGCGCTGGCCGGCAGACCCTTGCCGAACCAGCGGCGCAACGCCGGCCAGCGCTGGATCAGTCGCGATCGTTTCGGCGGGTGGGCAGGCACTGTGGGCGTCTCCGTGTTCGTCAAAACCGCCTCCCGGAAGCGCGGCGACACAGTGTAACCAGGCGCCAACCTGGGCAGCCACTGCGATGCATCGAGAGTGGGCGGTTATTGAACAAATTTGTGTGGCACGTACAGCTATTTTTAGCGACAGGGTGCGCCCTGTTGCCAATCTTTCGAAACATATCCCGGACGATGCCTGGATCCAATTAACTGGCGGAATCGTCGACCGTTGCTAACCTCAATCACAGAAACGACGTCGCAAGCGATCACTGACAAGGAACGGCGCAGTGAAGGTACATGTGGTCATGGGGCTGCTGGGGGCACTCGTTGCGCCGGTTCATGCGGCGGATCTTCAGGTCGAAGTGCGCGTCGATGTGCAGCGCGGCTGCCAGTTGGTAGGCCGGCAACGTGACGCCGGTATCGAGCAATTGGGCGTGCTCGACTTCGGCAGCACTGCGCGTCTCGATGATCCGGCCGGGCCGTTGTCGGCAGCGTTGACCAATCAACGTCTGCCACGGCTGGAGTGCAATCCGGACACGCCGTACCAGATGCGTGTCGACGGCGGTTTGCACGGCGGTGTCGGCGAAGTCCGCTACATGGCGGGGACGACGGGCAGCAAGCCGATTCCATACCGCTTGTATCAGGACGCGGCGCGACGGCTGCCGCTGATGGTGGATGTGCCGGTCAGCGGGCGGGTGCCGGACAGCGGCACGGTGGAATTACCGCTGTACGCGCGGATCGAGCAGTTGGCTGAGGTTCCAAGAGTCGGCCGTTATTCGGATCTGGTCAGGGTGACAGTCACCTGGTGAGCGCGGTTTCAACAAGCACCCGGTGGACGCGGGTGCACAAGGAAGGCGCTCAACGATGAGCGCGGTGATTGAGTCAGCGTAAAGGAGCAGGGACGGGCACGATGACAGGCAAACACTGGATGGTGGTGGCGGCAGGTACGCTGGCATTGCTCGCAGACGAGGCGCAAGCGGCGATGAGCGGGCAGATCAATGCGCGGCTGATCCTGATTGCCGGCTGCGAAGTCACCAACACCAGTGACCCCGCCAGCCCGGTCAGCGCCCTTGGCACCCTCGATTTCGGCCTTCAGGGGCCTACCTGGAATGCACCGATCAAGGCCAGCCTGGATGGCGACAGCAGCGGCAAACTCAACGTCGCCTGCAACCCTTCAGTCACCGGTTTCACCGTCACCATTGACGGCGGCACCCACGGTGACGGCAACACCCGGCGCCTGAGCAATGGCCGCCAGACCATTCCCTATCAGCTATTCGTCGATCCCTCCGGCGCCCGGAGCTACAGCATCGGCCAGCAACACAATTTCGCTGTCACCAGCGGTGCGCAGATACCCATTCCGGTATTTGGCTCGGTGGTGGCGAATACCCGCGCGTTACCGGCTGGGGTCTATACCGACACCCTGACGGTGACGCTCGACTGGTAACCCCGTAGAGGACGGACACCATGCGTACGTTTGCATCAAGGATAGGTTTGTCGCTGCTCGGCCTGGCGCTGGTTTCCAGTGCCAACGCCGCCACCACGGTCACCGGCCAGATCACCTCCAGCCTGATTCTGATCAGCAGTTGTCAGGTCAACGGTGCCGGCGGTTCCACCGGTCTGAACTTCGGTGCGTTGAACTTCGGCACTGCCAACAGCCTGTTCACCACCGCCACCGGGCAAGTGTTGGGCGGTGGCGGCGGGGCGCTGTCGATTCTCTGCTCCAGCGGCACCACGCCGACGGTCAAAGTGCGCGCCGGTGCCCACGACGGAATGTCGCCGGGCGGTACACGAGCGCTGTACGACGGTGTCGCCAATTATGTGCCGTACGACTTGTACACCGACGCCGGGCACTCGCAGCTACTGGCGATTGACGGGACGATCAACCTCGCCGCCAGCACCGGGGTCGCGCAGACAGTGAACATCTACGGTCAGGCGGTGGGCAAGGCCGGTTTGCCGGCGGGGACTTACACCGACACCGTCGCTGTTGAACTGACGTTCTGATGCCATGCGCCGCCAAGGCTGTGCCGCGCTGCTCCTGCTCTGTGCGGGCAGTGCGCCGCTGCCGCTGACCGCAGCGACGAGCCAGAGCTTTCAGGTCAGCGCCACGGTCACTGCCGGGTGTCTGGTGGTGGGCGGGGTGTCGAACTATGGCGGGCTGAATTTCGGTTCGCGTTCGGCACTGGCCACCGGCACCGTGGAGGTCGCGCTGACCGGTGGCGTGCAGTTGCAATGCACGCCGGGTGTGACGCTGAACATGAGTGTCGATGGCGGCCAGTACAACAGCAGTGGCCGGCACATGCAGGTCAACAGCGGCAGCGCACGGGTGGCGTATGCACTGTTTCGCGATGCGGCGTACAGCCAGAGCCTGGGCATCGGCCAGAGTGTGGCGGTGGCCTACAGCGATGCGAACAACATCAACCTGCCGATTTACGGTCAGGTGCAATTGCCGGGCAATCAGCCTGGGGGGACGTACAGCGACGTGTTGCAGGTGCAACTGTCGTGGTAAGGCGAAGTTGAATGGCCGACAAGGAGCAGGTTTTTATGGGGTTAGTTACTTCACGGCATTCCTTCGTGCGCTGCGGGATGTGGACGTTGGTCATGCTTGGGGCAAGCCAGGCACACGCGGCCAGTTCGGTGCTGATCTGGCCGATCGATCCGGTGCTGGAGGCTGATCAGCAGGCCAGTGCGCTTTGGCTGGAGAACCGCGGCAGCGAAACCGCCAATCTGCAGATCCGCGTGTTCGGCTGGAGCCAGAGTGGTTTCGCCGAGCAATACCAGAACCAGCGCGACGTCATCGGCAGCCCGCCGGTGGCGAAAATCGAGCCGGGGCAGAAACAATTGGTGCGTCTGACCCGGACAAAAGAAGTGCCGCCGGGACAGGAATTGGCCTACCGGATCATCATCGACGAGATTCCTTCCGCACAACCTGCGAGCGCTGACGGCGGCAAAACCGCTGCGGCGATCCGCTTCCAGATGCGCTACTCGGTGCCGCTGTTTGCCTATGGCGCCGGGCTATGGAGCAAAGAAGACAGCACCCGCGCGCGCGATCCCAAGGGTGTCGGGCTGCCGCAGTTGAGCTGGCGCACGGTGGCCGTGGACGGCAAGCCTTATGTCGAAGTGCGCAATCAGGGCGCGGTGCATGCGCGATTGACCGACGTGGCAATCAAACAGGCTGGGCAGAGCAAACCATTGGCCGAAGGGCTGTTGGGTTACGTGCTGCCCGGCGCAGTGATGCGCTGGCCGGCACCGACGCCGCTGACCAATGATTCGGCGTTGCAGGTACGAGTAAATGGCGCGGCACAGGTGCAGAGCATCACGCCCGCCAGGTGAGTGAGTCGTAGCGCAGACATCTGGCGGCGGCTAAAGCGGTATCAGGAGGATTCAGTCCATTGACGGACGTAAAACGCGTATGAGCCCGGGACGGGTTCGCCGTATTCAGCGTCCGTTGTGGCTCATCACCGGCGCGTGTTGCCTGATGTTCATTCAACCATCCGGGGCCGCCGATCTGCCGCCGCCTCCCAGCGGCATGGAGGCCGTGAGTGATGCACAGTTGTTTCTGGAACTCGTGGTCAACCAGATGAATACCGGGCGAGTGGTGGCGGTGCAGCAGCGCGACGGACGCTTGTTCGTGCCGACGACGGCGTTGCGCGAAACCGGTATGAAACTGCCTGACAGCCTTGGCGCCGAGGTCGATCTCGACAGCCTTGCGGGGCTGCACAGTGACTACGACAGCGTCGGTCAGCGCTTGCTGCTGGACGTGCCGCCGGACTGGCTGCCGGAACAATTCATTGGCAACCGTCAGGCTTACCCGCGCACCCCGGCGCTGAGCAGTTTCGGCGCGCTGTTCAACTATGACCTGTACCTCAACGACACCGACGATGCCGGCACCTATCTGGCGGCGTGGAACGAAGTGCGGCTGTTCGACAGTTGGGGCACGCTGTCCAACACCGGGCAATACCGGCAAACCTTGTCCGGTGATTCGCTCAACACGCTGGACAACGGCTACCTGCGTTACGACACCACGTGGCGTTACTCCGACGACGAGCGAATGCTCACCTACGAGGCCGGTGACGTGATCAGCGGTGCTTTGCCGTGGAGCAGTTCGGTGCGCTTGGGCGGCGTGCAGTTCTCGCGGGATTTTGCGGTACGACCGGATCTGGTGACCTATCCGTTGCCGCAATTTGCCGGCGAAGCGGCGGTGCCGTCCTCGGTGGATCTGTTCATCAATGGCTACAAGTCCAGCAGCGCAGATTTACAGCCCGGGCCGTACACGCTGACCAATATTCCGTTCATCAACGGTGCGGGCGAAGCCGTCGTAGTGACCACTGATGCGCTCGGTCGGCAGGTGTCGACCACGGTGCCGTTCTATGTCACCAGCACCTTGCTGCAAAAAGGCTTGAGCGATTTTTCCGTGGCCGCCGGTACGTTGCGCCGCGACTACGGTTTGAAGGATTTCAACTATGGCCCGGGTGTCACCTCCGGCAGTCTGCGGTATGGCGTCAGCGACAGTTTCACCCTGGAAAGCCATGTCGAAGCTGCCGACTCGCTGACACTGGGCGGCCTCGGCGGCAATCTGCGTCTGGGCAATTTCGGCGTACTCAACAGCGCTGTAAGTCAAAGCCGTTTCGACGGCGAGGGCGGCCAGCAGGTAAGTCTGGGCTATCAATACAGCAACCAGCGTTTCAGCTTTTCCTACCAACGCTTGCAACGTCACGATCAATACGCCGACCTCAGCGTGGTCGACAGCCCGTACATCAGCCTTAGCCGGCGCAGCGAACAGGCGACCCTGAGCCTTAACCTCGACCGCTGGGGCAGTCTCGGCGCCGGTTACTTCGATGTGCGCGCGGCGGACGATTCGCGTACGCGGCTGCTCAACCTCAGTTGGAGTAAGCCGCTGTGGCGCAACAGCAGTTTCTACCTGTCGGCCAATCGCGAGATCGGCGACAGCAACTGGGCGGTGCAGGCGCAGCTGGTGATTCCGTTTGATTTGCGTGGCAGCCTGGCGATCAGCAGCGATCGCAGTAAAACCGGACAGAGCCAGCAGCGGGTCAACTACAGTCGCGCGGTGCCGACCGAGGGTGGCGTGGGTTTCAATCTGGGCTACGCCAAGGGTGACGGCGCCGATTATCGTCAGGCCGACGTCACCTGGCGTCTGCAATCGGTGCAGTTGCAGGCCGGTGTCTACGGTACTTCCGACGCCGAAACCCGTTGGGCCGATGCCAGTGGTTCGCTGGTGTGGATGGACCGTCAGGTGTTCGCCGCCAACCGTATCGACGACGCTTTCGTAGTGGTCAGCACCGATGGTTTTGCCGACATTCCGGTGCGCTACGAAAACCAGCAGGTCGGCCAGACGGACAAGAATGGTCATCTGCTGGTGCCATGGAGCAGCGCTTATTACCGCGGCAAGTATGAAATCGACCCACTGAATCTTCCGGCCAACGTGCGCAGCCCCAATGTCGAACAGCGCATTGCCGTGCGCCGTGGCAGCGGCTATTTGCTGGAGTTTCCGCTGACCCGGGTGATTGCCGCGAGCATCGTGCTGGTCGACGCGCAGCAGCGTGAATTGCCACTGGGCGCGGGCGTGCTGCATGAGCAGAGTGGCACGCGGACGGTGGTCGGGTGGGACGGGCTGGTTTATCTGGAAAACCTCCAGGCGCAGAACTCGCTGCAGGTGACGCTGGCCGATGGCAAGACGTGTCAGGCACAGTTCAGCGTCGACCTGAATCAGGATCAGGTGCCGTTGCTTGGGCCGTTGGTGTGCCAATGATGTTCAAGCGATGGCTATTGGCGCTGGCGCTGATGCTGCCGGGGGCGGTGCAGGCCGCTTGTTCGGTGGTCAGCACCACGCCTGCGGCGTTCGGCTTGCTTAGTTCGATTGCCGTGCGCACGACTTCGCAGCCCAGTTCCACGCTGAACGCAGGTTTGAGCTGCACCGGTTCGCTGCTGTCCCTGCTCACCAGCAATGATCACTTCTGGGGCACTATTTCATCGACGCAAGGCGGTCTGGTCGGGCCGACCGGTGATGTCATCAGTTACACGATCTACGCCAACAACAGCACCAGCTACCCGCTGACCCGCGGCACCGCTTATGACTTCGCGCGAAACGGCATCATCGATGCCTTGGGCCTGCTCAACGGTACGACGCCGAAAACAGTGCCGCTCTACCTCGGTACAACCATTGGCAGCAACGTCGCCGCCGGGGTGTATACCGAGACCCTGAGCATTTTCTGGAACTGGAATTACTGTTCCGGAATCGGCATCGGTGCCATCTGCATCGGGCGCGATATCGCCAATGGCACGACGTCGTTGACGGTGAACCTGACGGTGTCCAACGACTGCACGATTACTGCGCCGAACATTGCCTTCGGCAGCGCGCCGGTGGTCAGCGCTTTTACGCCGGTGACCGGGCAGACGATCAATCTAGCCTGCACCAAGGGCAGTGCCTACACCGTGGGGCTGAGCGACGGGCAGAACGCGGTGAGCGTCGGCGGCCGGCGCCGGATGATTTCCGGGAGCAATTATCTGGCCTACGACATCTTCAAAAGCGCCGGCACCACGCGCTGGGGCAGTGTCGGCACGGCCAGGCGGGCGAGTACCGATGCCGAGGTCAATCCGGGTAACGGGCTGGGCACGGGCAGCCAGATCTTCAACTACAACGCGAAGATCTACACCGACCAGACCACGCCGCCGGCGGGCACTTATCTGGACAATGTGGTGCTCGACGTAGGTTTCTGAGTCTGACGCTGAACCCCTGTGGGAGCGAGCCTGCTCGCGAATGCGGTGTGTCATTCAGCAAAGATGCGACTGATCCGGCGCTTTCGCGAGCAAGCTCGCTCCCACAGGATTTATGCGGTGCGTTCAGAATTGCAGTGATTGCCTGAGCTGTTGCGCCGCCGGCGTGTCAACCGGGCTGACCATGGCGTAGTTGTAGCCGCCGCCCGACCAGTACTCGGCCTGCAAGTCGCCGTCACTGCGGCTCCCACGGGGCAAAAAGGTGTTCTTCGGTCCCGGCGGGCGCACGTAGAAACTCACCTTGTGCCCGCTGCCATCTTCATACATGACCATCGCCGCCGGGCCTTCGTCGGTACTGAGCAGGCGTCCGCTGACCGGTTCGAATCCGGCCGCCTTCAGGTCGGGCAAACGACTGGCCCGGGTGAAATAGCGGTCGAGCCAGCGTTGCATGTCGCCGTCACTGTCGACCTTGTAATCGGCCGGCAGCATGCCTTGCTGGGCAATCAAGCGATAGGCCTGCAAGGCGTCGGTCATCGGCAGCATGGACGGGCGCACAAGGGTCATTTCCCGCGCCTGCCAGCCACTGAATCCGCCGACGCTGACCGCGATCAACAACACCGCCGCACTGGCCAGATGGCGCCGCGCCTGACGCTGGCGGCGCTGGCGGATCATCGCCGGATCAAGGGCTGGATTGGCCGGTTGTTGCAACGCGCCGCTGAGTGCCGCGCGCAAGTGCTGGGCATCCTGTTGCCAGGCACGAACCTGCGCTGCTTCATCGGGGTGACTGGCCAGCCAGGTCTCCAGCACACGCCGGTCGGCGTCGCTGAGCTGGTGGTCGACATAGGCGTGTAAATCACGCTCGTTGGGAGGCAGGCTGATCATTTGAGTATCCGCAAAGAGGGGCTGCTGATTTCGCCGTCGCTGAGTTGGCGCAAGGCCTGGCGGGCGCGGGACAGGCGCGACATCACGGTGCCGATCGGGGCGCCGAGAATCTCGGCGACCTCTTTATAGGAAAGGCCTTCTACCGAGACCATCAGTAGCAGGGCACGCTGTTCGCTGGGCAGGCGGTCGAAGGCTTGCAGGGTCGACTGGGCGATGACGGTGCGCTCGACCGAAGGTTCGGCATCGTCGCGACCGGTGAAGAATTCGAGCATGCGCGCATAGCGTCGGGAGCGACGATGGGCGTCGAGAAACTGCCGATACAGAATCGCAAATAGCCAGGCACGCAAGTCGCCGTCGGCGCGTTTTTCGCCCCAACTCGACAGTGCCCGCTCAAGGCACGCCTGCACCAGATCGTCGGCGCTGCTGCTGTTGCGTGTCAGTGACACGGCAAAGCGGCGCAATCTGGGAATGATTTCTCTCAACTGTTCGTCGAATTCGCTCATGAAATTCTGCTAGTCACTACGCTGTGGACTAGGGAGACGCTCGTCGTTGGAGGTTATTCCACGTGCGGAAAAATAAATACCATCGCGTGGAATAAACCCGGACGAGGTGCGTCTTGCTGATTCTTCCTACTTGTGGCCGATGGCCCTGGAGTTTTTCATGGTTGATCGTTCATCACCCGATGCGACACCGCCCGGCGGGCCGCAGCGCCCGCCACTGAGTGCGGCGAGTCTGGTTCTGCGCCTGGGCGGCATTGCTGTGGTAGTCGCCGCAGTGGCCGGGGCGTTTGCCTACGTTCACGGTAACTTTGACCCACAACGTCTGACGCCAAAAGCGCTGGTCGATGTGTTGGAGAAGAACAACGGCGTGCACCCCGGGTTTCGCCGTAACCACGCCAAAGGCGTGTGTGTGATCGGCCATTTCGAGAGCAGTGGTGAGGCTCGGGTGTTTTCGACCGCGCAGGTGTTCAACGAGCCGCAGACCCCGGTGGTCGGGCGTTTCGCGCTGCCAGCGGGCAATCCCTATGCACCGGACAGCAGTGTGCCGATTCGCAGTCTGGCGCTGCGTTTCACCCAGGCCAATGGGCAGCAGTGGCGTACCGGGATGAACAGCATGCCGGTGTTTCCGGTCGGGACGCCTGAGGCGTTCTATCAATTGCAGCAGGCGCAGTCGCCGGATCCGGCCACCGGTAAACCTGATCCGGCGAAGGTGCCGGCGTTCTTCGCCTCGCATCCGGAAACCGTGCCGTTTCTGACCTGGGTGAAGACGGCCAAACCTTCGGCCAGTTACGCCACCGAAACCTATAACAGCGTCAACGCGTTTTATCTGGTCGACGCCAGCGGAAAAAAACAGGCTGTGCGCTGGAGCATGACGCCGTTGGCACGCGATGCTGCGGGCGCCAGTGCGCCTGAGGGCGGCGATTTTCTCGAGAAGGATCTGGTGCAACGATTGGCGGCGGCGCCGCTGCGCTTTCAGTTGAATATCACCCTGGCCAGTCCGGAGGACCCGGTAAACGACGCCAGCAAGACCTGGCCCGAGGGGCGCAAAGTGTTGAACGCGGGCACGCTGGTGCTGGAAAAAACCCAGCCGCAACTGAGCGGCGAATGCCGTGATATCAACTATGACCCGCTGGTGCTGCCGGCCGGGATCCAAGGTTCCGCCGACCCATTGCTCGCGGCGCGTTCCGCCGGTTACGCCAATTCCTACTTGCGTCGCACCAGCGAAGTCAGCCAGTTGCCCGCCGCTAAACAGGAGGCTCGCCCATGAGAACCCAACCGACGCATTTCGCATTGTTGGCGCGGCTGCTGCACTGGCTGATGGCGGTCATGATCATCGCCATGCTGTTTATCGGCGCCGGCATGGTCACCTCGGTTTCCGAACGACATGAGTGGCTGATCCATCTGCACAAACCGCTGGGCATCGCGATTCTGGCGCTGGTCATCGTGCGTTTGCTGGTGCGGCTCACCACGCGCCAGCCACCACTGCCAGCGGATCTTCCGGGCTGGCAAGTGCTGGCGGCGAAGGCTTCGCATCTGTTGCTGTACGCGTTGATGCTGGTGTTGCCGTTGCTCGGTTGGGCGATGATCAGCGCCTCGGGTGAACCGGTGATGCTCAGCACAACGTTGCAGTTGCCAGCGATCGTTCCGGCCGATGCGCAGTTGTTCGCGTTTCTGCGCAAGGCTCACGGCTATCTGGCCTATCTGCTGTTCCTGACGGTGCTGCTGCACCTGGCAGCGGCGCTGTTTCATGGCTGGGTCCGCCGCGACGAGGTGCTCGACAGCATGTTGCGCGGTCGCGATCGCACCTAACCCGCTTGAGCGGCGCATCGTGCCGGTGCGCCGCTTTTCAGGGTCAGCCACCAGTAAGCCAGCGCCACGGCGTTGATGGCCGCGCCGAGCAGGCACACGCCGATCCAGCCGGCCCACGCATACATCGCGGTCGAGCCGATTGAACCGAGCGCGCTACCGATCGAGTAGAACAGCATGTAACCGGCGGTGAGGCGGCTTTGCGCTTCAGGGCGCACGCTGTAGATCATGCTCTGGCTGGTGACGTGCACGGCTTGCAAGCCCAGATCCAGGGTGATCACGCCGAGCAGCAGCGCCCACAGCGAGGATTGGGTGAGGGCGATCGGCAGCCATGAAGCGAGCATCAGCAACAGCGAAAGACCGCTGACCCATTGCCCGAGACCGCGATCCGCCAGATGCCCGGCGCGTGCGGCTGCCAGTGCACCGGCAGCGCCGGCTAGTCCGAACAGTCCGATTTCACTGTGCGACAAGGACAGTGGCGGGGCGGCCAGGGGCAACACCATCGGCGTCCACAGCACCATCGCACTGGCGAAGGTCAGCAGGGCGAGGATCGCGCGTTGGCGCAGCACCGGTTCTTCTTTGAACAGGCTGAAAACCGAGGCGATCAGTGCGATGTAGCCCGTCGACGGTTGCGTGGATTCATCCTTGGGCAGGACGCGAAACAGCAGTAGCGCCATCAACAGTGTCAGCCCGGCTGACAGAAAGTAGATCGCTCGCCACCCCGCCAGATCGGCCATGCCACCGGCGACCGTGCGTGCCAACAAGATGCCGACGACGATGCCGCTGGTGACCACCCCGACCACGCGCCCGCGCTGGGCCGGGAGCGCCAGAGTGGCGGCGTAAGCCACCAGCACCTGCGTGACCACCGCGAGTAGCCCGGTCAACGTCATGCCGAGCAGCAGCCAGACACTGCTGGGCGCCAGCGCGATCATCAACAACGCCACAGCCGACAGCAGTGTTTGGCAGACGATCAATTTGCGCCGGTTGAGCAGGTCGCCGAGAGGGACCAGTAGCACCAGACCGATGCCGTAGCCGACTTGCGTCAGGGTGATGACGATGCCGATGGTTGCCGGCGACAGGGCAAACGCCTCGGCCATGGCGTCCAGCAATGGCTGGGCGTAATACACGTTGCCCACGGCCAGACCGCAGGCCACAGAGAAAAGTAAAACGGCGCTGCTTTTGAGAGGTTTCATATCCCGCATCCTTTTAGGTTTCAAAATAAAACCTTGATCACGGTATTGGTGCAGGTTTTATTTTGCAACCTGTTTGCGCGAGAGTGCGAATGGCAGAAAGCAAAAGATCGCAGACAAACTGCGATCTTTTGCAGGACGGGGGAGGAAATCAGCGCAAGGTATCAACCATGTCGGCGATGGTGGTCAGCACGTCTTTGCCCAGTTGCTTCGAGCGTTTGCCCGACCAGCCGGTGACTTTGTCGGGATGGTCGTCGTGATCCTTGAACGGCATTTCCAGGGTCAGCGACAGGCAGTCGTATTTCTGCCCGACGCTGTTGCACGCCAGGGTCATATTTGCCTGACCCGGTTCGTCGCGGGTGTAGCCGTACTTGGTCTGGAAGTCTTTGGTGGTGTGTTTCAGGTGATTGCGGAAGTGCTCTTCGAGCTTCTCGATGCGCGGCGTGTAGCCCGGATTGCCTTCGCAGCCGGCGGTAAATACATGAGGAATGGTTTCATCGCCGTGGGCGTCCAGAAACAGATCGACGCCGTATTTTTCCATTTGCTGCTGGACGAAGAGCACCTCGGGACTGATCTCCTGGCTGGCGTTCTGCCAAGCCCGGTTCAAATCCTGCCCCATGGCGTTGGTGCGCAGGTGGCCGTGGAACGCGCCGTCCGGATTCATGTTCGGCACCAGGTACAGATCGGCACTGGCGAGCAGCTTGTTCAGCACCGGATCATCGTGCCTTTCCAGGCGCTCGATCACGCCTTCCATAAACCATTCGGCCATGTGCTCGCCGGGATGTTGCTGAGCGATGATCCAGATTTTGCGTTGGCCTTCGGCGCCCGTGCCTTTGCGCAGTAATTGAATGTCGCGACCTTCGACACTTTTACCGGTAGCCAGTAATTCGGTGCCGGCCTTGCCCAGTGCCTGCTCGATCAGCCAGTCGTGACGGCCACGGCTGTAGGGTTCGAAATAGGCGAACCAAGCGTGGGTCTGGGTGGCTTCGAGGCAAAAGCGCAGGCAGTCGCCTTCGTAAATAGTCGGCACGCGGAACCAGTTGACGTGATCGTAGGACGCTACGGCCTGATAACCGGGCCAGCCCTTGCTGTACGTGGATTGGCTGGCGTTGTTCAGGCGGAACCAGTGTTCCTGGCCGACATGCAGACCGCTGGCCTTGAAGTGAAACCACTGAAAATGAGCGCTGCGGGTATCCGGACGAATGGCCAGAACCGGATTGAGTGGATTGCTGATGTCGATGACTTGGATGTTGCCGCTGTCGAAGTTGGCGCTGATGTCGAACGAAGATTTGGCCACGGTCATAATCGATTCCTGAATATGATTTTTATGGCCGTTACTGTACACGCAGGCAGGGCTGAAACCGAGGGGAATTGCGGGGTGTGGCGGGGGGCGTCCTCCATGACGCGCAGGCAGCTTAGAGGCTGTGCGATTGATTCTCAAGTGCTAATTGTCATTAGTTTGCCCCAATGTGGCCGGGCTTGGCTTGTCATTCGATATTCTTTTGATATTATCCGCGCCATCGAATTTGCAGCACCTAAAGACTTCATTAGCCTGAAGCCACAAGCCCGAAAAACGGGCAAAAAAAAGACCCGGCAAAAAGCCGGGTCAAAAACCGTGATTAGCCTGATGAGGAGATAGTCCAGAAGACCGACCTAAGGTCTCTGGTCTATCGACTGATCTCGCGATCAGCTGCATGCAATAATAATCATTATCATTTGCAAGTCAAATGTTTTTATCTGCGCGATTGGAAAATTCTTTCCTGTCCGTCTGTATTTCCGTTCCTCAGGCTCCATCGCCATCGAGAGAATGGTCGACCATCGCCCGCGCCATATCCACCATGTGCACCACTGAAAATGCCAGGTCGCGGCTCGCGCCTTGCAGGTTTTCCGCTGCCTTGAACGCCGTGGCCGCTGCACAGCGCAGCAAGTCCGACGCATGCACCAGGGCTTCTTCGCCACTGAGATGGCGCCTGACATCAAAAAAACGTTCGTCGACCGTCGGTTCTGACACAGCTGGTTTCAAGTAATAGTCCAGCGCTCGCTGCGCTGCCGCGTTGCCTTGGGGCGAGGTGAAGGTGGTGTCCATTTGCAGATCGGGCAAGTCTTTGCTGCTGATATTCATGATGAAGAGGCACTCCTTGAGCGATTGAAAATCCGTGCGCTCAGAATAGTACTCTGCGTAGTTGTGACCAGAATTTAAATACTACAATATGTGTTTTGCTGGCCGAAGGCGTCCACGTAAGGTGCTGCACATGGATAAATGGATTGAGTTGGTCAAGGCCAAGATGAGTGAACTCAAAATCACTCAAACAGAGCTCGGAGAGCGCGTCGGCATGTCCCAGGGCGGGATCGGCCATTGGCTGAACAAGCGTCGCGAACCCGGTATCACCGAAATGAACCGCGTGCTGCAAGCACTGGGTATGGATTTTCTCGAAGTGGTGCTGGTCATCCGTGAACCGCAACCCACAGCCGACGACGAGATGCCACTGGCGCAGAAGTACAACCCGTACTTCCGTTACCCGGTCAGCGATTGGCAGACGACGTGCGAGGTGCGCGAAAACGATCCGGCGTCCTACGCCAAGGCGTCCGGCAAGCAGCGTTTCGAACTGACGGATTACCACGCGCGTGGCCCGGCGTTCTGGTTGACGGTGACAGGGGATTCAATGACCGCCCCCAGTGGCCAGAGCATCGCCGAAGGCATGCTGATTCTGGTCGACCCGGCAGCGGAGGCGGTGCCCGGCAAACTGGTGATCGCCCAGTGGTCCGACAGTCCTGAAGCGATTTTTCGCAAACTCGACGAAGAGGGCGGCCAGCGTTACCTGGTGCCGCTCAATCCGACGTGGCCGAAGGCCCTGCTGACCGATGAGTGTCGAATCATCGGTGTTGTGGTTCAGGCAACGGCGCGTTACTAGTCAGATCGATCCTCGCCAGGCGTAGGATCGATCCTTACATTCACACTTCTTCCAGTTCAACCAAAGCGCTGCCTTCGCCAACCATTTCACCTTCCTGGCAATACAGTGCTTTGATCACCCCGGCATGCGGCGCACGGATGCTGTGCTCCATCTTCATCGCCTCCAGCACCACCAGTTGCGCACCGGCCTCGACCGATTGCCCGGCCTCCACCAACACGCGAACAATGCTGCCATTCATGGGCGCGGTCAGGCCGCCCTGATGGCTGTGGCTGGCCTCGACGGCGCTAATCGGATCGTACGTCTCGACACGGCGCAACTCGCCTTCCCATTGCAGGTACAACGCATCGCCTTGGCGAATTGCCCGCAACGTACGACGAACGCCTTCGTGCTCGACGATGAGTGCTTCGCCGGACAGTCTGGCATGGCCGGCAGCATTCAGCGTCAAGGCGCGATCCTGCCCCTCGCAACTCAAATGCAGGGTGATTTCCTGCGGCAGCCCCGCACGCAAACCGCTGTTGAGTGACCACGGCGAAGCAGGATCATCCTGGCGTGCAAGCTGGGGCAGACTCTGTGCCACCGCTTGCGCTGCGGCCTCCCAGAACGCATCGCTCAGCGTGCCCGGAGCCGGCAGCAATTGCTCCTGATAACGCGGAATAAACCCGGTATCCAGTTCTGCTGCCGCAAACGCCGGGTGCGCGATGATCCGCCGCAGAAAGTTGATGTTGGTTTTCAATCCGCCGATCGCAAATTCGTCGAGCATGCTCAACAAGCGCAACCTGGCCTGTTCGCGATCCTCGCCCCAGGCAATCAGCTTGCCGAGCATCGGGTCGTAGAACGGTGAAATTTCATCGCCTGCTTCGACCCCGCTATCGACACGGCGCCCTGGCCCTTCAGCCGATTCGCGGTACAGCGCCAGACGCCCGGTCGCTGGCAGAAAATCATTCGCAGGATCCTCGGCGTACAAGCGCACTTCGATCGCATGACCGTTCAACGGCACTTGTTCCTGATTGATCGGCAACGCCTCACCACGGGCAACGCGGATTTGCCACGCCACCAGATCGAGACCGGTGATGGCCTCGGTCACCGGGTGTTCGACTTGCAGCCGCGTGTTCATCTCCATAAAGAAGAATTCGCCACGCGCATCCAGCAGAAACTCCACGGTACCGGCGCCGACATAACCGATCGCCTGCGCCGAGCGCACGGCCGCTTCGCCCATGGCGCGACGCAGCTCTACCGTCAGGCCCGGTGCCGGTGCTTCTTCGACGACTTTTTGGTGGCGACGCTGGATCGAGCAATCACGCTCATTGAGGTACAGGCAATTGCCATGCTGATCGGCGAATACCTGGATTTCCACATGACGTGGCTTGAGCAGGTATTTCTCCACCAGCATCCGCGAATCGCCGAACGACGACTGCGCTTCCCGCTGAGCAGAGGCGAGGGCTTCGGCCAACTGACTGACATCCTCGACCACTTTCATGCCTTTGCCGCCGCCGCCCGCCGTGGCCTTGAGCAGCACCGGGTAACCAATGCGTTCGCAGGCATCACGGAAGGTGTCGAGATCCTGCGCTTCGCCGTGATAACCCGGCACCAGCGGCACACCGGCTGTTTCCATCAGCGCTTTGGCGGCGGACTTGCTGCCCATGGCATCGATGGCCGAGGCGGGCGGGCCGAGGAAAATCAGCCCGGCCGCTTCGATGGCGCGAGCGAATCCGGCGTTTTCCGAAAGAAACCCGTAGCCCGGATGAATCGCCTGAGCGCCACTGGCCTTGGCCGCCGCGATCAATTTGTCGATCTGCAGGTAACTGTCGGCCGCTTTGCTGCCACCGAGATCGACACGAATGTCCGCTTCACGACTGTGCCGCGCCTCGCGGTCGGTGGCGCTGTGCACCGCAACGGTGGTCAGGCCCAAGGCTTTGGCGGTGCGCATCACGCGGCAAGCGATTTCGCCACGGTTGGCCACCAGCAGGGTGGTGAGAACAGGTGCGCTCATCAACGCGGCTCCTTGGTGGTGGTTGCGGCTTGCCAACTCGGCGGACGTTTTTGCAGAAAGGCGCGCAAGCCTTCCTGGCCTTCAGGGCTGACGCGGATACGGGCGATGGCGTTTTCGGTGTAGCGACGCAGCGCCGGGGTCAGCGAGCCGTTGCCGACTTCACGCAGCAAGTCCTTGCTGGCGCGCATGGCGGCGGGGCTGTTGAGCAGCAGGTTGTTGATCCACTGTTCGACCTGTTGATCCAGTTCAGCGGCGGGATAGCTTTCGGACAACAAACCGAGTTCCCGCGCCCGTTGCCCGCCAAAACGTTCAGCGGTCAGCGCATATCGTCGTGCCGCACGTTCGCCAATCGCTTGAACCACGAACGGACTGATCACCGCTGGCGCTAGACCGATGCGCACTTCCGACAGACAGAACTGCGCATCATCGGCGCCAATCGCCATGTCGCAGCAACTGATCAATCCCAGCGCGCCGCCGAACGCTGCACCTTGCACCACGGCCACGGTGGGGATTTTCAGCTTGGCGAGGTTGTACATCAGCTCCGCCAGTTCGCGGGCGTCATCGAGGTTGGTGTGGTAATCGAGTTCGGCCGATTGCTGCATCCACGCAAGGTCGGCGCCGGCGCTGAAATGCTTGCCACGGCCGCGCACCAGCAGGAAACGCAGGCTGGCGTCGCTGGCGACCTTGTCCAGCGCGAGGATCAGCTCGCGGATCATTTCGGCATTGAACGCGTTGTTCTTTTCCGCTCGGTTGAGCCAAAGCGTCGCATATCCGCGTGGGTCGCTGTGCAGTTCGAGGGTGTTGAAATCGCTCATATTCATCCGTCTCCACGGTTCCTGTGGGAGTGAGCCAGCTCGCGAAAGCGATGTATCAGTCGACGTATCCGCGACCTGACAAAGCGTATTCGCGAGCAGGCTCGCTCCCACAAAAAATCACATCCGGAACACGCCGAAGCGGCTCGGTTCGATTGGCGCGTTCAGCGACGCGGACAAGGCCAGGGCCAGCACGTCGCGGGTCTGCGCCGGGTCGATGACGCCGTCGTCCCACAGCCGTGCGCTGGAATAGTAGGGGTGACCCTGCTCTTCGTACTGGTCGAGGATCGGTTGCTTGATCTCGGTTTCCTGCTCGGCACTGAATGCCTGGCCACTGCGTTCAGCCTGCTCACGCTTGACCTGCACCAACACGCCCGCCGCCTGTTCGGCACCCATCACGCCGATCCGCGCGTTCGGCCACATCCACAGGAAACGCGGGTCGTAAGCGCGCCCGCACATGCCGTAGTTACCGGCGCCAAAGCTGCCGCCGATGATCACGGTGAATTTCGGCACTTTCGCGCAAGCCACCGCCGTTACCAGTTTCGCACCATGTTTGGCGATGCCGCCGGCCTCATATTTCTGACCGACCATAAAACCGGTGATGTTCTGCAGAAACAGCAGCGGAATGCCGCGCTGGCAGGCCAGTTCAATGAAGTGCGCGCCTTTCTGCGCGGCTTCGGCAAAGAGGATGCCGTTGTTCGCCAGTATCGCGATCGGGTAGCCGTGCAGATGCGCAAAGCCACACACCAGCGTGGTGCCGAATAAAGCCTTGAATTCATCGAACACCGAGCCGTCGACCAATCGTGCAATCACTTCGCGCACATCGAACGGCTGCTTGGCATCGGCGGAAACCACGCCATACAACTCATCGCTGGCGTACAACGGCGCAATCGGCGCGCGTTGCTGCACTTCACCGAGCTTGCGCCAGTTGAGGTTGGCGACGCTGCGGCGGGCGAGAGCGAGGGCGTGTTCGTCACTTTCGGCGTAGTGGTCGGCGACGCCGGAAATCTTGCAGTGCACATCGGCGCCACCCAGATCCTCGGCGCTGACCACTTCACCGGTCGCGGCTTTTACCAGCGGCGGGCCGGCGAGGAAAATCGTCGCCTGATTGCGCACCATGATCGCTTCGTCGGCCATCGCCGGCACATAGGCACCGCCGGCAGTGCACGAGCCCATGACCACGGCAATCTGCGGAATGCCCATCGCGCTCATGTTGGCCTGGTTGAAGAAGATCCGCCCGAAGTGCTCGCGGTCCGGAAACACTTCGTCCTGACGGGGCAGGTTGGCGCCGCCGGAGTCCACCAGATAGATGCACGGCAGGCGATTCTGCTGAGCGATGGTTTGCGCGCGCAGGTGTTTCTTCACGGTCAGCGGATAGTACGAGCCACCCTTCACCGTCGCGTCGTTTGCGACGATCATGCATTCGACGCCTTCGACACGACCGATCCCGGCGATCACACCAGCAGCCGGGACGTCTTCGCCATACACGGCGTGGGCGGCCAGTTGGCTGATTTCCAGAAACGGCGAGCCTGGATCGAGCAAGCGGTTGATGCGCTCACGTGGCAGCAGTTTGCCGCGCGAGGTGTGGCGTTCCTGAGCTTTCGCGCCGCCACCCTGCGCCACATGGGCGAGCAGGGTGTGCAGGGCGTCGACCTGTTTGAGCATCGCCGCGCTGTTGGCAGCGAACTCTGCCGAACGGGGATTGAGCTGAGTGTGCAGGATCATGGGCTACTCCGTAGCAGCTTCGAGTTGCAAGCTACAAGCTACAAGTTGAAGCAAGAGCGCGGTTCTCTTGCAGATTGAAACTTGCAGCTCGCGGCTGACGAAATTCATTTCGTTTCGTTGAACAGTTCGCGACCGATCAGCATGCGACGGATCTCACTGGTGCCGGCACCGATTTCGTACAGCTTGGCGTCACGCAGCAAGCGCCCAGCCGGGAATTCGTTGATGTAGCCGTTACCGCCAAGAATCTGGATCGCGTCGAGGGCCATTTGCGTGGCGCGTTCGGCGGTGTAGAGGATCACCCCGGCGGCGTCTTTACGGGTGGTTTCGCCGCGCTCGCAAGCCTGGGCCACCGCGTAGAGATAGGCGCGGCTGGCGTTGAGTTGGGTGTACATGTCGGCGACTTTGCCTTGGATCAGCTGAAACTCGCCGATGCTCTGGCCGAACTGTTTGCGGTCGTGGATGTACGGCACGATCAGGTCCATGCACGACTGCATGATCCCGGTCGGGCCGCCGGAGAGCACCACGCGCTCGTAATCGAGGCCGCTCATCAACACTTTGACGCCGCCGTTGAGCACGCCGAGGATGTTTTCCTCGGGCACTTCGACGTCGTCGAAGAACAATTCGCAGGTGTTGGAGCCGCGCATGCCGAGCTTGTCGAACTTGTTGCTGCGGCTGAAGCCTTTCCAGTCGCGCTCGACGATGAATGCGGTGATGCCGTGGGGACCTTTTTCCAGATCGGTCTTGGCGTAGATCACGTAGGTGTTGGCGTCTGGGCCGTTGGTGATCCAGGTTTTGCTGCCGTTGAGGACGAACCGGTCGCCGCGTTTGTCGGCGCGCAGTTTCATCGACACCACGTCGGAACCGGCATTCGGCTCGCTCATGGCGAGGGCGCCGACGTGTTCGCCACTGATCAGCTTTGGCAGGTATTTGTTTTTCTGTTCGTGGTTGCCGTTGCGGTTGATCTGGTTGACGCAAAGGTTGGAATGCGCGCCGTAGGACAGCGCCACCGAAGCCGAGCCACGGCTGATTTCTTCCATCGCCACCACGTGCGCCAGGTAACCCAAGCCAGCACCGCCGTACTCCTCCGGAACGGTGATGCCGAGCAGGCCCATGTCACCGAATTTGCGCCACATGTCGGCGGGAAACAGGTTGTCGCTGTCGATCTGCGCCGCACGCGGAGCGATCTCCTTGGCGACGAAGGACTGAACCTGATCGCGCAGCATGTCGATGGTTTCACCGAGGGCAAAATTCAGGGAGGGATAGCTCATGGGTCACCTTTTTGGCTTTTTTGTAGGGTGGGGAGAGCGGCCACTCAGCTCTCACCTTTACGTTAACGTAAGCGCGTGAGGAATGACTGTCAATCACCCTTTACGTTAACGTCAACTTGAGCGAGAGTAGGGGCAGTTCAAGATTGAAAGCTGATTGGTTTTTGTAGGAGTGAGCCTGCTCGCGATCGCGTCGTGTCAGTCGTCGTGAATGTTGACTGATGGTTCGAGATCGCGAGCAGGCTCAGTCCTACAAGTGACCGTCGGCAACCCATAAATAAAGACAATAGGGGTCGTCATGGATCAACCCAGTGCAAATCCGCAGCGCAGTTACACCCGTGGCTCTCAGGACAAAGCCCTGCTGGCGATGACCATCGGGCAAAAGTTCGATCACACCGCCGCGCAATACCCTGACGGTGAAGCGCTCGTCGTGCGCCATCAGCAATTGCGCTATTCCTGGCGACAGCTTGCCGATGCCGTGGATCTGCACGCCAGAGCGCTGCTTGCCCTGGGTTTGCAAGCGGGGGATCGGCTCGGTATCTGGGCGCCGAACTGCGCGCAGTGGTGCATCACCCAATTCGCTACGGCGAAAATCGGCGTGATCCTGGTCAACGTCAACCCGGCCTACCGCAGTTCCGAACTGGAATACGTGCTCAAACAATCCGGCTGCCAATGGCTGGTCTGCGCTGGTGCATTCAAGTCCTCCAACTACCACGGCATGTTGCAAGGATTGGTGCCGGAACTGGCCGAACATTCCATTGGCCAGCTACGCAGTGAGCGTTTTCCGGAGTTGCGCGGGGTGATCAGTCTCGACCCGCAGCCCCCGTCAGGTTTCCTGCCGTGGTCGCAATTGGCCGCCATGGCAACCAGTGTCTCCAAAGAACAACTGCGCGAACGCAGCGACAGTCTGCACTTCGATCAACCGGTCAACATTCAGTACACCTCCGGCACCACCGGTTTCCCCAAGGGCGCAACCCTCAGCCACTACAACATCCTCAACAACGGTTACATGGTCGGCGAAAGCATCGGCCTGACCCCGCGCGACCGTCTGGTAATCCCGGTGCCGCTTTACCACTGCTTCGGCATGGTCATGGGCAACCTCGGCTGCATCACCCACGGCAGCACGATGATTTACCCCAACGACGCCTTCGATCCATTGCTAACCCTGCAAACCGTCGCCGCAGAAAAAGCCACCGGCCTCTACGGCGTACCGACCATGTTCATCGCCATGCTCGACCAGCCACAGCGCGGCGAATTCGATCTGTCGAGCCTGCGCACCGGGATCATGGCCGGCGCAACGTGCCCGATCGAAGTGATGCGCCGTGTCATCAGCGAGATGCACATGAGCGAAGTGCAGATCGCCTATGGCATGACCGAAACCAGCCCGGTGTCACTGCAAACCGGGCCGAACGATGAGCTGGAACTGCGCGTCACCACCGTCGGCCGCACCCAGCCACAGCTGGAGAGCAAGATCATCGACGAAGCCGGCAACCTCGTGCAGCGCGGCACCATCGGCGAACTCTGCACTCGCGGTTACAGCGTGATGCTCGGCTACTGGAGCAATCCGCAAGCCACGGCCGAAGCCATTGATGAAGCGGGCTGGATGCACACCGGCGACCTGGCGAGCATGAACGAGGACGGTTACGTCAACATCGCCGGGCGCAACAAGGACATGATCATTCGTGGCGGCGAGAATATTTACCCGCGTGAGCTGGAGGAGTTTTTCTTCACCCACCCGGCCGTGGCGGATGTTCAGGTGATCGGCATTCCGTGCTCGCGTTACGGCGAGGAGATTGTTGCCTGGATCAAATTTCACCCCGGCCACAACGCATCCGAACTGGAACTGCAAACCTGGTGCAAGGAGCGTATCGCGCACTTCAAGACGCCACGGCACTTCAAGTTCGTTGAAGAGTTTCCGATGACGGTCACGGGCAAGATTCAGAAATTCAGGATGCGTGAGATCAGTATCGAAGAACTGAAAACTATCGAGCGGTAACCGCAACCTCTGTGGGAGCGAGCTTGCTCGCGAAGGCGTCAGGTCAGCCAATATCTTTGTTGATTACACACCGCATTCGCGAGCAAGCTCGCTCCCACAGGGGCTAGGTGTTGAGGAAAAAAGGAATTACAGAAAGCACAAAGGGGAGCCGAGGCTCCCCTTTAATTTTGTCGTCGCGTGCTCTTTTTTATTATTGAGGGTCGGTCTGTTGTTGTTTTTGGCAACCGTGGCCCTTTACCGCTGTTTTTGGCGACCCCCATCCGGGGTCAAGAGCAAACGTATTTTTTTGAGCGCTGATCTGCTTTCTCGCTAAGCGATCCAACCGATTCGGGAGCTACCTGAAGGTAGTTTTATTGTTCTCTGCCCGGTTGCGGGTCACTCCTGAGAGCACCCTGAAAAGCACACCTTCTCCAAAAAAATCTGTTAGCTGCGTCTCTGCCGTGTTGTTTTTGTTATGTCAGAGTCGGTACGTCTTATTTTTATTGGTTTGCTGCTTTTTATTCTTGTTATGCCATAGAGATAGCAGAAGCCGTGCCAACTTTTAAAAGTCCTTATAAATCAATAATTTGTGAATTTGTAAGATTTTTCGGTCAGACGAAACCAGACAATTTGTTTCCGTGTTACTCGCTTAAGCCCCACATTCCGGACACAGCGGTAACACCTTTGCCCGTCACTGTGCGCTGCGAGCCTTGGCCACGCGCGAACCGCTCGGGCGACCGAGCACTGCGCTGATCTGCTGACCCGCAGCAATCAAGGCGTCCAGGTCGATTCCGGTCTTGATACCCAGCCCGTTGAGCAGGTACACCACGTCTTCGGTAGCAACGTTACCGCTCGCGCCTTTGGCGTACGGACAGCCGCCGAGGCCGGCGATAGAGCTGTCGAACACCGAAATGCCTTCGAGCAGGCTGGCGTAGATGTTGGCCATGGCCTGGCCGTAGGTGTCGTGGAAATGCCCGGCGAGTTTGTCCCGTGGCACGTGTGCCGACACCACTTCGAACAAGCGGCGAGTCGCACCCGCAGTGCCGGTACCGATAGTGTCGCCCAGCGAAACCTCGTAGCAGCCCATCGCGTACAACTCGCGGGCAACCATCGCCACTTGCTCCGGTGCGACCGTGCCTTCGTACGGGCAACCGAGCACACAGGACACGTAACCGCGCACGGTAACGCCGTGCTGTTGCGCCGCTTCCATGATCGGCGCAAACCGCGCCAAGCTCTCGCTGATCGAGCAGTTGATGTTGCGTTGTGAGAAGGCTTCGGAAGCAGCGGCGAACACCGCAACTTCCTTGACCCCGGCAGCGATGGCATCTTCAAAGCCGCGCAGGTTTGGCGCCAGTGCTCCGTAGGTTACGCCGGGTTTGCGCTGGATCTGCGCGAACACGTCGGCGGAACCAGCCATTTGTGGCACCCATTTGGGCGAAACGAAACTGCCAACTTCTATATAGCCAAGGCCCGCGGCGCTGAGGGCGTCGACCAGTTGTACCTTGTCGGCAACGCTGATCGGTTGGGCTTCGTTCTGCAGGCCATCGCGCGGGCCGACTTCGATCAGGCGTACTTGGGAGGGGAGGGACATGGGCTGACCTGCTCTTTTGAATTCGTGGAGAACCCTGTGGGAGCGAGCTTGCTCGCGAATGCAATCTGTCATTCAACATCTATGGTGATTGACCCGGCGCATTCGCGAGCAAGCTCGCTCCCACAGGGGATTTGTGTTGTCGGCTAGATCGCCTGCTGGCTCTTGAGGGTTTGTTCAAGCGCCTGCACGCAGCGCTCTTCAGCGGTATCCAACTCCAGCTTCATCTGTTCGATATCCAGCAACTGCTGCTCAAGCTGCTCGCGGCGCTCAGTGATTTTCGCCAGCATGCTGTTGAGCTGTTTGGTGTTACCGCTGGACGGGTCGTAGAGTTCGATCAGTTCGCGACATTCGGCCAGCGAAAAACCGATGCGTTTGCCGCGCAGGATCAGCTTCAGGCTGACCTTGTCGCGCGGCGAATAGATGCGTTCCTGGCCACGGCGCTCAGGGCTGAGCAGGCCTTGCTCTTCATAAAAGCGGATCGCCCGGGTGGTGATGTCCAGCTCGCGGGCGAGGTCGGAGATGCTGTAAGTCTGGTTGCTCATGGAAGCGCTCGAAAAAGGTCTTGGCGCTAAGCTAATGGCGAGTTGACGTTTACGTCAAGCAAGAAAAAGATCGCAGCCTTCGGCAGCTCCTACACCAATCTATGTAGGAGCTGCCGCAGGCTGCGATCTTTTGATCTTTCCTCAAACCACCTGCTTATCGAGCTTCTTCTCCTGCGCCGTCACCTGCTGGCACAACTCGATCATCTGCTCACGCATCCAGCGATTCGCCGGGTCCTGGTCAGTGCTTTCATGCCAGTACAGATGCGTCTCCACCGGCGGCACATCATTCACCGGCAGATTAAACGCCTGCAATTCATGCCGACGGGCAAAGCGCTCCGGTACGGTCATGACCATGTCGGTCTGCTGCATCACTTGCGACGCCATCAAATAATGCTGTGAGCGCAGGGCGATCTTGCGCTGAATGCCCATTTTGCCCAGCGCCAGATCGACATACCCCAAGCCACTACGACGGCTGGAAATGTGGATATGGGTCAGCGACAAGTAATCATCCAGCGAGAGCTTCTCCTTGCCCGCCATTGGATGACCCTTGCGCATCGCACACACGTAACGGTCCTCCATCAGTTTGACGTGGCGCACTTGCGGGTCGGTATTAAGCGGCGCATCCACGGCAAAATCCAGACGCCCGGCAGCCAGCTCTTTAGTGGTTTCGCGGCGTTTCGACAGAAAACTTTCGATGATCACCGTCGGCGCCAAACGGCGCAAACGCTGGAACAGCGGCGGCAGAATCACCGCTTCGGTGAGGTCGGTCATGCTGATGCGGTAGGTCTTCACCGCTTGCGCCGGGTTGAAAATGCGGCTTTCCTGAACCGAAACCCGCAGCAGCGACAGGGCGTTGCGTACCGGGCCGATGATGTTCTGCGCCATGGGAGTCGGCACCATGCCCTGCGCCGTGCGCACGAACAGCGGATCGTTGAAGGTCTCGCGCAACCGGGCCAAGGCGTTGGACACCGCCGGCTGAGTAATGCCGACAATCTGCCCGGCGCGGGTCAGGTTGGCTTCGGTGTAGATCGCGTCGAAGACGATGAAAAGGTTGAGGTCGACCTTACTCAGATTCATAACGCGGCTTCTCTTGTTATTTAGGGCGGTGTTTTGGGGGCTGGCAATCAGCCGATCATATATCGGTGATGAATGTTTATACACGCCGAGAATAGGCTAGGTAAATTATCAACGCTGTTCTAGCATCGATTGCATGACTTGAACAACCTCTGCCCAAGAAGGTAATTGATCATGGATTTCGCTTATTCGCCCAAGGTGCAAGAACTGCGTGAGCGCGTGACCGCGTTCATGGACACTTACGTTTACCCGGCCGAAGCCGTGTTCGAGCGTCAGGTTGCCGAAGGCGATCGCTGGCAGCCGACCGCGATCATGGAAGAGCTCAAAGCCAAGGCCAAAGCCGAAGGCTTGTGGAACCTGTTTCTGCCGGAGTCGGAACTCGGTGCCGGCCTGAGCAACCTCGAATACGCGCCATTGGCAGAAATCATGGGGCGCTCGCTGCTCGGTCCCGAGCCATTCAACTGCTCGGCGCCGGACACCGGCAACATGGAAGTGCTGGTGCGCTACGCCAACGAAGAACAGAAACAGCGCTGGCTTGAACCGCTGCTGCGCGGCGAGATTCGCTCGGCGTTCGCCATGACCGAACCTGACGTTGCTTCGTCTGACGCCACCAACATGGCCGCCCGCGCCGAGCGCAATGGTGACGAGTGGGTCATCAACGGCAAAAAATGGTGGACCTCCGGCGCCTGCGATCCGCGCTGCAAGATCCTGATCTTCATGGGCCTGAGCAATCCCGATGCACCGCGCCATGCGCAGCACTCGATGATCCTCGTGCCGGTCGACACCCCCGGCGTGAAAATCGTCCGTCCGTTGCCCGTATTTGGTTATGACGACGCGCCGCACGGCCACGCCGAGGTGTTGTTCGACAATGTGCGCGTGCCGTACGAAAACGTTCTGCTCGGTGAGGGCCGCGGTTTCGAAATCGCTCAGGGTCGTCTTGGCCCAGGCCGGATTCACCACTGCATGCGTTCGATCGGCATGGCCGAGCGTGCATTGGAATTGATGTGCAAACGCGCGGTGAGCCGCACTGCATTCGGTAAACCGCTGGCGCGTCTGGGCGGCAACGTCGACAAGATCGCTGACTCGCGAATGGAGATCGACATGGCACGCCTGCTGACGTTGAAAGCAGCGTACATGATGGACACCGTGGGTAACAAAGTGGCGAAAAGCGAAATCGCGCAGATCAAAGTCGTCGCACCTAACGTCGCGCTGCGGGTGATCGACCGGGCGATCCAGATGCATGGCGGGGCAGGAGTCTCCAACGACTTCCCGCTGGCCTACATGTATGCCATGCAACGTACTTTGCGCCTGGCCGACGGCCCGGACGAAGTGCACCGCGCGGCAATCGGAAAGTTCGAAATCGGCAAATATGTGCCGAAGGAAATGTTGCGTAGCGGTCATTAATGATCAAATGCGCCAGCACAGGGATGTAGCTGGCGCATTGTTTTTTTGAATCAAAAAAGACGTCAGCGTTGTACGCCGTAGAGGACAGCCGTTTCAGGTCCTGAAGACCGACCTGCGATGATGAAACGTCCAGGTTGCATCACGATGTCGAAGGGTATCCCGCTAAGTCCCTTCGACCAGCCTTTGGTTCCAAAGCTGTCGTCGCTCGAACCGTCTTCATTCAGCCGCCCCCAGAACATCCGGATTGAGGAGGTTATGTCCCAACCAGCGGCAACAATTTTTCCGTCTTCAGGTTGTACTGCCACGGCGGATAATGTCCCATTGTAAGAATCAGCATCAATCAAAACTTCTTTGCCGCCGTTGAATGTCGGGTCGGGACGACCGTCCGAATCAAAGCGCATCAACAATGCTTTGTAATTACCGATACCGCCGGAGCAGACCAGTTTACCGTCCGGGAGAGCGATCAGTTTTTGAAGCTGATACGAACGGTCTTCCTCTCCTAGATAAGCAATTCCGTCAACACCAAAAGTTTTGTCCAGTTCGCCGGTGCTCAGGTAACGCGTAAGGATGATACGAGAGCTTCCTGGAGAGAGTTTCACGTAATTGGCACCAATGACTATCTTGTCGTCTGGTTGAATCGCCACACTGACCATTCGATTGATATCTTTTCCCCAATCGATTACGACGTGCCCTTCATCGCCAAAGCTGGTGTCGGGGTTGCCGTTTGCCTGAAAACAGGTCAACTGACCCTTATCATGCATCAGGTGGTCTTCGGTTCGCTGGCTCAGGATCAGGATTCGTCCATCCCCAAGCACGTCTCCATCGCTGGCGTCGCCGTTGGAAGATATCGCCGGAAGCGGCACCAGAGCCGGTTGGAAAACCAGATCCGGGCTACCACTTTCATTCAGTCGTTTGGCGGCAGGCGTTCCTAGCACTCCACTCGGCAGGGCATCACCCACGATAATAATCTTCTTGTTTCGCGCGATCAGGCGAGTAGGTTTGGAGTTTTGATTGTCTCTGAACTGGCCTTGGACATTCTCCCCGTTGCCAAAAGAAGTATCGGGCTGCCCGCCAGGCAACAAACGGTGAATATGATAAAAACCCTGATGATGTGTCGCGTAAACCAACTTCCCGTCGGGTTGAGCGACTATAGAATAGTTGATTGCACCAGCCGGGCCAGAAACAACACCATTCACAGCAAATTGTGTGTCGAGATCGCCGGGCTTTCTTGGTAATGCACTTTGAGTGTTCATGACCGATCCTTGAGTTTTACCCAGGGCACTGACAGCACCTGTCTCGTGGGCATTCAACAGGTCAGTCGTGCCGATTCTAGGCAGAACACTACGGTTCACACACCTGTCAACTCTGACAGTATCCAGATTCCTGCGGCGTGGAGTTTGCCGCTCTCAATACACCCAAACCTCAACCCGCCGATTCTTGATCCTTCCTTCATCCGCATTGTTCGCCGCCACCGGCATCAACGCGCCAAAGCCACGAACCTCACGCAGCACCACGCCGTTCTTCACCAGTTCCCGGCGCACCGCCATCGCCCGCAGCTTCGACAGCAGATCCGCCCGTGCCGGGTCATCCTTGGCATCACCAAAGCCGACCAATGTCACCGCGCGTTCGGTTTTGTCACGCCGCTTTATATAGTCGATCACCCGAGCCAGATCCTGCCGCGCCTTGTTATCCAGACTCGCGCTGCCTTCCTCAAAACGGAAATTCACTGTCAGACGCTGGGCGTGACGGCTGAGGGATTGATAACCCTCGGGCATCAGCGCATTCGGTGCCACCGTCATGGCGTGCACGGTCTGACTTATAAATCCGTTGGCCGCGACAATCGCCTGACCCTGACGACTTTGCGCAAACGTTACCAAGGCCTGTGCCCACGGATTGTTGCTGTCGTGCGGTAGATAAAAAAACAGCCGTCGTGACAGTGGGTAGTCTTCGGTCGCGATCAAGCTGTTGAGCGGCAGCATCGATTGCGACGCACCGTCGGCAATGGCCACGGCTTTGGCCTGACGCACGTAGGGCAAACCGATAAAACCTATGCCCTGCGGATCGGCGCTGACGGCATCGGACAATTGCTCGCTGGATTCAAAGCGTTTCGCGGCGTTGCTCAGACTTTTCCCACGACGACTCAGGACCAACTCCTTAAACGTGTCGTAGGTGCCCGACTGATCATCCCGCGCATATAAATGAATCGCACCGCCACGCCCGCCGAGGTCCTCCCAGGTCTTCACCTCGCCGGCGAAGATCCGCGCCAGCTGCTCAGTGTCGAGTTGCTGCAGTGGATTGTCGGGATGAAGAATGATTGCCAGGCCGTCGATGGCGATGACTTGCTCGGCGGCGACGCTTTTCAGATCGCCCAGTGATTGCAGCGTTTGCAACTCACTGTCCTTGATCTCGCGGGAAGACGCGGCGAGATCGGCGCTGGCATTTTTCAACGCGGTGAAACCGGTGCTGGAACCGTGGGCGGCGACTTCGACGACCACGCGTTTACCTTCGCTGGTCTGGCCGACGATGCGCAGTTCGTTGGCGGTGTCTGGGGTTTCGCGGTGGATTTTCAGCAGACCCTGTTCTTGCAACAGGCCTTCGACCAGTGCCGGTCCAAGTTCGGCGCCGATGGTGTTGGAGCCTTGAATACGCAGCGCCGGGCCGTTTTCAGGAAGGGGCAGGGCGGCGGCAGAAACCGTCAGCCACGCACTCAAGAGAAAAACGCACAGAACACGCAGGGTCATGCCGGCACCGAATCAAGCCAAGGGGATTGCCGGGGAGATTAAGTCAGAAAAGTTACTTGAAGATGACAGTGATCTAAATGTGGGAGCGAGCCTGCTCGCGAATGCGGTGTGTCAGTTACAAAAATGTTTCTGATACACCGCATTCGCGAGCAAGCTCGCTCCCACAGGGGATTTCAGGCGACTCGTAAATCAGGCCAGTTCAAGCCAGATCGGCGCATGGTCGGAAGGTTTTTCCATCCCGCGCAATTCATAGTCGACACCGGCGGCCTTCACCCGTGGCAACAAACCATGGGACGCCAGAATCACATCGATGCGCAGGCCACGCTTCGGCTCATCTTCAAAGCCACGGCTGCGGTAATCGAACCAACTGAACATGTCGGTTACGTCCGGGTTCAAGTGGCGATAGCTGTCGGTCAAACCCCAGTTCTTCAGGCGTGCCATCCACTCGCGCTCTTCCGGCAGGAAGCTGCATTTACCGGTTTTCAGCCAGCGCTTCATGTTGTCCGGGCCGATGCCGATGTCGCAGTCTTCCGGGGAAATGTTTACATCGCCCATCACTACTACGGGCTGTTCGTTGTGGAACTGGCTTTCCAGCAACGCTTGCAGATCGCTGTAAAAACGCTGTTTAGCGGGGAATTTGGTCGGGTGGTCGCGGCTTTCACCCTGCGGGAAGTAGCCGTTCATGATCGTCACCGGTACGCCATTGGCGTCAGCGAACGTGCCCCAGATAAAGCGCCGCTGGGCGTCTTCTTCGTCGGTGGCGAAACCTTTGTGAATGGCGATCGGTTCCTGGCGCGACAGCATCGCCACGCCGTAATGGCCTTTTTGGCCGTGGAAGTACACGTGGTAGCCGAGGGCACGGACTTCTTCGAGCGGGAACTGGTCGTCGTGGACTTTGGTTTCCTGCAGGCCGATGACGTCCGGCTGGTGTTTTTCGATCAGCGCTGCCAGCTGATGCGGACGGGCGCGCAGTCCGTTGATGTTGAAGGAAACGATCTTCATGGTCGGCAGTCCTGGCAAAAGGGCGATGCTAGCTGACATGTGGGATGGGGGCCAGTGTGGGAGAAATCATTTTGGCCTGTGGGATTTGTGTTGCGGGTAAGTGCCTCTTCGCGAGCAAGCTCGCTCCCACAGGGGAATGCGTTCCAAATGTGGGAGCGAGCTTGTTCGCGAAGGCGTCCGCCCAGTCGATGAAGATCCCGACTTGGTCTATACCTGTGGGGAACCACGCCACCCGCAAAAGGTTCGTACCAACAAGAGCGCCGCCATTTGCACGCGCCCCGGGGAGAATCACCGTTATGCCTGAAACCCAGACCGCCATCGCCGACATTCATATGCTCGACCGCGGTTATTCCCGCGAAGCTCGATCGCTGCTCTATCAGGCCTATCGCCATGAGCCAACCTTCGGCTACCTGTTCGAAGCCGAGCGTCCCGGCTACGAGCAACGGGTGCGGGCGACGGTGCGTGAGCTGGTCAAACAACACTTCCTTCAGGATCTGCCGGCCATCGGCCTGCTGGTCAACGATCGCTTGATCGGCATCGCCCTGATCGCGCCGCCGCAACGCCGTTTGGGTATCACCGAAAGTTGGGCGTGGCGTTTGCGTATGGTGCTCAGCACCGGTTTCCGCTGTACCCGCCGTTATCTGGAATACCACGACGCGGTCGCCGCCTGCGTGCCCAGCGATTCGGTGCACATGCTGCCGCTGCTGGGGATTCACCCGCAATTTCAAGGCAAACATTTCGGTGAACAACTGCTGACGGCGGTACACAACTGGTGCGCAGTCGATGAAACCTCGCAAGGCGTGGTGCTCGACACGGGTAACCCGCGCTATCTGGAATTCTATAAAAGGCAGGGTTACCAAGAGATCGGCGAAGTTGCCGTCGGGCCGGTGCGTGAACACGTATTTTTTCACGCCAATCCGCAGGTGTTACAAACTGCAACAGCATGACAATCGAACTTCTTGGGAAATTTCCTGTTCTATCACGCTCCCAAGCCCGTGATAGCATCCGCGCCTATGAAGTTTCCAGGAAGATTTACCAGTGGCGTGCTCCTGCTGTTAACCAGCTGCACGGCGCTGGCGCAAAGTGAATTGGATGTGCGGATCAAACCGTCCAACGATGAACTCAAGGCCAATATAGAAGGCTATATCGGCAGCCTCGGCGATCGTGACGAAGAAGCGCTGCAGCGCTTCAGTCGCGGTGCCGAAGAGCAGGCGCGCAAGGCGGCCCAGGCGTTGGGCTACTACCAGCCGCAGATCGAAAGTGACGTCAAGGGCGGCGAAAAACTGCGCCTGGTGTTGAATATCGATCCCGGCGAGCCGATTCGCCTGCGCAACGTGACCATCCGTGTCGACGGCCCGGCGGCCTCCCTCAAATCCTTTCGTGTACCGAAAAGCGACGTGCTGAAATCTGGTGCGGTGCTCAATCATGGGCGTTATGAAGACGCCAAAAGAATTATTCAGAATCAGGCTTCACGCTTCGGCTTCTTCAGTGGCCATTTCACCAGCCAGAAACTTTTGGTCGATCCGCGCGCCGGTGTCGCCGATGTAGAACTGATCTACGAAAGCGGCCCGCGCTATGCGCTGGGCAAGGTCACATTCGAAGGCGACACGCCGTTCGACGAAGACCTGCTGCAACGCATGGTGCCGTTCAAGGAGGGCGAACCCTACGACTCCGAGCTGATCGCTGAACTCAATCGCGATCTGCAATCGAGCGGTTACTTCGAGGGCGTACGCGTCGATGCCGCACCGACCACGGCGAAAAATGACGTGATCCCCGTGGACGTCAAACTCGACACGCGCAAACCACGGACCATGGGCCTGGGCCTGGGTTATTCGACCGACGTCGGCCCGCGCATCAAAGCCAACTGGACCCGCCATTGGGTCAACCCGCAAGGCGACAGCTATGGCTGGGAAGCCGAACTGTCGGCGCCACGGCAAAACGTCGGGCTGTTCTACGACATCCCGCTCGACCCGCCACTGACAGACAAACTGCGTTGGGCCGGCGGTTATCAGTTCGAAGACATCGACGGTTCCGACACGCTCAGCAAACTGCTGACCTTCGGCCCGGAATGGCACAGCAAGTTGCCAAGCGGCTGGCAGCGGGTGATCTCGCTGAAATGGCAGCGCGAAGAATATGAGCTGGGCGACGACTCGGGTCTGAGTACCTTGCTGATGCCCGGCATCAGTTATTCCTACCTGAAAAGCGACAACCGCATCGACCCGCACAACGGCTATCGCCTGAGCTTCGAAAGCAAAGTGGCCAAGGAAGGCATCGGCTCGGACAACAACCTTTTATATGGCACCGCGCTGGTCAAAGGCCTGACCACAGTGTTCGATAAACACCGCTTCCTCGGCCGCGTGCAGGTCGGCGGCAGCGCCACCAACGGTTACAACTCGATTCCGCCGTCGCTGCGCTTCTTTGCCGGTGGCGATCAGAGCGTGCGCGGTTACGACTACCAGAGTCTGTCGCCGAAAAACTCCGACGGTGATCGGATCGGCGGCCGTTACATGGTCGCTGGCAGCGTCGAGTATCAATATTCGATCGCCGAGAAATGGCGCGTCGCGACTTTCGTCGATCAGGGCAACTCCTTCAATAAACTCGAACTGCCGAACCTCAAGACCGGGGTCGGTATTGGTGTGCGCTGGGTCTCGCCGGTGGGGCCGATCCGCCTCGACCTGGCCCACGCACTCGACGACGATGGCGGCATCCGGCTGCACTTTTCCATGGGGCCTGAGCTGTGAAGCGTGGTTTGAAAATAACGGCGCTGGCGTTGTTGGCGCTGGTGTTGTTGATTGTATTGAGTGTCACCGCCGTACTCGGCACGGCGGCTGGCAGCCGTTGGGTGCTGGGCCTCGTGCCCGGCCTCAGCGTCGAGAATTTCCAGGGTCGCCTCGGCGGGCAGTGGAGCGCCGATCATCTGTTGTGGCAGCAGGACAGCAGTCGCGTCGAACTGAGCAAGGCGATCTTCGCTTGGTCGCCGTTGTGCCTGACGCGCATGACCCTGTGCATCGAACAGCTCAAGGCTGATCAGGTGATTCTGCAATTTCCACCGAGTGAAGAAGCCACCGAAAGCGGCCCGATCAAACTGCCGGATCTGCAATTGCCGGTGGCCATCGAACTGGGCGACGTAAAGGTCGGCAGTCTGCTGTTCAATGGCAGCGAACAGCTCAAGGGTTTGCAACTGGCAGCGCATTGGACTGCCCAGGGTATGCAGATTGAAAGTATCAAATTGCAGCGCGACGACCTCAGCCTGAACCTGTCCGGAACACTCACGCCGACCGGCAACTGGCCGCTGAACATCGCTGGTGACCTGACGTTGCCATCTCCCGGCACGGGGCCGTGGACATTGGCGTTGAAAGTCGACGGCGACCTGTTGAAAACCCTCAACCTGCACGCCGACAGCCGTGGCTACCTCGACGGTCAGTTGAGCGGCGAGCTGCAACCGCTGGCGGAAAACCTGCCGGCCAAGGTGCGCATCACTTCCGAGGCATTCAAGCCGAGCGCCGACCTGCCGGACACCCTGCAACTCAACCAACTGGTGCTGACCGGCGAAGGCGACCTGAAAAACGGTTACCAGCTCAACGGCAACGCGACGCTGCCCGCCGACAAAGGCCCGGTGGCGCTGCTGCTCAAAGGCAAAGTCGACGCCAGCGGCGCGCAGATTGCCGGCCTTGATCTGACAGCCAACGACAAGCAAAGCCTGAAGCTCACTGGCAGCGTCGATTGGAGCAAAGGCCTCAGCGCGCAAGCCAATATCAACTGGCAGGATTTCCCGTGGCATCGGCTCTATAACGAAATCGACGAACCTGAGGTCGCTTTACGTACCTTCACTGGCGAAGTCTCCTACACCGACGGTCAATACCTCGGCAACTTCGCCGCCGCACTGGATGGGCCGGCGGGCGCGTTTACGTTGAGCAGTCCGTTCAGCGGCAGCCTTACACAAATCGCTTTGCCTCAATTGAAAATGCAAGCCGGGCAGGGCAAGGCTGAAGGGCACGTCAACGTACAGTTCGCCGACGGCATTGCCTGGGACACGGCGCTGGATCTGTCGGCGCTGAATCCGGCTTATTGGGTTGCGGAATTGCCGGGCACTTTGGCCGGGCCGCTGAAGAGCAAGGGCGAAATGAAGAACGAACGCCTGAGCCTCACCGCTGATCTCGACTTGAAAGGCAAGCTGCGCGGTCAACCAGCGATCCTCCAGGCCAAGGCCGACGGCGCTGGCGAGCAGTGGAATCTCAACGCCCTGCAAATCCGGCTCGGCGACAACATCATTAACGGCAAGGGCAGCCTGCAACAGAAACTCACCGGGCAGATCGACATCAAGTTGTCGCGTCTGGCCCAGCTCTGGCCGCAGCTGCGTGGGCAGATCACTGGCCAGGTGAACGTCGCCGGTACGCTGAAGGCACCGCAGGGCAAACTCGACCTGCAAGGTTCGCAACTGGCGTTCCAGGACAATCGCCTGCAAAGCCTCAACCTCGATGCCACTCTCGACAGCGCACAGCGGGCGAAAATCGATCTGAAGGGCAGCGGCATTCAGGCCGGCAATACCTCGTTGGGCACGCTGACCGCCAGTGCTCAGGGCGATATCAAAAGCCAGAAACTCAACCTCGACCTGATCGGGCCGAAGCTGAAACTGGCCCTCGGTCTGGACGGCAATCTGGACAAAGGCAACTGGCGTGGGCGGCTGGCCAGCGGTGACATTCAGGCCGGCGGCCAGGACTGGAAACTGCAGAACCCAGCCAAGCTCGAACGTCTGGCTGACGGCAAGATCAACTTTGGCGCGCATTGCTGGATGTCCGGCGACGCCAGCCTGTGCGGTGAAGATCAGCGCCTGATGCCGGAGCCGAAACTGCGCTACCACCTCAAGCAGTTCCCGATCGAAAGCCTCGCACAGTGGATGCCAAAAGATTTCGCCTGGAAGGGCAAGCTCAACGCCGATCTGCAACTGGATCTGCCGGCCAGCGGCCCGAACGGCGTGGTCAGCATCGACGCCAGCGGTGGCACCTTGCGCATGAAAGAAAAGGATCAGTGGCTGGATTTCCCCTACCAGACGCTGAAACTCACCAGCAAATTGACGCCGAAGCGCGTCGACACCGAACTCAACTTCGTCGGCGGCAAGCTCGGCGAACTGATGGTGCAAGCGCAGCTCAATCCGCTGCCAAAAAACAAACCGCTGAGCGGCTCGTTCCGCCTCTCCGGGCTGGATCTGTCGGTGGCGCGGCCGTTTGTGCCGATGGTCGAGAAACTTACCGGGCGCCTCAACGGTAGCGGCACCATTTCCGGCGGACTGCTCGCGCCGTTGGTCAACGGCACCGTGCAACTGAGCGACGGCGAAGTGTCCGGCGCCGAGTTGCCGATGGAGCTGCAGAATCTGCAACTCACCGCAATGATTGCCGGCGAATCGGTGCGCCTCGACGGCGGCTGGAAAAGCGGCAAGAGCGGGCAGGGCAGTCTGAACGGCAATGTGGCCTGGGGTCAGGCACTGACAGTTGATCTGGCGCTCAAGGGCACGCAACTGCCGGTCACCGTCGAGCCGTACGCCAAGCTGGAAGTGGCGCCGGACCTGAAGATTTCCATGGCCGGCGATGAGTTGGCGATTGCCGGTAAAGTGCTGGTGCCGCGAGGCGAAATCACCGTGCGCGAATTGCCGCCGTCAACGGTGAAAGTCTCCGATGACACGATCATCGTCGGTGCGCAGACCGAAGAGGGCAAACCACCGATGGCGATGAAAATGGATATCGACGTGGTGGTCGGCGAAGACAAACTGGCCTTCGCCGGTTTCGGCCTGACCGCCAACGTGAAAGGGCACGTACACATCGGCGACAACATGGACACCCGTGGCGAGCTGTGGCTCAACGACGGCCGCTACAGTGCCTACGGCCAGCGCCTGCAAGTGCGGCGCGCGCGTCTGCTGTTCGCCGGCCCCCTCGATCAGCCATATCTGGACATCGAAGCGATTCGCCAGACCGACGACGTCATCGCCGGTATTCGCCTGAGCGGCAGCGCCGAGCAGCCGACCACACAGATCTTCTCCGAGCCGGCGATGAGTCAGGAGCAGGCGCTTTCCTATCTGGTCCTCGGCCGACCGCTGAGCACCAACGGCGAAGACAACAACATGCTCGCGCAAGCGGCGTTGGGGTTGGGCTTGATGGGCAGTTCCGGAGTCACCAGCAGCCTGGCCAAGGATCTGGGGATTCAGGACTTCCAGCTCGACACGGCGGGCAGCGGCGATGCCACCAGCGTGGTGGCCAGCGGCAATATTACCGAGAAGCTCAGTTTGCGTTATGGCGTGGGCGTGTTTGAACCGGCCAGCACCATTGCGTTGCGTTACAAGCTGAGCAAGAAGGTTTACGTCGAGGCGGCCAGTGGCGTGGCCAGTTCGCTGGATATTTTCTACAAGCGCGATTTCTGACGCGCGTTTCCCCCTGCCGGGTCGCGTCGCTGCGATCCGGCTTTTGCAGAATGAATTAGACTCAACGCTACTTGAATGCTGCGCGGTTGGCGGCTGCCCGAAAACAACAGAGACGCCTATGGTCCGCTTGAGTATGGTCTTGCTCGGTCACGAATTCGTCCGCAAGCGTTGGTCTGCGCTGGCGCTGACGGGCATCGTCTGGGGCGCGGCCGGCGTGGGCATCTTCATTGATGCGCTGGACGGGGTTTTGTATTTCCCGCTGCATCTTTTCGGTTATCTGTTGTTGCTCGAAGCCCTGATCCTGCTGCTGGTGCCGGCACCAACAGCCGGAACCGCTGCGGCCCTGCGCAGAGCGCGCGGACTGGCTTTTCTCTTGCTGGGACTGCTGATCGTCGACCGGCAACATGCCGCCGGGCTGATTCTGGCGGTGCTATTTGGCGGGGCTTTCATAATTGATGGGGTCTTCAGGCTGGCGGCTGCGGTGGTGGTGCGCTTTGTCGGTTGGCAAGTGTCGCTGCTGGCGGGGTTGTTCGAAATCGGCTTTGGCGTGTTTATCCTCGAACCGTACCCGACGCTGTACAAGGGCACGGTGCCGTTCTGCATCGGCATGAGCCTGTTTCTCACCGGTTGCGCCTTGTTGCGCCAAGCCGTGCGCTTCAAACACCAGCCGCCGCTGACCAGCCCTTTGTCGGTCAGTGCGCCGGCCAGCAGCGGCGCATTGGTGATTCACGTCTGGACCCCCAGTGGCACCGTCGACGACACCTTGGTGCGCAATCGGCTGCTCAACCGCTACATTGCGGCGGTCGATATCAACGGCGTGATCTCCGCCGGCCATGCGGCACTGGAATGTGGTCCGGACATTTACATCAGTCATTACCCGCAGGACGACATTGATCGTTCGGCGGGGGATTTCGTGCGCTTGCTGCGGGCGACGCCGAACAACGATGTCGCCGGCAGATTTTTGCCGGATTATGCCGGTGAGGTGGCGGACTGGTGCCCGTCTTCGGTGCAGGTCAGTTTTGCCCATTACGACGCCCGGCGCCTGCATGCGTTCTGGACGGAGTATCGGCAGAACAGCACGTACAACCTGACCAGCCGCAACTGTTCCAGCGCCGTCGCGCATAGCCTCGAAGCTGCGCTGGAAGGGGCGATGAACCGAGGTCATTCGAGCATGCTCGACTTCGCCCGAGTCATTTTCAGCCCCGAGTTCTGGGTCGCCGCGCAAGTGCGCAAGCGTGCCGAAGTGATGGCGTGGACGCCCGGGCTGGTGCTCGACTTTGCGCGAGCGTTGCATGCCGCCATCGAGCCGGCACCGCCGGGCTGGCACAGCATGTATGCGGTGACCAAACGTGCCTGCGGGTATGTGGCGACTGGCTTGCGCGGGCGCGAGGTGCATCCTGTGCAGCCGCCGCCTGTGCAGCCTTCTGACGAGTCCTGACCGACGTTACACCGAGTCGCGGCCTTCGCGAGCAGGCTCGCTCCCACAGGTTTTGTGTCGTTGCCAATATTGTTTGGCTGACGCAGGACCCTGTGGGAGCGAGCCTGCTCGCGAAGGCGTCCGCCTGTGCGACACAAAAACCAACTCCATTGCTCAACTAATTACCAAGCTTCCTAACTATTCCATTGACATTCGCTGCCTAGGCAGTAACATCTCGACATACATTCACTGCCTAGGCAGTTATTAGGTGAGCAAATGAAGCATTTCACCCCGGACGAATTCAAACATTGCCATCTCGGCCTGTTGCTTGGCCGTGCGGCGCTGCTCAAGGACCGGATCATCGACACCCACATGGAACCCCACGGCATCACCGCCGCGCAGTTCAAGGTGTTGATCATCATGGCCCAGTTCGGCGTCGATACCCCGGCCGAGCTGTGCCGGCATCTGTCGCTCGACAGCGGTTCGATGACGCGCATGCTCGATCGTCTGGAGCAGAAAGGCTTTCTGGCTCGTCAGCGCAGCGAAGGCGATCGCCGTCAGGTGCAGTTGAAACTGACCGAGCAAGGCCAGCAACTGGCCGATCGCCTGCCGCATATCGGCGCCGATGCGATGAATGAACTGGCCGGCGCCGTCACTCCGGACGAGTTGAAGACCCTGGAATACATCCTCAAGAAAATCCTGCTGGCAGCCGGTGACCCGATCACCATCCAGCGCTTAGGTGAACACAATGAGCGGTAAAACCTTGCGCAGCAGCCTGACGCTGGTGCTGTCGGCGATGATCCTCGCCGGTTGCGCCAATTACAGCGGCCTCGACACTCAAGGCCAGAACCTTGACCCCAAAAGCCTGAAAGTCGGCCAATCCCTCAACGGCGTGACCCTGTCGCCGGCCGCGTGGCCGAAAAGCGACTGGTGGACCAGCCTCGGCGATCCGCAACTCGATGGCCTGATCCGCGAAGCGCTGCACGACAGCCCGGACATGCAGATCGCCGAAGCGCGCGCCCATCAGGCCAGCGCCGCCGCGTATGCCGCCGATGCCGAGCGTTATCCGACCCTCGACGCCAGCGCCGGCATCAGCCGTTCGCGCCTGGCCAAGGATCAGGATCCGCTGGGGCAGGGCGATGCCTACGCCACCGTGCGTAACGTCAGCGCCGGTTTCAACTACAACTTCGACCTCTGGGGCGGTCAGCGTGACGCCTGGGAAGCTGCACTCGGTCAGGCCCGCGCGGCTGAAGTTGATCGTCAGGCCGCGCAGTTGACCCTGGCTGCCGACGTCGCCCGTGCCTACAGCGATCTCGGTCAGGCGCACATCGTTTACGACCTGGCTAACGACGACCTCAAGCGCACCAAGCAAATGCTCGACTTGAGCCAGCGTCGCCTGAGTTCCGGGATCGACAGCCAGTACCAGTTCCAGCAAACGCAAAGCCTGGAAGCCAGTTCCGAAGCCAGCCTGATCGACGCGGAAAAACGTCTGAACAGCGCCAAAATTGCCTTGGCCGTGCTGCTCGGCAAAGGCCCGGATCGCGGCAACGAAATCGCCCGACCGAAAGTCCTGCAAGCCAGCGCTGTCGCCGTGCCATCGGTGTTGCCGGCAGAACTGCTCGGTCGTCGCCCGGATCTGGTTGCTGCGCGCTGGCGCGTCGAAGCGGCGAGCAAAGACATCGACTCGGCGAAAACGCAGTTCTACCCCAACTTGAACCTCACGGCCTCGGCCGGTGCCGAATCTTTGTTGGGTGACGCGATGTTCGGCTCGGCCAGTCGCTTCTTCAACATTGCCCCGACCATCTCGGTGCCGATCTTCGACGGCGGACGCCTGCGCGCCAACCTCGATGCCCGCGACGCCGATTACGATCTGGCGGTGGCGCAGTACAACAAAAGCCTGGTGAAAGCACTGGGCGATGTCAGCGACACGATCAACCAGTTGCGTGACATCGACCGGCAGATCGGTGCGCAGCAACACGCCACCGACATTGCTCAGGACTCTTACAACACCGTCGTCCAGCGTTACGGTTCCGGCATCGGCAACTACCTGGACGTGCTCAGCATTGAGCAGCAATTGCTGCAGGCCCAGCGTCAACTGGCCAACCTCAATGCCGAGCAGATCGACCTGTCGATTCAACTGATGCAAGCGCTGGGCGGCGGCTTCCAGGGTGACACCCTGACCGCAGCCAACGCCAGCCCAGCCACGCCGCACAACTAATTCAAGGTACTTGTCATGGCCACTGCCGAAAACACTCAAGCTCAAGGCAACACCCCGGACACCGGCAACCCGCGCAAACGCAAAGTGATGCTGCTGGTGCTGGCCGTTGTGGTTGCACTCGCCTGCGCCGGCGTCTGGGCGTATCACGAATTCATCGGGCGCTTTAACGAAAGCACCGACGACGCCTACGTCAACGGTAACGTCGTCGAAATCACTCCGCTGGTCACCGGCACCGTGGTCAGCATCGGCGCTGACGATGGTGATCTGGTTCACGAAGGTCAGGTGCTGATCAACTTCGACCCGAACGACGCTGAAGTCGGCCTGCAAAGTGCCCAGGCGAAACTGGCGCGCACCGTGCGTCAGGTGCGCGGTTTGTACAGCAACGTTGACGGCATGAAAGCCCAGGTCAACGCGCAACAGGCCGAAGTGCAGAAAGCCCAGGACAACTACAACCGCCGGAAGAACCTGGCGCAGGGCGGGGCGATTTCCCAGGAAGAACTGTCTCACGCTCGTGACGACCTGACCTCGGCGCAAAACGCTCTGGCCAACGCCAAGCAGCAACTGAAAACCACCAGCGCGCTGGTCGACGACACCGTGGTGTCGTCGCACCCGGACGTGATGTCGGCCGCCGCCGATCTACGTCAGGCCTACCTGACCAATGCCCGCAGCACCTTGATCGCGCCGGTCACCGGTTACGTCGCCAAACGCACCGTGCAACTCGGTCAGCGTGTGCAGCCGGGCACGGCGTTGATGGCGGTGATTCCGCTGGATCAACTGTGGATCGACGCCAACTTCAAGGAAACCCAATTGCGTGACATGCGTATCGGTCAGCCAGTTGATATCGAATCCGACATCTACGGCAGCGACGTGAAATACAGCGGCACCGTCGACAGCCTCGGCGCCGGTACGGGTAGCGCGTTTGCCTTGTTGCCAGCGCAGAACGCCACTGGTAACTGGATCAAGATCGTGCAGCGTGTACCGGTGCGCATTCACATCAACGCCGAAGAACTGGCCAAGCATCCGCTGCGCGTTGGTCTGTCGACCAATGTTGAAGTGAACCTGCACGACCAGAGCGGTCCGGTACTGGCGCAGCAGCCACCGCAGAAAGCGTCGTTCAGCACCAACGTCTACGACCGCCAACTGGCTGAAGCCGACGCGATGATTGCGCAGCTGATCCACGACAACAGCGCCGCGGTGAGCAAAACCGCGCAACGCTGAATCTTTCCCCTGTGTGAGCGAGCCTGCTCGCGAATGCTGACTGATATTCAACTTGGAAGTTGTCTGACACAGCGCTTTCGCGAGCAGGCTCGCTCCCACAAAGGGCACGGCGACAACCTGGTTTCATAGGATTCACAATGAGCAATAACGCCTCTTTCACGCCGCCCAGCCTGTTGCTCAGCACCATCGGCCTGTCGCTGGCGACGTTCATGCAAGTGCTCGACACCACCATTGCCAACGTGGCGCTGCCGACGATTTCCGGCAACCTCGGGGTGAGTTCGGAGCAGGGCACCTGGGTGATCACCTCGTTTGCCGTGAGCAACGCGATTGCGCTGCCGCTGACCGGTTGGCTCAGCCGCCGTTTCGGCGAGGTGAAACTGTTTTTGTGGGCCACCATTCTGTTCGTGCTGGCCTCGTTTCTCTGCGGTATCTCGACATCGATGCCGGAACTGATCGGCTTCCGCGTGCTGCAAGGTCTGGTCGCCGGACCGTTGTACCCGATGACGCAAACCCTGTTGATCGCTGTCTATCCACCGGCGAGGCGCGGCATGGCCCTGGCGTTACTGGCGATGGTCACGGTGGTCGCGCCGATTGCCGGGCCGATTCTCGGTGGCTGGATTACCGACAGTTACAGCTGGCCGTGGATCTTCTTCATCAACGTGCCGATCGGCATCTTTGCGGTGATGGTGGTGCGCTCGCAACTGGCCAAACGTCCGGTGGAAACCAGCCGTCAGCCGATGGATTACGTCGGTCTGATCACGCTGATCATCGGTGTCGGCGCGTTGCAGGTGATCCTCGACAAGGGCAATGATCTGGACTGGTTCGAGTCGAACTTCATCATCATCGGCGCGGCGATTTCGGTGATTGCACTGGCGGTGTTCGTTATCTGGGAAATGACCGACCAGCATCCGGTGGTCAATCTGCGGTTGTTCGCCCACCGCAACTTTCGCATCGGCACACTGGTGTTGGTGCTGGGTTACGCCGGGTTCTTCGGCATCAACCTGATCCTGCCGCAATGGTTGCAAACGCAGATGGGCTACACCGCGACCTGGGCCGGTCTGGCCGTGGCGCCGATCGGCATTCTGCCGGTGCTGCTGTCGCCGTTTGTCGGCAAGTACGCGAACAAGTTCGACCTGCGTTTGCTGGCCGGGCTGGCGTTTCTGGCGATTGGCTTGAGTTGCTTCATGCGCGCTGGTTTCACCAATGAAGTCGACTTCCAGCACATCGCACTGGTGCAGCTGTTCATGGGTATTGGTGTGGCGCTGTTCTTCATGCCGACCTTGAGCATTTTGATGTCGGACTTGCCGCCGAGCCAGATTGCCGATGGTGCCGGTCTTGCGACTTTCCTGCGGACGTTGGGCGGTAGCTTTGCGGCGTCGCTGACCACGTGGATCTGGATTCGTCGGGCCGATCAGCATCATGCCTATATGAGCGAGAGCATCAGCACCTTCGAACCGGCGACTCGCGAGACCTTGAATCATTTGGGCGGGGCGAGCCAATCGGCTTATGCGCAGATGGATCAGATTTTGACCAGCCAGGCGTACATGCTCTCCACCGTGGATTACTTCACGCTGCTGGGCTGGGGGTTTATGGGGTTGATACTGATTGTGTGGCTGGCGAAACCGCCGTTTGCTGCCAAGGCAGGGCCGGCGGCTTCAGGGCATTAAGGTCAAAAGCCCCTCACCCTAACCCTCTCCCGGAGGGAGAGGGGACTGACCGTGGTTTGCTTTCGAGGTACGCCGACCTGAGCCACCGAGTTGAACTCTGGTTTGGGGAAAGCACGATTTGAGATTGTGAGTCGAACTCAGGTTTGAACAACATGAAGATCGGCTCCCTTCCCCCTCGCCCCCTTGGGGGAGAGGGCTGGGGTGAGGGGGTAGCGATCCTCAGCCGTGCGGCAAAGCCAGCGGCGGGGCAAAGTCGAACGGCGCCAACGCATACCCGCTCTCATCCACCTGCAACGCCCAACCCTGACGATCCCAATCCCCCAGCACAATCCGCTTCGCCGCCTGCTCACCGAGCTGCAACTTGTGAATCGCCGGGCGGTGGGTGTGCCCATGAATCAGGGTTTTCACGCCAAACTCCTGCATGATCCGCGGAATCTCCTCAGGCGTGACATCGACAATGTCATTGGCCTTCATCCGCGTCTGTGCCTTGCTCTCGCTGCGCAGTTTGCGCGCCAGTTTGTGGCGGCTGCTCAGCGGCAGATTGCGCAGGATAAACAGGGTGATCGGGTTACGCAGATAGCGGCGCAGCTTCATATAGCCGACGTCGCGGGTGCAGAGGCTGTCGCCGTGCATCAACAGCACCGGCTCGCCGTAAAACTGCACGACACTCGGATCCTTCAACAACGTACAGCCGGCCTGCTTGCAGAAGGCCTTGCCGAGCATGAAGTCGCGATTGCCGTGCATCAGAAAAATCGCCGTGCCGCTGTCGCTCAAATCGCGCAGGGCCTGGCAGATGGAGCGCTGGAACGGTGTCATGGCGTCGTCGCCAATCCACGCTTCGAAGAAGTCACCGAGAATGTACAACGCACTCGCCGAGCGGGCGCGTCCGGCGAGCAAATCCAGAAACGCCCGGGTTATGTCCGGGCGCTCCTCTTCCAGATGCAAGTCTGAAATCAGCAATATCACGCTTCGATGATCTCGGCTTTCTCGATGATCACGTCGTCTGCTGGTACGTCCTGGTGGCCGGCCTTGGAAGTGGTCGAAACACCTTTGATCTTGTCGACAACGTCAGTGCCGGCGGTGACTTTACCGAATACCGCGTAGCCCCAGCCCTGAGTGTTCTTGCCGCTGTGGTTGAGGAAGGTGTTGTCGGCAACGTTGATGAAGAACTGCGCGGAAGCCGAATGCGGCTCCATGGTGCGGGCCATGGCAACGGTGTACTTCTCGTTGGAGAGACCGTTGTCAGCTTCGTTCTGGATGCTTGGACGCTTGTCTTTCTTTTCCTTCATGCCTGGCTCGAAGCCGCCGCCCTGGATCATGAAGTTGCCGATGACACGGTGGAAAACGGTGTTTTCGTAGTGACCGGCCTTGACGTACTCGATGAAGTTGGCGACGGTGATCGGCGCCTTTTCAGCGTTCAGTTCGATGACGATGTCGCCATGATTGGTGGTCAATTTAACTTGAGTCATGATCGCTACTCTTTATAAGGAATTCGTGGTTCTGGGACATTCAGCCCCACAACCGGTTCAGCCTGCATCGGCCAAGGTGCGCAGTTTAGCGTGACAGACGCGAATTTCGAGGCTGTTTTTCAATTCCCGGCGATTAAATGCGCTCCTTTATAGGCCGTGCTCTGTCAGGCCCTTGACAGCATCGGCTATGATAGCGGCTTTGTTTTGTCTGGCCCCTCTGCGGCCGCGCACCTGTAAGTCAAGGATCCTATGAGCAAGCCCACTGTCGACCCTACCTCGAATGCCAAGTCCGGCCCTGCCGTGCCGGTCAATTTCCTGCGGCCGATCATCCAGGCAGACCTGGACTCGGGCAAGCACACGCAGATCGTCACCCGTTTCCCGCCTGAGCCCAACGGCTACCTGCACATCGGCCACGCCAAGTCGATCTGCGTGAACTTTGGCCTGGCCCAGGAGTTCGGCGGCGTCACGCACCTGCGTTTCGACGACACCAACCCGGCCAAGGAAGACCAGGAATACATCGACGCGATCGAAGCCGACGTCAAATGGCTGGGCTTTGAATGGTCCGGCGAAGTGCGCTACGCCTCGCAGTATTTCGACCAGTTGCACGATTGGGCCGTTGAGCTGATCAAGGCTGGCAAGGCCTACGTCGATGACCTGACGCCTGAACAAGGCAAGGAATACCGTGGCAGCCTGACCGAGCCGGGCAAAAACAGCCCGTTCCGCGACCGCTCCGTCGAAGAGAACCTCGACTGGTTCGCCCGCATGCGCGCCGGTGAGTTCCCGGACGGCGCCCGCGTGCTGCGCGCGAAGATCGACATGGCCTCGCCGAACATGAACCTGCGCGACCCGATCATGTATCGCATCCGTCACGCGCATCACCACCAGACCGGTGACAAGTGGTGCATCTACCCGAACTACGATTTCACCCACGGTCAGTCGGACGCCATCGAAGGCATCACCCACTCGATCTGCACCCTCGAGTTCGAAAGCCATCGTCCGCTGTACGAGTGGTTCCTCGACGCCTTGCCAGTGCCGGCGCACCCGCGTCAGTACGAGTTCAGCCGTCTGAACCTCAACTACACCATCACCAGCAAGCGCAAGCTCAAGCAACTGGTCGATGAAAAGCACGTGCATGGCTGGGACGATCCGCGCATGTCCACGCTGTCGGGCTTCCGCCGCCGTGGCTACACGCCAAAATCGATCCGCAACTTCTGCGAAATGATCGGCACCAACCGTTCCGACGGCGTGGTCGACTTCGGCATGCTCGAATTCAGCATCCGTGACGACCTCGACCAGACCGCACCGCGCGCGATGTGCGTACTGCGTCCGCTGAAAGTGGTGATCACCAACTACCCGGAAGGCCAGGTCGAGAACCTCGAACTGCCGCGCCACCCGAAAGAAGACATGGGCGTACGCGCACTGCCATTCGCCCGGGAAATCTACATCGACCGTGACGACTTCATGGAAGAGCCGCCAAAGGGTTACAAGCGCCTGGAACCGGCCGGTGAAGTGCGTCTGCGCGGCAGCTACGTGATCCGTGCCGACGAAGCGATCAAGGACGCCGACGGCAACATCGTCGAACTGCGTTGCTCGTACGACCCGGAAACGCTGGGCAAGAACCCTGAAGGTCGCAAGGTCAAAGGCGTGATTCACTGGGTGCCGGCTGCCGCCAGCGTCGAGTGCGAAGTGCGTCTGTACGATCGTCTGTTCCGTTCGGCCAACCCAGAGAAGGCTGAAGACAGCGCGAGTTTCCTCGACAACATCAACCCTGATTCGCTGCAGGTACTCACCGGTTGTCGTGCTGAGCCATCGCTTGGCAATGCACAGCCGGAAGACCGTTTCCAGTTCGAGCGCGAAGGCTACTTCGTTGCTGATTTGAAGGACTCGAAACCAGGTCAGCCGGTATTCAACCGTACCGTGACCCTGCGTGATTCGTGGGGCCAGTGATTCAGCGTCAAGGGAAATAACGTGCTAACGATCTACAACACGCTCACCAAGAGCAAAGAAGTTTTCAAGCCGCTGGATGGCAACAAGGTGCGCATGTACGTCTGCGGGATGACCGTGTACGACTACTGCCACCTCGGCCACGGCCGCAGCATGGTCGCGTTCGACCTGGTGACCCGCTGGTTGCGGTTCAGCGGTTACGACCTGACCTACGTGCGCAACATCACCGACATCGACGACAAGATCATCAATCGCGCCAACGAGAACGGTGAATCGTTCGAAGCGTTGACCGAGCGCATGATCGCCGCGATGCACGAAGACGAAGCGCGCCTGAACATCAAGAAGCCGGACATGGAACCGCGCGCCACGGATCACATTCCGGGCATGCACGCGATGATCCAGACCTTGATCGACAAAGGCTACGCCTACGCCCCGGGCAATGGCGACGTGTACTACCGCGTCGCCAAGTTCATGGGCTACGGCAAACTGTCGCGCAAGAAAATCGAAGACCTGCGCATCGGCGCGCGGATCGAAGTCGACGAGTCGAAACAGGATCCGCTCGACTTCGTCCTGTGGAAAGCCGCCAAACCGGGTGAGCCAAGCTGGGAATCGCCGTGGAGCGCCGGGCGTCCGGGCTGGCACATCGAGTGCTCGGTGATGTCCACCTGCTGCCTCGGCGAGACCTTCGATATTCATGGCGGCGGCAGCGACCTCGAGTTCCCGCACCACGAAAACGAAATCGCCCAGAGCGAAGCGGCCACCGGCAAGACCTACGCCAACGCGTGGATGCATTGCGGCATGATTCGCATCAATGGCGAGAAGATGTCCAAGTCCTTGAACAACTTCTTCACCATCCGCGACGTGCTGGAAAAGTACCACCCGGAAGTCGTGCGTTACTTGCTGGTGTCGAGCCATTACCGCAGCGCGATCAACTACTCGGAAGACAACCTCAAGGACGCCAAGGGCGCTCTCGAGCGTTTCTACCACGCGTTGAAAGGCCTGCCGACAGTGGCGCCGGCTGGCGGCGAAGCGTTTGTTGAACGTTTCACCACGGTGATGAACGACGACTTCGGTACGCCGGAAGCCTGTGCGGTGCTGTTCGAGATGGTGCGTGAGATCAACCGCCTGCGCGAGAGTGATCTTGAGGCGGCGGCGGGTCTGGCGGCACGTCTGAAAGAGCTGGCCAGCGTGTTGGGTGTGTTGCAACTTGAAGCGGATGACTTCCTGCAGGCGGGCGCTGAAGGGCGTGTCGATGCGGCTGAGGTTGATGCACTGATTGCGGCGCGTCTGGCGGCTCGGGCGGGCAAGGATTGGGCTGAGTCGGATCGGATTCGTGATCAGCTGACGGCGATGGGCGTTGTGTTGGAAGACGGCAAGGGTGGGACTACCTGGCGTTTGGCTGACTGAGATCAGGGACGCGGAGCGTCCCGGGCTGCATTCCCACGCGGAGCGTGGGAACGATCAACAAAACCCGCCTTGTGCGGGTTTTTGTTTGGCCGCGAGAAAAGCCCCTCACCCTCACCCTAACCCTCTCCCGGAGGGAGAGGGGACTGATTGGGGGATGCTCAAGAGATACGCCGACTTGAACGTGCTGCTTTGAATCCATAATCGACTGGTTTTTTCAGGTCGCCGCATCAAGCCAGACACCTCGGTCAGCCCCCTCTCCCTCCGGGAGAGGGCTGGGGTGAGGGGAATGGTGTCAAAGAGATCCACCGACCTCAATGCTCCGTACTACATCCATAATCGACTGGTTTTTTCAGGTCGATGTACAACGCCAGACACCTCGGTCGGCTCCCTCTCCCTCCGGGAGAGGGCTGGGGTGAGGGTTGCTTTTGACGTTCGCGTAGGTCTTGATGTCGGCAGCGCGTTCAGCCGGATGCTGATCAGCGACGATCATGTAAGGGAAACACCATGGCCAATCACTACCGCGAGCTGCTAACGACCCCTGGCGCCACGGGATTAGTGCTCGCGAGCTCCATCGCACGCTTGCCACAGGCAATGATCGGCATCGGCATCATCACCATGCTGGTTGAACAAACCGGGGTTTACTGGCTGGCCGGCGCAGTCGCCGGCACGTTCACTCTGGCCAATGCGCTGCTCGGCCCGCACATCTCTAGACTGGTCGATCAACATGGCCAAAGCCGCGTGCTGCCCGTTGTCACCGCGTTCAGCATTGCCATGTTGCTGGCCCTGATCCTCGCGGTTTACATGCGGGCACCGGCTGCACTGCTGTTTGTGCTGGCGGGACTGGCGGGAACGATGCCGAGCATGCCGTCGATGATCCGCGCGCGATGGACGCAGTTGTTCCGAGGCAAGCCGCAGCTGCACACGGCGTTCTCGCTGGACACGGTTCTCACCGAAATGGCCTACATCGTCGGTCCACCACTGGCGATCGGTTTGAGCGTGAGTTTTTTTGCCGAAGCCGGGCCGCTGGTCGCGGTCGGGCTGCTCGCCGTCGGGGTGACAGCGTTTCTCCTGCAACGCCAGACTGAACCCAAGGTTGTCGTGGGGCACGCCAGCCATAGCGGCTCAACCCTGCTGATCCCCGGCGTTCGCACCATTGTCCTCGCGCTGTTGGCGATGGGCGTCATTGGTGGAGCAATCGACGTCGCCGTCGTGGCCTTCGCCAATGCACAAGGCTGGCCAGCGTCGGCGACCTTCATCCTCGCTGCTTATGCGTTCGGCTCACTGGTGGCGGGCCTGACGTTCGGTGCGATGAGGGTTTCGCTGGCGATTGAAAAACAATTCCTGATCGGGATATTGGTCACGGCGTTCACCGGCGTGTTGCCGATTTTTGCAACGGACGTTTATGTCCTGTCGGCGACGCTGTTTATCGCCGGTATCTCGTTTGCGCCAACGATGGTCGTGGTCATGAAGCTGGGGACGATCATCATCCCGCCGTCGCGGATCACCGAAGGGCTGACGTGGATGACCACGGGTATCAGCATCGGCGTTGCGCTCGGTGGCATGCTGGCGGGATTGGTTATTGATGCCTGGGGCGCACGGGCAGGTTTCGGCGTGGCCATTGGTGCAGGGATCATGATGGTGGTGGTTGTGCTGGTCGGGTTGCGTACATTGGGGGCGGCTTCGGTTGCGCATGTTGAGCCGGAATTTTCGCCCTCACCCTAGCCCTCTCCCCCAGGAGAGGGGACTGAATGGTGATCTGGCTTAATGATTCTGGACACCCCTAAAGGGCGTTAATCTACGCCCAACGACGAGGTGTGATTTGACCAGACGCTATTTTTCGACAGATTTCAAACGGGACGCGGCTTGCCTGGTTTTGGATAAAGATTATTCGGTGAGCGAAGCCTGTGAAGCAATGGGTGTAGGCCCTACAGCTCTGCGCCGCTGGGTTGAGCAACTGCGTTCAGAGCGCAGCGGGAAGACACCTGAGAAGTCCAAGGCCATGACCGCTGACCAACAACGCATCCAGGAACTGGAAGCAACAATCCGACGGATTGAGCGCGAGAAGGAAATTTTAAAAAAGGCTACTGCTCTCTTGATGTCGGATTCCCTCGATCGGTAAGGCTGGTCGAGGAGTTAAGCGAGCAATATCCAAGATCCGAGTTGTGTGGCGTATTTGGTATCAACCGCAGCAGTTATTACGAGCGTCTGAAACGGCGGACAAAAGTGGATGTCGAGCGCGATCGACTCAAGATCAAGGCTGCCGAATTACATGAGCAAAGTCGCGGCTCAATGGGCGCGCGCAGCCTGGCAAAGGCGTTGTGTAACGAAAAGGAGTCGGTAGGTCGTTACATGGCTCGTAGCCTGATGCGCGAGATCGGATTGAAGAGCCAGCAACGGCGCAGGCATCGTTACAAACCTAGCGGCGCGGAGGCTCAATACGCCCCTAATCATTTGCAGCGTAAATTCAACGTTGAGGCGCCCAATCAAGTGTGGTGTGGCGACGTGACTTACATTTGGGCCGGTACTTATTGGGTTTATCTGGCTGCGGTACTAGACCTGTATGCCCGACGCATCGTCGGCTGGGCGATATCCAGAAGTCCCGATTCGGCTCTGACCTGTAAAGCGTTGAAGATGGCTTTCGAGTCGCGAGGACGCCCTGAAAACTTGATGTTCCATTCGGATCAGGGCTGTCATTACAGCAGCAAAATGTTCCGTGAAACGCTGTCGGAGATGCGGATAAAACAAAGCATGAGTCGACGAGGAAACTGCTGGGATAACGCCCCGATGGAGCGTTTCTTCGGCAGTTTGAAATCTGAATGGATACCCAAGGCTGGCTACCGAAACGAAGACGAGGCCAGTACCGATGTGTTGCGCTACCTGACCCACTATTACAATCGGATCAGGCTACACAGTTACAACGGCTATCGAACTCCCGTAGCCATGGAAGCCCTGGCGGCATGAAAAAGGGTAAAACCCTATAACCGTGTCCAGTATCGTTTGACCAGATCAATGGGAAGATGTTCACGACATACAGCGACCTGGTCGATTTGCGCCGAATCCATAATCAACTGGATCTTTCAGGTCGATGGATCTCTTCAGACACCTTGGTCGGCTCCCTCTCCTGGGGGAGAGGGCTGGGGTGAGGGGAAGGGGTTCACTCAACCTTCAATCTGCCGCAACCGTTTGTAGAGGGTGTTGCGGCTAACCCCCAACCGTCGCGCGAGATGCGAAATATTGCCCCCGGAAGCCTTCAACTCCCGGTTCAACGCCTCAACATCATTCAAATCCAGCCCCAACGGCGCCGCGCTCTCCACCGGCTCCATCTCCAGATCCACAAAAAAATCATCCGGCAAATGCTCCAGCCTCACCGGCTGCTCCTCAGCCATCGCCAACGCCACCTGCATCACGCTGCTGACTTGCCGTAAATTCCCCGGCCACGGATGACGACTGAACAGCTCCAGCACCTCCTGGCTCAACCCCGCCCACTGCGTCGGCTCACGATGCTGCTCCCACAGTCGTTTAAACAACGCCTCCTTGTCACTGCGCTCGCGCAATGGCGGCAGTTCCAGCGTCAGGCCACCAATGCGGTAATACAAATCCTCCCTAAACCGGCCTAATTGCACTTGCTCGCGCAACGAACGGTTAGTCGCCGAGATAATCCGCAAATCCACCGGGAACAACTCGCTGCTGCCCACCGGCTGCACGCAGCGCTCTTGCAGGACCCGCAATAACCGCGCCTGGGTCGGCAACGGCATATCACCGATTTCATCAAGGAACAACGTGCCTTTGTCTGCCTTGCGAATCAGCCCGATGCTGCCTTTCTGATTCGCGCCGGTGAACGCGCCTTTCTCGTAGCCGAATAACTCGGATTCCACCAGTTCGGCGGGGATCGCCGCGCAGTTGACGGCGATAAATGCCTGTTTGCTGCGCGAGCTGGCCTGATGCAGGGCTTTGACGAAGACTTCCTTGCCGACGCCGGTTTCGCCATGGATCAGCAGCGGAATGTCTTTCTCCAGTAACCGCTCCGCCTGACGCACGGCTTTTTCCACGCGGCTGTCACCGAAGTGCAGGGTGTTGAGACTGATGGCGGTGGACGCGGCAGTTTTGGCTTCAGCAGCAAAAACGCGCGGTTGAATCGACGCCTGTTTCGGCCGCTTCAACAAACACTGAAAGCGGTTACGCCCGGAGGTCTGCAAGGCAAACGGCATCCCGTTCGGCTGATTGATCAATTCCAGCAGCGACACCTTGAACAGGCTCTCAACGCTGACCCGCGACAAACGTACGCCTAGCAGATTGTCGGCGCGGCGATTGGCCGACAACACCTGACCGCTCTCATCAAAGATCAACAACCCGGCCCACTGACTGTCGAGGTTGTTCAACCCGGTGTTGAAGGTCAGTTGAAAATGTTGGCCATGGAACAGGTTGAGGATCAGTCGGTTCTCCACGGTCTGGCTCATCATCTTGACCATGCCCAGCGTGTGCGAGGGTGGCAGATAGCTGTCGCTGGACACGTCGAGCACCGCGATGACCTTGCGCTCGGCGTCGAAAATCGGTGCGGCGGAACCGGTCATGAAGCGGTTGGCTTTCAGAAAATGTTCATCGTGTTCGATATGCACCGCCTGCTCGCAGGCCAGCGCCGTGCCGATCGCGTTGGTGCCGCTGGTGCGCTCCACCCAACTCGCACCGGCCTGAAAGCCGCGCGCCAGATTCGGCTCGATAAAGCGCTGCGTGCCCCACGAGGTCAGGACCTGGCCCTGATTGTCGGCGAGCATGATCAGGCAGTTGGAGTTGCTGAGGATGTTTTCGTAATAGGGCAGGACTTCCTGGTGCGTGGTCTGCACCAGCGAGTGATGGCTGTCGAGCAGATGGGCGATCCCGGCGGCGGGCAGTTGATCGAAGGCCGGCGTGCTTTGGTGGTCGAGACCGAATGCGCGGCAACGTTGCCAGGAACTCTGGACGATCGCGTCGTGGGACAGCGGCGGGGCAGGTGCGGCCATGGCAGTGGGCCTCTGATGCAGCATTTTATTATTGTTATGCGATCCCCTGTAGGAGCTGCCGCAGGCTGCGATCTTTTGATCCTGTTTTTTGACAATCAAGATCTAAAGATCGCAGCCTGCGGCAGCTCCTACAGGGGGATCGGTTCGCAAAAAGCGTTCATAGAGTGTTGTTCACTATTGTTCATTGTCAATCGCCCAACTGTTCAAATGTGTTCAGCAATGAACGCCCAATCGCCGCGCTTTCAACGATTTTCACGACAAATCAACCACTTGCCATTTTTGGCACGAAACTCGCTCCCGTGCACAGGTCGCTTGACTCCAATAATAAAAAGGCCGAGCCATGTCACTCACCCTGGAGCACGTCAGCCGCACCGTCGAGGGCCAGACCTGGATCGACGATGCGTGCCTGAAATTCGAACCCGGTTCGTTCAACGTTTTGCTCGGCCGCACGCTGTCCGGCAAAACCAGCCTCATGCGTTTAATGGCCGGGCTCGATAAGCCCGACAGCGGCCGCATCCTGATGAACGGCGTCGACGTCACCCAGCGCCCGGTGCGCCTGCGCAACGTGTCGATGGTCTATCAGCAGTTCATCAATTACCCGACCATGACCGTGTTCGAGAACATCGCCTCGCCGTTGCGTCAGGCCGGAGTTTCGAAAGAGATCATCCACAGCAAAGTGCAGGAAACCGCGAAGATGCTGCGCATCGAGAAGTTTCTGCAGCGCTATCCGCTGGAACTCTCCGGCGGCCAACAGCAGCGCACGGCCATGGCCCGCGCGCTGGTCAAGGACGCCGAGCTGATTCTGTTCGATGAGCCGCTGGTCAACCTCGACTACAAACTGCGTGAAGAGCTGCGTCAGGAAATGCGCGAGCTGTTCAAGGCGCGCCACACCATCGCCATCTACGCCACCACCGAACCCAACGAAGCGCTGGCACTCGGCGGCACCACGACGATTCTTCACGAAGGCCGGGTGATTCAGAGCGGCCCGTCCACTTCGGTCTATCACCAGCCGCAAACCGTGCTCGCCGCCGAATTGTTCTCCGAACCGCCGATCAACCTGATGCCCGGGCGCATTGCCGGTAACGAAGTGAGTTTTGCCAACTTCGTACACTTCCCGTTGAACGTCGATCTGCGCCCGGTGGGCGAGGGCGAATTCCGTTTCGGCGTACGCCCCAGCCATATCTCGCTGGTGCCGAGCAACGATGACGACCTCGAACTGGCGGTCACCGTCGAAGTCGCCGAGATCAGTGGTTCGGAAACCTTCCTGCATGTGCGCAACGAGCATTTCCTGCTGGTGCTGCACCTGCCCGGCGTTCACGAATACGACGTCGATGCGCCGATCCGCATTTACATCCCGACCCACAAACTGTTCGTTTTCGATGCGCAGGGCCGTCTGGTGCAGGCACCGGGCCGGCGTGTCGCGAGGGTTGCCTGATGGCCGAAATCCGTTTGCAGCACCTCGCCCACAGCTACAGCAAAACCCCGAGCGGCGCCGAGGATTACGCGATCCGCGAGATGGATCACGTCTGGGAGCAGGGCGGCGCTTACGCTTTGCTTGGGCCATCGGGTTGCGGCAAGTCGACCTTGCTCAACATCATTTCCGGCCTGCTCAGCCCTTCGCAGGGTCATGTGTTGTTCGACGGCAAAGCGGTCAATGACCTGACGCCGGAGAAGCGCAACATCGCCCAGGTTTTCCAGTTTCCGGTGGTCTACGACACCATGACCGTGTTCGACAACCTGGCTTTCCCCCTGCGCAATCAGGGCATGGCCGAGGCGAAAGTGCACAGCAAGGTGCAGGAAATTGCCGAAGTCCTCGACCTGCAAAAGCTCCTGAGCAAGAAGGCGCGCAATCTCACCGCCGACGAAAAACAGAAAGTCTCCATGGGCCGTGGTCTGGTCCGTGACGACGTTTCCGCAATCCTGTTCGACGAGCCGCTGACGGTGATCGACCCGCACCTGAAGTGGAAACTGCGGCGCAAGCTCAAGCAGATCCACGAGCAGTTCAACATCACCATGGTCTATGTCACCCACGATCAACTCGAGGCCTCGACCTTCGCCGACAAGATCGCGGTGATGTACGGCGGCCAGATCGTCCAGTTCGGCACGCCACGGGAATTGTTCGAGCGGCCGAGCCACACCTTTGTCGGCTATTTCATCGGCAGCCCGGGGATGAACCTGATCGAGGTGCAGCCGCAGCCCGGCGGCGTCGGTTTCGCCTCGACGCACCTGCCGTTGTCCGACGCCATGCAACGCCATATCGAGCACGGTCAGTGGAAAAATCTGAAGGTCGGCATCCGCCCGGAGTTTATTCACGTGTGGGACGAGCCGTTTGATGACGCGATGCAGGCCAGGGTCGTACACGTCGAAGACCTCGGCACCTACAAGATCATGACCCTCGACCTCGACGGCGCGCCGCTGAAAGTGCGGCTGGCCGAAGACAAGCCAGTACCGCAGGGCACCGCGTACATCAGTTTCCCGGCGCAGTGGCTGATGGTCTATGCCGATGAATTTCTGCTTGAAGCCGACGAGGTGCAGCCATGAACAAGGTGCAGAACAACAAGGCCTGGTGGCTGGTGTTGCCGGTGTTCCTGCTGGTGGCGTTCAGTGCGGTGATCCCGATGATGACCGTGGTCAACTACTCGGTGCAGGACATCTTCGACCAGTCCAGCCGCTACTTCGTGGGCGCCGACTGGTACAAGCAAGTGCTGCTCGATCCGCGCCTGCATGACTCGTTGCTGCGCCAGTTCATCTACTCGGCGTGTGTGTTGCTGATCGAAATTCCGTTGGGCATTGCCGTCGCGCTGACCATGCCGACCAAGGGTCGCTGGTCGTCAGTGGTGCTGATCATTCTGGCGATCCCGTTGCTGATCCCGTGGAACGTGGTCGGTACCATCTGGCAGATTTTCGGCCGGGCGGACATTGGTTTGCTGGGGTCGAGCCTCAACGCCATGGGCATCAGTTACAACTATGCGGCCAACACCATGGACGCCTGGGTGACGGTGCTGGTGATGGACGTCTGGCATTGGACTTCGCTGGTGGCGCTGCTGTGTTTCTCCGGTTTGCGCGCGATTCCTGATGTGTATTACCAGGCCGCGCGTATCGACCGGGCCTCGGCCTGGGCGGTGTTCAGGCACATTCAGTTGCCCAAGTTGAAAAGCGTGCTGCTGATCGCGGTGATGCTGCGCTTCATGGACAGTTTCATGATCTACACCGAGCCATTTGTGCTCACCGGCGGCGGGCCGGGTAACGCCACGACCTTCCTGAGTCAGACGTTGACCCAAATGGCCGTAGGGCAATTCGACCTCGGTCCGGCAGCGGCGTTTTCGCTGGTGTACTTCCTGATCATCCTGTTGGTGTCCTGGCTGTTCTACACCGCCATGACGCACTCCGACGCCAACCGCTGAGGCCCGGCCATGAGCAAGAGAAAGCTTATTCCGTTGCTGGTGTACATCCTGTTTCTGCTGGTGCCGATCTACTGGCTGCTGAACATGTCGTTCAAGAGCAACACCGAAATCCTCGGCGGCCTGACACTTTTCCCACAGGCGTTCACGCTGGCGAACTACAAAGTGATCTTCACCGATCCGAGCTGGTACACCGGTTATCTCAATTCGCTGTATTACGTCAGCCTCAACACCGTGATCTCGCTGAGCGTGGCGTTGCCGGCGGCGTATGCGTTTTCGCGCTACCGTTTTCTCGGCGACAAGCACTTGTTCTTCTGGCTGCTGACCAATCGCATGGCGCCACCGGCGGTGTTTTTGCTGCCATTCTTCCAGTTGTATTCGTCGATCGGTCTGTTCGATACGCACATCGCCGTGGCCTTGGCGCACTGTCTGTTCAACGTGCCGTTAGCGGTGTGGATTCTTGAGGGCTTCATGTCCGGTGTGCCGAAAGAAATCGACGAAACCGCCTACATTGACGGCTACAGTTTTCCCAAGTTTTTCGTGAAGATTTTCATCCCGTTGATCGGTTCCGGCATCGGTGTGACGGCTTTTTTCTGCTTCATGTTTTCCTGGGTCGAACTGCTGCTCGCGCGCACGTTGACCTCGGTAAACGCCAAGCCGATTGCGGCGGTGATGACGCGTACGGTTTCAGCATCGGGTATCGATTGGGGCGTGCTGGCAGCGGCGGGGGTGTTGACCATTCTGCCGGGCATGCTGGTGATCTGGTTTGTTCGCAACCACGTGGCCAAGGGCTTTGCCCTCGGTCGGGTCTGAGGGGCTGATGATGGAATGGATGAGTTGGACCACGCCTACCGCAGCTTTCTTCATCGTCATCGGCCTGATTCTGGTCGGCATGACGACGTGGGAATTGCGCTCGCCGAGCATCCTGCGGCGAGGTTTTCTGCCGATTGCCACCACCCGTGGCGATCGCTTGTTTATCGGTCTTCTCGGCAGCGCCTACCTGCATTTGCTGGTGATCGGCGCCACCGACTGGAGCATCTGGGTGGCGTCCGCGTTGTCCCTGGTGTGGCTGTTGGCTGTGATGCGTTGGGGCTAGTCGAGTCGTTCGGCAATGCGGCTCCACAACTTAAACAGGAGGTCTCTATGTTCGACAAAAACAATAAGCTGCGACATAGCATTTCATTGGCAGCCATGCTGGCACTCAGCGGTTTGAGCGCATCCGCCTGGGCCGATGCCTACGAGGACGCGGCGAAAAAATGGATCGGCAGTGAATTCAAGCCGTCGACCCTGACGGCCGAGCAGCAACTCGAAGAACTGAAGTGGTTCATCAAGGCCGCCGAGCCGTTTCGCGGCATGGACATCAAGGTCGTTTCCGAGACCCTGACCACCCACGAATACGAGTCGAAAGTGCTCGCCAAGGCGTTCAGCGAAATCACCGGGATCAAACTCACCCACGACCTGCTGCAAGAAGGCGACGTGGTGGAAAAAATGCAGACGGTGATGCAGTCCGACAAGAATATCTATGACGGCTGGGTCAACGACTCGGACCTGATCGGTACGCACTTTCGCTACGGCAAGACCGAATCGATCACCGACCTGATGGCCAACGAAGGCAAGAATTTCACCTCGCCGACCCTCGACATCAAGGACTTCATCGGTATCTCGTTCACTACCGCGCCGGACGGCAAGATCTATCAACTGCCCGACCAGCAATTCGCCAACCTGTACTGGTTCCGTGCTGACTGGTTTGAACGCGCTGATCTGAAAGCCAAGTTTAAAGAAAAGTACGGCTACGAATTGGGCGTGCCGGTGAACTGGTCGGCCTATGAAGACATCGCCAAATTCTTCAGTGAAGACGTCAAGGAAATCGACGGCAAACGCGTTTACGGGCACATGGACTACGGCAAGAAAGATCCGTCGCTGGGCTGGCGTTTCACCGATGCCTGGTTCTCCATGGCCGGCGGCGGCGACAAAGGTATTCCCAACGGTTTGCCGGTGGACGAGTGGGGGATTCGCGTCGAGGACTGTCACCCGGTCGGTTCCAGCGTGACCCGTGGCGGCGACACCAACGGCCCGGCGGCAGTGTTCGCCACCACCAAGTATGTCGACTGGCTGAAGAAGTACGCGCCACCGGAAGCGGCGGGCATGACTTTCTCCGAGTCCGGCCCGGTGCCGTCGCAGGGCAATATCGCTCAGCAGATTTTCTGGTACACCGCGTTCACCGCCGACATGACCAAACCGGGCCTGCCGGTGGTCAACGCCGACGGCACGCCGAAATGGCGGATGGCGCCATCGCCGCGCGGGCCGTATTGGGAGGAGGGCATGAAGCTTGGTTATCAGGACGTGGGTTCGTGGACGTTCATGAAATCCACGCCTGAGAAACAGAAACTGGCAGCGTGGTTGTACGCGCAGTTCGTCACCTCGAAAACCGTATCGCTGAAGAAAACCATCGTCGGCCTGACGCCGATTCGCGAGTCGGACATCAACTCGCAGGCGATGACCGATCTGGCGCCGAAACTCGGTGGTCTGGTCGAGTTCTACCGCAGCCCGGCCCGCGTGCAATGGACCCCGACCGGGACCAACGTGCCGGATTATCCGCGTCTGGCGCAACTGTGGTGGAGCCACATCGCCGAAGCGGCCAGTGGCGAGAAAACCCCGCAACAGGCGCTCGATGGTTTGGCCAAGGATCAGGACGCGATCATGACGCGCCTCGAACGCTCCAAGGCCCAGGCCGTTTGTGCACCGAAGATGAATCCGGAACGCGATGCCCAGTACTGGTTTGATCAGCCAGGCGCACCGAAACCGAAACTGGCCAACGAGAAGCCGAAAGGCGAGACCGTGAGCTACAACGAACTGCTGAAATCGTGGGCGGATGCGCGTAAGTAAACGCTGAAATGTGAAAGGCAAACGGCACCGGAAGGTGCCGTTTTCTTTGCTGTCTGATCTACCGTATTCGCGAGCAGGCTCACTCCCACATTGGATCTGTATCGTTCATAGGTTCCGATCACAATCGAGATTACTGTGGGAGCGAGCTTGCTCGCGAATACGGTCTGCCATTCAGCATGGATAATGACTGACACGCCGCCATCGCTTGCAGGCAAGCAATCCCACAGATTGCAGTGGTGTTCACAAAACTCAAAAACACCCTGCCCACTGCAGCAGCTACTAAAGGGCATCGGTCAATGCCAGCTTCATGCTTGAATTTCTTCAAAGGTATCAAGCATGGCGTCAGGCAATGGCGAATCAAAATCTTCAGGCAGCACCAGCTTGCCTTTCATAGCGCCAATTCGTGGTGTGCCGGTTTTTTCTGTGTAAGCGAGAAGGCGCTGCGCCCGACCTTGGACTGCCAGAGTCTCGATTTCTGCAACCAACTCACAAAACATGTCTCCGCTCATAGTGCCCCCATCGTTCTTCTACCTGCAAAGACCTTCACCATAGAACTACCCACTCAAGGCTGGCTGTAGGACGAAACGGATGTTAGGGCGGGAGCTTTCGGAGTTTGTGCGGAGACGAGAGCGTATCGGTAAGAAATCGTACAAAACTCCCGATTCCCATTCTGACATTCAACATGGATATCGCCTGATCCGACGCTTTCGCGAGCAAGCTCGCTCCCACAGGTTTTGGCGGCGTCCACACATTTTGTGGATGACTACTGTCCCTGTGGGAGCGAGCTTGCTCGCGAAGGCTGAGTATCAGGCAGTGCAGATGTTGAAGAACCCACCGCCATTGCGAGCAGACGAAGGCCTACAGATTTCAGTGGTGCGCACAAAACCTGAGTACCCCGCAAATCACTGTGGGATCTTGCCTGCAAGCGAAGGGGGCGTTGGCGGCACCGAAGGAAACCCGAGCCGGAACACGGTCATCGCCCCCGGCAAGCTCTTAACCTCCGCCACCCCCTGATGCAGGCTCATGATCGAGCGCACGATCGCCAGGCCCAACCCGGTGCTGCCCTGCGAGCGTGAGCGGCTGGTGTCGACGCGGTAGAAACGGTCGAACAGGTGTGGCAGATGTTGCGCCTCAATGCCGACGCCGGGGTTGCTGACCAGCAGGGATGTTTGTGTCGCGCATTGCTCAATCAGCAGCGTCACGGTTTTCCCGTTCGGGCAATGACGCAACGCGTTGGACAGCAGATTGGAAATCGCCCGCTGAATCATCAGCCGATCGCCCATCACCGTCGCACTGCCAACGACATTCAAATGAATGTTCTTATCCTGCGCCGACAACGAGAACATCTCGGCCACCTTCGCCACTTCAACCTCCAGCGCCACCGATTCAAACGGCGCCAGCGCTGACGGATGACTGACCTGCGCCAGAAACAACATGTCGGAAACGATCCGCGCCACGCGCTCCAGTTCCTCGGTGCATGACACCAGCACATCCTTGTACTCATCGACACTGCGTTCGCGCGAAAGGGTCACCTGCGCCTTGCCCATCAGGTTGTTGATCGGCGTGCGCAGCTCATGCGCCAGGTCATCGGAGAACTGCGACAACTGCTGCACCCCCGCATCCAGCCGATGCAGCATGAAGTTGATGCCTTGCGCCAGTTCGCTCAATTCCTGCGGCATGTTCACCGCCGACAGCCGATGCTCGAGGTCCTGGGTCGAGACCATCGCTGCCACTTTGCGAAACTCGCGCAGCGGCGCCAACCCGCGTTGCACCGCGCCCCACGCGGTCAGGCCGATGAACACCAGCAGCAACGGCAAGGCCATCAGCGTCGAGCGTAGATAAGCGCTGAGCAAGGCCTGATCGTGTGCGTTGTCCATCGACAGCAGAACCGGCACGCTGTTGCCATCCTTGAGGCGAATCAGCTTGGAAACCGTGAGGAATTTCGCCCCTTCAGCATCGATGTTCTCGGAGTAAGCCAGTTGCTCGGTGGTCGCTCGTACGGCTTTCAATTCAACCCGTGGATCGCTCAAGCCGCTGCCGGATTTGAGCAACGGTGAACGCAAACTCAAGCGGTCATAGATCGTCAACGTCAGGTTGTCATGCCCCATCACTTGATCGAGCAACATGTGCGGTTTACCGGTGATTTCATTGGCGTCGGCGTACAGCGACAGGCTGTGTTCGACCTGCGCCATCTTCTTCTCAAGACTGTCGCGGGACAGCGCATTGAGTTCATGAGTCAACGCGAAGTAGGCAAGGATCGCCAGAAACACCACCAACAGCGCGCCAAGAATACTCACCGTCAAACCGAGGCGCATCGACAGGCTCGCTGGCTTCATTCGCGCGCCTCCAGCACATAACCGACACCGCGCAGGGTGTGGATCAACTTGCTGTCGAACGGGTCGTCGATCTTCGCCCGCAAGCGGCGGATCGACACTTCGACCACGTTGGTGTCGCAATCGAAATTCATGTCCCACACCAGCGAGATAATTTGTGTGCGCGTCAGCACTTCGCCGGACTGGCGCATCAGCAGATGCAGCAGGGCGAATTCCTTGGTGGTCAGGTCGATACGCTGTGGCCCGCGAAACGCGCGATGGCGGCCCGGATCGAGTTCCAGGTCAGCGACTTTCAGCACCTGCGGCACCGGGATGTTTTCGCTGCGACGCATCAACGTGCGCACCCGCGCCAGCAGTTCGGGAAACTCGAATGGCTTGACCAGATAATCGTCGGCGCCCAGATCGAGGCCGCGAATCTTGTCGGCCAGACGCCCGCGCGCGGTGAGCATCATCACCCGCGTGGAGTGAGTGCGACGCAGTTGTTCCAGCACGCCCCAGCCATCCAGTTCCGGCAGGTTCACGTCGAGAATAATCAGGTCATACGCTTGTTGTTGCGCCAGATGCAGGCCATCGGCACCAGTGGCGGCGTGGTCAACGACATAACCACTTTCGGTCAGACCCTGATGCAAGTATTCGGCAGCTTTAAGCTCGTCCTCGACGACAAGGATTCGCATGATCTTTCACCACTTTTATTTAATGGGTATTTAATTAAGAAGGCCCCTCACCCTAGCCCTCTCCCGGAGGGAGAGGGGACTGAATGCGGGATATTTCAGAACTACGCCGACGTGAAAAGTCTTTACTGAATCCTTAATCGGCTAGATGTAACAGGTCGATGGAAAGTGTCAGACACCTCGGTCGGCCCCCTCTCCCTCCGGGAGAGGGCTGCGGTGAGGGGAGTGCGGACAATAAAGGTTGAAGTGGCTACAGGGTCAACCGCCACGCGCTTTAATACAGTGCTCTGCGACAGCCTGTCGCATTAAGAACGTCAGGATTCTCATGGCTTTGATTCCGGCAAGTGCTGTTCAGCGGATAACTACGGAGTATTTGTTTCGATGCATTACGGAAATGCCCTTTGCACTTCGCATCCTAGAACAAAACAACTTCGGCAAACCGTGGATAACGGATTTGTAATGTTCCAGTCACCTTGTCGATAAGTTCAAAACCCTACCGTGGCGGCATTGAAGATTCTTGAATAAAGGAAGTCTGCCTTTGCCCGGTTTAATTGAACTGACGGCGCGATCACGCCTGAAAAAAACAGTCAGCGGCATCCTGTTGTTGGCCTGTAGCAGCCTCGCAAACGCCGCGACGCTAACGCTGGATCAAGCCCTGCAAACTGCCGTCGCCGGCAACCCGGAACTGGCCGCCGCGCAATGGGAAATCGGCATCGCCGAAGGTGACCGCCAACAGGCCGGGCTGATCCCCAACCCCGAAGTGTCGTGGGAGGCCGAAGACACTCGCCGCGAGTCGCGCACCACCACGGTGATGCTCAGTCAGCCAATTGAACTGGGCGGCAAGCGTGGTGCGCGCATTGATGTCGCCAGCCGCGCGCAGGACGCTGCCGGGATTGAACTTGAGCGCAAGCGCAATGCCTTGCGTGCCGATGTGATTCAGGCATTCAACAGCGCGCAAACCGCGCAGCAACGTTTGCAGCTGTCACGCCAGTCGCTGCAACTGGCCGAGCACGGTGTACGCGTGGCGCAGGGGCGCATCGAGGCGGGTAAGTCGTCGCCGGTCGAAGGCACGCGGGCGCAAGTGCAGCTCTCGGAAGTGCGCCTTGAATTGAGCCGGGCAGAGCGCGATCAGGCCACCGCCTACCAACAATTGGCGCAAGTCATGGGCGCGCCGTTGCCGACGTCGACCAAGGTGCAGGCACCCACGCAAAGTATGCCGGCCGTTCCTCCACCGACAAGATTGCTCGAGCGCTTGAACGAGACCGCCGAGCTGCGTCTGGCCAGGTTGCAGATCGATCAGCGCGAAGCGTCACTGGGCCTGGAGAAGTCCCAGCGCATTCCCGATCTCACCGTGAGCATCGGCAGCCAATACAGCGAAACCGAGCGCGAACGGGTCAACGTGGTCGGACTGTCGATGCCGATTCCGCTGTTCAACCGCAATCAGGGCAACGTCCTCGCGGCGGCACGCCGCACCGATCAGGCGCGGGATCTGCGCAACGCCACCGAGCTGCGATTGCGCACGGAAATCCAGACCAGCCTTGAGCAATGGCAGACCGCCAATGGCGAAGTCACAGCGTTCAACCAGACCATCCTGCCCGCCGCGCAAAGTGCGGTCGACAGTGCCACGCGTGGTTTCGAAATGGGCAAGTTCGGCTTCCTCGATGTACTCGACGCCCAACGCACGCTGATCGCCGCGCGCAGCCAGTACATCCAGGCCGTCAGCGAGGCGACAGACGCCCGCGTACGCATCGAACGGATCTTCGGCGAGCTCGCCGTCAGCCCTTGAATTTCACCTTTCACATCACTGCGCGCAGGTACGGCGCAGAGGAGTTTCCATGGATAAAAAACTGATGGTGGTCGCGGTGGCGACGTTGGCGCTGGGCATTGGTATCGGCTCGCAGTGGTCAGGTAACGCAAGCATCGACGCGCATGCCGACGAGGCTTCCGAGCATGCCGATCACGCTGAAGAAGGCGCAGCGGCTGAACATGCCGAAGAAGGGCATATCGAATTGAGCGCCGAACAGATCACGGCTGCCGGCATTCAAATCACCGAAGCGAAGGCACAAACCATCAGCCGTGGCCTGCCGTTCCCCGGCGAAGTGCGCTTCGACGAAGACCGCACTGCCCACGTCGTGCCGCGTGTCCCAGGCGTGGTCGAGTCGGTGGCAGTCAACCTCGGGCAAACCGTGAAGAAGGGCCAGTTGCTGGCGGTGATCGCCAGTCAGCAGATCTCCGATCAGCGCAGCGAGCAAGCCGCCGCGCAACGTCGTTTGGCCTTGGCGCGCACCACTTATGAACGCGAGAAAAAACTCTGGCAGGACAAGATCTCTGCCGAACAGGATTTCCTCCAGGCGCGCCAGGCACTGCAAGAAGCCGAAATCGCCGTGAGCAATGCGCAGCAAAAGATCAGCGTGCTCAGCGGCAGCGTGGTCGCCACTGGCGGCAACCGCTACGAATTGCGCGCACCGTTCGACGGCGTGGTCGTGGAAAAACACCTGACGCCGGGCGAGGTCGTTGATGAAAGTACAGCGGCGTTCACCCTCTCGGATCTGTCGCGAGTGTGGGTGACGTTCGGCGTTTCACCGAAGGATCTGAACAAGGTTCAAGTAGGCAAAGCGGTCACCGTCAGTGCCCCGGAGTTGAACGCGGAAGTCGTTGGCAGGGTGGCTTACGTCGGCAGTTTGCTCGGCGAACAAACCCGCACCGCGACCGTCCGCGTGACGCTGGACAACCCGCAGGGTTCATGGCGTCCCGGTCTGTTCGTCACCGCGCTGGTCGCCACTGACAGCCGCGAAGCGCAAGTCGCCGTGCCGGAAACCGCGATCCAGACCGTCGAGGACAAACCCACGGTGTTTGTGCGCACCGACGATGGTTTCGAAGCGCGCCCGGTTGAATTGGGCAGTCGTGCGGCGGGGCAGGTGGAAATCACCCAAGGCCTGGAACCGGGCGTGCAAGTCGCCAGCGCCGGCAGCTTCGTCCTCAAGTCGGAGCTGGGCAAAGCCTCGGCCGAGCATTCCCACTGATCCCGGAAGGCCCTCATGTTCGAACGCCTGATCCAGTTTGCCATCGAGCAGCGCATCATCGTCCTGCTCGCCGTTCTGCTTATGGCCGGCCTCGGCATCGCCAGTTATCAAAAACTGCCGATCGACGCCGTGCCCGACATCACCAACGTCCAGGTGCAAATCAACACCGGCGCCGCCGGGTTCTCGCCGCTGGAAACCGAGCAGCGCATCACCTTCCCGATTGAAACCGCGATGGCCGGTTTGCCGGCACTCGAACAGACCCGTTCACTGTCGCGCTCGGGCCTGTCGCAAGTCACGGTGATCTTCAAGGACGGCACCGACCTGTTCTTCGCCCGCCAATTGGTCAACGAACGTTTGCAGATCGCCAAGGAGCAATTGCCTGAAGGCGCTGAGGCGGTGATGGGGCCGATTTCCACTGGCCTCGGCGAGATTTTTCTGTGGACGGTCGAGGCCAAGGAGGGCGCGCTCAAGGACGGCGGCACAGCCTACACGCCGACCGATCTGCGGGTGATTCAGGACTGGATCATCAAGCCGCAATTACGCAACGTGCCGGGTGTCGCCGAGATCAACACCATCGGCGGTTTCGCCAAGGAATATCAGATTGCGCCGGACCCGAAACGCCTGGCCGCCTACAAGCTGACGCTGACCGATCTGGTCACCGCACTTGAGCGTAACAACGCCAACGTCGGCGCCGGCTACATCGAGCGCAGCGGCGAGCAGTTGCTGATCCGCGCGCCGGGGCAAGTGGCGAGTACCGAGGACATCGCCAACATTGTCATGGCCAATGTCGACGGCACGCCGATCCGGGTGAAGAACGTAGCAACAGTCGAAATCGGCCGCGAATTGCGCAGTGGCGCGGCCACGGAAAACGGTCGTGAAGTGGTGCTCGGCACCGTGTTCATGTTGATCGGCGAGAACAGCCGCACGGTCTCGCAAGCGGTGGCCAGCAAGCTTGAACAGATCAACAAATCTCTGCCGGAAGGCGTGATCGCCGTGCCGGTTTACGACCGCACGCACCTGGTCGACAAAGCCATTGCCACGGTGAAAAAGAACCTCATCGAAGGCGCGATTCTGGTGATCGCGATTCTGTTCCTGTTTCTCGGCAACATCCGCGCGGCGCTGATTACCGCGATGGTGATTCCGCTGTCGATGCTGTTCACCTTCACCGGGATGTTCAGCAACAAGGTCAGCGCCAACCTGATGAGCCTCGGCGCGCTCGACTTCGGCATCATCGTCGATGGCGCGGTGGTGATCGTCGAAAACACCCTGCGCCGCTTGGCCCATGCGCAGCAACATCACGGACGATTGTTGACCCGTGCCGAGCGTTTCAAGGAAGTCTTTGCAGCGGCGAAAGAGGCGCGGCGACCGCTGATTTTCGGGCAGTTGATCATCATGGTCGTGTACCTGCCGATCTTCGCCCTGAGCGGCGTCGAAGGGAAAATGTTCCACCCAATGGCGTTCACTGTGGTCATCGCATTGCTTGGCGCGATGCTGCTTTCCGTGACCTTTGTGCCAGCGGCAATTGCATTGTTCGTCACGGGCAAGGTCAAGGAAGAAGAGGGCGCGGTAATGCGTGGCGCGCGTCGCGTTTATGCGCCGGCGTTGGCCTGGGTGATGAGTCATCGCGCTGTCGCGGTGGGCGCTGCTTTGGGCGTGATTGTCCTTAGTGGTGTGCTCACAAGCCGCATGGGCAGCGAGTTTGTTCCTAGCCTGAGCGAAGGGGATTTTGCCCTGCAAGCGCTGCGCGTGCCGGGTACCAGCCTGACGCAATCGGTGGACATGCAGCAGCGTCTGGAGACGTTGATTCTGGCGAAAGTGCCGGAAGTTGAACGTGTTTTTGCCCGCACCGGCACCGCTGAAATCGCGTCCGACCCGATGCCGCCGAACATCTCCGACAGCTATGTGATGCTCAAGCCGAAAGAGCAGTGGCCGGATCCGCGCAAGTCGCGCGAAATCCTGATGGCCGAACTGCAAACCGCAGCCGCCACGTTGCCGGGCAGCAACTATGAACTGTCGCAGCCGATTCAGTTGCGCTTCAACGAATTGATTTCTGGCGTGCGCAGTGATGTCGCGGTCAAGGTATTTGGCGACGACATGGACGTGCTCAATGCCACGGCTGCGAAGATTGCCGCAGCGATGCAGAAAGTGAATGGCGCGTCTGAAGTGAAGGTCGAGCAAACCACCGGGTTGCCGGTGCTGACCATCAACATTGATCGCGACAAGGCTGCGCGTTATGGGCTCAACGTCGGTGACGTGCAGGACACCATTGCCGTTGCGGTGGGCGGGCGTCAGGCGGGAACGTTGTATGAGGGTGACCGGCGTTTCGATATGGTCGTGCGCCTGTCCGATGCGATGCGCAAGGACATCGACGGCTTGTCGGCGCTGTTGATTCCGGTGCCGGCGCCTCTGAATGCAGCGGCCAATCAGATTGGTTTCATCGCGCTGCAAGACGTCGCCAGCCTCGACCTGGTGCTCGGGCCGAATCAGGTCAGCCGCGAGAACGGCAAGCGTCTGGTGATCGTCAGCGCCAACGTGCGCGGGCGTGATATCGGTTCATTCGTCAGCGAGGCCGGTGAGGTGATCGAGCGTGATGTGCAAGTCCCGGCCGGTTACTGGACCAGTTGGGGCGGACAGTTCGAGCAACTGCAATCGGCGGCCAAACGCTTGCAGATTGTCGTGCCGGTGGCGTTGCTGTTGGTGTTCGGGTTGTTGTTCATGATGTTCAACAACCTGAAGGACGGCTTGCTGGTATTTACCGGGATTCCGTTTGCCTTGACCGGCGGGGTCATGGCGTTGTGGCTGCGCGATATTCCGCTATCGATTTCGGCAGGTGTCGGGTTTATCGCGTTGTCCGGGGTGGCGGTGTTGAATGGTTTGGTGATGATTGCGTTTATTCGTAATTTGCGTGAGGAGGGGCAGTCGCTGTCGGACGCGATTCATGAGGGTGCGTTGACGCGTCTGCGGCCTGTGTTGATGACGGCGTTGGTTGCGTCGCTGGGCTTTATTCCGATGGCGCTGGCGACCGGCACAGGTGCGGAGGTGCAGCGGCCACTGGCGACCGTGGTGATCGGCGGGATTTTGTCCTCTACGATCCTGACGCTGCTGATCTTGCCGGCGCTCTATCAACTCGCCCATCGCCGGGATGAGGACACCGCACTCATGTCTAAGTGATCGCCCCTGTGGAAGCTCGTCTGCTAGCGATGGCTGTCCTACAGCCAAGGCCAGAATCGGGATGGGCGCTGAACCCTGAATATGCCGCAGCGCTGGAAACGATGGCGACAAATGGCTGGCGGCACCTGTTAGTTCTTACAGTATCGGGCCAGGGAAAACAGGTTCATTCTTGGTTCATGATGCCAAGGACTCGCGTCACCATGAATTCACACCATGACACAGCCACTCCGACCTTGTCGGTCATGGACCCGCGAGCATTGGCGATTCGTAGTGTTGCCTATTGTCGGCATCCGGACCAATCCGACATCGAATCGCGCATTACCCGGCAGCTCTTTGATGCCGCAAGGCGGCAAGTGGCGTCGTGGGATCCACGCTTGTGGGGCGCTGCGCCGAATCCGAATCTGGCCACCCTCTACACGTTGAGCGGACAAGCGGTACTGACAGACAGCGTTGACGCCGGTTGGCAGTTGAGCCTGTTGAGTGAAGCGGGTTCGATGTGTTCTCGCTGGGATGCGCGGGGCAACCAGAGCCATCATCAATACGATTCGCTCCAGCGGCCGATAGCGCTCATCGAGCAAGCGCACGGTGGGCCATCTCAGGTGGTTGAGCGTCGGGTTTATGGGGATGCCACGGATGAATGCGCGCTGCACAATCAGTGTGGCCAACTGATTCGCCATGACGATCCTGCCGGCAATCGGCACTTCAATGATTATGGCCTTGGCGGCGCAGTGCTGGTGGAGTCGCGGCGCTTTTTGATTGAGCTTGCGCCGCCCGACTGGCCACCCGAACCCGTCGACCGGGAAGAGTATCTCGAAGAAAAAGTGTACGTCACCCGCCAGACATTCATCCCGACAGGTGAGCTTCAGCGTCATACCGATGCGGTGGGTAACATCAAAACGGCGCATTACGACGTGGCTGGAAAGCCTCGCGCGACCTGGCTTCTGCAGGCCGGCGGGGGCAAGACGCCGAAATGCCTGGTCAGCGAAATCTGTTACAACGCTCAGGATCAGGTCGAAAGTGAAGCGGCTGGTAACGGTGTTATTGCCCGTGCCGAGTACAGCAGTGAAGACGGCCGGTTACTTAGATTAGTGGCAGCTGCCGGCGTACAAAAACCCTTGCAGGATCTGAACTACAGCTATGACCCGGTGGGCAACATCGTCGGTCTGGAAGACAAAACCGTGGCGGTAAGTTACTTCAACAATCAACGTGTCGAACCGGTCAGCCGATATCGCTACGACAGCCTGTACCAACTGATTGAAGCCAAGGGCTGGGAAGTCAGTAACCCAAGCCACGGCCCGGCATTGCCGGATCTGTTGCCGACTCCGCTGGACCCCAATCAACGACGCAATTACACCCAGACATTTGATTACGATGCGGCGGGTAATCTGATCACTCGTCACCACAGTGGCACCCCGGGTTTTTCGATGTTTACCTCTGCCGGCAACAATCGAAGTCTGGGGCAACGTGATGACGGTTCTCTGCCAGAAGAGAGCGATATCGTTAACGGATTCGATACCTGCGGCAATCAGTTGGAGTTGTTACGCGGGCAGACAATGGTTTGGGATATACGCAATCAGCTGGATCAGGTCACTCTGGTTTCGCGTGAAAACAGCACTGATGACTGCGAATGTTTTCGCTACGACCGACATGGGCATCGTTTGCGCAAAGTGTCCATCAAGCAGGCTTCCGGTTGAACCCTTCGCAGCGAGGTTCGCTATCTCGATGGTCTTGAATTACGTTACAGCGCCGGTGAGGGCGAGTATCAGGTCATCAATGTCGAGCTCGGTCGAACTTCTGTACAGATACTCCATTGGCCTGACGGTGCTCATGCCGATCAAGTTCGCTACAGCTATGGTGATCTTGTTGGTTCCTCTACGTTGGAGCTGGATTCGCAAGCCGGCATTCTGACACTGGAACACTATTACCCTTTCGGTGGTACAGCATGCTGGGCCGGAAAAAGTGGGCAGGTGGCGACATACAAAACCAATCGGTATTCAGGCAAGGAACGGGACGCAACGGGGCTTTATTACTACGATTTTCGGTACTGCGCACCTTGGTTGCAGCGTTGGATGAGCCCGGATCCGGCCTTTGATGGACTTAACCTGTTTGCAATGGTCGGAAACAACCCGATAAGCATTGTTGACTCCGACGGTTTGGAGGGGAGCGATGCGCAGAACAGATGGCGTAGGGCATACGCTGGAGTCGTGGCATCAATAGATGGTGTATGGGTACGCACTGTTGGCCCGGGAATAATTGCAGTCGACATCACTGGCGGTAATAAGCTTTTCAACCGCATGGGAATGGATATGGGACGCTCCGTCAAAGGTGACAGGAGTCTTGCCTATTTGTCTCTTGATCCATCAATGCGAGGCAAAGTGGCTGGGACCGAACTGGGTATTCGTCTGAATACAGTGTCGGGAGAAAACATAAAGTTGCAAGCAGGTCTTCAGAACTCGGCTGTCGTAGCCTATGTAAATGGTGGTTTTTTCAACCTGAAAAATCAGGCTAGCAAGTACGTCTCGCCCTTTGCGTCGATCGGCCCCAGTAAGATCGGAGGTCAAAAGCAGATTTATGCGCCTGTACCTTCTGACTATCGAAGACATTTTGTGACAGTCCGAATGAGAGACGGCTCGAGGATTGAAGCCGGACCTCTTCTGTCGCAGGGCGGCGAAGCTGCTTTTCCGGAAAGCATGTTAGGTCAGACCAAGTTTCTCTTTGACCCCAAGAACAATCAGCCGGGAAAGTTGAGTCATGCAGGTTCACCTAACATTCGTTCGGGAATCACTTTGCCCGGCGGATCAGAAACCGGGCAGCGTACGCGTCTGGCATGGGGCAACAGCACCGGACGTAACGAAACGGCTACGGGCTATACCATGCCTGAATGGTCCAGAGTGATGGCCAGGCTTGATGGTATGAGTGGGGCTGGAGGATGGTCAGTGAACCTTGATGGCGGATATTCCGCCGGGATTGGTGTGGTTGGCGCGCAGGGTGATGTGCTCTACAGGCGACCTCAGGAGGGCGCGCCAGTCAGATCCATCGGCAACTTCTTTGCCTACTATCAAAAGCCCCAGAAGCAGGGTTTTTTCAAAAAATGGTTTTCATGAGTATTGGCGGATGAGCCTTTTTTCCATCGCACCTGTTAGTTCTTACAGTATCGGGCGAAAGAAAACAGGTGCAGTCTTGGTCCACTGATGCCAAGGACTCGCGTAGCCATGAAGACTCACCATGACACCGCCACTCCGACCTTGTCGGTCATGGACCCGCGAGCATTGGCGATTCGCAGCGTTGCCTATTGTCGGCATCCGGACCAAACCGACATCGAATCGCGTATTACCCGGCAGATCTTTGATGCAGCGGGGCGTCAGGTGGCATCGTGGGATCCGCGGTTGTGGGGAGCGGCGCCAAAACCGAATCTGGCCACGGTATACGGACTGAGCGGGCAGGCATTGCTGATGGACAGCGTCGACGCCGGGTGGCAGTTGAGTCTTCCGGATCAGGCCGGCTCATTGCGTTGTTCCTGGGACGCCCGAGGTAGCGAATGCCATCGCGACTATGACGACCAGCAGCGCCCGATTGTTGTGACGGAGCAGGCCCGTGGCGAACAGCCTCGTGTGGTTGAGCGTTTGACTTACGCCAGCGCTGGCGATGCCTTCGCTCAGCACAATCAGTGCGGTCGCCTGATCCGCCATGACGATCCTGCGGGGACCCGGCTCATCCACGACTATGGTCTAGCCGGTGCCGAACTGGTCGAATCGCGGCGCATGCTGACGGACCTCGATCTGCCCGACTGGCCCAGCGCCCCTGAACACCGTGACGGGTTTCTGGAGGAACAGTCCTACGTCACCCGCTACCTCTTCTTTCCGACCGGTGAACTCCAGCGGCAGACCGATGCCATGAACAATGCCCAAACCTTCCATCACGACGTGGCGGGCAGACTTTCTGCGATGTGGCTTCACCCGGCCGGCGCGGATAAGCAACCCAAGTGCCTGGTCAGTGCTATCCGTTACAACGCGCACGAGCAGATCGAACGTGAGACCGCCGGTAACGGAGTCATGAGCCGCGCAAAGTACAGCCCTGAAGATGGCCGGCTGCTTAAGCTCAGCGCAGCCGTCGGCGAACAAACACCCTTGCAGAATTTGCACTACGTCTACGACCCGGTGGGCAATATCCTCAGCCTCGAAGACCAAACCCAGGCCGTGACTTACTTCAATCAGCAGCGCATCGAACCGGTCAGCCGCTATCGCTATGACAGCCTGTATCAACTGGTCGAAGCCAAGGGCTGGGAGGTCAGCCAGCCGAGCCATGGCCCGGCATTACCGGATCTGCTGCCCACACCGCTGGACCCCAATCAGCGGCGCAACTACACACAGACATTCGATTACGACGCGGCGGGCAATCTGCTCTCCCGTCATCACAGCGGTGCGCCGGGTTTTTCGATGTTTACCTCTGCTTGCAGCAATCGAAGTCTGGCCCAGCGCGACGATGGCTCTCTGCCGGGAGAACCGCAGATTTCGCAAGGATTTGATCGCGCTGGCAATCAGTTGCAATTGCAGCGCGGACAGGCCATGAGCTGGGATGCGCGCAATCAACTGAGACGAGTGACGCTGGTGCAACGTCAGGACGAGCCGAATGACGACGAAGGTTATGTTTACGATCGACCCGGCCATCGCTTGCGTAAAACTCGCCTCAGTCAGACATCCGGGCAAACCCTGAAATCAGAAGTGCGTTATCTGCCGGGTCTTGAGGTGCATCGCGAAGCGAACGGAAAAGAGCGGCATGTGATCAGTGTCGAAGCTGGGCGTAATCAGGTGCGAATGCTGCATTGGCCTGATGGCGCGGAAAGCGATCAACTGCGTTACAGCCTGAGCGATCATCTTGGTTCCAGCGTTCTGGAGTTGGATGATGGCTCGGGGATTTTGAGTCAGGAGCACTATTACCCGTTTGGTGGCACGGCGTGCTGGGCGGGTAAAAATGCAGTGGCGGCGAAAAGTAAAACGATTCGCTACTCAGGGAAAGAGCGGGATGCGACCGGGCTTTATTATTATGGATATCGATATTACGCGCCGTGGTTGCAGTGCTGGATAAGTTCTGATCCTGCGGGAGCAATTAATGGATTGAATTTATTTTGCTTTGCTGCGAATGCGCCTGTTGTTAATAAGGATCTGGATGGGAGGTGGTTTTATGAGGGCGAAGATGATTTTATTGAAACGTCTCTCGTCAAATCAGGTAAACAGATCGTGTCACGCGGACTTGATCAGTTTCCTACGCATCTATCAGCCATCATAAACTTACAGTTGTCTGAAATGGGGCGGGTATTTTCTGAAGCAATTTATGCATCAGCGCAGGGCTATACAGAATATTCAGATGTTTTACAAAGTTACTTCGGCCCTGAATACACGGCTATAGAAAATCAACTTCCACAAGTTTGGATGCGTGGGTTAGATCTGACAAATGCGTATGGCGGGCAAGCAGCAAGAGGGAAATTCTTAGGTTTTATCGGTGGGCCGGGACCTGAGAGGCACTCAAATGCGGAGGTCCGGCCAGACGATTTTTATGGACGAATTGCTATTAATTTATCCAGGATTGGTGGTGAGTTTGATATGGTTTTGGGGCACGAATTAATGCATTTGAACAGGGTTAACAGAATTGTACCTGTCGGGCCGAATGCGATGGATAATTTCTACTTGAACTCTAGAAGTCCTGAAATTTTGAACTATCCAGTGATGCAGTACGAACTCTCGGCTAGAGGGATTTCAGAGGCTATTATGAATGGTGGTTTAACTCTGGAGTTTTCAGAAAGGTATCCGGCATCCCATCGTGATTTCATGACGTCCGTTGAGAATTATATGGGGCTGCCAGGTATGCTGGATCTTGAAACTTCGATTTCCATTTTTAATGAGGCTCCTCACATGCGAGCGCAAATGGCATTAAATAACGCGGACAGTATTGTTTTTGCGGCAAAAAGTATGAGTCAGCTTTATCGGGCGAGGCAGGAGAACAGTAGTTTATTTTACAACTTGATTAATGGCTGAAAACTGCCATTTATTCAAATCTCTAATTGGCGAAATGCAGCGGAAAGTCCGCCCCGGCGGGCTGCACAAAGTGAAAGGTCGATCCCGCCGATGGAGAAAGTTGGCGCTGTACTCAGCCCTTGTTGAGCCCCCGCGCCAACAGGTCCCCCCCCAATGAACCACCGCCACCAACGCCACCCGTAAGACAATCACCGCCAACATGATCTGGCTCGCACCGCAGGCCGAGAATCGATTGCGTGGTTTCGGGCCGAAAAAGGAGGCTCAGTAAAAGCGAGCGCTTATCGCCAGCAGGCTGGCTCCCACAGTTGGTTTTGTCTCCGGCTTCGAAAGAGTCCCCGGCACATAACGGATCTGTAATTTCCCCGCCACCGTCACGCAAGGTTCGGATTGTTACCTTGATCCCGTCAGCTACTTAAACGAGGAATCAACGATGAAACTTGCCCAACTCAGTACTTTCGCAGCCGCTCTGGCGATCTCTTCCGTGGCGTTGGCCGAAGGCGGGGGTGACCGCACATTCGAGCGGATGATGACCAGCAACGACCGTTCCATGGAGTTGTTCGTGGCCAAGGAAAAAGCCGCCGGCAACCCGGTGGTCGTCAACGACAAGAAAGACGACAAGACCCGCGATCTGTAAGCCTGCTGCAGCTGAACAAGCCCTACATCGCGCATCGATGCCGGGCTTTTTTTACGCCCGGACGGGAAGGAAATGGATATGAAAGTACTCAAGTTGATCGCCTTCGCCGCAGTCATGGCGATGTCGCTGAATGTGCTGGCCGAAGGCGGTGGTGACCGCACCTTTGAACGCGCGCTCAGCGCCAACAGCAAAGCCATGGAACAGTACGCCGTCAACCAGGGCAAAGCGCCGCCGGTGGTGAAGGATTATGAATATGGAATGAAGCTGGACGTGGTCGAGGTTGTGAGCGTGGTGAAGCCGCAGGCTGCGTGCAATGTCGTGCCCACTGCCATGACGTATGAGGATTCCAAAGGCCAGCTCAATACCATCAAGTACAGCGTGATGGGCGTGTGTCGGAACGGCGGGAGCTGAATCTACGGAGGCCGATGTTCAGTATCACGATACGTATTTCAATTCGTGATGTTTAAAGGTTGTGTGGGAAGTGCGGAACCTTCCCACAATGTTTTCAGGTTGTCCGTCGGACGCCAGCTCTCTAGCCTGTGTGGGTCGCTGCCAATTCAGCGATCGGGATTGGAACCCCGTGGCTTTACAGAAAGCGAAAGCACTTTTCATGACGTATGCTTGCACACCTTTGATGGTATGCAGTTCGTTATGGCAGCTGTGCGCGGGAGACTTCGAGTCTGTCGGGTTTTCTGTTCCCCGGGTTCCAACCTGCGTACAGCTGCCACCCTTTCGATTGGAACCGAATGGGCCAGCTCCACTATCAGAACAGAAGATGAACCTTATGAAAAAGCCAACCCCAAATCCCCCCGAAGCAGACGCAATCCCCGACGCCAACTCAACATCCCCTTACGCCTCCGACGACACCCGAAAACTCCACGAAGCCGCCGACCGCGCCCTCGACTTCTACCTCAAACCATCGGCCGCCATCATGTCCGCGCCGTACATCCCCAACCAGATGTTCCTGGTCAATCCCAAAGCCGACACCGAGTCCTTGCTGGCCAACGCCAGCGAATCCCTGGCCTCGGCCACGGTCATGCTCGGTGACTTCGCCGCGCTATTAGGCGGCACCCATCGCAAGACCCTGCTCGGTATCGCGCAGGTCGTCATGCTTGGCGAACTTGCGGTGAACAAAGCGCTGGATAACGTAGATCCTGCTCAATAGGTCACTGACAAAGTGGCGGGAGTTGTATTTCTCGCCACGCCGTGGCTAACGCAGGCCAATGCCCGAACACAACGGAGACAGGTCAATGCCTAGTCCAATTGAGCGTGACGTGATTACCGATCTCTTTTCAAGCTGTCGAAGAACAGATCGAAAGAAACAGCACGTGAATGTTCTTGCACCCGTCATGTGCCAGCAGACGATTCTGGAGGCGCAACCGTATCTTCTCGATGACGTCGCATTCAACGCATTCGAGCAGACTATCGAAGCTAACCCCGCCCGAAGCAATATTCGCTTACACCAATTGAAAGCTCGCCCAAAACGTTGGAGCTGACATTAACCGTCGCTGGGTGTGCTGCCGAAATCAGGTGACGTTTTTCGAGGCGTGCAAGTCGTAATGATTGGCGAACTGACGGTGAGCAGTGCGCTCGATGATGTCGAGCCTGTGGCTTATTTACCGAGGGTCGATTTTATTTGTGTTGCGTGAGGCTCTCACAATCCCTCATCTGCCCTTTTCGAAGCGGTGGACAACCCCAAAGGAGAAAGGGAACAGATCTTCAAGCCATTCAAAACCAGAGTACGCCTCGGTTTTTCAGGTCGATGTATTTCCACTAAGCAGCTCGGTCAGTCCCCTCTACCTCTGGGAGAGGGCTAGGGTGAGGGCCGGGCCTAAACCTGAAAAACATAACCACGGCAAAACACAGAGCAAAAAAAAGCGCCCCGAAGGACGCCAAAAGATTCACCTCTTACCAAAGGAGCAAGGAGCTTCTAAAGGTGAATTTGCATCAACCGCGCAATCAAAGAATCGCCAGCGGATACTCGACAATCACCCGCACTTCATCCAGATCCGACTCGAACGCCGTGGCGCGGGTGGTGGCCTGGCGCAAGCGTAGCGACAAGTCTTTCATCGAGCCGCTTTGCACCACGTATTTGACTTCGATATCGCGCTCCCAACGCTTCTGATCGGTCAGCGGATTACCCTCGGCATCGCGACGTATGTACACGGCGTTGGCGTTGGAATAATCAGCGTCGGTGCCACGCGCGTAGCGAGTCATGAACGACAAACCGGGTACGCCGTAAGTGCTCATGTCGAGGTCATAGCGCACCATCCACGAACGCTCTTTCGGCGAGTTGAAGTCGCTGTACTGGATCGAGTTGTCGAGGAAGATCGAGTCGGACTGGCGCAGGTAATCGAAGTCGTCATTGCCGTTGTTGCGCTGGTGGGAGAGGGCGACCGAGTGGGCGCCGAGTTTCACACCGACACGACCGCTCCAGATGTTGTTGTCGAACTCGCCGAGCAGTTGTTTGCCCTCGTCGACGGCCTTGTAATAGTTCAGGCCACCGAATAGCGACAGGTCATCCGAGAGCGGATAAGTCCAGGCAGTGCCGGCGTAATACTGATTCCACGCATCCTTGAGGCGACTCGAATACAGGCTGAAACTGAGATGCTTGTTCAGCACATAATCGCCGCCGCCATAAGCGATCCACGGCGAATTGACCGGCCCGGCGTAGAACGTGGCGAAGTTCTCGCGCATGTCGCTGGACACCGGTTGGCTCATCGCGTGCAACCGACCGCCCTGCACCGACAGACCTTCAATGCTGGTGTTGCTCGCCGTCACCCCGCGAAAGCTTTCCGGCAGCAAGCGCGAGTCACCTGCCGCGACCATCGGATTGGCCGGGAACACATCACCGACCTTGATCACCGTATCGAACGCCCGGATTTTCGCAGCGCCACCAACCTTGGTGTATTCATCGCGCGCCTCGCCATCACTATTGACCGGCAACACATCAAACGAACTGCGCCCGCCGTTGCGCCCGTCACCGCTGTCGAGTTTCAGCCCGATCATCGCAAACGCATCAACCCCGACTCCGACGGTGCCTTGGGTAAAACCGGATTCGAACTTGCTGATCACGGCATGCGCCCAGGCTTCGGAATAACCGTTGTCGGTCGGGCTGGACTGGCCGTTGCGATGATCACGATTGAAGTAGAAGTTGCGGTTGAGCACTGTCAGGCTGCTGCCTTCGATAAAGCCTTCAGGCTTGTCTTCAGCAAACACCGTGGACGGCCCGGCGCCGACCACCACCGCTAACGCGGCCATCGATATTTTTGTAGGGTTAACCATCAAACACTCCTTGGGTTCGGCAGAACGGGAACGTGCTTCGGCGTGGGTTTTGTTGTGCGACAGGCAAGGGCCCGCCGGCATTGGTCGCCGGGTCACATCGTTGCAAGCTGCGGATAACGCGGAGGTGATGGGGGAATTACAATTTCGTCACGTAATAGGAATCCTGCGGCAGAGGTGTTCGCAATCGTAAGATGGCCTTGGCGATGTTCGTGTTTTGCCTAGAGCTGTGCTGGAACAGCGAAGCGGCTGCTAGCGGTCGGATGTTTTATCTGGCTCGTAGACGGCTATGCGTTCGACAAGTGCCTGGCCTGATCAAGACCGATCATTTGTACTCTCTTGGCATAGCTTGAATCGGGTACTGCCATATGGGCCTGTAGATGCCGACGCTCAGAATGCGTAATCGGGTTATAGGATTTTCCATAGACTGCTCCAGCCTCCTTGTAAGGTTTGGCCGTAAAGGTTTCTTGTGCAAACTCCTTGAACACGAAATCGGGGGATCGGGCAATGACATCCAAAAACACCACGCCCGAGTCTTCCCCTGTTTCGGAGGTGCCTGCCATCCAGTCCAATGCCAGTTTTGAAAATTGACGGAACTGCCAATTGATCACGGCATCTCCCGCTTTTATCGAACTTGCAGTTCGCAGGGAAAACAACGCCTCACTACTGTCTTGTAATGCCAACGTAGCATTCCGGACCTCATGCGCGGGCAGCGGCTCGCGCAGGTTTTTTTTCCAGAACTGTTCGACTTCTTTGGTCGATGTTTTTTCATAACTCTGGATTTTTCGGGTGATATCAAATGCCGCGGAGTGACTCTTTAAATAATCTGACCACCCTTGCAGCAAGTTGCGGGCCTCAGCAGGCGTCCCTTGGTAACTGGGGGTGGCCTGCATAAAGTAATCGACATTGTCTTCCTCTACTTCAATGCCTTCGCGGATCATTTCATTGAACCCTTCAAAGTCTGAAGAAGCGTTTTCCATATTGATTTGGAGAGCGTCATTGATTTCATCGATACGAACGAAGCTTTGCTGTGGCGACGCTGTGGCAAGGCCATTCAGGACACGTGACCTGACATGTTCAAACCCATATAAAAGCGTCACCGGCGCCAAGCCTTCGGCATCTACCCACAGGATCGGGTTATTGCGGACAAACCTATAATGGTTCAGGCCATCAATGTCCTCCGCTGGATCCGGATTCAACCACCGCTGCAACCACCCCACGTAATACCTGAACCCATAGTAATAAAGCCCCGTCGCATCCCGCTCCTTACCCGAATAGCGCAGCGTTTTATAACTCGCCTCGATTTCCCCACGCCCGGCAAACCATGCGGTAGTTCCAAACGGGTGATAACGCTCATGACTGATTACCTGGCCCGCGCTGTCGAGCTCCAGCGTGCAGGAACCCAAATGGTCGCTGAGGTTGTAACGCAGTTGATCGTTGTTGATGCCGTTGGGCGGTTCGGATTCCCAGTGCAACACTTGCACGCTGCTGCGTCCGGCCTGAACACTGATGACCTGCAACGTTTCGTCTGTGCCGCTGTGGGTGCGGATTTGCAGGTTCGGCAGGTAACGCACTTCAGCGATCAGCATCCGGGCGTTGGCCTGCGTCCGGCGAAGTTTGCGCAGGCGCATGCCGTCGGCGCCGTAAACATAGCGCTCGTTATCGTCAGCCGCGTCGTCACGTTCAACCGGCCGGACTTCGCGCAACTGGTTGCGCAGATCCCAATGCAAAGATTGCCCCGGTTGCAGGGCAAGCAGATTGCCATTGGCATCGAAGCCGTTGCGAAAATCTTCTTCGTCCGGTTCCTCGCCATTCAACACGGGCAGACAGCGGTTGCTTTGGGCGGCGGCGAGCAGGCGATGGCCGTGTCGTTGCGCACCTTCGTGGGTCAGTTCCAAGAGGTTGCCAGCGCGATCATAGCGGTAGGTCTGGGTGTATTGGGTGACTGCGGACGGATCGTCGAAAGAAGTCCATAGCGGGCCTTGATTGGCGCTGCCGGCCTCCCATCCCGTCGCGTTGACCAACTGATAGAGGCTGTCATACCCATAGCGATTGATCGGCTCGATGCGCTGGTTGGCGAAGTAACGGATCGGCAGCGCGGCGTCTTCGATGCTGAGCACATTGCCGACCGGGTCATAGGCATAGCGCAAGTCTTGCAGGCGTTCGTCGTTGCGCTTGGCGTGCAGTCGGGTCAGGCGACCATCCTCGGGCGCATAGTGCAGCGCGGTGATCACGTCGTTGCCGGCGGTTTCCTGCTCGGTCTGGCCTTGGGCGTTGTACTGGATGGCGCTGACCAGAGTTTTCGGCTTGGCTTGTTTATCCAGTTGCAGGCGTACTTCGCGCAACTGTCCAGCGAGGTTCTGCACGAAGAACTGGCGGTGTCCTTTGGCGTCGGTGTGTTCAATGGTTTCGCCCAGGGCATTGAACATCGAACGGCTCGTGGCCCCGGCGCCGGTTTCGATCAATACGTCGCGGTCGGGCAGCGGTTCGGGCCAATCGGGAAAGTCGAGGGCGCGCAAAAAATGTCGAGTCTGCTGCACGACGCCACCCGTCAATCCGAACTGTTCGAACAACTGTGTGCCGGCCGGATCATCGTGCCGTATCAGTTGCCCGCACTGGTTACGTGCGTCGAACGTCGGATCGCTGCCGCCATAAGCATAACGCTCCGCGCACAAAGGCTCGCCGTCGCGGGCGTGTTCGAACACTGCCAATGGCCGTATCTGTTCGTCATATTCGATTCTGCTTTGGCTACCTCGTCCGTCCCAACTGTGCAACGGTTGGCGCGCCTCGCCCCACAGATTGATGCGCCACCCGGCATCGACACTGAGCGTAGACAGTACCTGACTGCTCAGTGAGTACACAGTGGCGAGGCTGGCGGGCGCGGAGGCGTCGGCGAACAAGCGTGGATCTCGCTGCGCCACCAACCGCCCGGCAGCGTCATGGTGATGGGCGGTGATGCGCGCCTCAGGTGTGCCGTCGTCTTCGCGCCAATACGCGATCTGCCGCACCGGTATGCCACGGTTATCGATGACGCTCAGGTTCGGCGTCTGTGCATGGATGCCAGGATTCATGTCCACCAGTTCCGTCGCCGTTGTTCCGGTGGAGGCTCGAACAGGTCGTTCTCATCGAATGCCACGTTGCACCAGATCCAGTACCAGATTTCCCGGCGCAGGGGTTTCAGTTCTGCCGGGTTGCCTTGCAGCATTTTCTTGGCCAGCACCGTTTCGGTCGGGCGGCCCGCCGCGTCATAGAACTGCTGGTCGTGAAAGGCGTGTTGGCGCATCGAGTGGTCGTTGATGTAACGCGGTTGATCGGCGAAGTAGGGCCGGTAGATCCGCACTTTTTCGCCTTTGTTGTTATATTCCACCGGTTCACTGACGCGCCAGCGTCGCGGCACATCGGCTTCCAGCGGATGACCTTCGGCGTCGAGGCGCAGTTCGCCGTTTTCATCGACCTGCCAGGATTTTCCCGGTTCGACTTCCTGTTTGGTCTGCAAGGGGCGGCCGAAGCCATCCAGACACGCGATGCTGACCCGTACTTGCATTTCCGGGTCACCGGGATAGCGATCGGCAGTCAGCGCTACGGAGTACACCGGCTCACGTAGTGAAGCGTCGATCAGCTTCTTCAACTCGCTTTCGTTTGCGTCGGGATTTTCCAGATCCGCCACACGTTGCCGAGCCCGGTCGCACAGGTGCCCGCTGGGCAAGATGAAGCCTTCAGCCTCGGCCCACGCCAACCAGACAGGAGAGGGTGGTGACGTGCGGCTGATACGACCCATCCAGCTGAAAGTGTCCCAAAAACTGACGTTGGCGAAATTTCCGATGGCTTTTTTTGGATCGGCGATGGCGATGGCCGGGTCGCGGTCTGGAGGTGGCACATAAGTCTCCAGCGGGTCGAAGCCTACCGGTTCTCCCAGTTCGGTGCCGTGGAAGCTGATCACCAACGGTTCGCCGAACGCGTTGCAACGGGACTGCTGGATGTTGCGGTTGGCGTCTTCGATGGTCGCTGGCAGGAAAGTACGGTAATCGACGTCGAGGCTGCGGGTGGTGCAACCATCGGGCAAGGTCACCGCGGTGGTCAGGCACCAGTAGGCGTCGTAGGTGATCAGGGTTTCGCCGTGGCTTTGCGTCTCGCGGTATTTCTGCACGTTATGGAAACCGTCCAGCTTGTGGTATGTGGGGAAGCCCCGATGCACTGACCACAGGTAGTTTTTCGCGTCTTCGGGATCTGCCAGCGGCGCCTTTTCAGCGTCGGGCAAAAACAGATCCATGATGTGGTAACCGACTTCCGGCGATTGCAGTTTTTCCTTGAGGTTGAAGGGCATGTCGCCCTGCTCGTTTCTGAGTTTGTCGTAGGCACTGAGGGCGATGGCATCCAGTTCTGCCGTTTCCACATAAGCGGGCAAGCCTTCGAAGGTGGCCTTGCCCGGTGCGAGGGTCTGGCCGGTCTCGGGGTCGATATAGCACTGCATGGACAGGCCGGACAGCACTGCTTGTTTCGCCCATTGCCCGTCGTCCTTGCTCATTTGCACAACGTAATCGTGATCGATCCGGGCGGCGCTGAGGTCGTCCTTTTCCAGCACCAGGGCATTGCTGCGCTGCTGATACGGCAGCCCAAGGCGCCAGGCCTCTTCCTTCGCCAGGTGAATGGGCTTTGATCGGGTTTGCGTCAGGTACCACTTTTGTTGCGCTGGGTCATGGGCATCCTTCCACCATTTCTGATGGTGCTCATCAGTGAACGGCGGCGGATCATCAACGGTTCTGCGGCGCGCGTAGTGAACGGTAAACCCATGCAGACTTGTACCGTATTCGTCCCACTCAAGGTTGAGGTGGTGCTGGCACAACGGATCGTCCGCGACAGCAGTCTCGTACTGGTAGCTGATGGATTCCAGATCCAGAACTTGCAACACCGCGTAGGGCTGGTGCTGGCTTTTGGGGCGCAGCCTGCGCACCGCGTAACGGTGTTCCTGAACGGTGTAGGGCACGGCCGTAGCAGGGGTGTCATCCGCTGCGTAGATCTCCGAGCGCCGCGTGGTTCCGCTCAGGGCGCGGGCTATTTCTCGTGCGGTGTCTTCATCGAATGTGTTGAGCGGCTGCGTCACGCGATCGTTGAAGTGATAGTCCTGCACCAGGGTGGTTTTCAGGTCTACAGCATCTTTGTCGCGGTTGTAATAACCGTCTCTTGGCGGGTCGATGAACTCGCCGGTGTGGAACCAGGTTTTGCTCAGGATCGGCGCAGTGAAACCGGCACGTGCGCGCTCGGCCGCTGAGGCTTCGGTATCGCTTTGCAGGAGCAGGCGAAAACCGCGGAATTCGCGCTCGAAGCGGTCGTAATAACCGCCCCGGTAACTGAAAGTTTGCGTCAGTGTGTTGCCAGTGATTTCATCGCACTGGGTTTGCCGGCTCACCAAGTGCATGGCCATTGGCAGTGCGCACACCGGGTTCTCGATACCTGCGGTGTGCTGCTCGTGTTTCTCGTCCAGCCATTCCTGTGCGGAACTGCGGTAGGTCACACTGCTGACGGCGCCCATGTTGTTGCAGGTGCGGCTCATCAGATAGGGCTTGGCCTTGACGAAGTCATAGCGCCAGTGACGTGGCGTCATGTGCGGCACGGTGAGGATCAGGCTGGAGCACCCCAGCCCTTGCAGGTCGGCGGTGCTGACCTGGCAAAGTGGATCGTAATGCACACCTTCCGGCCACGGGAGGGGGATTGGAGTCTGTTCATAACCCTTGCCGCAGCGGTTCATGAACACCTGCAGGTTATCGGGCTGCAGATAGATCAGATCCACGGCCCCCGAGCCGTCAAGGTCGGCCAGCAGGACCTGTGCAGCGTTGAATTGCCTGTAGGCAAAGGGCAAGGCGCACAGCACAAAGCCTTTGCCGAAGCGACCACGCCCCAGATTCGGCCAGCATTTGACTTCGTTATGACGGATACGCACCAGATGCTGCTGACCGGTGCCGAGCACGTCGGCAAATGCCACCAGTTCCGCTGAGGTATTGCTCAGCACGGGCAATTGATCGTCATCGCCCTCAGCGGTTTTATACGCGTGGGGGACGTCGATGCCGTCGGCAAATCCCGCCATGCGCTGGTTAGCGTACAGGCGCACGCTGCGAGTGCCGATCAGCGCCAGATCGCTCAATCCATTACCCACCAGATCGGTCATCTTCGCCATCGGGTGAAAAAATTCGCCGGGAAACGCGTCGAAGGGCACGAACCCGGACCAGTTGCGATCCGGGTCGAGGGTGAAGCAGCCGGACATGCCCGGTGTCGCAACCACCCAGTCGAGCTTGCCGTCGCCGGTCAGGTCGGTGAGGGACTGATGAACCGGCTTGCTGCTGTCGGCCGTGGGCTGGTGGTCAAGGCGTTTCCAGTCGCTGTAGCTGACTTCGTCACCGCCGGCCGTAGCGCGTAACGGCTCGCGGTAATACCAGGCCTGGTCATACCGACACAGCACGCCTGCCATGCCTTCCCCGTACAGGTCCACGAGTTGATAGCGCTGCCCGTCGTTGAGGCCGGACATGTCGGGGAAGCGGACCCAGCCCGCAGGTTTGGCGTTCAGCTCGAAGGCGTTGTAACTGAACTCCATCGGCGGCCGGTTTTCCGTCTGGCCCAGGCCGTCGTAGGCCTGGAAATGTGCGGCCGTCAGATGGTTGTAGCCTAAAGGGCTGGTTCGGTGTTCCAGCAGCAGGCGCTGGACCAGTACGGGGTCATCTCCCAGTTCCTTGGGGAAATGATGAAACATCAACACCTGCCGACACAGGCGCCGGGTACCCAGTTCGAAACCGTAGGCGTAGATCCAGAACGGGTCGCTGCGTTCGGGCCATGGCTGTTGTTCCGTGAAGGTCGGTACTTGGGTCAGATCAGTGCTGCGTTCGCCATAATCGAACACCAGTTGAAAGTGCCACAGCTGGTTTTTCCAACTGCCGGGAACCCAAGAGTACAGATGTGGATGGGCCTTTTCGTTGCCGTAGCAGATGCGTTCAAGATAACGCTGAGCACTGTAGTCGCGAAATTGCGGCGCGATGGGCGAGCCTGTATCGGGCTTGTAGCGGTAGACAATGTGCTCACCCCGGGTGTTGAGGCTTTCGTCGATCATCCACACCCCGACGCGCTGCGGGTCGCTCGGGTCTGCGCGGCGCGAATCAGTGCTAATACCGTACACGTGCAGACTGCCGTCGGCACCGTGGATCAACCAGAAACCCGGCTTGTCCGCGCTGTTTGACCAGTGTTCGATCAGGGCAAAATCGCCCTCGACCCGTGGCCAGTGACGCACCACCTGGTACTCACTTTCCAAGGGCCATTTGTTGTAGAAGGACGCGTTGCGAGAGATCAGCTCACCGTTGTCATTGCGTTCGGGCATCCATACATCGCCACTTGGCCCGACCACCTGGTCGCTGCCATCGTAGGTCGGCACCCCTTTGGCGGTGCGCAGGGTGATGGCGTTGACGGTGAACTGCCAGCCGATCCCGCAAGGGCTGTTGCCGGTGTCGTTGCTGTAATTCAACGCTACGGCCGGGGCAAAACCGCGTCCGGGGGAAATCGGCAGGGGCACTGCCAGCGACGCCGTTCCTTTGGTGCCGATGCCGCCCCAGCCCTTGCCGATGCTTTGGATGGCGCCGCCCATTTTCGGCAGGGCGGGCGTGTTGATCTGCATCGTCGACTGTTGCTGCGGTGGCTGTTGTTCGTTCATAGCGAACCGCCTTCGCGTCTGGCCGTGTAGCTCACGTGCACGATGAGGTCGGTGAGGGATTTGAGCATGGCCTCCTGAGCTTTGTGATTGGGGAAGATCAGGTTCCAGCGTGATACGGCGCCGGTGTACTCGAATGGCAGGTAACGTTCGTCCTGAAAGTTGAGCTGGAACATGCCGTTATCTTCCAGCGAGGTGGAGAGCGCAATCTGCTGGCTGGCCCGCAGGTTTTCCTTGGCGTTACCCGCCGTGGCGGCCATTTCCACCTTGCTGTAGGTCTGTCTCAGTACGGCACGAATATCCTGATAGGGACCAAGGCAGGCCGGCAGGGTCACGCTGATAGTCTTGATTCGGCGCAGGTAGTGATTTTCACCGGCGTAATCATCGTCGAACATGGCCTGGGTCAGTTCGAATTCACAGGTGCCGTTGTCGACCAGTGATTTTTTGATCTCATCCCACGGTTTATTGATGGTTGAGCCTGCATCCTTGTCGTTCAGATCCTTCAGGGATACGGTTTTCCTGATCTCCAGATCTCGCCGGTTGTTCTGCAGATACTGGCTGTGCATCTGTTGCAGGCTCATTTTCAGTTCTTCGCCGGCACCGAGGCCGCGGTAGCTGGCGTTCCACGCGCCGGGGCGGATGAACGTCCGGTTGAAGTCCCCCATCTCGTATTGCCAGCAGGCTTCGGCGGCCTGACACAGAGATTGCGCGGTGGTATAGGCGGTGTGGTAGAAACTGGCGAATTTGCTGTTAAGCCAGTCATAGGTCTGCGAGCGACTGAAGCGGTTGCTGCTCAGCAGGAAATCATGGGTGGCTTTGGCCTGGTTGAGGGCGGTTTGCGCTTGGTGCAGTTGGAGTTGGGTGGCTTGGTGTTGCGCTTCCTGGACGGCGAGTTGGGCTTTGATTTGTTCTGCTTCGAGTTTTGATTGGTCGAGGGCTTGAGTCCATTCTTGGGCGCGGCGGCGGTATTGTTCGATGCGGTCCATGAGTTGGCCGCTACTGGTTAACAGTGCTGCAGCCGATTTTGCAAATGCCACGACGTTCATAGCTGGCGCCTCTAGACGGGCGCCCCCTACTGAAAAGCCGATAATGTTAGGTGGGAATTTTACTAATTCGCCCGCGGCCTCAGCTACATATCCTCCGGTTGCCGCCAAGCTGCTTAAAAAGTGAGCAGCCTGCGCACCCTTTTCGAGTGGGCTGACGCCTTCGTCAATCATTCTTTGATAAAAGTTGACTCTCCCCGCTATAGCGGCTTGACTGGCCAGCAACGCCTCCCTGTTCTTCTCATCGATCTTCCCGGTCTGAGCCTGAATATCCACCGCCATTTTCGCCAGGTTCCACGCCTGTTGCTGCTGCAACTCAAGGTACTGCGCTTGTTCCTTGCGCTCGATCAGCGACAACAGCGTCGAGCCGAACTGGATCACGCTGTCCACTGCGTTCTGCGCCAGAGCGAACATGAAGCTGAAACGGTAATGGGGAATCTGCGGACTCAACAGCCGGCTCAGCGCTGCCCCTGACAGACCCTGGCCCCAGGCAGCGAGCAGGGCGCGCGGATCCAGCGGTGCCGCGAACAACGGCAGATTCAAGGGATTGCCTGCCATGTCGAGGTTGTGGCGCAGGTTGTACAAGCGGCTTTCGGCCCGGTCCCAGCGCTTGATCAATTCCGGGTTGAACGGCCGGCGCAAATATGGATTGTCCACGGTGGGCAATGATGAATCGTCGCCGTAAGGCCGCAGACACAGCAATGGCGCGTCCTGCGATGCCGGGGCTTTGCCGATGCGCAGTGGCGGCTGTTCCTGAAGCTGGTGTTGAGTGTCGATCAGTAGCTGCTCGAAGGCACGCAGGTCGTCATTTTTCGCAGCGGCCAACTCATCCAGTTTGCGCGCTACATGGTCGTCGAACTGCCTGACATCCGGACGCGGCCCAAGCAAACCGAGAATATGGACATAGCGCAACTTGGCTTCCGCCAGACCGTCCGGTGTCAGTTCTCGGTAGTCCTGATCGGCCTGATTGCTTTCGATATCGATATAGAGTCCGTAAAGGGCCTTGCGAAAGTGCACTGGAAAACTCAGCGCAATCTGATGCGGATCGTCTGGATACAGAATGGCCTGGCTGGGGTCTGGTGCACCGGGCCAGACGGGCGACTCCAGAGGCACAGACTGCCAATAGCCGGGATGTCCCGGATCGGCGCTTTGCCGTGAAGGATCGAAGAGATACGCCAGCCAGTGTTTGGCTTCCTCGTACTGCTGTTCCTCGTTCAAGCGATAGGCCACCAGCCACGGCACGTACAGGAACAGTTCGAGGAAATACAGATAGTACCCACCGGAGAAGTCCATGGATTGCGCGCCTAGATCGTTGGGAATGGGCGGTTCCGTTTGTTGTGTCTGGGTTTCCCAACTCAGTAGCGGATCCATACCGCTCTCGGCGAGCTGGATCAGCTGTCGGGCGAAAGTGGTGTTCATACGGATAGGCGCCCGCGGAGGTGTTTCAGATTCATCTCCGTCACTTAAGCTGATGCTTGATCCGGTAAAGTCGATGTACTGGGCATTGCCCAGAGAGGGGCTGTCATGGTCGTTGATGCGCGGCGCTATTTGTTGTTCTGTTGCCAGAGCCTCCCCCCAAGTGATGGATATCGCTTTCAGCGCGCCGCCCACTAATGAATAGCCGAAGCGATCCTTGTTGTGGATAAGGACGCCATACACCAACGGGATTTTCAGCTCAGCGGGATTGTCAGGCCACTCAACCGGCCAGCCGACGGGTTGGTACGTAATCTTGTCGACGGGGACTGTGATTCCTCCTCCGCCTGAGAACTCGTGAAGTTTTTCGACGATCCCGGAGCTATACAGGGAACGCATATCTTCAAGTTTTGCAGGAAACCCGGGGGCCGTTACGTCCAGAGGATGCCCTATGAAAAGCTGGTAACCGTAAGCCTCGACGACATGATTTTTGACACGAGGAGCGACGGGCATCGTAGAACTCTCTACACCTTTGGGAGAGCGCCAGACATCAAGTAACTCAATCTGATCGGGATGATCCCGCAATAGGTCGAGGATGTCCGAACCCGCCAACTTCCCTGCGAGAGATGTGATTCCGCCCGGCGGTATGCGAGGAACAGAGAATTCGGTTCGGTTGTTACTGTCAGGGTCGGAAACAAGGCTTCTGATGCTGTCCGGGTTGCCTCTGAAGCAATACACCGTATCCTGGCTATTCATGAATTCGCCGAAGGACTTGATCTCTGAGCCTTCGAGCAGCGTGAGCCATTGACCTTTGTCGGTATGACTGAACACGAGTGTCAAGTGGAAGAGTTCCACGCTGGAAGAGCTAAAAACAGAGAATTTGATCGTGGTGATGTCCGCAAAACCGTCATCCAGTCTCAAGGTCAATCCGATACTTGAGCGGCCAGGATAGTAGACGAGATCGGCACCTTTTTCCCAGGTCTTGATGCGCGACTGCCAATTGTTGAAGTCCCACGTATCCTTTTCTGTTTCCGGAGTTTCGTGCTCGATAGCACCAAACACCGGGATGGTTGAGGGAAGCCAGTACTGAAAACGCCCGGCGTTTCTATTGGCGAAGATGTGACCGATCAGCAGCACATGCCCTGAGCCATCCTGGACAGCTGTGGCGGACGGAAGCGCAGCCGGTTTCTCATTGGGCACGACCCCATTTGACGGAAACAGCGGCGTGACATTGAAGTTCTTGTCGATCCGCACCGTTCTCAGAAAATTGTATTTTTCGGCATCGCCAGGATCGGAGGTTTTGGCCTGATAGTTCGAATACAACATGATCACCATCGACTCCGGCGACGTCGAATGGTCATACACCGCAATGGTCTGGGTTTCCTCTGCGATCTGTTCCAGGGGTTTGACGATAAGCTCTGCCGTCTTGCAATAGCTCTCGATATAAATCCGGGGTGTGCTCCAGCTGTCGTCGTATTTCTTGTAGCTGGCATACAAGCGAAACCGCGGATTGACCTTGACGCCGGCATCGGCTCTCCCTTCTACAGGGAGCTGCGTGGCGTCGGCATCCTGAAGTTCCAGTTCGGCCCAGACCACAAACAAGCGGTTGTTGAACCAGCATGGACGAATCGTGTGTTCAAGGGCCTTTTCCGAAATCGGCACATTGGCTCTCCGCCAGTCCGACCAGGCATTGGGCAGGGGCTTGTCGAATTTGTCTGGAACAATGCCGGGGCCGGCGGCGGGTTTTTTGACCGGGCGTTGGCTCATGTCCAAAGAGCGCCAGTAGTAGGCGTTTTCAGCGGGGGATTTACCGATAAAGTAGTAAGTACTGTTGGCGAAGTCTTCGCCATCGATGTAACCGTTGCAGATATTCAGGTTGGCGATTTCTTCGAATTTCGCCAGATAAGACAGCACCGCAGACTGTACCGTTTCGGGCTGAATCTGTGCCTGGTTGAGGTCGTTTTCCAGTTGCTCGAAGCTGTCGGTCTTGGTCAAGCGCATCGTGGGGTCGAGATAGATGTCCGGGGAGTAATGCAACTGCTGGATGGCGGACCAGATCGGGTAGCGATTGAGACCGTCGCGCCATGTCTTGATCTGCTGGGGCGTAAAGCTGACGTCGCTGTAACCCGGTTCCATGTTCAGCATCATGCTGTTGATCTGTTGTTGGTAACTGGCAATGGCGCAGGCCACCGGGCTGGTTGGCACATCCTGGCTGACCAGCACGTCCAGCAACCAGAATTCGTAGAGGTCGTTGGCAGTCTTGATTTGTTGGACCAGCCCCTGCTCGATCAGGTACGGATCTTTGGGCACGGCCTCATGCAGATACAGGGCGAGCATCGCATCACGAAATGCTTCATTGAGGGGGGCGTCGAAGGCAGTCGTCATGATCGTTCCTTAACCATTGGCCAGCGTTGAGTCAGAAGCAGGGGTGGCGGCCATCACCGCATCTCCAACTGCTTTCCAGTCGTCCAGCGCACTTGCATCTGTCAGCCCTGTGGCTTGCAGCAGTGCCTGGGCCGACAGCCCGCTGGCCTGGCAGGTGGCCTGACAACGACGCACCCAGTCGACATGGGCCATTGAACTGGCGCGCGTCTCGGGGAGGGTGCTGGTCAGCGCGGTAACTTCCGTTTCGGACCACTCCAGCAGACGAGCCAGTGCGGCGTTGGCCGTTTCGCTCGCGAGCTTGCGCAGGGCTTTGTTTTTCAATTGTGTCTTGGCCGGATTGGCGCAACTGAAGTAGCTCAGCACGCTGTCCTCTGATTGGCTCTGGCTGTGGAACCAGTGACTGAAACGTTCAAGCAAATAAAGGTCGGATAACAAAGGCTCGCTGTCGCTGCCCCCGTATTGCGAGCCTCCCAGCCATGTTGGATTGACCACAAACAAGCGCAAGGCGCTGTTGCTCAATCGCAGTTGCACAACGATTTCGGCGTGGCGTGAGACCCGCTGGTAATGCTCGATCAAGGCCGGTGTCAGTGTGTCCTTGAGCGCTTGCACCAGAATGCTGTAGACCGATGAATGCGCCCAGTGAATGACCGCATGACAGCGGTCCGGCGGCAGCTTGGCAGTTTCCTGGAACAGTCCTTCGAGCAACTGAACCTGGCGGTCATGTGCACCGAGCAACAGCTCAGTGAGTTTCTCGGCGCACATGTCTTTGACGGCCTGTTCCAGGCCCAGGTCCCTGAGTACTTTCGCGACGCCCGTCTGCAGCCAGGTGAGGGGTTCGTCCACGAGCGTGAGGTCAAGATCAAGGCCCAACAACAGGCCGTCTGCAGTGATCAGCCCATGGTCGACCAGCAGCCTGAACCATTGGATCTCTTGCCGTCGGTTTTTTACATTATTACGAAGTGGAAGACCCAATGCGGCGACTTGCGCTTCGGTCACCATGCTGCGGCGCGTATCTTCCTGCAGTTTGCTCAGGCGCTCACGCAGATCGTCGGGCAGGGGGGGCGGCTCCGCCATTTGGGTTTGTTGATTACTGTCCAGTATTTCGGCACGCAAAGGGACATAAGAACCCAGGCGCTGTTGCAATTGGAGAACGGTTTGTTGGCTGTCCTTGATCCACTCAAAGGCCCAGTCCAACTGCATCAGCACATCGAGAATGTCCGCTTTTGCTGTCGTCCTCCGCGCTCCCAAACTGCCGCCCGCCAATACGGTTTTATAAGCAGAACCTCCGAGCAGGCCAGCCAGCGTCAACAAGTCGGCGACCGAGTGGCCAAACAGTCGGGCAATCCGTGCCTGACGGTAGAGCGAGGAGACGGTGGGCAAATCGCGCTTGAGTGTGGTCAGGTGCTTCCTGGCTTGCTCGGCAATCAACAGAAAAGAATCTTCAGTCGGTTGCACACCGAGGCCAGCACACAGTTGCAACACGGTTTTCTGCGTGACGGGGTCGAGGACATTCAGGTCAATCGTCCCTTGATCGAGAATCAGAGGGCTGTCGAACAGTTGCACGCGATTGAACACTTGATCGAACAACGGCACTTGATCCTTGCCGCTGGCATAAGGCGTGAGGTCGTGCATCAGTGCGGCAAACTCCTCCGGATCAATGCCGTAGCGCCGGTCCAGATAGCGAAAGACGCCCAATGTGCGCAGGGTGTTTTCGTTGAGTTCCATCGCCAGGTTGTCTTCGCCCTCGGCACGGATCGCAGACATGATCAGCGTGTCCAGCTTGGCAAAGGGAATCTGCAGCCAGCGCTGCAGGCGAATCATGCGTTGCAGGCGGTCGAGACGATCAAGCGAAGTCTTGCTCAGATACCATTGCTTGCTATTACCGACAGTGCTTTGTTCCAGCCCCATGGCGTTGTCGAACTGATCGCGAATGACAGATTCGGCGTCGGGTTCCTGATCGCTGCCACTCAGGTTTGCGCCGGTGCCTGTGCCATTGACGTAGCAGGCGCCGTACTGATTCGGGTGTGGGAAGGGCAGGACTTTTACGGCAGTCTGCGGGAGCATCACGCCCTCGTGTTGCGGATTTTCGCTGGGGCAGTTGGGCGACAAACGCACCGCATGGGTTTGTCGGCACAGGAGCATCTCAACCTGTTCGGCGTTCAGGCCGGTGTGCGCCATGAAGTCTGTCAGACGCGTCAATTGCCATGGCGGCGAACTTTCCGAAACCTCGACACCGTAGGACTTCCTGAAAAATTCCATCTGCGCAGGTGTCAGGGTGTAGTGCTCATCGAGCGTGAGGGTGAAGCGCTGTCGGGCCAGCTTGACAGGCTCGGCGTCGACAGTGGTGGCGGTGGCCGTGACCAGATCGAAACTGGCGGTGTAGCCCTGTTCGCTGGGCGTGGGAAGGGAAGCGGCGCTCTTCAGGTATGAAATGACGGTGTTCGCTGACGCATTGTGCAGGCGATTGATCAGCCAGCCTGCTGAAAGGAGCGGAACGTTCGAGCTCAGATCGACATTGCCAGGCTGGGTCTGAGTGCCTTTGCAAAAGATCAGCGATACGTGTGTTTTGCTCCCTGCATTTTCTGTTGGCGTTTCTGCCTCCGGATCAATGGTCGCGACATCAGGCTGATCCGGCGGTAGCAAGTAGCAGCTCTTGTGGGCGGTATGTGGCAGCACATAGGTGGTGCCGGGGCCTCCCCAGCCGTTGATCAGATCATTTCGGGTCAGATAAAAGTTGCTGAACACCGGGGGTTCGATCAGCAGTTTCTGTTGTTCATAACTCAATCCGGACAATAACCGTTGTGCGTGCAGTGCCGGTTCTTGCACTTGACCATAGTCGTTGTCTGATTGCTGTTTGATCGGCAATGACAGACTGGCTCGATAATTCAGCTCCCCCAAGTGTGGCTTTTTATCGGCCAGCCCCAATTGGCATTGATGGTGATAGAAGTTATACGGCAATTCGAAGGGATAGCGTCGTACGGTCAATGCCTCATGAACGGATTTTTTATTGTCGGCCGGGTTTGTACTTAGAAATTCGTGCAAACGGTTTTCCAGTAGTTCAGTGACCAGGTTCAGCATCGGCCTGGGTGTAAAAGTACTTTCATGAGTGATCACAAGCTCTTTCAGGTCAGGACGGCGCATGTCCATCAAAATGCGCTTGGGGTCTTTACTGCTTTTTTCCAGTTGCTGGGCAAAAACCCTGAGGTTGATCAGGTAGGCCATCGACCTGTCAACGGCGTTAAGGGCATCGACCTTGCAGAATTCGTCCCAGCTTTCATTGAACAGGTTTTGGAACGTGGGCCCCAACGGAACCAATGCGCGAACGCCGCTCCGCTGAGAAACATGCTGAAACTTGCCGGAAGAGGTCTGGTGTTCCCGGTACAAACGCGAAATAAGCGCGGCATAACCCATGGCATTGTCATAGGCAAGTTCAGCGTTGGCATCGGTGAATTCAGCGAGCTGACGAGCGAATGCGGCTTTGGGTAAACGCACGATATCGAAGACGGAAGTGAAGCCCATTTTTTGCATGGCCGTTGTGAAGTCGGTACGGCCCTTGCGCAGCGAAGCGTCGGGCTTTACCAACGTCTGTAGCAACGAATTGTTGTCAGCCATGGTTTTGATTCTCCTACCTGCCAAGGGCGGCATTGATGCAATGCGCGATAGGAGCAAATTAACGATAAATGAGATGGGCGTAACCTGTCAGACCTGACAGGTTGAGGGTCATTTTTAAGAGCTAATCGAAATATAAAATTAGCTTTTAAGGTGATTTGTCTTTTTTTGGATCGATTATTTTTTGGTTTTAACGTCGTGCATATTGTATTTCTCGGTTTATTCGACCAGTTTTTATATTGAAAATTTAATTTTTTTAGTTGTTTTATTACCATTGGTTATTAAAACCTGTCAGAACTGACAGTTGCAAGTGATCTGCCTGACAAACTAATGTGAACTTTCAGTGCGATCCTGATAGGTATGCAAAATTTTTTATTTGTATTTTACATTATCGATGTTGGGCCTTTGTCTGATTTCAATCTGCAATAGTCAGGGAAACTGTCATGGAAACTGACGATAGTGAAAAAGAAGACAGATCTGTTGAAGTATCGGGAAATTCGTACGCTATTGGCAGCGGAAGAATTATTGACTACTCGGTAGGCAGCGTTCAGGGGGGCGGCGTTGAAGTAAATGATGTCAAACCGTTTTCAACAGTAATACTGCATGTTGAGTATCCGGATGTATTCATACCATGGGCGGCAGAACTTTTAGTCGAATATTCCTGGAATCCTTCTGGTACTTTGTTTTCTTGTCAGGCAAAGCGTTATGCCGCAACCGATAATGGCAGGAGCAAGGGTAATGTCTATTTGGGTTTTAGTTCGGCAGGGGATTGGTCGGAAAGGGAACTAACCAACGATAATGCGATCCAGGATGGTCAGTGGCATAACATCAGTGGTGGAGGTTCTATAACAGGTAACAAGCGCTCGGCAAATGTGAAATTCAAGTTTACGTATGATCATGGGTTTAGTAAGGATAAGTCGAAATCTCTCTCGGTAATTATTAGATTCGAAGTTGACTTCAGACCACCCATGATTACAAACCCTCAGGTTGTACATACGCCGCTACCGCAAATCAGTGGGATAGGTTATCCAGGCGCCCAGGTCAACCTGTATGAGTATGATCAGCGTGAGCGGGTAATCGGAACTGCAACAGTGGGGAGCGATGCCGAGTGGACGGCGCCCCTGACGAAGCCTCTGTCGATGACCGAGGGCTTTTCAATGACGGCGTCGCAGATCTATGAGGATGTTCCCTCTCGCTGGGCGGTCTATACCCGTTTTGCGGTCCTGTTCGCGCCGCAAATTATCGACGCAAGCGTTTACTCGAACCGTAAAATCAGCGTGAGCGGCGGGGGAGGACTCAAGGACGCCAGACTTGAGATCTGGCTTGAAGACAAGGGCAAGGGTATTCAGTTAACCACGACTGTTCGGCCGGATGGCAAGTGGGTGGTTATCAGCGGTGAAGCGTGGCCTCCTGGTAAACACTTGATCACTGCGAAGCAGGTCGGACCGGTCAGCGAACAGAGCTCTGCCTGGTCAGATGTCAAAATCGTCAGCGTAAAACCGCCTACACCGGAGATCGAATTGCCTCCCGAGTACGCCACAGTGAAACAGGTTCTCAAGATCAAGGGTGTCTGGCCTGAGAATGCCACTCTGCAAATGTTCACTGAAACAGACGTACCGGTTGCTGGCAGCTTCAATGGGTCCACCCGCACTTTCACACCGTCGGGAGAATGGGTCGTGGGCTCCACGAAGGTCAAGGCCGTGCAGACCGTGGGTGGTGTCGCGTCTGATTCAAGCAGAGGGGCATTTGTCAATGTTCGCCCCTCCAGTCCTATCATCGAGCCTCCCTCCGTTCCGATCGCAGCCAGGCAGACGTTGAGCATCAAATCCGTTTCCCCCGATGCTACCTTGCTGGAAATGTTCAACGAAGTTGACGCAAGGGTGTCTGGCGAATTTACGGGCAGCGGGACGTCCCGTACCTTTACTCCCGCGCAAGAGTGGTCTGTGTCCACTCAAGTCAAGATCGTACAGACCGTAGACCGTGTAGCCTCCAGGCCAAGCGAGCTGGTGTCCATTGTGGTGAAACTGTTCATTGCTCCGCCACTTGACCCGGCAGCAGAGAAAGAGGTACTGGCCATCAGTTACGCCTCATCCACCAATAACGACTTGCGAATGTTTACGCAGGGAGGCGAACGGGTTGAAGGCTCCTTCACGGACAGCAGCCCCGTCCGCTACTTCACCCCAGCGGCGGCCTGGAAGGTGGGAAGGACCACGGTCAAGGTCGTGCAGACCGTGGGAACCGTCGGCAATACGAGCAATCTGGTTACCGTTGCGGTGCCCCCCCCCAAACTATCGATTGCTGAGCCATCCAGCCCTGTGAGCGATAGATACGAGCTGATCCTAGTGAACGCTTCAACCGCCACTGGCCCATGCCAAATATTGACGGAGGCAGGCGCAACGGTGACTGGCGAATTCAGCACCGGAACCCCCCGCAAGTTCAGACCGTCGCCGCCGTGGCCAGCGGGCAAGAGTGCGGTCATGGCCGTGCAGACCGTGGATGGCGTGCCATCCGATCCAAGCAGGGTGGTTACCTTTTGGGTGCAGCCCCCCCAGCCGGAAATCGACCAGCCACCGAAACCGGCGGTGCCGAGACAGCGTCTGAACATTACCGGCGTCGTCCCCGGTGCGGTCACCTTGCAAATGTTTACCGAGGACGGCGCGGCGGTTGAAGGTGATTTTACTGGTGTCGATGCGTCTCGTACCTTCACACCGGCTAAGGAATGGATAGGCACCCAGAATGTCAAAGTGGTGCAGACCCTCGATGGTGCAACCTCGTTCCCAAGCATGCTGGTTACCGTGTACGCGCCCCCCCAAAAACCGGTGATAGAACAACCACCCATCCCGGTAGCATCGAAACAGGTGCTGACCATCAGGGATGTTGCACGCGACATTGTCACCTTGAGAATGTTCACGGAAGCAGGCACCCGCGTGAGTGGCGAATTCAGCTCAATCGGTAATATCGCCACCTTCACGCCATTGCCTGGGTGGGCACCCGGCAGGAGTTCGGTCAAGGTCGTGCAAACTGTGAGCAATGTGAATTCGGAGCCAAGTGATCTGGTTTGCGTTGTGATGCGCCCCTACAAACCGGTCATCCGACCGCCAGTGAACCCGGCCTCTTCGAAACAGCAACTGACCATTACCCGTGTAGTGGCCGGTGACGTCACCCTGCAAATGTTCACCGAGGACGGCGAAACGGTGCCGGGCTATTTCGACGGTACTGACGAATTTCGCACCTTCATACCAGCCATGGACTGGTCAGGAACCACCAAGGTCAAGGCAGTACAGGCCGTGGATGATGTGTTATCCGATCCAAGCGATCTGGTTACCGTTGTGGTGGTAGCGAAACTACCCAAGCCGGCGATCACCCACCCTTTACCGCAAACCAGTCATCTGGCCGATGTCAAGGTGGAAGGAACATGCATGGCCGGGGCGACAGTCTCCGTGCAAGACGAGACTGGCGAACCTGTACAGGGCACCGTGACCTACGACGCAACCACATGGTTTTTCGAATTCCCCTGGCAGCCCGGGCAACAACTCATCAAAGCGCAACAAAGCCTGAACGGGGAAACGTCCGACGTCACCGATGTACTTGAGTTCTACATCAAGCCTCCCAAACCGGCCATTGTTCCGCCGCCCGTCCCGGTCGAGCTGAAACAGCCGCTGAACATTACCGGCGTGGCATCCGGTGCGGTCACCCTGAAAATGCTCACCGACAACGATGGTCCGATAGCTGGAGATTTCACCGGCAGTGGAGCGGAACGTACCTTCACCCCGGCAGCAGAATGGTTGCCTGGAGAAAACACGGTCAAGGTCGTGCAGACGGTAAACGGCGTGGACTCCGACCCCAGCGACATGTGTACCTTCACCGTCGAGGTACCAGACAGGCCCGATCCCCCCCGGTTTCAACAACCGCAGAGGGGCGCCGGAACCTCGAGATACCCCACCATTGAGGTCGTCGGTCTGCCCGGTGCTCTGCACACCGTCCGCCTTGTCGGTGGTGATACGTTGTGCGAGGACGCAGCAGATGCCGATGGCATTCTGGAGTTCACAGTGGTGAATCCTTTAGTGCCTGGCCGCATCGAACTTCAAGCCAAGCAGGCAAGCAATGGCCTGGATTCCGCTTGGAGCACACCTCATGCGTTCACGGTACACGCACCACCAGCAACACCGGTTATTCGAGTGCCGGGAGCGAATGGCAATGCATCACGCCGTCCCAGAATTCAGGGCGGCGGTGAAACCGGTGGGCAGATCGTGCTGCGCCATGTGGCAGAACCCGAGCTCCCGTTTGCCTTTATCGACGGCTCTACCAATTGGCGCTGGAGCGCCGAGGATGAGTGGGATGTTGATACTTACGACATTCAGGCGCAGCAGGTTGCCGACGGAGACTGTTCCGAGTGGACTCAACCTCACCGTTTCCACGTGGTCGAGTCACTGTACGGAATCGGTGACGCCATTCCGGTACTTGGCACCCCGGTAGTCGGTACGGGGCAGAGCGTAGTGTTGCGTGTTCAGGTCATCTCATCTGATACCGGGGTGGCGGTCGAAGGTGTCAAAGTGCAGTGGCGCCTCAAAGGTGAGTTGGAGCCCGTGACGGAAACCACGACCGACTTCAAGGGCTGGACGCAATATGCCTATACCCCGGAAACAGTCGGCAAGCGTGAGATCCTGGCGGATATCACCCAAGCCAACGAGGGTGTCGTCATGACTGAAACTTACGAGGTGAACGCTGTTCAGCAGGATGAATGGGCGAAGGAAGCCGAGCTCTATCTGGATGGCCAGCGAGTTGATCTGGCCGTGAGCGATCTTTTGCTGTTGAGAAAAAGCTTTCCTTACAAGCTGGAACTCAAGGTCAACGACGGCAGTGTTCTGATCGACTCCACAATCACCTTGCAAAATTTCTGGGGCGCGGAGGAACGTGGCTTGACCTTCATTCCAGATCTGGGAACGCCACAGGTCATAAAAGAAGGAGTATCGGTGCATTGGTCTGTTTTTGCTGGGGAGAGCACTAGCGGAGTTTTCGGTTTGAGCCTGAGCAGTCCGGTGATGTCCGACTGGCAATTGCCAGCGCACGTGGAAGCGGGGGATTTGGCTGAGGCTGTTAAGGTTGATCTCGATACATTCCCACAGCTGTTTGGCGGCGGCCCGGCGTTCCCTTGTCTTGGGGCGAAACATACCGTAACCGTGCGACCTCAGGATCACAGCTTCTTGCTTGGCCACGACGTGGTGCTGGAGTTGAGTGCGCAAGCGGCTGAACTTGGCGTTACCGTGAGTCCGACCACCCCGCAGACACTTGGCGATGACGGTGTGAGCTGGTCATTGAACTGCGTCGACAGCGCCCAGGCTGGTAACTTTGCGGTGTGGTTGAAGGTGCCGGCCCGGGATTTCAATTCATTGGAGCTGCCGATGTCTCTAGGGCATAACAAGGTCAACATATCTGAAAAGTTCGGCCCTCAGGAAATGGGAGGCTCGGCGTCTTACTGGAGGTATGGCATTCGCGCGACTTCCACCTTTACGGGACAACCTGCGGGGAGGGTACCGGTGACTGTCGCGGTGACTGGCAAGCCAACGGTGGAAAGCCTGACTGATTCCAATGGCTGGAGATATATCAATTACTACGATGGCGAATCGGCAAGCTTGACCATTCGCAACCGCTACGACGGTAGTAATGGCTGACAAACGTTGGTGCGCCAGATGAAGTCAGCGCCTTTTCTCGCCAGAGGAAAGGCGTTTTCATTTTTGCAGGTGAAACATCCTGAATATCAGCTCAGAGCCGCCAATTGTTCGATCGTCTGTGGAAAACGTTCAACCAGACGAATCAGCGTTGTTGCCTGAGCATTGGGTGTGGCACGACCCTGTTCCCAGTTTTCGAGGGTGCGGGTGTTGGTGCGCAGATACATCGCAAACACCGAGCGAGAGAGATTGAGCTGTTGACGGATGGCGACCACTTCTTCAGCGGTGATCGGCACCAGTTTGGGTAACTGAACCTTATGGGTGCGCAGCGTGATCTTGCCCTGGCGCTCATCGGCCAAGGCGTCCAGGCCATCCATCAGTTCGGAGAAAATGTCACGTTTCATAATGGGTTCTCGCGTTGAGTTCTCTATCCAGTGTTTTTCTGAAAAGTTTTTTCTGGGCAAGTGTCAAATCGTCCTGCTCGTTTTTGTTGTAGACGCTAAAGAGCCAGAACTGATCGAAGCCTGACCACCAGTAGTAAATCACTCGTAATCCGCTGCGCTTGCCTTTCCCTCTGCGTTGGTCGCCAACGCGAATTTTACGAAGCCCGCCTGTGTCCTCGATGAGATCGCCCGCTTGCGGATTTTTCAGCAACTCCAGTTGAAAGCTGCGAAACAGATCGTCATCCAGATAGTCGTCCCGGTGCTTCTGAAACACAGGCAATTCGATAAATCGAGCATCCATGTTCTGTACGTTATCTACGTATAGTGTTGTCTCGAGCATCGAATCGGTCAAGGCCTCCTGGCCTTGCTTTTCGTCCCTTTTCAGCGGTAGACGCCGCTCGTAAAAACACCTGTAGGACGAATCGCCGCGTGTGGTGAGAACGTTCGATTGATCTATGAAGAGGCTTCGCCGCTGTCGTGTCGGAACAATCCCGCAGCAGTGTCCAGCGCCGAATGGCGACAGCAGCGGGGTGTCAGGCTAAGAAGAGGTTGAATGTCACAACGCCTTCGCGAGCAGGCTCGCTCCCACAGTGGTCCAGGGTGGGTACAGACTTTGTGAACACCATCGAAACCTGTGGGAGCCGGGCTTGCCCGCGATGAGGCCAGCGCAAGCGCTCGAGATTTTGAATCCCACAAAAACAAAAACGGCACCCGAAGGTGCCGTTTTCATTTCTAGCCAGCCGAGTAATCAGCCCGCCAGACCCGCCTGCTGAACCAGGGTCAGCAATGGCTGCGGGTACACACCCAGGAAGAATGCGACCAGGGCGATGGCCAGCAGCATCACGCCGCCTGCCTTCTGTTCCCAGTGCAGCTGGGCGTCGTGGCGACGCAGGTTTGGCTCGATCAGGTACAGGGTGACCATCACGCGCAGGTAGTAGAACACGCCGATGGCGCTGCCCAGTACCAAGGAGCCGACCAGCCACCATTGGTGCGATTCCACACCGGTAGCGATGATGTAGAACTTGCCGATGAAGCCAGCGGTCAGCGGGATACCCGCCAGCGACAGCATCATCACGGTCAGCACGGCGGTCAGGTACGGACGGCGCCAGAACAGGCCGCGGTATTCGTACAGGGCATCCGCGTCACGGCCGTTGTACGGCGAGGACATCAGGGTGATCACGCCGAAGGCGCCGAGGCTGGTGATTACATAAGTCACCAGGTACACGCCGATGGCTTCCACCGCCAGACCCTTGCTCGCCACCAGTGCGATCAGCAGGTAGCCGAAGTGCGCAATGGACGAGTAACCGAGCAGACGCTTGAGGTTGCTCTGGGTCAGGGCCAGCAAGTTACCGAACAGGATCGAGGCGATGGCGATAACGGTCAGCACGTCGCTCAGGACGCCACTGCTCGCAGCAGGGGAGATCTGGAACAGACGCACCATCACCGCAAACACTGCAACCTTGGAAGCGGTTGCGAGGAACGCAGCCACTGGCGCCGGAGCACCTTCGTAAACGTCCGGCGTCCACAGGTGGAACGGTACCAGCGACAGCTTGAACGCCAGACCGATCAGCATCATGCCCAGGCCCAGTTGTGCCAGCGAGCTAGGCAGGCCAGTCGCAGCCAGTGCCTGACCGATACCGACGAAGCTCAGCGAACCCGAGTCGGCGTACAGCAGCGCCATACCGAACAACAGGAACGCGGAACCGGCAGCCGACAACACCATGTACTTGATGCCGGCTTCCAGCGAACGCTTGTTGAAGAAGGCGTAAGCCACCAGACCGTAAACCGGTACCGAGAGCAGTTCCAGACCGATGAACAAACCGGCCAGGTGCTGCGCGCTGACCAGAACCAGACCACCGGCGGCGGCCATCAGGATCAGCAGGTACAGTTCTTCACGGTTGCCCGGGTAACCCGAACCGCCATCACCCAGATAGGCATGAGCGAGGGTTACACAGGCGAGGGTGGCGACCAGGATCAGCGCCATGTACAGGCAAGCGAAGGTGTCGATCTGCAGCAACGGGGTCACGGCCAGAGGCGCGACTTTCAGGGCTGGGAGGATCGACAGCAGGGCCAGGTTCAGACCGGCGACCGAGATCAGAAAGGTCTGCGAGTGGTTGCGGCGCCAGGCGATTGCCAGCATCACCACGATAATGGTGAGGCTGGTGATCAACAGTGGCGCAAGCGCAATAAAGTGTTGAATCGTGAATTCCATAGCGCTCTTACCGGGCCGAAGCGAGTTGAGTGAAGGCGGTGCCGAGCCACTGCTGTACGCCATGCATCGTGGCGGCAGACGTGTCGAGGAACGGTTGCGGGTAGACGCCGAGGTAAATCAGCAGCACCGCAAGGCCCAGCACCATGATCAGTTCGCGAGCGTCCATACCGTGCAGGATCGAATCCGATTTCGACGGACCGAAGTAGGCACGGTGGATCATGATCAGCGAGTAGACCGAACCGAACACCAGACCGGAGGTAGCAATCGCGGTAATCCATGGAGCGCTGGCGAAAGTACCGATCAGGATCAGGAACTCACCCACGAAGTTACCGGTACCCGGCAAGCCCAAGGATGCGGCAGCGAAGAACAGGCTGATCGCCGGCAGGTAAGCGATACGCGACCACAGACCGCCCATCTCACGCATGTCCCGAGTGTGCAGACGCTCGTACAACTGACCGCTGAGGATAAACAGTGCCGCCGCCGACACACCGTGCGCCAGCATCTGGATCACTGCACCTTGCAGCGCCAGTTGGCTGCCGGAGTAGATGCCGATCAACACGAAACCCATGTGGGAAACGGAAGAGAAGGCGATCAGACGCTTGATGTCGGTTTGTGCGAACGCGAGGAACGCACCGTAGAAGATCCCGATCAGACCGAGGGTCATGGCGATCGGCGCAAACTCGGCCGAAGCGTTCGGGAACAGCGGCAGAGCGAAACGCAGCAGACCGTAGGCAGCGGTTTTCAGCAAGATACCGGCGAGGTCGACGGAACCAGCAGTCGGTGCCTGGGCGTGAGCATCAGGCAACCAGGAGTGGAACGGAACGACTGGCAGCTTGACCGCGAAGGCGATGAAGAAGCCGAGCATCAGGATGTACTCGGTGGTCATCGACATCTTGGTTTTCAACAGATCGGCGTAGTTGAAAGTAATCACGCCAGTGTTGTTGAAGTTGACCAGCACCAGACCGAGGATCGCCACCAGCATGATCAGGCCGGACGCCTGAGTGAAGATGAAGAACTTGGTCGCTGCGTAGATCCGGGTTTTCTTGCCGTCCGAAGAACTGTGACCCCAGAGCGCGATGAGGAAGTACATCGGCACCAGCATCATTTCCCAGAAGAAGAAGAACATGAACAGGTCGAGGGCGAGGAACACGCCGACAACGCCACCCAGGATCCACATCAGGTTCAGGTGGAAGAAGCCAACGTGACGTTGAATCTCTTTCCACGAGCAGAGTACCGAGAGGATACCCAGCAGACCGGTCAGCAGGATCATCAACAGCGACAGGCCGTCGAGGGCCAGGTGCACGTTGATGCCGAAGCGCTGGATCCAGACATGCTTGAACTCAAGCGCCCAGGTCGGATCGGCGCCAGGCGCCGGTGCAAATGAATAGTCACCGTGGGCCCACAGCCAGAGGCCGAGGGCGAGTTCCAGGGTCATGGTCAACAGCGCAATCCAGCGGGGCAGGGTAGCGCCGAAGCGCTCACCCATCCAGCACAGCAGGCCGCCGATGAAGGGGATCAGGATTAGCCAAGGCAGAATCATGACGGGCTCGTTTCCTTTCGCAAATTCGCAAGGTTCATATCAGACCGCTACCAGCACGATGGCGCCAATGACCAGCACGGCACCAGCAGCCATCGAAGCAGCGTACCAACGCAGTTGACCGGTCTCGGTGCGGCTCAGGGCGGTGTGACCACCCTTGGCCATACGCGGGATCAGACCGATGGTCTGGTCGAGCGGGTCTTTGCGCAGTACGTGGCTGATCGCCAGGTAAGGCTTGACGAACAGTTTGTCGTAGATCCAGTCGAAGCCCCAGGCAGCGAACCACCAGGCCGAAAGGAAACGGCCGATGCCGCTGTTGGCGATGGCCGTGACGAAGCGACGCTTGCCGAGGAACAGCAGCGCTGCCAGCAGGATACCGGCCAGGGCGATGGCGCCCGAAGCGATTTCCAGACTGTGCTTGGCTTCGCCACCGGCATGGCCAACGCTTTCTGGCAGCACGCCGTGCAGCGGTGGCACGATCATGGCGCCGACAAAAGTCGACAGTACGATCAGCACCGAGAGTGGCAGCCAGTGCGAGATGCCGTGACCGGCGTGGGCTTCGGTCTTGGCTTCACCGTGGAACGTGATGAAGATCAGGCGGAAGGTGTACAGCGACGTCATGAACGCGCCGACCAGACCTGCGTAAAGCAGACCGTGGTTGCCGCTGGCGAACGCTTCCCAAAGGATTTCGTCCTTGGAGTAGAAGCCTGCGGTAACCAGTGGCAGAGCGGCCAGGGCAGCACCACCAACGATGAAGCTGGCGTAGGCCAGTGGCAGTTTTTTCCACAGACCGCCCATCTTGAAGATGTTCTGCTCGTGATGGCAGGCAACGATCACCGCACCGGAAGCAAGGAACAGCAGGGCCTTGAAGAAGGCGTGGGTCATCAGGTGGAAAATCGCGCCATCCCATGCGCCAACGCCCAGCGCCAGGAACATGTAGCCGATCTGGCTCATGGTCGAGTAGGCGAGGATACGTTTGATGTCGGTTTGTACCAGTGCAGCGAAGCCTGCGAGAACCAGAGTTACACCACCGACGATGCCCACCAGATGCAGAATTTCCGGCGCCAGGGTGAACAGACCGTGGGTACGGGCGATCAGGTAAACACCGGCAGTCACCATGGTGGCGGCGTGGATCAGTGCCGAAACCGGAGTCGGGCCGGCCATCGCGTCCGCGAGCCAGGTTTGCAGCGGCAGTTGTGCCGATTTACCGACCGCGCCACCCAGCAGCATCAGGGTTGCCAGGGTGATCCAGAAGTCGCCGACCTGGAATTTCTGCGGTGCCAGCACCAGCAGTTCCTGGATGTTCAGCGTGCCCACTTGCTGGAACAGGATGAACAGGCCGATGGCCATGAACACGTCGCCGATCCGGGTCACGATGAAGGCCTTGAGTGCGGCGTTACCGTTGTTGCGGTTGCTGTAGTAGAAACCGATCAACAGGTACGAACACAGGCCCACGCCTTCCCAGCCGAAGTACAGGAACAACAGGTTATCGCCGAGCACGAGGAACAGCATGCTGGCGATAAACAGGTTGGTGTACGAGAAGAAGCGCGAGTAACCCGCTTCGCCGCGCATGTACCAGGACGCGAACAGGTGGATCAGGAAACCCACGCCAACGACCACGCCGAGCATGGTGATCGACAGGCCATCGACGTAGAGGGCGAAGTCAGGCTTGAAGCCTTCGACCGCCATCCACTTCCACAGCACCAGGGTGTAATGACCACCCTCGGGAGGTGCGACGTTGAATTGCCAGATGACGTAAGCGGCGACAATCGCCGACAAGCCAATGGAACCCACGCCGATCAGCGCCGAGAGATTTTCCGACCAGCGTCCACGGGAGAACGACAGCAGCAGGAAACCGATCAGAGGGAATACGAAAGTCAGAAAGATCAGGTTCATCCGCGCATCTCACTGGCAGCGTCGATATCGAGCGTGTGGAAGCGGCGATACAGTTGCAGCAGGATCGCCAGACCAATACTGGCCTCGGCGGCTGCAAGGCTGATCACCAGGATGAACATGATCTGTCCATCCGGCTGGCCCCAACGGGCGCCTGCAACGATGAACGCCAGTGCAGAGGCGTTCATCATCACTTCCAGACTCATCAACACGAACAAAATGTTGCGGCGGACCATCAGGCCGACCAGACCAAGGCAGAACAGGATGCCGGCAACCGCCAGTCCATGTTCGAGAGGGATAGCAGGCATGTCTTACTCCTTCGCCTCGTTACGGCCCAAATGGAACGCCGTGACGGCTGCAGCAAGCAGCAGCATCGAGGCGAGTTCGACCACCAGCAGGTACGGGCCGAACAGGCTGATGCCCACGGCTTTCGCGTCTACGGTGGTGTGGCCGATGGCCTGACCGCTCTGGTGAGCGAACAGCACATACAGCAGTTCGGCCAGCAGCAGCGCGGCGAGAATCACCGGGCCGGCCCAGATGCCGGGCTTGAGCCAGACGCGTTCTTGCTGAACCGAGGCCGGGCCGAGGTTGAGCATCATCACCACGAACACGAACAGCACCATGATGGCGCCGGCGTAGGCGATCACTTCCAGCACGCCGGCGAACGGTGCGCCGAGTGCGAAGAAGGTCATGGCCACGGCGATCAACGAGATGATCAGGTAGAGCAGGGCGTGCACAGGGTTGGTGTTGGTGACTACGCGAAGCGTGGACACAACAGCGATACCCGATGCGAAATAGAAAGCGAATTCCATCGTTCTTCCTTAAGGCAGCAAGCTCTTCACGTTGATCGGTTCGGCTTCGTTCTGTGCGGCGCCTTTCGGCTTGCCAGCGATTGCCATACCTGCAACACGATAGAAGTTGTAATCAGGGTTTTTGCCGGGGCCGGAGATCAATAGATCTTCTTTCTCGTACACCAGGTCCTGACGTTTGAACTCGGCCATCTCGAAATCCGGTGTCAGCTGGATTGCGGTGGTCGGACAGGCTTCCTCGCAGAGACCGCAGAAAATGCAGCGCGAGAAGTTGATACGGAAGAAGTCCGGGTACCAGCGACCGTCTTCGGTTTCAGCTTTCTGCAGCGAGATGCAACCCACCGGGCAAGCCACGGCGCACAGGTTGCAGGCAACGCAACGCTCTTCGCCATCGGGGTCGCGGGTCAGGACGATGCGACCACGGTAGCGGGGTGGCAGGTAGACCGCTTCTTCCGGGTATTGCAGGGTGTCGCGCTTGCGGAAGCCATGGCCGAAGACCATGACCAGGCTGCGCAACTGGGTACCGGTACCCTTAACGATGTCGCCAATATATTTGAACATGGGTCAAATCCTCACTGAACCGCGACTGCAGGCGTGTTCCACAACACGACCGCAGCGGTCACCAGCAAATTGATCAGGGTCAGTGGCAGGCAGAATTTCCAGCTGAAATCCATCACCTGGTCATAACGCGGACGCGGAATGGAAGCGCGCAGCAGGATGAACAGCATGATGAAGAACGCGGTCTTCAGTGCGAACCAGACGAACGCCAGTTGCGGCAAGATGCCGAACGGACCGTGCCAGCCACCGAAGAACAGGGTGACCAACAGCGCCGAGATCAGGATGATGCCGATGTATTCACCGACGAAGAACATGCCCCATTTCATACCGGCGTATTCAATGTGGTAACCGTCGGCCAGTTCCTGTTCCGCTTCCGGCTGGTCGAACGGGTGACGGTGAGTCACGGCGACGCCAGCGATGAAGAAGGTACAGAAGCCGAAGAACTGCGGAATGATGAACCACAGGTTCTGCGCTTGGTACTCGACGATGTCGCGCATGTTGAACGAGCCGACCTGGACCACGATGCCCATCAGGGCCAGGCCCATGAACACTTCGTAGGACACGGTCTGCGCCGACGCACGCAAGCTGCCGAGCAGGGCGAACTTGTTGTTACTCGACCAACCGGCGAACAACACCGCGTAGACCGACAGACCGGCCATGGCGAAGAAGAACAGCAGGCCGATGTTCAGATCCGCGACGCCCCAGGTCGGGGTGATCGGGATGATCGCAAACGCGATCAGCAAGGCCGACATCGCCACCACCGGAGCCAAAGTGAAAATCACTTTATCGGCAAACGGCGGGGTCCAGTCTTCCTTGAAGAACATCTTCAGCATGTCGGCGGCGATCTGGAACATACCGAACGGGCCAACGCGGTTCGGACCGTAACGGTCCTGCCACCAGCCCAGCAGGCGACGTTCGACAAAGCTGAGCAACGCGCCCGCGACCACCACGGCCAGCAGAATCACGATGGCTTTGACGACCGAGAGGATCACATCGATCACTTCAGGGGTGAACCAGGTCATTGCGCTGCCTCCTGCAGACCGTCGACGGATACGCCGGCGAAGGCCGGTGGAATGCCGGCGATGCCCGCAGGCAATGCCACCAGACCGGCGCCCAGTTCTTCATTGATGCGCAGCGGCAGACGCAGGGTCTGACCGGCCACGTTCAGGCTCAGCAGAGCACCGTCGTTGACGCCCAGACGATCCGCTTCCGACTTGGCCAGAGCCACGTAAGCCGCCGGAATGCGTTCTTGAACCGGTGCGGCTTTCGAAGAGTTTTCTTCGCTGCCGAACAGGTGGAAGAACGGCACGGCTTGCCAGGTGCCCGGCGCCGGGTTGAATGCGCGCGGTGCAGCCGCGAACCAGTTCAGCGAATCACCAGTACTTTCGATCAGGCGGGTGCCCGGGTCGCCAGCGCGGATGTGACCACCGACTTCGTCCTGGAACTTGTTCCACGCTTGCGGCGAGTTCCAGCCCGGCGACCATGCAAATGGTACTTGCTGACGCGGTTCGGCAGAGCCCGAGTAACCTTCCATGGAGAAGGCAAACGCGGTGTCTTTGTCTTGCGGGGTGCGCGGTTCGTGAACGCTGATGTCGGCGCGCATCGCGGTGCGACCGGAATAACGCAGCGGCTCACGCGCCAGTTTCAGACCCTTGATGCGGAACGCGGCGGACGGTGCAGCGTCGACGATACGGGCCAACTGATCGGTGCTCGAAGCAACGGCAGCGGTGACGTGGTCGAGTTGCGTCCAGTCGATCGGCTGGTTCAGCAGGGTCGCGCGCAGGGCGTGCAGCCAGCGCCAGCCTTCGTGAACCAGGATGCTTGCGTCCATGTATTGCGGGTCGAAAACCTGGAAGAAGCGCTGGGCGCGACCTTCCTGGCTGACCAGCGTACCGTCGCCTTCAGCAAAGCTTGCGGCTGGCAGCACCAGGTGCGCGCGGTCGCTGGTAGCGGTTTTCTGATGGTCGGCAACGATCACTACTTGCGCAGCGCTCAGTGCAGCATCGACTTTCTCTTTGGCGGTGCGGGTGTACAGATCGTTTTCCAGCACAACGATCGCGTCAGCCTTACCGTCGATGACGGCTTGCAGCGCAGCATCAACAGACTCGCCACCGAGCATGGCCAGGCCGAGGCTGTTGGCTTCCGGCACGATCAGGCTGATCGAACCGTTCTTCTCGCGCAGCTTCAGGGCTTTGGCGATGTTCGCGGCGGCTTCGATCAAGGCTTTGGAACCCAGCGAAGTACCGGCGATGATCAGCGGACGTTTGGCCGCGAGCAGGGCATCAGCAATGCGCTGAGCCAGTTCCAGTGCTTCAGCGTCCAGACCTTCAACGGCCGGAGCGCTGGCATCCAATGCGTGGGCAACGGCGAAACCGATGCGCGCCAGATCGTCTGGAGCGGCGTGTACGCATTCTTCAGCGATGTCGTCGAGCTTGGTTTCAGCGAGGCTGGCGATGAACAGCGGGTTCAGCGCGTGCTGACCGATGTTCTTCACCGCAGCGTCGAGCCAAGGCTGAACGCGCATGGCTTCGGCCATGTCTTCAGCTTTGCCTTTGACCGATTGACGCAGCGACAGCGCCACACGGGCGGCGGTCTGGGTCAGGTCTTCACCGAGGACGAAAATGGCGTCGTGGTCTTCGATGTCGCGCATGTTCGGCACTGGCAGCGGGCTGTCTTTCAGCACTTGCAGGACCAGACGGATGCGCTCCAGTTCGGAGGCTTCGATACCCGAGTAGAAGTGCTCGGCGCCGACCAGTTCGCGCAACGCGTAGTTGCTTTCAAGGCTGGCGCGCGGCGAACCGATACCAACAATGTTGCGACCGCGCAGCAGGTCAGCGGCTTTATCCAGTGCCGCGTCGAGGCCCAGCTTGGTGCCGTCGGCCAGCAGTGGCTGGCGTGGACGGTCGGTGCGGTTGACGTAGCCATAACCGAAACGGCCACGGTCGCACAGGAAGTACTGGTTCACCGAACCGTTGAAACGGTTTTCGATGCGACGCAGTTCGCCGTAGCGCTCGCCGGGGGAGATGTTGCAACCGCTCGAGCAGCCATGGCAGATGCTCGGCGCGAACTGCATGTCCCATTTACGGTTGTAACGCTCGGAGTGCGTCTTGTCGGTGAACACACCGGTCGGGCAGACCTCGGTGAGGTTGCCGGAGAACTCGCTTTCGAGGGTGCCGTCTTCAACGCGACCGAAGTACACGTTGTCGTGGGCGCCGAATACACCGAGGTCGGTGCCGCCGGCGTAATCCTTGTAGAAACGCACGCAGCGGTAGCAAGCGATGCAGCGGTTCATTTCGTGGGAAATGAACGGGCCCAGTTGCTGGTTCTGGTGGGTGCGTTTGGTGAAGCGATAACGGCGCTCGTTGTGGCCGGTCATCACTGTCATGTCTTGCAGGTGGCAATGACCGCCTTCTTCGCACACAGGGCAGTCGTGCGGGTGGTTGGTCATCAGCCATTCAACAACACTGGCGCGGAACGCCTTGGATTCTTCATCTTCGATAGAGATCCAGGTGTTGTCGGTGGCAGGGGTCATGCAGGACATGACGATGCGACCACGGGTGTCGTTCTCGTCGGTGTACTGCTTGACCGCGCACTGGCGGCAAGCCCCGACGCTACCGAGCGCGGGGTGCCAGCAGAAATATGGAATGTCGAGGCCCAGCGACAGACATGCCTGTAACAGGTTGTCTGCCCCGTCGACTTCGAGCGCTTTGCCGTCTACGTGGATAGTGGCCATGGTTCAAAGGTCTTCGTTGGCCCGGTGTCAGCGGGCGTGGCTAATGGAATCTTGTTATCCGTCCGAATCCAGTCAGCCCCGAAAGGCGTCATCGGACGAAAGGCGAAGGGCACGGACCCTTCGCCTTTTTAAGCGTTTACGCGCCGATCACGATCGGCCTTGCCAGAGGCGGGACGGCGGCGCTGACTGGCGCGATACCGGCTTCGAACTCTGGACGGAAGTATTTGATGGCACTGCCCAACGGTTCCACGGCACCCGGTGCGTGAGCACAGAAGGTCTTGCCCGGGCCGAGGAAGTTGACCAGACCCAGCAGGGTCTCGATGTCGCCTGGCTGACCGCGGCCTTGTTCGATGGCCATCAAGAGCTTGACGCTCCATGGCAAACCATCGCGGCACGGGGTGCAGAAACCGCACGACTCGCGAGCGAAGAACTGCTCCATGTTGCGCAGCAATGAGACCATGTTGACGCTGTCATCCACCGCCATGGCCAGGCCGGTACCCATACGGGTGCCCACTTTGGCGATGCCGCCGGCGTACATTTGTGCGTCGAGGTGCTTAGGCAGAAGGAAACCGGTACCGGCGCCACCTGGCTGCCAGGCCTTGAGCTTGAAGCCGTCGCGCATGCCGCCGGCGTAGTCTTCGAACAACTCGCGACCGGTGACGCCGAATGGCAATTCCCACAGGCCAGGGTTTTTGACTTTGCCGGAGAAGCCCATGAGCTTGGTGCCCATGTCTTCGCTGCCTTCACGCGCCAACGATTTGTACCAGTCAACGCCGTCGGCAATGATCGCCGGCACGTTGCACAGAGTTTCAACGTTGTTCACGCAGGTCGGCTTGCCCCACACGCCGACGGCGGCAGGGAAGGGCGGCTTGGAGCGCGGGTTGGCGCGGCGGCCTTCGAGGGAGTTGATCAGTGCGGTTTCTTCACCGCAGATGTAACGCCCGGCGCCGGTGTGGACGAACAGCTCGAAATCGAAGCCGCTGCCCAGAATGTTCTTGCCCAGCAGGCCAGCAGCCTTGGCTTCTTCCACGGCACGGTTGAGGTGCTTGGCGGCGGTGGTGTACTCGCCACGCAGGAAGATGTAGCCACGGTAGGTTTTCAGCGCGCGAGCACTGATCAGCATGCCTTCGATCAGCAGATGGGGCAGTTGCTCCATCAGCATGCGGTCTTTCCAGGTGTTCGGCTCCATTTCATCCGCGTTGCACAGCAGGTAGCGGATGTTGATGGATTCGTCTTTGGGCATCAGGCCCCACTTCACGCCAGTGGGGAAGCCTGCACCGCCGCGACCTTTCAGGCCTGCGTCTTTCACGGTCTGGACGATGGCGTCCTGATCCATGTCGGCGAAGGCTTTGCGCGCAGCAGCGTAACCGTTCTTGGCCTGGTACTCGTCGAGCCACACGGCTTCGCCGTCATCGCGCAGACGCCAGGTCAGCGGGTGAGTCTCGGCCGAACGCTGAATGCGGTTGGCGGGACCGAAAGATGTCAGGGTCATACGTAGCCCTCGAGCAGTTTGGCGACGCCAGCAGGCTGCACATCACCAAAGGTGTCGTCGTCGATCATCAGCGCCGGTGCCTTGTCGCAGTTGCCGAGGCAGCAGACCGGCAGCAGGGTGAACCGACCGTCGGTGGTGGTCTGACCCAGGCCGATGCCCAGATTGTTCTGGATTTCGCTGACCACCGACTCGTGGCCACCGATGTAGCAGACCATGCTGTCGCAGACGCGAATGATGTGACGGCCGACCGGCTGACGGAAAATCTGGCTATAGAACGTCGCCACACCTTCAACGTCGCTGGCCGGGATGCCGAGGATCTCGCCGATCGCGTACAAGGCGCCATCCGGCACCCAGCCGCGTTCTTTCTGAACGATCTTCAAGGCTTCGATCGACGCCGCGCGCGGGTCTTCGTAGTGATGCAGCTCGTGCTCGATGGCCGAGCGCTCGGTTTCACTGAGGGTGAAACGGTCTGTCTGGATAAGCGTGCTGTTCATGCTTAGCGGTCCACGTCGGCCATAACGAAATCGATACTACCCAGGTACGCAATCATGTCCGCGACCATGCTGCCTTTGATCACCGAAGGGATCTGTTGCAGATGCGGGAAGCTTGGAGTGCGGATCCGGGTACGGTAGCTCATGGTGCCGCCGTCGCTCGTCAGGTAATAACTGTTGATGCCCTTGGTCGCTTCGATCATCTGGAAGGATTCGTTGGCCGGCATCACCGGGCCCCACGAAACTTGCAGGAAGTGCGTGATCAAGGTTTCGATGTGCTGCAGCGTGCGCTCTTTCGGCGGCGGCGTGGTCAGCGGGTGATCCGCCTTGTACGGGCCTTCCGGCATGTTGCGCATGCACTGGTCGATGATCTTGATGCTCTGGCGCATCTCTTCAACGCGAACCATGCAGCGGTCGTAGGCATCGCCATTGGCGGCCAGCGGTACTTCGAACTCGAAGTTCTCGTAGCCGGAGTACGGACGCGCTTTACGCAGGTCGAAATCGCAACCGGTCGAACGCAGGCCAGCACCGGTGACACCCCATTCCAGGGCTTCTTTGGTGTTGTACTGGGCAACGCCGATGGTACGACCCTTGAGGATGCTGTTCTGCAGGGCAGCCTTGGTGTATTCGTCGAGGCGTTTTGGCAGCCATTCAACGAAGTCTTTCACCAGTTTTTCCCAGCCGCGCGGCAGGTCGTGGGCAACACCACCGATGCGGTACCAGGCCGGGTGCAGACGGAAACCGGTGATGGCTTCGATCACCGTGTACGCCTTCTGGCGGTCGGTGAAGGTGAAGAACACCGGAGTCATGGCGCCGACGTCCTGGATGTAAGTACCCAGGAACAGCAGGTGGCTGGTGATCCGGAAGAACTCGGCCATCATGATGCGGATGACGTCGACCTTCTCAGGCACCTTGATGCCGGCCAGCTTCTCGACCGAGAGCACGTACGGCAGGTTGTTCATCACGCCGCCGAGGTAGTCGATACGGTCGGTGTACGGGATGAAACTGTGCCACGACTGACGCTCGGCCATCTTCTCGGCACCACGGTGGTGGTAACCGATGTCCGGCACGCAGTCGACGATCTCTTCACCGTCCAGTTGCAGAATGATGCGGAACGCACCGTGCGCCGAAGGGTGGTTCGGGCCGAGGTTGAGGAACATGTAGTCCTCGTTCGGGCCGGAGCGCTTCATGCCCCAGTCTTCAGGACGGAAGCGCGCGGCTTCTTCCTCAAGCTGTTGCTTGGCGAGGTTGAGGCTGTACGGATCGAATTCGGTGGCACGCGCCGGGAAGTCCTTGCGCAGCGGGTGACCTTCCCAGGTCGGCGGCATCATGATGCGCGACAGGTGCGGGTGACCTTTGAAGTCGATACCGAACATGTCCCAGACTTCACGCTCGTACCAGTTGGCGTTCGGCCAGATGCTGGTGACGGTCGGCAAGCTGAGGTCGCTCTCGGACAAGGCGACCTTGATCATCACGTCACTATTACGCTCCAGCGACATGAGGTGATAGAACACGGTGAACTCAGCGTCACTCGGCAGCCCTTGACGCTTGGTGCGCAGACGCTCGTCCACGCCGTGCAGGTCATAGAGCATGACGTACGGCTTGGGCAGGTTGCGCAGGAAAGTCAGGACTTCAACGAGCCTGGCGCGCGCGACCCACAGTACCGGCATGCCGGTACGGGTCGACTGAGCGGTGAACGCTTCGGCGCCAAAACGGTTGTTCAATTCAACGACCACATCCTGGTCGTCTGCCTTATAAGGCGGGATGTACAGAGCGCTGCCTGTAGTCATGGTTATTTTTTCGCTTTCGGTCAACGTAAAGAATGAAGCCAGCTTCTCGTTTCTTTTTCAGAACAGATTCTGGATCAGACTTCGTCAGGGCTGCGCAGGTTGGTGACTGCGATTCGCTGTTCGCGGCGCTGTTCCTTCTGCGAAGGCATGTCGGCGCGATAAACGCCTTGATCACCAACGACCCAGGAAAGCGGACGACGCTCCTGTCCAATCGATTCCTGCAACAGCATCAAGCCTTGCAAGAACGCTTCTGGACGGGGCGGGCAGCCAGGTACGTAGACGTCCACGGGCAGGAACTTGTCCACCCCTTGAACCACGGAGTAGATGTCGTACATGCCGCCAGAGTTGGCGCACGAACCCATGGAGATAACCCATTTCGGTTCGAGCATTTGCTCGTAGAGACGCTGAATGATCGGCGCCATCTTGATGAAGCAGGTTCCGGCGATAACCATGAAGTCGGCCTGACGCGGTGATGCCCGGATAACTTCGGCGCCAAAGCGCGCGATGTCGTGGGGCGCCGTGAAGGCGGTGGTCATTTCCACGTAGCAGCACGACAGGCCGAAGTTGTACGGCCACAGGGAGTTTTTACGTCCCCAGTTGACCGCGCCACTCAGCACGTCTTCCAGCTTGCCCATGAAAATGTTTTTGTGGACTTGATCTTCTAACGGATCGGAAACGGTTTCCCGTTCGCCAATCGGATATTGCTCGTTAGGAGCATCGGGGTCGATCCTGGTGAGATTGTATTGCATTGCCAAAGCCTCATTGTTTCAGCTTCGCCTGCCGCTTGCGACGAGCTTCCGGAGCCCAGTCAAGGGCGCCCACTCGGAACAGGTAGACAAGACCTGCCAACAGAATTGCTATGAAAACGAGAGCTTCGACGAATCCGGTCCAGCCGCTTTCGCGGACGGACACAGACCATGCAAAGAGAAAGAGGGCTTCGATATCGAAGATCACGAAGAGCATCGCGACCAGATAGAATTTGGCTGAGAGCCGCAAGCGGGCGCCACCGGTAGGTAGCATGCCGGACTCGAACGGTTCGTTTTTGCTGCGACCCCAGGCTTTTGACCCAAGGAGGCTGGAGACGCCAAGCATGAAGGCACACAGGCCGACGACACCCAGAAGGAAAATGGCAAAGCCCCAGTTGTGGGCCATGAGTCCTGTCGCTTCGGGCATGCTGGTAATCCTTAACAGAGAGCAAAGGTCTCTGAGCTTGATAAAGAAATAGGCAGTGACGATATGTCGCAGCAATCAATCGCGCTGATTTTATGGCTAAACACCCTGCAAGTAAAATTCCTATAGCGAAATTATTTATTGGAATAAGGACATAGCGCATCTCCAATGCCCTGCAGCCCATGCGTTGCGGGCATTAGGCGGGTTTATGCAAATAATGTTTTGTAGGGAATGTAACGAACATAGTTGCAGCTAAATGATAATTGATATCGTTTGGAGTGGTTTTGTAACTGTTTAACGGGATGGTAGTTGGGAAGTTGTCTTACTTGCACGTTACTGCAAGTAGCGACGGCGCCCGTTTTAGCGGATTTTTCTGACGGATGTAGCGCTCTGGATCAATGTTTTGTCTCGCGGTTGACGCTTTCCTGTGGGAGCGAGCTTGCTCGCGAATGCGGTTCATCATTCGACATGGATAGTGACTGGCAGGACGCCTTCGCGAGCAAGGTCGCTCCCACAGTGGTTTTGTGGTGTCTGGTAGATTATCTCGGGCAAAAAAACGCCCCGAACCAGTCGGGGCGCCAGTTTTGCGGCTCTGCGGTTAGCTTTCTATCCGATCCGCAAAGGCCGTTTGCTCAGCGAAGCCGAATCAGTGGAACTGTTCTTCTTCGGTCGAACCGGTCAGCGCGGTGACCGACGACGAGCCACCCTGAATCACGGTGGTCATGTCGTCGAAGTAGCCGGTGCCCACTTCCTGCTGGTGCGCCACGAAGGTGTAACCCTTGGCAGCGTCAGCGAATTCCTGCTCTTGCAGCTTCACGTAGGCAGTCATGTCGTTGCGGGCGTAGTCGTGCGCCAGGTTGAACATGCTGTGCCACATGTTGTGAATGCCGGCCAGGGTGATGAACTGGTGCTTGTAACCCATGGCGGACAGTTCGCGCTGGAACTTGGCGATGGTCGCGTCGTCCAGGTTTTTCTTCCAGTTGAAGGAAGGCGAGCAGTTGTACGACAGCAGTTGGTCCGGGTATTCCTTTTTGATCGCTTCGGCGAAACGACGAGCCTCGTCCAGATCCGGCTTGGCGGTTTCGCACCAGATCAGGTCGGCGTATGGCGCGTAAGCCAAGCCACGAGCGATGGCTTGATCCAGGCCGGCACGTACCTTGTAGAAACCTTCCTGAGTGCGCTCGCCAGTCACGAACGGCTGGTCGTACGGGTCGCAATCGGAGGTCAGCAGGTCAGCGGCGTTCGCGTCGGTACGGGCCAGAATGATGGTCGGGGTACCGGCAACGTCAGCAGCCAGACGCGCAGCGGTCAGCTTCTGTACGGCTTCCTGAGTTGGAACCAGTACTTTACCGCCCATGTGACCGCATTTTTTCACGGAAGCCAGTTGGTCTTCGAAGTGAACGCCGGCGGCGCCTGCTTCGATCATGCTCTTCATCAACTCGTAAGCGTTCAGTACGCCGCCGAAACCGGCTTCAGCGTCAGCCACAATCGGTGCGAAGTAGTCGATGTAGCCATCGTCGCCCGGGTTCTTGCCGGCTTTCCACTGGATCTGGTCAGCACGACGGAACGAGTTGTTGATGCGCTTGACCACGGTTGGAACCGAGTCCACCGGGTACAGCGACTGGTCCGGGTACATGGATTCTGCGGAGTTGTTGTCCGCAGCCACTTGCCAGCCCGACAGGTAGATTGCCTGGATACCGGCTTTAACCTGTTGAACAGCCTGGCCGCCGGTCAGGGCGCCCATGCAGTTGACGAAATCTTTCTCAGGACGGAAGGACGGCTTGGCACCCTGGGTGACCAGGTTCCACAGCTTGTCGGCGCCCATTTTTGCAAAGGTGTGCTCAGGTTGAACCGAGCCACGCAGACGGACGACGTCAGCAGCGGAGTAAGTGCGTGTCACGCCTTTCCAGCGCGGGTTTTCAGCCCAGTCTTTTTCGAGGGCTGCAATTTGCTGTTCGCGTGTCAGTGCCATGGAGATAAACCTCGTCGCGTCTTTTATGAAAAGTTGTTCTGCGGTGGAAAATTCCTGCGCTCGCTGACCAGAAGCTTAGGTGGTCAAGTCGGATTCGGCGGGGTAGGCGACGGGATGAACGATGGGCTCGAGGGGAAGTGAGCAGGTAGTGGCGGACTGTGGGCGCATGCGGGCGTCGTGGGCCTCTATACGGTCTACAGTGTGGAGCCGGGTTACCTAATTACGCTTCCGTCCCTCGGGACAACTTCGTTCCAGTCGGCAACCTCGTCAAACACACCTTGTGGGCGGTACAGACACGAAGCGGTTCGCGGGGTAGGTGCGAACATCGCTTCGAAGGCCCTTGCCAGGGCCTCTGATTAGCGGGAGCGAGGCCATCATGCCTTCGCTTTTTTGCCTCGTCAAACGTTTTGTAGTGCTTTTTTTCAAGCACTACATCTTTCGTCTAATACGACTAATCAGTCAGTTTTTGGTGCTTTAGTCCAGGGCGTCGACTTTCACCCGCAAGGTCATGTCATCCCGGCCTTGAGTCGAGTAGCTGCGGGTCAGGCCCTGTTTGTCGGCCTGAGTTTGGCGATTGACGCCGGCGAGGGTGATCCACTCGCCGAGACGTCCGCTGACAGTTGTGTCGGTGCTTTGCACGTTCACTACATCGGGACGTTCCTGGCTCATGCGGTCACGGTTGGTACTGATCGCCAGGTGAACGATGTCGCCAGTGACGCTGGCGGTGACGTAGAAACCCTGAGTGACGTTGCGGTATTGGGTCTGGCTGTTGTAACCGCCGTAGGAGTCACTTTGAACATTGGTGATCGGCACGCTCTGGCCGACCTGAATCAGCGCCGGCATGCCATCGGTGGCCTGCACCTGCTGCACGCCGCCGTCACGGCTGGTGGTGCTGCGGCTGATGATGCGGGTCTGGTTCGGCTTCGCGCCGTTGACCGAATAACCTTCGTCGCCACGGCCATTGTTTTCATTGGTGTCGACGGTGATCAGCAGGCGTTTTGGCGCCGTGTCGAGTTGCGTGATGAGCGCTTTGAGTTCCTGAATCTTGTCCGGTTCGGCCTTGATGATCAGTTGGTTGCCGTAGGCGCTGACCTGACCGTCCTTGCCGAGGAAGTCTTGCGCCATCGGCAGCATGTCAGTGCTGGTGCGGTAATTGAGAGGCACGATTTCTGTGGCTGCCATCACCGAAAAACTGCAGCCGAGCAGCAGGGTGGTGAGCAGGGTGCGTAGGGACATGTCCGTTATCTCCGCTTTCGAAAGGCTTGATATTGCCAGTTTGTCGGCCTTGGGTGGGGCAAGTTGAATCGTAGACAGCAAAACGCCCCGACATCGGTTGATGTCGGGGCGTGATCGTTCCCACGCTCTGCGTGGGAATGCAGCCAGTGACGCTCTGCGTCACATGCCGCAAGGGACGCGGAGCGTCACGAGAGGCATTCCCACACAGAGCGTGGGAACGATCAAGGCCGCGCTCAATCCGAATGCCGAACCATGTCGACATGCGGAATCCCGGCTTCGAGGAATTCCTCGCTGACCAAGCTGAAACCCAAGCGCTCATAGAACGCCGTGGCCTGAACCTGAGCACTGAGCATCTGCTGCTTCAGGCCACGCTCTTCGGCTTCAGCAATCACCGCTTGCATCAGCGCGTCACCGACCTTCATCCCGCGCCAGTCTTTCAGCACCGAAACCCGGCCAATGTGCCCATCAGGCAACAGGCGCGCAGTGCCAATCGGAAAGTCACCTTCAAACGCGAGGAAATGCACGGCGGTCGCGTCATCCGCGTCCCATTCCAGCTCAGGTGGCACCGATTGCTCGGCGATGAACACCGTTTCACGAATGCGCCGGATCTCGGCGATGTCCTTCTGCCAGTCTGCGACACGAACGCGAATCTTATTCATCGGCGAACCCCAGGCTCCCTTGCTTGACCAGTTGGCACAGCAAGCCGCAAGCGTCTTCGTCGTTCAGCCACTCACCGAGGTTGTCGGTGTGCAGGGCATCGGCGGCGCAGATCAGTTTCAGCAATTCGCGCAGTTTGCCCGGCAGGTAACGGCTCTGACCGCTGGCGAACAGCAGCAGGTCGTCATCGACTTCCGACCAGGCCAGACGCGCGCTCGGGTTGCGGATCAGAATGGCGCCATCCTGCAGGGCGGCGAGGAAGTCTTCTTCTTCGATTTCTTCCGGGCCGGCTACCAGTTCCGGGTAGCGCGGCTCGGTCATGTATTGGCCGAACCAGGTCAGCAGCAGGCGCTCGTCGCTCATGTGCTCGGCGAGCAGCGCTTTCAGGCGATCCAGTGCATCGTGTTGAATCTGGTGTGGATCGGCTGCTGGCTGTGCGTCGGCATCGGTGTAGCGCTCTTCGTCAGTCAGGAACTGGCTGAGGAAGTCGGTGAAGTGGGTCAGCACTTCGGATGCGCTTGGCGCACGGAAGCCGACCGAGTAGGTCATGCAGTTGTCGACAGCGACACCGCAATGGGCCAGGCGCGGCGGCAGGTAGAGCATGTCGCCCGGTTCCAGCGTCCACTCTTCGGTCTCGTGGAATTCAGCGAGGATGCGCAGATCCGCGTGTTGCAGCAGCGGGCTCTCGGAATCGCACATCTGGCCGATTTTCCAGTTGCGCTTGCCGTGACCTTGCAGCAGGAATACGTCGTAGTTGTCGAAGTGCGGGCCGACGCTGCCACCCGGGGCTGCGAAGCTGATCATCACATCGTCGACGCGCCAGCTCGGCAGGAAGCGGAAGTTTTCCAGCAACTCGCTGACTTCCGGGACGAATTGGTCGACCGCTTGCACCAGCAGGGTCCACTCTTTTTCCGGCAATTTGCTGAATTCATCTTCAGCGAACGGGCCGCGGCGCAGTTCCCAAGGGCGCTCGCCGTGCTCGATCACCAGGCGCGATTCGACTTCTTCTTCCAGGGCCAGGCCGGCCAGTTCGTCGGCGTCGATCGGGCTTTCGAAGTCAGGAATTGCCTGACGGATCAGCAGTGGCTTTTTCTGCCAGTAGTCGCGCAGGAACTCGCGTGCTGTGATGCCGCCCAGAAGTTGAAGAGGAATATCGGAATTCATATGTAACCTATTGAAAAAAAGCACTTTTCAGACGGGAATAAAAACGCCCGGCGCGGCCGGGCGTCTCAAACGGATCAAGCGGTCGATCAGATGCGTTTGGCTTGCGCTACGGCGTTGCCGATGTAGTTGGCCGGGGTCAGTTGCTTGAGCTCGGCTTTCGCTTCGGCAGGCATGTCCAGGCCATCGATGAAAGTCTGCAACGCTTCCGGGCTGATGCCCTTGCCGCGGGTCAGTTCTTTCAGCTTCTCGTACGGGTTTTCGATGTTGTAGCGGCGCATCACGGTCTGGATCGGCTCGGCCAACACTTCCCAGCAAGCGTCGAGGTCAGCGGCAATCTTCTGCTCGTTGAGCTCCAGTTTGCTGATGCCTTTGAGGCTGGCTTCGTAAGCGATCACGCTGTGGGCGAAGCCGACACCGAGGTTACGCAGTACGGTGGAGTCGGTCAGGTCGCGCTGCCAGCGGGAGATCGGCAGTTTGCTCGCCAGGTGCTGGAACAGTGCGTTGGCGATGCCCAAGTTGCCTTCGGAGTTTTCGAAGTCGATCGGGTTGACCTTGTGCGGCATGGTCGACGAGCCGATTTCGCCAGCGATGGTGCGCTGCTTGAAATAACCCAGGGAGATGTAGCCCCAGATGTCACGGTCGAAGTCGATCAGGATGGTGTTGAAACGCGCGATCGCGTCAAACAGCTCGGCGATGTAGTCGTGCGGTTCGATCTGCGTGGTGTACGGGTTGAAGCCCAGGCCCAGCTCGTCTTCGATGAAGGCGCGAGCGTTGGCTTCCCAGTCGATCTGCGGGTAGGCCGACAGGTGCGCGTTGTAGTTGCCGACAGCGCCGTTGATCTTGCCCAGCAGTGGCACGGCAGCGACCTGAGCAATTTGACGCTCGAGACGGTAAACCACGTTCGCCAGCTCTTTACCCAGAGTGGTCGGCGAAGCCGGCTGACCGTGGGTGCGCGACAGCATCGGCACGTCAGCGAAACGGATGGCCAGTTCGCGGATGGCGTTGGCGGTCTGGCGCATCAGCGGCAGCATCACGTCGTCACGGCCTTCGCGCAGCATCAGGGCGTGGGACAGGTTGTTGATGTCTTCGCTGGTGCAGGCAAAGTGGATGAACTCGCTGACCTTGGCCAGCTCCGGCAGCTTGGCCGCCTGCTCTTTGAGCAGGTATTCGATCGCTTTGACGTCATGGTTGGTGGTGCGCTCGATCTCTTTGACGCGCTCGGCGTGCTCCAGCGAGAAGTTTTCAGCCAGTTCATTGAGAACGGCGTTGGCCTCGGCGGAGAAGGCTGGCACTTCTGGGATACCAGCGTGGGCGGCCAGGCGCTGGAGCCAGCGCACTTCAACCAGAACGCGGGCACGGATCAAACCGTACTCGCTGAAAATCGGGCGCAGGGCCTGGGTTTTGCCGGCGTAGCGGCCGTCAACAGGGGAAACCGCAGTGAGCGAAGAAAGCTGCATGGGGTGTTCTCGGACAGTCGGGCAACGAAATGGGGCGCGTATCATACATGAAAAAATCCGCCGGTCCGTTGCCAACTGACCGGCGTATTACGCGTTACAGACTACAAAGCTTTTATTGCAGGGCGATTTACTCGCTGCGCATCAACGGATACAGCTCTTTGAGCAGCTTGCGCCGGCTGATCACCAACTGCCAGCGATGGCCGCCGAGCTGCCGCCACAGACGCGCCGAACGAATGCCGGCGAGCAACAGGGCGCGAATCTTCGAGGCATTGCTCGGTTGCTGCAGGTTGCGCATGTCGCCGTGCACCTGAATGCGTTGGCGCAGCGTGCTCAGGGTGTCCTGATACAGCGCGCCGCAAGCCGCCACCACGTTTTCGTGGGCCGGGCCGAAATGCTCGACCTGCGACTGAATCTGCGGCAAGCGTTTGCCGATGATGTCGAGCATGTCGTCACGCTTGGCCAGTTGCCGCTCAAGACCGAGCATCGACAGGGCGTAGCGCAGTGGCTCGCGTTGCAGCGTGCTCGGGTCGCGCTCGAGGGCGCCGATCAGTGCACGGTAGCCTTCGCGCAGATTGATGTCGTCGCCGCCGTACACGTCCAGCGTGTCCTTCGGATCGCGCACCAGCAGGCTGCCAAGCATGCAGCTCAGGCCGGCTTCGCTGGTCTGGCCGGTCTTGGCGATCCGGTCGACCAGCACGGCAGCGAGAAACACGCCGCCGAGTGCCGTCAGTTGCTCCTGAGTCGGGCTCATGCCTGGCCGCTCCACGGCTCGGCGACTTCGATCACGCCGCCACCGAGGCAGATTTCACCGTCATAGAACACCACGGACTGGCCCGGCGTCACCGCGCGTTGCGGTTCGTCGAACACGGCGCGGTAGCCGCTGGCGGTTTTTTCCAGTGTGCAGGCCTGGTCGCTCTGGCGATAACGCACTTTGGCGGTCAGGCGCAGCGGCTGGCTCAGGTCGATCGGGTTGACCCAATAGATTTCCGAAGCGAGCAGGGCGCCGGAGAACAGCCACGGATGGTTGTTGCCCTGGCCGACGATCAGCTCGTTGCTGTCGAGATCCTTGCGCAGCACGTACCACGGCTCATCGCCGGCGTCTTTCAAACCGCCGATGCCAAGGCCCTGGCGCTGACCGATGGTGTGGTACATCAAACCGTGGTGACGGCCGATGACTTCGCCTTCGGTGGTTTTGATTTCGCCCGGTTGCGCTGGCAGGTATTGCTTGAGGAAGTCGCTGAAACGACGCTCGCCGATGAAGCAGATTCCGGTGGAATCCTTCTTCTTGGCGGTCGCCAGCTCGTATTTCTCGGCAATTGCGCGCACTTCCGGCTTTTCCAGTTCGCCGACCGGGAACAGGGTCTTGGCGATCTGTTCGCCGCCAACGGCGTGCAGGAAGTAGCTCTGATCCTTGTTTGGATCGAGGCCTTTGAGCAGTTCGGTGCGGCCATCGATGTCGCGGCGGCGCACGTAGTGACCAGTGGCGATCAGGTCGGCGCCGAGCATCATGGCGTAGTCGAGGAACGCCTTGAACTTGATTTCGCGGTTACAGAGGATGTCCGGGTTCGGCGTGCGTCCGGCCTTGTATTCGGCCAGGAAGTGCTCGAACACGTTGTCCCAGTACTCGGCAGCGAAGTTCGCGGTGTGCAGCTTGATGCCAATCTTGTCGCAGACAGCCTGGGCATCCGCCAAGTCGTCCATGGCGGTGCAGTATTCCGTTCCGTCGTCTTCTTCCCAGTTCTTCATGAACAGGCCTTCCACTTCATAACCCTGCTCGATCAGCAGGAGAGCGGAAACGGAAGAGTCCACGCCGCCGGACATGCCGACAATGACGCGCTTCTTGGATGTGTCAGAAGGGGCTGGATCACGCATAGGGATTCAATGAGTGTCTTGAAAAAGGACGCGATTCTAGCAGGCTCGCGGCCTCAAGGCTAAAGAGAAGGGCGGATCAGTTCGAGGCTGAAGTGATGACCGGCCAGATAATCGTCGATGCAACGGATGATCAGCTCGCTGCGCCAGTTGTCGCGTTGGGCGATTAATTCGTCGCGGGTCAGCCACTTGGCGCCGACGATGCCGTCATCGAGCTGGTAATCCGCGTGGTGTTTGACGGCTTTGGCGCTGAAGCACACGCGCTGGTAGGTCACGCCGTTGCTCGGCGCGGTGTACAGGTAAATGCCGATGACGCCGGTGGGTTCGACGTCCCAGCCGGTTTCTTCGAGGGTTTCGCGCACGGCGGCATCGATCAGGGTTTCGTTCGGGTCGAGATGGCCGGCGGGCTGGTTGAGTACGTTACGCCCGGCCTTGTGTTCCTCGACCATCAGGAAACGACCGTTGTCCTCGACGATGGTGGCGACGGTGATGTGGGGGAGCCATTCCATAAAACCTTCCTCAATCTGTTGGTTGACCCCAAATCCCCTGTGGGAGCGAGCTTGCTCGCGAAGGCGGCGGGTCAGTCAATGAAAATGCTGAATGATAAACCGCATTCGCGAGCAAGCTCGCTCCCACATTGGATTGTGTGTTGTCAGCAGAAACACAAACCCCGGCACAAGGCCGGGGTTTGTGATGTTCCCTTTACAACCTTAAACCAGCGCAGCAATCGCCGCGTTGAGGGTTGCGCTTGGGCGCATGGCCTTGCTGATCAGCTCGGCATTGGCGTGGTAGTAACCGCCGATGTCGACTGGCTTGCCCTGAACGGCGTTGAGCTCGGCAACGATGGTTGCTTCGTTCTCGGTCAGAGTCTTGGCCAGCGTCGCGAACTGCGCTTGCAGTGCAGCGTCTTCAATCTGGGCAGCCAGGGCCTGAGCCCAGTACATCGCCAGGTAGAAGTGGCTGCCGCGGTTGTCGATGTTGCCGACTTTGCGCGATGGCGACTTGTTGTTGTCGAGGAACTGGCCAGTGGCCTGATCCAGAGTCTTCGACAGCACCAGTGCTTTCGGATTGTTGTAGTTCACGCCCAGATGCTCAAGGGACGCCGCCAGTGCGAGAAACTCGCCCAGCGAATCCCAGCGCAGGAAGTTCTCTTCAACCAGTTGCTGCACGTGCTTCGGCGCCGAACCGCCAGCGCCGGTTTCGAACAGGCCACCGCCGTTCATCAGCGGCACGATCGACAGCATCTTGGCGCTGGTGCCCAGTTCCATGATCGGGAACAGGTCGGTCAGGTAGTCGCGCAGGACGTTGCCGGTCACCGAAATGGTGTCCTTGCCTTCGCGGGTGCGCTGCAGGGTGAACTTCATCGCGTCGACCGGCGCCATGATCTGGATGTCCAGACCGGCCGTGTCGTGATCCTTCAGGTAAGCCTGAACTTTCTCGATCACTACGCCGTCGTGAGCGCGCATCGGGTCCAGCCAGAAGATCGCTGGGGTGCTGCTTGCGCGAGCACGGTTGACGGCCAGTTTGACCCAGTCCTGGATCGGCGCATCTTTGGTCTGGCACATGCGGAAGATGTCGCCGGCTTCAACAGCCTGTTCCATCAGCAGGTTGCCCTTGCTGTCGGTGACGCGAACCACGCCGTCAGCCTTGATCTGGAAAGTCTTGTCGTGCGAGCCGTACTCTTCGGCTTTCTTCGCCATCAGACCAACGTTTGGCACGCTGCCCATGGTGGTCGGGTCGAAAGCGCCATTGGCTTTGCAGTCTTCGATAACCGCCTGGTAGATGGTTGCGTAGCAACGATCCGGGATAACCGCCTTGGTGTCGTGCAGTTGACCGTCGGTGCCCCACATTTTGCCGGAGTCACGGATCATCGCTGGCATCGAGGCGTCGACGATAACGTCGCTCGGCACGTGCAGGTTGGTGATGCCTTTATCGGAGTTGACCATCGCCAGCGATGGACGAGCAGCGTAGACCGCAGCCATGTCTGCTTCGATCTGAGCCTGTTGCTCGGCCGGCAGGGCCTTGATGCGAGCGTACAGATCGCCGATGCCGTTGTTCAGGTTGAAGCCGATCTCGGCCAGCACGTCAGCGTGCTTGGTCAGTGCGTCTTTATAGAACTCGGCAACGATCTGGCCGAACATGATCGGGTCGGAGACCTTCATCATGGTCGCTTTCAGGTGAACCGAGAGCAGCACGCCTTGAGCCTTGGCGCTTTCGATTTCAGCAGCGATGAACGCGCGCAGAGCGTTTTTGCTCATCACGGCGCAGTCGAGGATCTCGCCGGCCTGAACGGTGGTTTTTTCTTTCAGGACGGTCGCGGTGTCGTCTTTGGCGATCAGCTCGATCTTCACAGCGTCAGCGGCGTCGATCAGGGCAGCTTTTTCGCTGCCGTAGAAATCGCCGGTGCTCATGTGAGCGACGTGGGACTTGGAGTCTTTGGCCCAGGCGCCCATTTTGTGCGGGTGCTTGCGTGCGTAGTTCTTCACCGACAGCGGAGCGCGACGGTCAGAGTTGCCTTCACGCAGAACCGGGTTCACGGCGCTGCCCTTGACCTTGTCGTAACGCGCCTTGGCGTCTTTGTCGGCGTCGCTGGTTACGGTTTCCGGGTAGTCCGGCAGGTTGTAACCCTGAGCTTGCAGCTCTTTGATCGCGGCTTGCAGCTGTGGCACCGAAGCGCTGATGTTCGGCAGCTTGATGATGTTGGCTTCAGGCGTAACGGCCAGGTCGCCCAGTTCGGCGAGGTGGTCGGCTACGGCTTTGTCGCCCAGTTGCTCGGGGAAGCTGGCCAGAATGCGCGCTGCAAGAGAGATATCGCGGGTTTCCACGGCGATATCGGCCGAGGCGGTGTAAGCCTCGATGATCGGCAGCAGGGAATAGGTGGCGAGGGCAGGAGCTTCGTCGGTGAAGGTATAGATGATCTTCGAGCGGGTGGGCATATTCGGATTAACTCTCTCTTCTTTGCTAAAGCGTGCGCAGAAACTCGAGGGGCGCCGGGTAAGCGCGTTCGTTCAAAGTCATCCATGAACCGAATGTCGAGATTCTTCGCGGTGATGTTGGGTGCATCAGTAGAGCGTCAAGCAGTCGGGCTGCGGTAACAGTCCGGCTATAAGGCGGAAAGTCTCGTTCTAGAGAGGCCAACCGTCGTGACCCTGTGGTCAGCGGGCGGCATTATACATAGGTAGCTGGCAATCTGCCGATGGTTCATATGCAACGATTCTCGTCCATTGGTCTAAAGGTCGCAGGGCAGGGTGGCGCGTAGAGTCGTTGCGAATGCTTGAGTTTGGCGCTTTTCCCTTTGCTTTCAGGCTTGTACGAAACGAGATGTAGGCGCGCCACGAACAGAGGGTTTGCGTGTTGATTTAACTGGGTTACGCTCGAAGCAAGCCAGATGTTCAATCCAAACAATGGAGTTCAGCATGGGTTACAAGAAGATTCAGGTTCCAGCCGTCGGCGACAAAATCTCCGTCAATGCAGACCATTCTCTCAATGTTCCTGATAACCCGATCATCCCCTTCATCGAAGGTGACGGCATTGGTGTCGACATCAGTCCGGTGATGATCAAGGTTGTCGATGCTGCAGTTCAAAAGGCATACGGCGGTAAACGCAAGATTTCCTGGATGGAAGTCTACGCCGGGGAAAAAGCCACTCAGGTTTACGATCAGGACACCTGGCTACCTCAGGAAACCCTCGACGCAGTCAAGGATTACGTGGTTTCCATCAAAGGCCCGCTGACCACGCCGGTCGGTGGCGGCATCCGCTCGCTGAACGTGGCTCTGCGTCAGCAACTCGACCTATACGTCTGCCTGCGCCCGGTGCGCTGGTTCGAAGGCGTGCCAAGCCCGGTGAAAAAGCCCGGCGACGTCGACATGACCATTTTCCGCGAGAACTCCGAAGACATCTACGCGGGTATTGAGTGGAAGGCCGGTTCGCCGGAAGCCACCAAAGTCATCAAATTCCTTAAAGAAGAAATGGGCGTCACCAAGATCCGTTTCGACGAAAACTGCGGCATCGGCGTCAAGCCGGTTTCGCTGGAAGGCACCAAGCGTCTGGCACGCAAGGCTCTGCAGTATGTGGTCGATAACGACCGTGATTCGCTGACCATCGTGCACAAAGGCAACATCATGAAGTTCACCGAAGGTGCCTTCAAAGAGTGGGCCTACGAAGTGGCAGCCGAAGAATTCGGTGCGACTCTGCTCGACGGCGGCCCGTGGATGCAGTTCAAAAACCCGAAAACCGGCAAGAACGTTGTGGTCAAGGATGCCATCGCTGACGCCATGCTCCAGCAGATCCTGCTGCGCCCGGCCGAATACGATGTGATCGCGACCCTCAACCTTAACGGCGACTACCTCTCTGACGCCCTGGCGGCGGAAGTGGGCGGTATCGGTATCGCGCCGGGCGCCAACCTGTCCGACACCGTGGCGATGTTCGAAGCCACCCACGGTACGGCGCCGAAGTACGCCGGCAAGGATCAGGTCAACCCGGGTTCGCTGATTCTGTCGGCCGAGATGATGCTGCGCCACATGGGCTGGACCGAAGCGGCGGATCTGATCATCAAGGGTACCAACGGCGCCATTAGTGCCAAGACCGTGACCTATGACTTCGAGCGTCTGATGGAGGGGGCCAAGCTGGTTTCGTCTTCGGGCTTCGGCGATGCGCTGATTTCGCATATGTAAAACGCGGGCACATAAAAACCGCCTGACTCGATGAATTGAGTCAGGCGGTTTTTTTAGGGCCGGGTGTCTTGGGCGAGGTTGCTCAGCTCACGACTGCATCGTGGTTGATGTCACTGGTTGCGGCGGCGGCTCCTGCTGCACCCACAGCTTCATCCACTGTGTTCTTGTCCTGAATCGCGATTGCGTGCAGGCCTTTGGGGCCTTGAAGGAGTTCGAAGTACACCTCTTGGCCTGCCTTCAGGGTTTTATAGCCTTCCATCTGGATAGCCGAGTAGTGGGCAAACAGATCCTCTGTCTGGCCGTTCTCGATAATGAATCCAAAACCCTTGGCATTGTTGAACCATTTCACCTTGCCGACAGCCATGCTCAAATCCCTCTGCAACAGACTCCATCGCTGGAGTATCATCCAGTTCATCCGCAATCTTATTCGTTAAAAGAATTGACTCCGCGGATCTTTTTTACCCACTGTGGGCTCTATTGGTTGTAACACCGTTTTCCCGATAGTCAAGGTGACCGGGCAGTCGGAGTTGAAAACGTGGACAACCGCCCCCACCACTGTATTTGCACAACTGACGAACCTTTCTTTCCATGCATGCAATCAGCCAGATTCGACTAACATTCAATCAGGATCGCCCGCTTCTCCAAAAGGATCTTCCAGAGGAGCACGACGACGATTCGGCAGGCGTTGCTGTTCAGGAAGCAAAGCCTGCGTTACAGGCGCCGCCGATGTACAAGGTGGTTTTGTTCAACGATGACTACACACCGATGGATTTCGTCGTCGAAGTGCTCGAGGTGTTTTTTAACCTGAATCGCGAGCTGGCGACCAAGGTCATGCTGGCCGTCCACACAGAAGGACGGGCAGTATGTGGAGTGTTTACCCGCGACATCGCCGAGACAAAGGCCATGCAGGTCAACCAGTACGCCAGGGAAAGCCAGCATCCGCTACTCTGTGAAATCGAGAAGGACGGTTAATCGCCGACCACTTGGGTATGAGGTGAAGCTATGTTAAACCGCGAGCTCGAAGTCACCCTCAATCTAGCCTTCAAAGAGGCTCGTTCGAAACGTCATGAATTCATGACCGTCGAACACCTTTTGCTGGCCCTATTGGACAATGAGGCTGCCGCCACCGTTTTGCGTGCATGCGGCGCAAACCTCGACAAACTCAAGCATGACCTGCAGGAGTTCATCGACTCCACCACGCCATTGATCCCCGTTCATGACGAAGATCGCGAAACCCAGCCAACCCTGGGCTTCCAGCGTGTACTGCAACGTGCTGTTTTCCACGTACAGAGCTCGGGCAAACGCGAAGTAACCGGCGCTAACGTGCTGGTTGCAATCTTCAGTGAGCAAGAGAGTCAGGCAGTGTTCCTGCTGAAACAGCAGAGCGTTGCGCGCATCGATGTCGTCAATTACATCGCACACGGCATTTCCAAAGTGCCGGGGCATGGCGATCACTCTGAAGGTGAACAAGATATGCAGGACGACGAGGGCGGTGAGTCTTCTTCTTCAGGCAATCCTCTGGATGCTTATGCCAGCAACCTCAACGAACTCGCGCGCCAGGGTCGTATCGATCCGCTGGTCGGCCGTGAATCGGAAGTCGAGCGTGTCGCGCAGATCCTCGCGCGTCGGCGCAAAAACAATCCTTTGCTGGTTGGCGAGGCGGGTGTGGGTAAAACCGCGATTGCTGAAGGTCTGGCCAAGCGCATTGTCGACAACCAGGTGCCGGACCTGCTGGCCAACAGCGTTGTTTACTCCCTCGACCTCGGTGCTCTGCTCGCGGGCACCAAGTATCGCGGTGATTTCGAGAAACGCTTCAAGGCGCTGCTCAATGAACTGAAAAAACGTCCGCAGGCAATCCTGTTCATCGACGAGATCCACACCATCATCGGTGCCGGCGCTGCGTCGGGCGGGGTCATGGACGCTTCGAATCTGCTCAAGCCGCTGCTGTCGTCTGGCGACATTCGCTGCATCGGTTCGACCACGTTCCAGGAATTCCGCGGCATTTTCGAGAAGGATCGTGCTTTGGCACGTCGCTTCCAGAAGGTCGATGTCGTCGAGCCGTCGGTGGAAGACACCATCGGCATCCTGCGCGGCCTGAAAGGGCGTTTCGAGCAGCACCACAACATCGAGTACAGCGATGAGTCGTTGCGCGCCGCTGCTGAACTGGCATCGCGCTACATCAATGACCGGCATATGCCGGACAAGGCCATCGACGTAATCGACGAGGCGGGCGCCTATCAGCGTCTGCAGCCGGTCGAAAAACGTGTCAAGCGCATTGAAGTGCCGCAGGTTGAAGACATCGTCGCGAAAATCGCGCGGATTCCGCCTAAGCACGTCACCAGTTCCGACAAGGAACTGCTGCGTAACCTGGAGCGTGACCTGAAGTTGACGGTGTTTGGTCAGGACGCAGCAATCGATTCGTTGTCGACGGCGATCAAACTGTCTCGCGCCGGGCTGAAATCACCTGACAAGCCAGTCGGTTCGTTCCTGTTCGCAGGCCCGACCGGTGTCGGTAAAACCGAGGCCGCGCGGCAATTGGCCAAGGCCTTGGGGATCGAACTGGTTCGCTTCGACATGTCCGAGTACATGGAGCGTCACACCGTATCGCGTCTGATCGGTGCACCTCCGGGCTATGTCGGTTTCGATCAGGGCGGTCTGTTGACCGAAGCGATCACCAAGCAGCCGCATTGCGTGTTGCTGCTCGATGAAATCGAGAAGGCGCATCCGGAAGTCTTCAACCTGCTGTTGCAAGTGATGGACCACGGCACGCTGACCGACAACAATGGGCGCAAGGCCGACTTCCGCAACGTGATCGTGATCATGACCACCAACGCCGGTGCCGAAACGGCCGCGCGGGCTTCGATCGGTTTCACACATCAGGACCACTCGTCTGATGCGATGGAAGTGATCAAGAAGAGCTTCACGCCGGAGTTCCGTAACCGTCTGGACACCATTATCCAGTTTGGTCGCCTCAGTCATGAGGTCATCAAAAGTGTGGTGGACAAGTTCCTTACCGAGCTTCAGGCGCAGCTGGAAGACAAGCGTGTGCTGCTTGAGGTCACTGATGCTGCGCGTAGCTGGCTGGCGGCAGGTGGTTATGACTCGGCGATGGGCGCGCGTCCGATGGCGCGTCTGATCCAGGACAAGATCAAGCGTCCGTTGGCGGAGGAGATTCTGTTTGGCGAGCTGGCCGAGCATGGCGGTGTGGTTCACATCGACATCAAGGATGGTGAGTTGACGTTTGACTTCGAGACTACCGCTGAGATGGCCTGATGGCTTGATGTAGATTGGAAAGGCGCCTTCGGGCGCCTTTTTGTTGTCTGGGTTTTTTGGTGAATATCCGTTGCTGCGGTGATGGCTTATTACGGTTTCGCCCTTACGGCGACTCACTTTTTTTCAAACGCCAAAAAAAGTAAGCAAAAAACGCTTGCTCCTACGTGCGGCCCGCTCGCTGGGGCTCGGGGTTCCTTCGCTGCGGGATCGATCCGGGCGCAGCGCCTACGGTTTGCTGCGCTGCACCTCCTCTCGCTGTGTTTGGCTGCGCCAAACGGTCGCTGCGCTCCCACGCCCGGATCAATCCCTCCACTCAGCCTTCCGATGTCGCCTTAAAGATCAAAAGCTGCAGCCGAGCTAACGCTCATCCTGTTGAGTGGTGAGGGGCACAGCGTGGTCGGCTTTGGATTTGCGTTGGAGCTGCCCCTGCCCCTCACCCCAGCCCTCTCCCGAGGGAGAGGGAGCCGATGGTGGGTATCTCAAAATTTGCGTTCAACTCGGTATTTCACGTCGGCGTACATCTCTCAAACACTTCGGTCAGTCCCCTCTCCCTCCGGGAGAGGGCTAGGGTGAGGGGCTCTTGATCTGGCTTGTGATCTGGCTTTGGCTTTTGATCTTTTGCCCCATCGGCAGGCCGAGCGGAGGTGTCCATCCGGGGGTAGGCGCGCAGCGCCGTGCGGCGTAGCCGCATACATCGAGAGGAGGTGCAGCGAAGCAAACCGTAGGCGATGCCCCCGGATGGACGCCGTAGCGAGGGAACACTGAGCCTCAGCGAAGTGCCGTACGCCAGGGGCAAAGCCTTTTGCTTACTTTTCGGCGTCTGGAAAAGTGAGTCGCTGTAAGAGCGAAACCGCCAGCGGCAGCACCCGCAAAAACGGATATGCCCCCAGCCCCAAAACCCCAGAACGCACAAACAAAAACGCCCGGCATAAACCGGGCGTTCTGTATTGACTTGATTAACGAGCGCGGTAAGTAATGCGCCCTTTGCTCAAGTCATAGGGCGTCAGCTCGACGCGCACTTTGTCACCGGTAAGAATACGAATGTAGTTCTTGCGCATCTTGCCGGAAATATGCGCGGTTACGACGTGCCCATTTTCCAACTCCACACGAAACATGGTGTTGGGCAGGGTGTCGACGACAGTGCCTTCCATTTCGAAGCTGTCTTCTTTCGACATGCAGTAAAGCCCTCGGTATCCAATGAATGGCCCGGTGCAACTGCGCCAGGCAAAAGCGGCGTGCATTGTGCCCGAAAAATGGGGTTTACGCCAAGGGGTTTACGGCTTGGGTTTAGTTGAGGATGACCCAGCGCTGATTAATCAGCAATTCGATAGGTCGATATTGCGTCTTGTAGTTCATCTTTTTGCAGTTCTTGATCCAGTAACCGAGGTACACCGCCTCAAGCCCGAGACGCTGTGCCTCAGCGATTTGCCAGAGGATGGCAAATCGGCCAAGGCTACGGCGCTCTTCAGCGGGTTCGTAGAAGGTGTACACCGCCGACAACCCGTTGGGCAGCAAATCGGTCACCGCCACGGCGAACAACCGTCCGTCGAGTCGGAACTCGTAAAACCTCGAGAAGGGCAGATCGCGTACCAGAAAGGTCGAGAATTGATCACGGCTCGGCGGGTACATATCGCCGTCGGCGTGACGCTGTTCGATGTAGCGCTGGTACAGATCGAAATATTCTTCGCTGAATTGCGGTTTGGCCGGGCGCACCTGTAAATCCGTGTTGCGTTTGAAAATCCGTTTCTGCTGGCGATTGGGCATGAACTGCGCCACTGGAATGCGCGCAGGCACGCACGCATTGCAGTTCTGGCAATGCGGACGGTACAGATGATCGCCGCTGCGACGAAAGCCCATTTCCGACAGGTCTGCGTAGACATGCACATCCATGGGCTGGCTCGGATCGAGAAACAGGGTCGTGGCCTGCTCCTCGGGCAGATAACTGCAAGAGTGAGGCTGAGTGGCATAGAACTTCAAACGCGCCAACTCGGTCATGATCAACCCTCGGGATAAGCTGGTGAATTAAGTGTAAGCCACGCGCGCAAAAGTCGCTCAGCAAACCCAGGTGGCACGATTGGGTTGATCCAGGTGATGTGCCAGATAATCGGCGAATTGCTGGCGGGGAATCGCCCGTGCGCCGAGGCTGTGCAGATGATCGGTCGGCATCTGGCAATCGATCAGCACGAATCCTGAGTCTTGCAGATGGCGCACCAGGGTGGCAAAGCCGAATTTCGAGGCGTTGTCGGCGCGGCTGAACATCGATTCGCCGAAAAACAGTTGGCCCATCGCCAGGCCGTACAGGCCGCCGACCAGTTCGCCCTGATCCCAGACCTCCACCGAATGTGCGAAGCCGCGACGATGCAGCTCAATGTAGGCGTCCTGCATGGCTTCGGTGATCCAGGTGCCGTCAGCGTAATCCCGTGGCGCGGCGCAGGCGCGGATCACGGCGTCGAAGTCCTGATCGAAGGTCACTTGATAGCGTTCCTGGCGCAGCAATTTGCCGAGGCTGCGCGAGACATGCAGTTCGTCGGGAAACAACACGGTGCGCGGATCCGGCGACCACCAGAGAATCGGCTGGCCCTCGGAAAACCACGGAAAGCAGCCGTGGCGGTAAGCCTGGATCAAGCGATCGGCCGACAGGTCGCCACCGGCGGCGAGCAATCCGTTAGGGTCGCGCATGGCTTTTTCCAGCGGCGGAAAAGTCAGGGAATTACGTTGTAACCAAGTCAGCATGGCATCCAGGCTTGCAGAAGGGGAGGGCGGTGCGGGCTGTCTGGCCCGCGCTAAAGTGTGCCGTTAAATGACAGGAATGTCGTCCAGATACTTCTCGGCATCGAGCGCGGCCATGCAGCCGGCGCCTGCCGACGTCACGGCCTGACGATAAACGTGGTCGGCAACGTCGCCGGCGGCAAACACTCCGGGAATCTCGGTGGACGTGGCGTCACCGTCGCTGCCACCCTTGACCAGCAAGTACCCGTCGCGCATCGGCAGCTGTCCTTGAAACAGATCAGTGTTGGGCTTGTGACCAATGGCAATGAATACGCCGGCCAGCGCCAGTTCACCGGTTTCTCCGGTATGGCTGTCACGCAGTCGCGCGCCGGTGACGCCGCTGGCATCGCCAAGCACTTCGTCGAGATTCTGGTTCCAGTGCAGGCGTACATTGCCGTTGGCGGCTTTCTCGAAAAGTTTGTCCTGAAGGATCTTCTCCGAGCGCAGTTTGTCGCGACGATGGATCAGGTGCACCTCCTTGGCGATGTTCGACAGATAAAGTGCTTCCTCAACCGCCGTATTGCCACCGCCGACCACGGCGACCACCTGATTGCGATAGAAAAAGCCGTCACAGGTCGCACACGCAGAAACACCGCGGCCGGCAAAGGCCTCTTCCGAGGGCAGTCCCAGATACTGCGCGGAGGCACCGGTGGCAATGATCAGGGCGTCGCAGGTGTAGGTGCCGCTATCGCCGACAAGCTCGAACGGGCGCTGCTGCAACTTGGCGGTGTGGATGTGGTCGTAAACGATCTCTGTGGCAAAGCGTTCGGCGTGTTTCTGCATGCGTTCCATCAGCACCGGGCCGGTCAGGCCTTCGACGTCGCCGGGCCAGTTGTCGACTTCAACGGTGGTGGTGAGCTGGCCACCGGCCTGCAGGCCGGTAATGACCACGGGGTTGAGGTTGGCGCGGGCGGCATACACGGCAGCGCTGTAACCGGCCGGACCTGAGCCGAGGATGATCAGGCGTGAATGCTTCGCTACGTTCATCAAATACACCTCATAAGCCTTTGTCACAAAAGGTAATGCATGCTCAAATTGAGTCGCGGCTTCTGTGTGCTTGACTATGCTCAATCCTGAGGTTTGAAGCATGGCATCGGACGCACAAACCCGTACAATGCCGGGCTGTTACAGAATATTCGCGGTGCGCTGTGTTCTTGGCTGTGTTTATAAAACCCACAGCACAGTGTTAAAAGTAGTCTCAGTTGCGCTCGTTCACTTTTTTACCTGCCTGGATTGGGCAGTTTTTTATCGTCATTCAATAGATGGACGCGCCTCGGGCGCAGGAAAAGAAGCGTTTTGAAGAAATCCACCGAAGCACCAAAAACAGTCGTTCCGCTCTGGCGCCAACAGTTGCACTACCGGCTCAAGGAAGGTGCATTGATCGCCATCGGTGCCTTGTGCCTGTTCCTGATGATGGCTTTGCTGACCTACGGCAAGGACGATCCGGGCTGGAGCCACAACAGCAAGATCGACGACGTACAGAATTTCGGCGGCCCGGCCGGCTCCTACAGCGCCGATATCCTGTTCATGGTGCTGGGTTACTTCGCCTACATCTTCCCGTTGCTGCTGGCGATCAAGGCCTACCAGATCTTCCGCCAGCGCCACGAGCCGTGGCAGTGGAGCGGCTGGCTGTTCTCCTGGCGCCTGATCGGTCTGGTGTTTCTGGTGCTGTCCGGCGCTGCGCTGGCGCATCTGCATTTCCACGCAGCGTCGGGTCTGCCGGCGGGTGCTGGCGGCGCGCTGGGCGAAAGCCTCGGCAATCTGGCAAAGAACGCGCTGAACATTCAGGGCAGCACGCTGCTGTTTATTGCTCTGTTCCTGTTCGGCCTGACGGTATTTACCGATCTGTCGTGGTTCAAGGTGATGGACATCACCGGCAAGATCACCCTCGACCTGTTCGAACTGTTCCAGGGCGCGCTCAACCGCTGGTGGTCGGCCCGTACCGAACGCAAACAACTGGTTGCGCAACTGCGTGAAGTCGACGATCGCGTCCACGACGTAGTCGCGCCGACGGTCACTGACAAGCGTGAACAGGCCAAAGTCAAAGAACGCCTGATCGAACGTGAGCAAGCCCTGAGCAAGCACATGTCCGATCGCGAGAAACAAGTTCCGCCGGTCATTGCGCCAGCTCCAGCCAAAGCGCCTGAGCCAAGCAAGCGCGTGCAGAAAGAAAAACAGGTGCCGTTGTTCGTCGACAGCGCCGTGGAAGGCACCTTGCCGCCGATCTCTATTCTCGATCCTGCGGAAAAGAAACAACTCAATTACTCACCGGAATCCCTGGCGGCGGTCGGCCACTTGCTGGAGATCAAACTCAAGGAATTCGGTGTCGAGGTCACGGTGGATTCGATCCATCCGGGCCCGGTGATTACCCGTTACGAAATCCAGCCTGCTGCCGGTGTGAAAGTCAGCCGCATCGCCAACCTCGCCAAAGACCTCGCGCGTTCCCTGGCCGTGACCAGTGTGCGGGTGGTCGAGGTCATTCCGGGCAAGACCACTGTCGGTATCGAGATTCCCAACGAAGACCGGCAGATCGTGCGTTTCTCCGAAGTGCTGTCGACGCCTGAATACGACAACTTTAAATCGCCGGTCACCCTGGCACTCGGTCATGACATCGGTGGCAAACCGGTCATCACCGACCTGGCGAAGATGCCGCACTTGCTGGTGGCCGGTACGACCGGTTCCGGTAAGTCGGTCGGTGTGAACGCGATGATTCTGTCGATCCTGTTCAAGTCCGGTCCGGAAGACGCCAAGCTGATCATGATCGACCCGAAGATGTTGGAACTGTCGATCTACGAAGGCATTCCGCACCTGCTGTGCCCGGTCGTCACTGACATGAAGGACGCCGCCAACGCCCTGCGCTGGAGCGTTGCCGAGATGGAGCGCCGCTACAAGCTGATGGCGAAAATGGGCGTGCGCAACCTGTCCGGCTTCAACGCCAAGGTCAAGGAAGCCCAGGACGCCGGCGAGCCGTTGAGCGATCCGCTGTACAAGCGCGAAAGCATCCACGACGAAGCACCGTTGCTGCAGAAATTGCCAACGATCGTCGTGGTGGTCGACGAATTCGCCGACATGATGATGATCGTCGGCAAGAAGGTTGAAGAACTGATCGCCCGTATTGCGCAGAAGGCCCGTGCGGCCGGTATTCACTTGATCCTCGCGACCCAGCGGCCGTCGGTGGATGTGATCACCGGTCTGATCAAGGCCAACATTCCGACGCGCATGGCGTTCCAGGTGTCGAGCAAGATCGACTCCCGCACCATCATCGATCAGGGTGGCGCCGAACAACTGCTTGGCCACGGTGACATGCTTTACATGCCGCCGGGCACCAGCCTGCCGATCCGGGTTCACGGTGCATTCGTATCCGACGATGAAGTACACCGTGTGGTCGAAGCGTGGAAACTGCGCGGCGCACCGGAATACAACGACGACATCCTCAACGGTGTCGAAGAAGCCGGCAGCGGTTTTGAAGGCAGCAGCGGTGGCGGCGACGGCGATGATCCGGAAGCCGACGCGCTGTATGACGAAGCGGTACAGTTCGTACTCGAAAGCCGTCGCGCCTCGATTTCCGCGGTACAGCGCAAGCTTAAGATCGGCTACAACCGCGCCGCACGGATGATCGAAGCCATGGAAATGGCCGGGGTCGTCACCTCGATGAACACCAACGGTTCCCGTGAAGTCCTGGCCCCTGGCCCGGTACGCGACTGATTCCAAAGCAAGAGGCGGGACAATGATGTGCCGCCACTCTCCCAACGAGTATTCAAGAGGACTCCCATGCGTCTTATCCGCATGTTGCTGCCAGTACTGGCGCTGACCACTCTCACGGCCCACGCCGATGACAAGGACGTGGCGCGTCTGACCCAATTGCTGGAAACATCCAAGACCCTGAGCGCGAACTTCTCGCAGCTGACCCTCGACGGCAGCGGCACGCAGTTGCAGGAAACCACCGGCGACATGACTCTGCAGCGTCCGGGGCTGTTCTACTGGCACACCAATGCGCCGGCCGAGCAGACCATGGTTTCCGACGGCAAGAAAGTCACCCTGTGGGATCCGGACCTGGAACAGGCCACCATCAAGAAGCTCGACGAGCGCCTGACCCAGACCCCGGCACTGCTGCTGTCCGGTGACGTGTCGAAGATCAGCCAGAGCTTTGATATTTCCGCGAAAGAGGCGGGCGGCGTGATCGACTTCACTCTCAAGCCGAAGACCAAGGACACCCTGTTCGACAACCTGCGTTTGTCGTTCCGCAACGGTCTGCTCAACGACATGCAGCTAATCGACAGCGTCGGCCAGCGCACCAACATCCTGTTTACCGGGGTCAAGGCCAACGAGCCAGTACCGGCATCGAAGTTCAGGTTCGACATCCCCAAGGGTGCCGACGTGATCCAGGAATAAACGCAAAACCCTGTGGGAGCGAGCCTGCTCGCGAAAGCGGTGTATCAGTCACCATTGATGTTGAGTGAACCATTGCATTCGCGAGCAGGCTCGCTCCCACAAGAGCAAATGATCGACCCGATCAAATAGAGGTTTCAACGCTACGTGATGGATCTGTTTCGCAGTGCACCGATTGCCCAGCCACTGGCCGCGCGTTTGCGTGCGACCAATCTGGATGAGTACGTCGGTCAGGAGCACGTGCTCGCTCGCGGCAAGCCTCTGCGTGAGGCGCTGGAGCAGGGTGCCCTGCATTCGATGATCTTCTGGGGGCCGCCGGGCGTGGGTAAAACCACCCTGGCGCGGTTGCTCGCGGAAGTCTCCGATGCGCACTTCGAAACGGTCTCGGCGGTGCTCGCCGGGGTCAAGGAGATCCGTCAGGCCGTTGAAATCGCCAAGCAGCAGGCCGGCCAGTACGGCAAGCGCACGATTCTGTTCGTCGATGAAGTGCACCGCTTCAACAAATCCCAGCAGGATGCGTTTCTGCCGTACGTTGAAGACGGCACGCTGATCTTTATCGGCGCTACCACCGAAAACCCTTCGTTCGAACTCAACAACGCTTTGTTGTCGCGGGCCCGCGTCTACGTGCTGAAAAGCCTCGACGAAGCGGCACTGCGCAAACTGGTGCACCGCGCGCTTACCGAAGAGCGCGGGCTGGGCAAGCGCAACCTGACGCTGAACGACGAAGGCTTCCAGATGTTGCTGTCGGCTGCCGATGGCGATGGCCGGCGTTTGCTCAATCTGCTGGAGAACGCCTCGGACCTGGCCGAAGACAATAGCGAGATCGGCACCGAGCTGCTGCAAAGCCTGCTCGGCGATACGCGTCGACGCTTCGACAAGGGCGGCGAAGCGTTCTACGACCAGATCTCGGCGCTGCATAAATCGGTGCGCGGCTCCAACCCCGACGGCGCGCTGTACTGGTTTGCGCGGATGATCGACGGTGGTTGTGATCCGCTGTACCTGGCCCGGCGCGTGGTGCGTATGGCCAGCGAAGACATCGGCAACGCCGATCCGCGCGCCCTGAGCCTGTGCCTTGCGGCGTGGGAAGTGCAGGAACGCCTCGGCAGCCCGGAAGGTGAGTTGGCCGTGGCCCAGGCGATCACCTATCTGGCTTGCGCGCCGAAAAGCAACGCGGTGTACATGGGTTTCAAAACCGCTCTGCGCGCCGCCGCCGAAAACGGCTCGCTGGAAGTGCCACTGCACCTGCGCAACGCGCCGACCAAACTGATGAAACAGTTGGGTTACGGCGACGAATACCGCTACGCCCACGATGAACCGGACGCTTACGCCGCCGGCGAAGATTATTTCCCGGAAGAACTCGAGCCGATTCCGTTCTACCAACCGGTGCCGCGTGGCCTGGAATTGAAGATCGGCGAGAAGCTCAACCATCTTGCTCAACTTGATCGTTTAAGCCCTCGGCAGCGGAGAAAATAGTGGTCCCACTGATTATTGCAGTCTCCGTCGGCGGCATGGCCGGCACCTTGTTGCGCTTCGCCACCGGTAATTGGATCAGCGCCAATTGGCCGCGGCACTTCTATACCGCGACGCTGGCCGTTAATATCGTGGGCTGTCTGTTGATTGGCCTGTTGTACGGCCTGTTTTTGATACGCCCGGAAGTGCCGATCGAGGTGCGCGCCGGGTTGATGGTCGGCTTCCTTGGGGGGCTGACGACTTTTTCATCCTTTTCACTGGATACGGTGCGCCTGCTGGAAAGCGGGCAAGTGCCGCTGGCCCTGGGCTATGCGGCACTCAGCGTATTCGGCGGGCTGCTCGCGACGTGGGCTGGCCTGTCTTTGACCAAACTTTGATAACGAGAAACCGACATGCTCGATTCCAAACTGTTACGTAGCAACCTCCAGGACGTAGCGGACCGCCTGGCTTCCCGTGGCTTCGCCCTGGATACCGCGCGCATCGAAGCGCTGGAAGAACAGCGCAAGACCGTCCAGACCCGCACCGAAGCACTGCAGGCTGAGCGTAACGCGCGTTCCAAATCCATCGGTCAGGCCAAACAGCGCGGCGAAGACATCGCGCCGTTGATGGCGGACGTCGAGCGCATGGCGGGCGAACTGAGCGCCGGTAAAGTCGAGCTGGACGCGATCCAGACCGAACTGGACTCGATCCTGCTCGGTATCCCGAACCTGCCACACGAATCCGTGCCGGTCGGCAAAGACGAAGACGACAACGTCGAAGTGCGCCGCTGGGGCACACCGACCGCTTTCGATTTCGAAGTGAAAGACCACGTGGCGCTGGGCGAGAAGTTCGGCTGGCTGGATTTCGAAACCGCCGCCAAGCTGTCCGGCGCCCGTTTCGCCCTGCTGCGTGGCCCGATCGCGCGTCTGCATCGCGCACTGGCGCAGTTCATGATCAACCTGCACGTCAACGAGCACGGCTACGAAGAGGCTTACACGCCTTATCTGGTTCAGGCCCCGGCACTGCAAGGCACCGGTCAACTGCCGAAGTTCGAAGAAGACCTGTTCAAGATCGCCCGCGAAGGCGAAGCCGATCTGTACCTGATCCCGACCGCCGAAGTGTCGCTGACCAACATCGTTGCTGGCGAAATCGTCGATTCGAAACTGCTGCCGATCAAGTTCGTTGCGCACACTCCGTGCTTCCGCAGTGAAGCCGGTGCGTCGGGCCGTGACACGCGCGGGATGATCCGTCAGCACCAGTTCGACAAAGTTGAAATGGTCCAGATCGTTGAGCCATCGACTTCGATGGAAGCGCTCGAAGGCCTGACCGCCAACGCTGAAAAAGTCCTGCAACTGCTCGGTCTGCCTTACCGTACTCTGGCGCTGTGCACCGGCGACATGGGCTTCAGCGCGGTCAAGACTTACGATCTGGAAGTGTGGATCCCGAGCCAGGACAAGTACCGCGAGATTTCGTCGTGCTCGAACTGCGGCGACTTCCAGGCCCGCCGCATGCAGGCGCGTTTCCGCAACCCGGAAACCGGCAAGCCTGAGCTGGTACACACCTTGAACGGTTCCGGTCTTGCCGTAGGTCGCACCCTGGTTGCCGTGTTGGAAAACTACCAGCAGGCCGACGGTTCGATCCGTGTTCCGGACGTACTGAAGCCGTACATGGGTGGCTTTGAGGTCATCGGCTAAATGAAATATCTGCCGCTGTTTCACAACCTGCGCGGCAGTCGTGTGTTGGTCGTCGGAGGGGGGGAAATTGCCTTGCGCAAATCCCGCCTGCTGGCCGATGCCGGTGCGCTGCTGCGGGTGGTCGCACCTGAAATCGAAACGCAACTGCGTGAGCTGGTTGCCGCTTCTGGCGGTGAATGCGTGTTGCGCGGTTACGTCGAGGCGGATCTGGACGGTTGCGGGCTGATCATCGCCGCCACCGACGATGAGACGCTGAATGCACAAGTCTCCACTGATGCTCACAAGCGCTGCGTACCGGTCAACGTGGTCGACGCGCCGGCCTTGTGCAGCGTGATTTTCCCGGCGATCGTCGATCGTTCGCCGCTGATCATTGCCGTATCCAGCGGCGGTGATGCGCCGGTGCTGGCGCGTTTGATCCGCGCCAAGATCGAAACCTGGATTCCTTCGACTTACGGTCAGTTGGCCGGACTCGCCGCGCGTTTCCGCAATGAGGTGAAAAGCCTGTTCCCGGATGTGCAGCAGCGTCGTGGTTTCTGGGAAGACGTGTTTCAGGGGCCGATTGCCGATCGGCAACTGGCCGGGCAGGGCGCGGAAGCCGAGCGTCTGCTGCAAGCCAAGATCGATGGCGAAGCCATGGTCACGACTGGTGAGGTTTATCTGGTCGGTGCGGGCCCGGGCGATCCGGATCTGCTGACCTTCAAGGCTTTGCGCCTGATGCAACAAGCCGACGTGGTGCTCTACGACCGTTTGGTTGCACCTGCGATTCTTGAACTGTGCCGTCGCGATGCCGAGCGGGTCTACGTTGGCAAGCGTCGGTCTGATCACGCCGTGCCGCAGGATCAGATCAACCAGCAACTGGTCGAACTGGCCAAGGCCGGCAAGCGCGTGGTGCGGTTGAAGGGCGGTGATCCGTTCATCTTCGGGCGGGGCGGCGAAGAGATCGAAGAGCTGGCCGCTCACGGTATCCCTTTCCAGGTCGTTCCGGGTATCACCGCAGCCAGCGGTTGCGCGGCATATGCCGGGATTCCGCTGACCCATCGTGATTACGCGCAGTCGGTGCGTTTTGTTACCGGGCATTTGAAGGACGGCTCCACCGATCTGCCTTGGGTCGACCTTGTCGCGCCGGCGCAGACGCTGGTGTTCTACATGGGCCTGGTCGGGTTGCCGGTCATCTGCGAACAACTGATCAAGCATGGTCGTTCAGCCGATACCCCGGCGGCGTTGATTCAGCAGGGGACCACGGTCAATCAGCGGGTTTTTACCGGCACGCTGGCTGATCTGCCGCGACTGGTGGCGGAGCATGAAGTGCATGCGCCGACACTGGTGATCGTTGGTGAAGTGGTGCAACTGCGCGAGAAACTGGCTTGGTTCGAAGGGGCTCAGGCGCAGGTCTGAAAAACCGAGTTGACCCATTCGCGAGCAAGCTCGCTCCCACAGGGGATTTGTGAGCGACACAGATCCAATGTGGGAGCGAGCTTGCTCGCGAAGAGGCCTTCCAAAACCCTATAAATGTCAACCCCGGCGCCAAACCCCTTTGCCATTCAGCCGCGCCCGATCATGGGCCACGGTGAAATCCTGCTCCGGTCCCTTCGGCACAACCCCTGTCGGGTTAATCGTCTTGTGACTGCCGTAGTAGTGATTCTTGATGTGCTGAAAATCCACCGTCTCGCCAACCCCCGGCAGCTGATACATCTCCCGCAGCCAGTTCGACAGGTTCGGATAATCGGCAATGCGCCGCAGGTTGCACTTGAAGTGCCCGTGATACACCGCATCAAACCGGATGATCGTAGTGAACAGGCGCACGTCAGCTTCAGTGAGGTATTCGCCGCTCAGATAGCGGTTTTCGCCTAAAACGCCTTCCAGGTGATCGAGTTCGGCAAACACCTCATCGAACGCTTCTTCATAAGCCTGTTGCGACGTCGCAAAGCCTGCGCGATACACGCCGTTGTTCACCGCCGGATAAATCCGCTCGTTCAGTGCATCGATTTCACCGCGCAGCGGCGCCGGGTAGAAGTCTAGATCGTTGCCCGTCAAACCATCGAACGCGCTGTTGAACATGCGGATGATCTCCGCCGATTCATTGCTGACGATGCGCTTGAGCTTCTTGTCCCATAGCACCGGCACGGTAACGCGGCCGGTGTAATCGGTAGTGTCGGCGGTATAGCGCTGGTGCATGAAGTCGAAGTTGTCGAGCTTGTCGCCGGTCGAGCCGAGCGCTTTGTCGAAGGTCCAGCCGTTTTCCAGCATCAGCCAACTGACCACCGAAACGTCGATCAGACTTTCCAGGCCCTTGAGCTTGCGCAGGATCAACGTGCGATGCGCCCACGGACAGGCAAGGGAAACGTAGAGGTGATAGCGCCCGGCCTCGGCAGCAAAACCGCCTTCACCGCTGGGGCCGGGTTCGCCGTTGGCGGTGACCCAGTTGCGGCGTTTTGCCTGTTCGCGCTGAAACGCGCCGTCCTTGCTGCTTTCGTACCACTTGTCCTGCCAGTGGCCATCGACGAGTAAACCCATGATCAAGACTCCGTAAACCAATAATCGTTGGAGTCGAGTCTATTCCGATGAGTTCGAACAAAAAGCGCAAAGATCGGGCGTGAATGATCGGTTAAATCGATGTGTTCCGTGCGGCCCAGTATTGCTCGGCGGTGGCGAAGGCCTGTTCACGGCTTTGACCGAGGCCGCGCAAGGCCAGGGCCATGGTCGCAATCAAGGCCATTTGCGGGTAACTGTCGACGATATCGCCGCGCCAGACAGCTTTCAGGTGTTCGACGTCCAGGGTTGAAGGTTTGACGTGGCGTTGCGCCGACAACTGCGGCCATTCCTCGTCCCAGCTTTCGCCGCCCGTGGTGCCGTAGAGATGGCTGTCAGCATCCGGGTTGATCTCGATTTCGCCGCCATCGCCCTTGACCACAATCGCCGTGTCGCCGAGCAGGCCGCTGGCATCGCGATGCACTGCCTGATAGCCAGGATGGAAAATACTTTGCAGCCCGCAACGCGCGCCCAGTGGATTGAGTATCCGCGCCAGCGAATGAATCGGAGAACGCAAGCCTAGGGTGTTGCGCAAATCGATCATCTTCTGCAGTTGCGGCGCCCAGTCCACCAGCGGCATGAAGGCCAGGCCACCGTTATCCAGCGCCGTGCCGACGTGCTGCCAGGTGCGGCACAACGGAATGTTCAGCTCGCCGAGTAACTGCTCGCTGTACAGACGCCCGGCCGTGTGTGCGCCGCCGCCGTGCATGAAAATGCGCACACCGTTCTGTGCCAGACACTTGGCCGCCAGCAGATACCACGGTAGATGGCGCTTCTTGCCGGCGTAGGTTGGCCAGTCCAGATCGACGTTCAACGCAGGTGCCTGCAAACGCTCGCGCAGGGCTTCGGTAAAACCGGCCATCTCCTCGGCGCTTTCTTCCTTGTGTCGCAACAACATGAGAAATGCGCCGAGCTGGGTGTCTTCGACCTTGTCGTCGAGCACCATGCCCATCGCTTCGCGGGCTTCCTCGCGAGTGAGGTCACGCGCACCACGTTTGCCCTTGCCGAGAATGCGCACGAATTGGGCGAACGGGTGCTCGGCAGGTGTTTCGAGGGTCAGCGCTGGAAAGTCGGTCATAAGCAATTCGTCGGTTTGGGCAGGCCCGCCAGTTTCGCGGCGAGTTTGGCGGGGGTGCCTTTGAACAGTCGGTTCAGGTGCAGGCTGTTGCCTTTGTCCGGGCCGAGTTTCAGTGCGGTGTACTTGATCAACGGCCGGGTGGCCGGAGACAACTGGAATTCGGCGTAGAAGCTGCGCAGCAGTTCGAGGATTTCCCAGTGTTCGGGCGTCAACTCGATATCTTCGACGGCGGCGAGGGCACTGGCGACCTCGGCCGACCAGTCGCTGAGGTCGACGAGAAATCCGTCCTTGTCCAGTTCGATGGCGCGGGCGCCGACGGTCATGGCATTCATAACCAACTGTTGACCTTGTCGTGGTGGATCGACAGCTCGACGAAGGCTGGGTAATCGATGGCTTCGGCCCAGTCCGGTACTTCGATGGCGCGAGCCTGTGCATCTTCTATCAGAACGAACAATTTGATCTGACGGCCTTGCAGCGCGGTAAACGGCGCGGTGCCCGGTTGCAATGCATAGACGGCATCGCCGGACAGCAGCAGGGCATCAGCGCTGCCGATCAGACGCAAGCAACTGGTCAGGCGATCGTCGCCGAAGGGGGAATGAGACAACACATGCAAAGTCGACATCAGAGGGTGATCACCTGGTCGTAGCGGTCAATAAGGGCGGTGATGTGTTCGGCGTCCAGCGGCGCGGCTTCGTCCAGCGACAGCTCGCTCAGACCGCGAAGGCTGGCGCTTTCGGCGCAATAAAACAGCTCTTCAACGCCAAACATCGGCAGCGCTTGCAGGTTGGCGCTGAGGTCTTTCTGCTGCAAAGCCTTGGCGTTTTGCCCGGCGGCGAGTTGCAGCACACCGTCATCAAGAAACAGCAAGCCGATGGGTAGATCGAAGGCGCCACCGGCCAACACGATGTCCAGCGCTTCACGGGCGCCGGGGCCAGACCATGGCGACTGACGGCTGATGATCAACAAGGATTTAGCCATTTCACGCACCTCCGAAGCAGATCAGGCGGTCAGCGTCTTGCACCGCGTCATGCAACTGACCGAGGCCGGACAATTCCCACGGCGCGCTGACCGAAATCGCTTCACGCTGGTAGCGCTTGGCTTCTTCAGAATTTAGCGCACCACGGCGCAGGGCGGCGGCGATGCACACCACGCCGTCCAGCTTTTGCTCGGTGATGAAAGCGCGCCATTGTTTGGGCAGGTCGAGTTCGTCCTGCGGGGTAACCACCGCATCCGAAGCGTTATAAACGCCGTCCTGATAGAAAAACAGCCGGACAATCTCATGCCCACCGGCCAGCGCAGCCTGTGCAAACAGCAGGGCGCGGCGCGAGGAGGGCGCATGGGCGGCGGAAAACAGCGCAATGGCGAACTTCATGACGGACTCGATCAGCAAAACTGCGGCCATGATAAAGCTTTATGGCGGTAGCCGCGAAACCCAAGTTGCATGCGCTTGAATGTCGGAGCGAGCCTGCTCGCGAAAGCGGTGGGTCAGGCGATAAAAAACATTGAATGTGCCGGCCTCTTCGCGAGCAGGCTCGCTCCCACAAGGATTTGTGTAAGCGTCCATTAGCGAGGCATATAGCCCAGCTGCCAGCGCCGCGGGATTTTCAGCGAGAGCAGCCCGATCATCGCCGCCAGCAAACCACTGACAAACATCGCCTTCAGTCCCAGATGATGTTCCAGCACCGCCCCCAGAATCGCGCCGATAAACATCCCGCTCCATGGCACCAGTTGCACCCGCCAGCCGCTGCGTCGCTCGCCGAGCATCCAGCGGCCCAATCCACGGCCGAAACGCGACAGAGCGCCGGTCACGTAGGTCAGCCCGACAGGCAAACCATTCACCTCTTCGACCGCCGCGTTGAGCATGCCCATCGCTATGATTGCCGCCAGCAGCGCTGGCAGTTGCGTTTCGAAAGGCCAGACTGCCGCAGCACAAAGCAGGGTGGCGATACACAGCAGCAGCGGCAGCGCCCGGCGTCCGCCCAAACGCGCGACAACAACACCCAAGGCATTACCGACGACGAAAGTTGCGACGAGAATCACCAGGCGCAAGGTCAATCCGATGTCGCCATCACTGATCGCCACGGCAAGTCGGGTGGTGTTGCCGCTCATGAACGAGACGAAGTCGCCGCTGGCCATAAAGCCGATGGCGTCGGTCATGCCGGCCAGTACCGAGAGGCTGGCCACCAGCGCCAGACCAATCCGCCCGCGCCACTTTTGTGTGTGCAGATGGCCGGGGCTGGCGCGGTGAGTCGAGGCGGATGGCAGCATGAGGGCGGTGTCCTGGGGCGACAGTTACGGTTCTATGCCATATAGATCGCAATATTCCCGCCAATCCATCCCGGCCATTTCCGCCACCTCACGGTGGACTTCCAGTCGCTGCGCTTGATACTCCTCTGGAGAATCAGCGGTCAGTTGCAAGGTCAACTCCCAAGCGAACAGGCCGAGACTTTCCGCTTCGGCTTCAAACGCTTCATGCAGTCGCTCTTCACGATACTGCGCCTGCGTTTCGCCCTTGGCCTGGGCCAGCAACGGGTTGAGGTGGTCGAGGGTTTCGCGCAGTTCGGGACGCGCGTCGAGAAATACTTTCAGGGCATGTTCATGTCGCTGGTCGGTAGGCGCCATGTGTTTTCCTTGTGAGGCTGATGACCTTAGGTTGCCGCAGCGGCCCGCGCGTGTCGCGCTATAAATGCAGTAAAGCAGAACGATTTCTGCTGCTGCGGTGATACAGTCCGCTTTTTTCTGAATGAGCGAATGCAATGCGAATTCTGATGGTAGCGCTGGCGGCGACGCTGCTGGCCGGTTGCGCAAGCTCGGTGATGGACGATGCTCGCACGAAAACCCCGTACAAGGTGTTGACGTCGGACAAAGCCGAGAAAGTCGTTGCCCAGTGTGTGCAGTTCGGCTGGCAAGACGAAGCAGTGTTCGGGGTGGACGCGGCGGCGTATCTGGAGCCGCGCAAGTCGGGCGGTACGACGGTGTATACCCGTTCCGCCGAGTCGTTTGTTGATGTGATTACCGAAGCATCGGGCACGACGTTGAATTACTACGCGCAGAAGGATGACTTTGTCGCCAAGCGCCGGTTGGCGGCGTTGGCGACCTGTCTCTGATCATGCGTTGACGCGGCTGTCGGCGTCGTCGGAACGCCGCCCGGAGCAGGCTCACTCCTACAGTGGAATGCATTCCAAATGTGGGAGCGAGCCTGCTCGCGAAGGGGCCAATACATTCAACCTACAAGTCGCTTCTGGAAGAAATGCCGCTTGTGCCCCGGCGGATAATCGACGATCTCACCAAACTGGCTATACCCCAGTTTCTTGTAAAACTCCGGTGCTTGAAAGTCGAACGTGTCGAGCCACGCGCCGATGCAGCCTTTCTCCCGCGCCAACTCTTCGGCCATGTGCATCAGCTTCGAGCCAATTCCCTGGCCCCGGCCTGCGTCAGGCACTGACAGCAAATCGATGAACAGCCACTGGCAGACCAGGCGGCCATAGAGTCCGCCCAGAATCTGATCCTGATCGTCACGCACCAGCAAGGTGAGTGGCTCAGAGACGGCAATTCCGGCCTTGGCCACGTTATAGGCATGCAAGGGGGCCAGAATGGCCTGGCGTTCTTCTTCGGTGGAATGCTGCGACAGCTCAATGCGCAAGTTCATGCATGACTTCCTTGTTGTTTGAGTTCGCAGCCTATCCTGCCGCGCGGCCATCTTCCAAGCCCCGCTTCAACCCTTTGGAACTGCCGCTCACGCGCCGGGGTCTAGCTGTTACAGCGTCATTCCAGCACGCGGTTGATGAGGACCCCCCATGAATATTTTCGAAGCCCTTCGCGAAAGCCATGACCGCCAGCGTACTTACGCCAAGACCTTGATCGAAACCAGCGGTGACACGCCTGAGCGGGTCGAAGCCTACAAACAGCTCAAGGCAGAACTCCAGGCCCATGAAACCGCCGAAGAGCGCCATTTCTACATTCCGTTGATGGAGCTTGATGACGGTGTCGATTTGAGCCGCCATGCCATCGCCGAACACCATGAAATGGACGAGATGATGGAAGAACTCGACGAGACCGAGATGTCCAGCCCGGCCTGGTTGGCGACCGCAAAGAAGCTGTCGGACAAGGTTCATCACCACTTGAAGGAAGAAGAGCAGAAATTCTTCCAGATGGCCGGCAAGTTGCTCAACGAAAAACAGAAAGTACAGCTCGCCGGGCAGTACGAAAAGGAGTTCAAGGCACAGTTGCCGTGAGTACTGAATGGCAGCTTTTGCAGCATTGGCATGTAATCCTTTGGCGTCATTTAGGGTGGGTGTTATCGCAAAAGGCTGTATATACATCCAGTATTTGCAGTGTTTTCAGGTTTTAAAGCAGTTGAATGCGACAAAACCGCCGATGGACAAAAAATCCGTCTCCGTTAGCTTGAAGGCCTCTCCTCGGAAAGGAGAGTTCTTAAATCAACGGAGTGAAAAACATGAATCAACCACAACCACAAGCACAAACTCAACTGCGACACGGTCGTGTCATTTCCCCTGTAAGCCGCGGTGCGGTAGCGATCGAGCAAGGATTGCTCGAAGCCTGGCAGGTCAACGAAATGGAAGGCGGCAAGAACTTCCCGGCGCTGGTGGCGGGGCCATTTCCGGCGCCTTACCAGAGCGACTCGGACAGTGTCACGCCACCGGCCGACGGCTACATTCTCAGCGGTGGCAAGACCGATGCCCGCGACTGTGTGAATTTCACCAATGACGAAATGAGCAAGAAGCTCGCCCGTCCATTCACCTGGCCGCTGCTCAATGTCACCCCGGGGCAGACCCTAGAAATCAAATGGGACTACACCGCGCCGCACACCACCCGTGGTTACCGCTGGCTGATCACCAAGGATGGCTGGGATCCGAAACAGCGCATCACTCGTGCGCAACTGGAAGCCCAACCGTTCTTCGAGGACTTCTACACTCAGGTGCCTTATTACAGCCACTCGGCGGAAATGAAGGCCAAGGTCAATCACGCGGTAGAACTGCCAGCCAACAAAAAAGGTCATCACGTCATCGTGCTGATGTGGATCGTCGCCAACACCGGCAACGCCTTCTATCAGGCCTTCGACGTCGACTTCAAATAACGGCGCTGCGTCGCCAAACCCACACGTTCTGAAGGATTAGAACATGTCAAAAATCGATTTCTCTTTAGTACAAAACGCTGCGAGCGATGCTGCCTCGCTGATGCCGAGTATTGCCGGTAAAAAGATCCTCATGGGCTTCTGGCACAACTGGCCGGCGGGCCCGAGCGACGGTTATCGCCAGGGCCGCTTCGCCAGCCTCACGCTGGAGGAGGTGCCCAAGGAGTACAACGTGGTTGCGGTGGCCTTCATGAAGGGCAGCGGCATTCCGACCTTCAAGCCATTCAACGTTTCCGATGCCGAGTTCCGCCGTCAGGTCGGCGTGCTCAACAGTCAGGGGCGGGCGGTGCTGATTTCCCTCGGCGGTGCCGATGCGCACATCGAGCTGCGCAGCGGTCAGGAACAACCGCTGGCCAATGAAATCATCCGACTGGTGGAAACTTACGGTTTCGACGGGCTGGACATCGATCTTGAACAGAGCGCGATTGATTTCGCTGCCAACAATACCGTCCTGCCGGCCGCACTGAAACTGGTCAAGGATCACTACGCAGGCCAGGGCAAGCATTTCATCATCAGCATGGCCCCAGAGTTTCCTTATCTGACCAGCACCGGCAAATACCTGAGCTACCTGCAGGCGCTGGAAGGCTACTACGACTTTATCGCCCCGCAGTTCTATAACCAGGGTGGCGACGGGGTCTGGGTACCGGAAGCCAACAACGGCGCGGGGGCGTGGATTGCGCAGAACAATGATGCGCTGAAGGAGGATTTCCTTTATTACCTGACCGAGAGTCTGGTGACCGGCACGCGTGGCTTCACCCGGATCCCTGCGGACAAGTTCGTCATCGGACTACCGGCCAACAACGATGCGGCGGCCACCGGTTATGTGATCGACAAAACCGTGGTCGGGAATGCCCTCAAGCGTCTGGCGATCAAGGGGCTGCCGATCAAAGGCTTGATGACCTGGTCGGTGAATTGGGACAACGGCAGCAGCAAGGATGGCGTGCCGTACAACTGGGAATTCAGCCGGCGTTATGGGCCGTTGATTCACGGGGTTCCTGCCGCAGGGCAGGTTGTCGATGACATGCAATCGCTTATCGCTCGCTAGGCGAAAAAGACACGAGTGAATTACCGTTCATCAATGACCCGGGGGGAATGAGGATCCGGCTCATTGATGGACGACGCGACGGTGCCGTTGAATGATGCGGATGAGGCAGATAAGAGTATGAGGGGCATGCGTATGAGCTGTGACGGTTTTTTGTAGTGAGTTGAGAGTATGTATTTGGTTTTTCAGGGCCTGACTCAACAGGCCCTTTTGGTGGTCGTTTTTAATCGGTTTCTTTTGAATCAGTCAATACATACAGGTTGCTTATGGCTGACATTTTTTTGATTTTTTTTAGCTCTATATATTCTTTGAGTTCTTTTTTAATGGTTTCTTCATCGCAATATTTTCTATGTTTAGAGGGTCTTTCACGGGCAAAGTAGTATAAGCGCCGAGTATCAAACCCGTTGATTTCACCGTTAGGGCCATAGTCAAAATCTACGCTTCCTGTCGATAAATTGATGAGGCAGCCAATACCATGCAATTCATATTTAACGCCTCGAGTGACTCTCCCGCGTCGCTTTATTACCTTGCTGTACCAAAGCCTTCGAATGTCTCGAGTGCCAAATTTGCGCTCAAATATCAGCGTGCTGGACTCCACCATGGAGATGAAGTCATTTATCAGGATATCCAAAGTTTCATTTTGATCGCTCATCTTCTTCTCCGGTGCTCCAGTCTGTCCAGGCCCACATTGTTTGCTGACTCTAATATATCTTCAATGCTTCTTAGCGCTCCGTTATACGCTTTGAGATCGGTTATGAGTTTGATTGTCACATTAGTCGAAGTTTGCCGTGCAGCTGCTGCGCGATGGTGTCCGTCCAGAATATATAGGTTGCCGTCATGTTCTATGACATCAATGGAATCTTCTGGATCGTATCCGTTGCGCATTTTATTTTTATAATCCTCGACTTTCTTGGTTGAGGTCTTTCCCTCTATTGTATGTATTCGCTTCAAGGTTTTTGGATCTATATTGTGAGCAATGTTTGGTAGTTTCGGCTCTCCTTCATCAACCGTAATCCCCTCACTTCCACCCGGCACCTCACACCCAGGCTTATTCGGCGGCGGGCAGTTGGAGTTCAGCCCCAACGGATCCACCCACCCCGTCGGATTCGGCACGTACTGGTACTGATTCAACCCACCGGTCAACTTGATCGGATCCGGTGTCAGATACCGCCCCAACCTCGGGTCGTAATACCGATGCCGGTTGTAATGCAGGCCACTCTCCGCATCGAAATACTGCCCTTGGAAACGCAGCGGCTGGTTCAGGTAGTCGTCGCCGGCCAGGGTCAGTGCGGCGACTTTGCCGTAGGCGTCGTATTGAGCGGACCAGACGATGTCGCCGCTGTAGTCGGTGAGTTCTTGCGGGGTGCCGAGGTGGTCGAGTTGGTAGTAGAACGGGCAGGCTTTTTTCGGGCCTTTGCCGTCGAGCAGCGCCAGCGGGCGGAAGGTGCCGGGTTCGTAGACGTAGCTGCGGTATTCGTGTTCGCTGCTTTCGGCGACGAGGTGATCGCCTTGCCAGAAGAATTCGGTGGTCTCGCCGTTGACGGTTTTGCTGATGCGTCGGCCGAAGGCGTCGTACTTGTAAGAGGCGGTCTGGCCGTCGGGGCGGGTCAGGCCGATCAGGCGGTGTTGGCAGTCGTAGCGGTATTCGGTGACGAGGGTTTGTGCGCGGCCGCGACGTTCGCGGATCAGGTTGCCGAAGGCGTCGTAGTCATAGTGGCGGTCGCCCTGCATCAGCAGGCGGTTGCCCTTGATCTGGCTCGGGCCGGGGCGGTCCTGCATCAGCAGGTTGCCGGCCGGGTCGTGGGCGAAGCTTTCCGGCAGTTCGTCGCGGGAGTGGCTTACGCGGATCAGCCGGTCGAGGGCGTCGTAGCCGTAAGTGCGCTGGCCGTGGCGGCTGTCGGCGATGTGGGCGAGATTGCCGTTTGCGCTGTAGGCGATGTGGGCGAGATTGCCGTTTGCGCTGTAGGCATAATCGCGGCGGTACAGCGAATCGCGCTGATGGCCTACGGCGTGGGCGAGTAATCGGCCTTGATCGTCGTAGGTATATTCGCTGAGCAGCAGACCTTGCTGGCGTTGCAACTCGCGACCGGACTGGTGGACGTGACGGGTCAGCGGCGTGCCGTTGAGGTCAATCCCGCTCAGCGCGCCACCCTTGGCGTGGTGATAATCGAGATGGCTGTTGTCCGGTAGGCGCAGGCGTTTGAGCTGGCCGCAGGCGTCGTAGCGGTAGCGCAGGGTGCCCCAACCTTGATGCTCGGTGATCAAGCGATCCTGGCGGTCGTATTCGAAGGCCAGCGGGTGTTGCTGGCCGTCATCGACACCGATCAGTCGGCCGAGGCGATCGTATTGGTAGGTGACCTTGATGCCGTCGGGCAGGGTTTTGACCAACAGGCGGCCAGCGGCATCGCGCTCATACGCGGTGAGCAAACAAGAGCCGTCACCCCCGAACTCGGTCTTTTCCAGCAGATGCCCGTTGAGGTCATAGGCGTATGCGGTGCGGCGGCCGTCAAAACCGCTTTCCTGACGAATCAGCCCGGTCGGCGTGTAATCGAGCCGGTACTTTTCCCCCGATTCGTTTTCGATCTCGGTAAGCAGCAGTTGCGCATGGTCGTAGCGGTACTGCACCCGCGTGCCATCAGGGTTGATCCGCCGCGAGACCAGGTGCAGGTCATCGTCGTATTCGTAGCGGGTGATGCGTCCCAGTTCATCGCGCTCGGCGGTGACCTGGCCGTAGGCGCCGTAGCTGTAGGCGCGGGTATTGCCGGTCGGAGATGTCGTCTGGATCAGTCGGCCAACGGCATCCCAATGCTGACGCGTGACTGCTCCGTGTTCGTCTGCAGTCGTCGTCCGCCGTCCCAGCGAGTCGTAGGAAAAGCGCCGCACGCCACCGTCGGGCAGCGTTTCCTCGGTCAACTGGCCAAGGGCATTCCAGACCAGCCGATGCCGACTGCTGTCCGGGTAGCGGATCGACAGCAACTGGCCCCGGGTGTCGTAGTAGTAATGGGTGACCTGTCCATCGGGGTCGACCGCTTCGGTGACATCACCCTCGGCATTGCGCCGGTAGATCCACACCGCGTCGCCGCGAGAACGTTTGTGCAGGAAACCGTTGCGATACTCGTAGGACGTGGGCGCATCAACAGCAGGAATCAGCGCGATCAGCCGTCCGACCTCGTCGTAGCGGTATTCGGTGACCGCGCCCAAGGCATGCTGCTCGGCGATCAAGCGCCCGGCATCGTCATACGCCTTGAGCTGCTCGCCACCGTCGGCCTCGACCTTGCGCACCAGCCGCGCACGCTCGTCGTGGACGTACGTTTCTTCGGTGCCATCGACGTAATGCACCGCCACGCTGCCGTCGTCATTCCAGACGTAGCGCGTGTCCATCTGCGAGAACGACGCCCAGTGGCGCACGCACCGCGCAGCCTTGCCTGTACGCTCCCACTCCCAGAAAAAACTCGCGCCGCCGGCCAGTTGCCGCTGCAGAATTACGTGGGCGTCGTCGTAGTCGTAACGCTCGCTGTCACCGACGGCGTTGGTGGCTTCGATCAGGTGCTGATAGGCGTCGTAGCGGTAACTGACCAGCGCTTGTTCGGTGCCCCAAGCCCCGTCGCGAAACACCTGGTAATCCACGCCGAGCAACTGCGCCCGGTCATAGCGCAACAACAACGAACGCCCGGCACCGTTGTCCAGTCGCTGCACCCGGTCAGACCGATCGCGCTGCACCGTCAGACGATTGCCATAGGCATCGCTGATCGCCGTCAGCCGTCCTGCACGAAAGTGATAAAAGCGCGCCGTTTCCCCGGCCAATGCGAGGATCAGCTCCTCCGGCTCGTCGCCCAGAAAGATCGCCGCCCGCGACAGGCTGTTGTGAATCGCGGGTCGTTCAACGCTCGGCAACGGAAACCGTGTTCGCCGGTTCTCGTGGTCAACCCAGACCACCTCGTCCCCGGCAAACTCCAGCCGATGCGCCAGCGAATGGCTCCAGCCAAACCCCAACCCAACATCAATCTCGACGGCGCTCGAGCGATACAACCGGGTGAACTCAAACGGCAACACCCCATCGAGCACGGCATCGCTCAGGGTCAGCAGTTCTTCACCGGTGACCATCGACACCGGGCAACCGTTGGTGCAGGTGCGCGGCACGCAATCGGCGCTCTCACCGTTGGGGTTTTTCGCCTGATCCGAGGCATCGTCATGCGGCTCATGCCGCTCGATCCGGCTCGAACCGCCAGACTTGTCCCGCACAACAGGCGCCGGATTCGTCACCGTCAACACCAACGAATCGGCCTGACGAATGTTCAGCGGTATCGACGGTGTCGGTTTCAACTCAACGTCACGCACATTGAGCATCAGCGGCTTCAAAACGCCGGCATGCCGCGTCAAATCCGCCGAGGACGTCAGCTCAGCCAGTCGCAACGCCGAAGCCGCCAACCACTCCCGAGCCCGCGGCGACTTGATCTTCGCCAGCACTTTGCTGCTCAAGCGCACCGGCACGCCGACGCCCCCCGACATCCCCATCAACAGAAAACTGATCAGCAGTTCGACCCGCACCTCGGCCACCACTTCGGCCAGGTATTGCGGCGGCAGCATCTTCAACCAACTGGTAAACGCGGCCAGATGAATGAACAGCAGCGGTTCGTCACTGAGGATCAGCAGACCGTTGGCAATGGCGTCGCTGGAAGCATTCAACAACGCCTCAAGCTCGGCCTCGCTGATGTATTCCAGCAATTTTTCACTGTTGGCCTGCAGGTCGGCGAGGAGGGCGAATACCTGTTTGATGTCATCCCAAACGCCATTCAGGGCTTTCTCGAATCCACGCCAGTCGGCCTGTTGCAACTGCCCGTAACGGTCAAGAAACCCGGCGCTGGAAAACTCCTTCCACTGTGGTTGAAACCCTGTCCACTCAGCGCGCAGCCAGCCTTCCAGGCCTGCAATGACACCCTCATAAGAGGCATACAAAGCACGCACATGGTCGGTGGACACATCGGGAAAGAAGGTGATGCGATAACGCTGGCCCCGATCGCAATCGGTCACCTGCAGAATGCCGCTGGGGCCGATGGTGTAATGCAGCGCTTCGCCGAAAGTCAGCTCACCGCCGACATCGGCAAGCACCGGTTCGAGGGTTACCGGGGTGTTGCCAATCGGCACAAACCGCGCGGCCTCGAACATATGCACCAGCGTCAGGGTCCCACTGGCCGAGCACATGACCACCGATGAGCTGAGCGGTTGGCGCGACTTGATCGGCGCGCTGAGGCGCACGTCGTTGCCGACGGTGAACACCTGTTCGACATCCAGCGCGGTGCCTGTCCAGAACTGCTCGGCCCAGGCGTCGTAGTGGTTCAGGCACAGGCGGAATTCGCGAATCAGATTTTCGAAGTCCGGCTCATCGGGATTCAAAGCAGCAACAACGAGCAGGCCGATGCTGTTGTTCAGGGCCAGCAGCTGATCGGTTGGAAGCATTCGCAGTTCTCGCGCACATCAAAAAGGTGCGGGGACTTTGCGGGGGATCAATCAGGAAAGAAGTCGGGCGAGTAGGCGATGTCTGTAGGATGTTTCGACATAGTTTGTGGGGCGGTATAGGGTTTCGTTTTTTCGTTCACAAAAAAGGGCTTTTACCTACCCAGGGGCCTTCAATGAAAAGGATCAAGCGTCATGTCCAACACAGCCGAGCGGGTCAACATCGTCGATACTCAAGTGTTGTCCCATGACTGGTATCTGCTGAAGAAAATCACTTTCGACTATCACCGCAACAACGGTGAGTGGCAGCGTCAGACCCGTGAGGTCTACGACCGCGGTAACGGTGCAGCGATTTTGTTGTTCAACCGTGAACAGCGCACGGTGGTACTGACCCGGCAGTTTCGTTTGCCGGTGTTCGTCAATGGCCATGATGGGTTGTTGATTGAAGTGGCTGCCGGCTTGCTCGAAGGCGCTGCGCCGGAACAGCGGATTCGCGATGAAGCCGAGGAAGAAACCGGTTATCGCGTGCACGATGTGAAGAAGGTGTTCGAGGCCTACATGAGTCCCGGCTCGGTGACCGAGAAGCTGCATTTTTTCATTGCCGAATACGACGCCGCATCGAAGGTTAGCGACGGTGGCGGTCTGGAAGAGGAGACCGAAGAACTGGAAGTGCTGGAGTGGCGATTCGATGACGCGTTGGCAGCGTTTCAGCGCGGTGAGATCTGTGACGCCAAGACCATCATGCTGTTGCAGTATGCGGCGATGAATAATCTGTTCGGCGCTTGAGTCAGAACAGCTCTCCGGTTTTACCAATCTGCGACCACTGACCACCCTCCAGCGTCAGCAAGCGTTCTTTCGCCTCAAGTCCTCCGGCAAAACCGGTCAGCTTTCCCGACGCGCCAATCACCCGATGGCACGGCGCGACGATGGAAATCGGGTTGCGTCCGTTCGCTGCGCCCACTGCCCGTACGGCGCTGGGATTGCCTATCTGCTCGGCAATCTGGCTGTAGGTGCGCGTCTCGCCAAATGGAATGGTCAGCAGCGCCGCCCAGACCTTTTTCTGAAAGTCGGTGCCAGTGAAATCCAGTTCCAGATCAAAACAGTCACGCGTCCCGGAAAAATATTCTTCAAGTTGTCGAGCGGTTCGAATCAGGATCGGATTGTCGGGTGCCTCACTCATCGTTCCGAGGCGAACGCGGTTCGGTTTGTCGTTTTCCCAGAGGATGGCCGCCAGTCGTGAGCCGTTCGCGACCAGCTTCAGCTCGCCGACGGGCGAGGGCAGGGTGATGAACGTGTAAGGCATGGCGGGCAGGCTCCTGATCAGGACGGCAACAGCGCCCAGCATACTGCCTGAGCGAGGAGGCGCAATACGCAAAGCCGACCATACTGCTTGTTGCTCCTGAAGCGTTCCCCTTCTGTTTTGCACAGACCCTAAAACAAAAAAAGAGATCGACTCATGAAGTACGAACCTTTGGCCAAATCGCTGATAGCGACCTCACTGGCACTCAGCTGTCTCATGGCACACGCGGCGTCAGTCGCACCGGTTGCCGCCGAAAACGGCATGGTGGTCACCGCGCAACATCTGGCGACCCATGTGGGCGTCGACGTATTGAAAAGTGGCGGTAACGCCGTCGATGCAGCGGTCGCCGTGGGTTATGCGCTGGCGGTGGTTTATCCCGCAGCAGGCAACCTCGGTGGTGGCGGCTTCATGACCATTCAACTGGCGGACGGGCGCAAGACCTTCCTCGATTTCCGTGAAAAAGCACCACTGGCGGCGACCGCCAACATGTACCTCGACAAGGAAGGCAACGTGATTCCCGACTTGAGTACGCGCGGTCACTTGGCAGTGGGTGTGCCCGGCACGGTCTCGGGCATGGAACTGGCGCTGAGCAAATACGGGACCAGGCCGCGCAAGGAGATGATAGCCCCGGCGATCAAACTGGCGGAAGACGGCTTCGCACTGGAGCAGGGTGACGTCGAGTTGCTGGAGTACGCCACCGACGTGTTCAAGAAGGACATGCGCGATTCCGGCTCGATTTTCCTGCACAACGGCGAGCCGATGCAGGTCGGGCAGAAACTGGTGCAGAAGGATCTCGGCAAAACCCTGCGGACCATTTCCGAAAAAGGCGCTGACGGCTTCTATAAAGGTTGGGTCGCGGATGCAATCGTCACCTCGAGTCAGGCCAATAAAGGCATCATCACCCAGGCCGACCTCGACAAATACAAGACCCGCGAACTGGCACCGGTAGAGTGCGATTACCGTGGTTACCACGTGGTCTCGGCGCCACCGCCCAGTTCAGGTGGTGTGGTGATCTGCCAGATCATGAACATCCTCGAAGGCTATCCGATGAAGGACCTGGGCTTCCATTCTGCCCAGGGCATGCACTACCAGATCGAAGCGATGCGCCATGCCTATGTCGATCGCAACAGCTACCTGGGCGATCCGGATTTCGTCAAAAACCCGATCGAGCACCTGCTGGACAAGAACTACGCGACCAAACTGCGCGACGCCATCCAGCCGCAAAAAGCTGGCGTGTCGGCTGAGCTGAAACCCGGCGTAGCGCCCCATGAAGGCAGCAACACCACCCACTATTCGATCGTCGACAAGTGGGGCAATGCGGTGTCGGTCACCTACACCCTCAACGACTGGTTCGGCGCGGGCGTGATGGCGAGCAAGACCGGGGTGATCCTCAACGATGAAATGGACGACTTCACCTCCAAGGTCGGCGTGCCGAACATGTACGGGCTGGTGCAGGGCGAAGCCAATGCCATTGCACCGGGCAAGGCACCGTTGTCGTCGATGAGCCCGACCATTGTCACCAAGGACGGCAAAGTGGTGATGGTGGTCGGCACACCGGGTGGCAGCCGCATTATCACGGCGACTTTGCTGACCATGCTTAACGTCATTGACTACGGCATGGGCCTGCAGGAAGCGGTCGATGCGCCACGTTTCCATCAGCAGTGGATGCCGGAGGAAACCAACCTCGAAGACTTCGCCGCCAGCCCTGACACGAAGAAAATTCTTGAGATCTGGGGGCACAAGTTCGCCGGGCCGCAGGACGCCAACCACATCGCCGCGATTCTGGTCGGCGCACCGTCGCTGGGCGGTAAGCCAGTTGGCAAAAACCGTTTCTACGGCGCCAACGATCCACGCCGCAACACGGGCTTGTCACTGGGTTACTGAGGGGCGTAAAAAGGGGGCGGGCTCAGGTCCGCCCCGTCTCAAGGACTGATCAAGGAAGGCTCATCATGACCACCGCATTACTGATCATCGACGTCCAGCGCGCCCTCTGCTCGGGCGAATATCAGTGTCATGACATTCATCGCGTAATTGAATCCATCAACGGTTTAAGCGCCCGCGCGCGCAAGGCTGGCGTGCCAGTGGTGCTGATTCAGCACGAAGAGAAGGACAGCCCGTTGGCTCATGGTGGCGAAGGCTGGCAACTGGCCGAAGGGCTTGCGACATCGCCGAAAGATCTGCGGGTGCGCAAAACCACCCCGGATTCGTTCTACCAGACAGACTTGCGCAAACTGCTGCCGAGCGAAGATTTCGAAAAACTGGTCATCTGCGGCCTGCAAACCGATTACTGCGTCAACGCCACCGTGCGTCAGGCCCATCAATTGGGATATGACGTAGTGCTTGTGGCCGACGCGCATTCCACTGTCGACAACGGCAACATGAGCGCCGAAGACATCATCGCCGAGCACAACAAGGATCTGGCGCATCTGACTGGCTCCGTGGCGCGCATCGACGTCAAACCCGCCGCTGACATCATGTTCTGACAACCCACACAAAACCCTGTGGGAGCGAGCCTGCTCGCGAAGGCAGTGTGTCAGTCGACATTGATAGTGGCTGATCCACCGCTTTCGCGAGCAGGCTCGCTCCCACAGTGATTGAAGAACCCTGATTGCTATGACCATCAGGGATTTCCGCTGGCAGCACTGGCATACTGCGCGCCATCCGAAGAATGGAATCTCTCGATGTTCGCGATCTCCCTGCGTCATGCCTTGCTGCTGATGTCCCTTGCAGTTGCCTCTGTTACCCACGCCAGCAGTTTCGATTGCGCCAGCGCTGCCAGCAAAACTGAAAAAGCCATTTGCGGTGATCCGCAGATTTCGCAGCTCGACGAGAAGCTAGGCAGGCTCTGGCTCTCGACGCTGGCCAATGTCCCCGATCCCAAAGCCCTCAAGACAGACCAGCGGCAATGGCTGAAAAATCGCAACGGATGTGGTGGCCTGACGCCTTGCTTGCGCCGCCAGTATCTGATGCGTCTGGCCGAACTTGAGCACGCTACCCAGCCCTTCAGTTGGGACGCCACCTGGCAGCTCATTCCGCCGAGTACTTCAACGGCCGCAACGGTGACAACGCATCGTCGCGATGCGGCGCACATCATTTTTGATATTGCAGCGGGAGAGGGCGCCAACTCGGGAAATCTTGAGGGTGTCGCCGTATTTGCAGGCAAAGAAGCGCACTACGCCGAAGGTGAGTGCGCGTTAACTTTCACCCCGATAAATGGTGTTCTGAATATCTCGCAAGTCGGCGCAGATGCCGATTGTGGTGGAGGGATGGGCGTGTATTACGCCGGCACTTTTGTTGCCTCGGAACAACCGTTGACACTTGATTACGACATGCTCAGCCTTGGCTTGGCGCGAACGCCTGAGGAGAACCAGGCCTTGCATGGATTGCTCAAGGACGATTATGAAAGACTCGTTGAGCTTTCGGGCACCTTGCAAGTCGGTGATCCTTCAGCCGACGTGCCGGGCAGTCAGGTGGTGGAAATGTGGATGCGTGGCCTGGGTGGCACGGGCATCATCATGAGCACAACCGACCAGCGTTTCTGGATCATCCTGCTGACCTACGATGAGCAAGGTCATCAGCGGGCGCGCTATTACACCAACGCAGCGAAATGGAAAGGGCGGCTGCCCGATGTTCTGCAAGCCTGGTACCAACGCACAAATGGAAATCGCTCGATCCCACTGGATTCCATGCCCTGATTGCAAATTCCTCACGTCGCAAACAAAACCCCACGAATCTCACCGAGCCGCGGCGCCACCACCACGCCCCCCAACACCATCCGCGTAATCGTCTGCGCCGCCGTTTGATAGTCCTCATCCTGCGGCACTTCGCGCCCCGTGATCCGACCCATCTGCCAGCCGATATTGGTGTACGTACGGGTCGCCGACCAAATGAACATCATCAAATGCTCCGGATCCACTGGTGCGAGCAAGCCGCGCTCGATCCAGCTGCGCAGGCATTCAACGTTACGCCGCGCTTCGGCCTGCAACAGATCGCGGCACTCGTCGGGCAACTGTCGACCGCCCAGCAGTAACTCGCCACTAAACACCTTGGCAATCGCCGGATGCTCGCGGGCAATACGAATCCGCGCGGCGACGTAGGCACGCAGTCCCGTCAGCGGATCATCACTTTCACGCAGCACCGCCGAAGCTTCCAGCAGCGGTTCGACAAACCCCAGCAGCACTTTGCTGTAGAGGTTTTCCTTGGTCTGGAAGTAGTAATACAGATTGGCCTTGGGCACCCCGGCACGCGCCGCGATGTCGCGGGTCTGGGTCGCGTCGAAGCCGTTGGCAGCGAATTCTTCGCTGGCGGCGGCAAGGATCAACTATTCGTTGCGTACGCGGATAGCACTCATGGCAATACAGGTTGGCTGAGCGGCATGGAAATATTCTGGCGATTTCGGTTTCGCAATATACAAAACTATATAGCGTTGAAGCCAGCACACTCGAAGGACAGCGCTATGCTGTTTCGATCAACGAGTGGAAACGGAGCGGGCACATGACCCTTCAGGCAGTGAGAGCCGACGCGACACATCTGGATGCGGTGGCGCCGTTGTTCGACGCTTACCGTGGTTTTTACCAACAGCCGTCGAACCTCGAGCAATCGCGAATTTTCATCGCCGAGCGCATGGCCAGCAACGAATCAGCGATTTTTCTCGCTCAGGATGAAAACGGGGAGGCGCTGGGATTCGTGCAACTGTATCCGACGTTTTCGTCCATCGATGCCCACCGTACCTGGCTGCTCAGCGACTTGTTCACCGCACCCGCCGCCCGAGGGCGCGGCGTTGGCCGATTGCTGATGAACACAGCGCGCGATTTTGCCCTGGCAACTGGCGCCAAAGGGTTGGTGCTGGAAACCGCCACCGACAACTTCACGGCGCAAGGCTTGTACGAATCCCTCGGCTACGTGCGTGACAGCGGTTATTACACCTACATCCTCGACTTGCGTCAGACCTGAACGGCTCCCGTCAGTAATCGCTCGATCTGCGCCAGTTCCCAAGTACTGAGCAGGCTCACCGGATCGGTGCCATAACGTTGCCAACTGTCCAACGCGCCTTTTTGTCCATCGCCGTTGCGGGCAAATTCACAGTGATGTAACCGACCAGCCTCAAAATCCAGCAGCAGGTGCCAGCCCTCGATATCGACCGCGACCCGTCCCGCCGCGTCAGGCAACTCGCAGACTCTGAAAACGAGCACACCCAGCGCCGCTTCACGCAAACGCTGGCATACCTCGCGGGCGCTCAGAAATGCAGACATATCGAACTCAATGACCAGAGGAGCGCGCCAGCATAAAGCCCGAGCCGACAAGTGTCAGCGTTCACTGGCCCGATCCGGAACAATTCCGTAACATCCGCAACCCTCTTTTTCACGAACACTCGCAGCCGCGCTCGGCGGCCGCTCAATCAGGTAAGCCATGAAACCGATTCGTCTGCGCGCCGATGTCCTGGCCGGACTCACCACCTCGTTTGCCCTGTTGCCCGAATGCATTGCGTTCGCACTGGTGGCGCACCTCAATCCGCTGATGGGGCTGTATGGCGCGTTCATCATTTGTACGCTGACGGCGTTGTTCGGCGGGCGGCCGGGGATGGTCTCCGGTGCGGCGGGTTCGATGGCCGTGGTCATCGTTGCGCTGGTGGTGCAGCACGGCGTGCAGTATTTGCTGGCGACGGTATTGCTCGGCGGTCTGATCATGATGGCGTTCGGGCTGCTGCGTCTGGGCAAACTGGTGCGCATGGTGCCGCATCCGGTGATGCTCGGCTTCGTCAACGGCCTGGCGATCATCATTGCGCTGGCGCAACTGGAACATTTCAAGAGCGGTGAAGACTGGCTCAGCGGCACGCCGTTGTACTTGATGACCGGGCTGGTGGCGCTGACCATGGCCATCGTTTATATCCTGCCGCGTCTGACGAAAGCGGTGCCGCCGGCACTGGTGGCGATCCTCGGTGTCGGCCTGCTGGTCTATCTATTCGGCCTGCCGACCCGCACCCTTGGCGACATGGCGCACATCGCCGGCGGCTTGCCGACCTTGGCCTTGCCGGACATCCCGTGGAATCTGGAAACCCTGCGCATCATCGCGCCTTACGCGATTCTGATGGCGCTGGTCGGCCTGCTGGAAACCCTGCTGACGTTGAACCTCACCGACGAAATCACCGAAACCCGTGGCTACCCGGACCGTGAGTGCGTGGCGCTCGGTGCGGCCAACATGGTCTCAGGTGCGTTCGGCGGCATGGGCGGTTGCGCGATGATCGGCCAGACCGTGATCAACCTCAGTTCCGGCGGGCGCGGGCGCTTGTCCGGCGTGGTCGCTGGCGTGCTGATTCTGTTGTTCATTCTGTTTCTGTCGCCGCTGATCGAGCGTATTCCGCTGGCGGCCCTGGTGGGTGTGATGTTTGTGGTGTCGCAGCAAACCTTCGCCTGGGCGTCGTTGCGGGTGGTGAACAAAGTGCCGCTCAACGATGTGCTGGTGATCATCGCTGTGACCACTATCACGGTGTTCACCGATCTGGCCACTGCGGTGCTGTGCGGCATTATCATCGCCGCGCTCAACTTTGCCTGGCAGCAGGCCCGCGAGTTGTACGCCGATGAACATCTGGAGGCCGACGGCAGCAAGCTCTATCGCCTGCATGGCACGCTGTTCTTTGCCTCGACCACGCCGTTTCTCAATCAGTTCGACCCGGCCAATGACCCGGCCCGGGTGACACTGGATTGCCGGCATCTGAGTTTTGTCGATTACTCGGCGATTGCGGCGTTGAAGACTTTGCGCGAGCGCTATGCCAAGGCGGGCAAGCATTTGCAGGTATTTCACCTGTCCGAGCGCTGCAAGAAATTACTCAAGCGCGCCGGTGTTGCTCACGACTGAATCTACGTGGCGTCCTTGAGCCAGGTCTTGCCGAGAATCCGCGAGACCTGCTCGGCGGAGTAGGGCTTGGCGAGGAACTCGAAACCTTCGTAACCGCTGCGTGCCAGTTCTTCGCTGTAACCTGAGGTCAGAATCACCGGCAGATCCGGGCGTCGGCGGCGCAGTTCTCTGGCGAGGGCGACCCCGGTGATGCCCGGCATGACCACATCGGAAAACACCGCGTCGAATGCCATGGCGTCGGCGCCTGCCAGTTGTAAGGCTTCCTCGGCGTTGGTCGCCCACGCCGTTTCATAGCCCAGATCCTGCAGGATCTGATTGGCAAAGCGGCCAACATCGAGATTGTCCTCGACCACCAGTATCCGGCGTTGCTCGTGCAGCGGATGCGCATCGTCGTCATCCGGCACCTCGTTTGGCTCCAGTTCAGCGGCCGTCACCTGTGGCAGGTACAGGGTGAATTCCGTGCCGTGGCCGATCACGCTGGCGACATCGACGTTGCCACCCGACTGCTTGGCGAAACCGAACACCTGCGATAACCCGAGCCCTGTGCCTTTGCCGACATCCTTGGTGGTGAAGAACGGCTCGAAAATATGCTCGAGGGTTTGCGCATCGATGCCGCCACCGGTGTCCGCCAGTGCGATGGACACAAACGGGCCGCTGGCGCCGGCGTGGCCGCGAATCGCCGGCAGTGCCTTGTCGCACTCAAGGCGCAGTTTCAGCAGGCCCTGGCCACTCATGGCGTCACGGGCGTTGAGCGCGATATTGATCACTGCGGTTTCGAACTGACTGAGATCGACGCGGATGTAGCAGGATTGAACCGGCCGTTCGACGCTGACATGTATTTGCGCACCCGTCACGGATTCGAGCATTTCGCCGATGTTGGCCAAGCGCTCGCCGGCATTGACCACCTGCGGATTGAGCGGCTGACGTCGGGCAAAGGCGAGCAACTGACTGGTCAGCTTGGAGGCACGCTCGACCGTATCGGAGACCGCACGCATGTAGCGCTGGCGGCGTTCTTCCGACAGATTCGGCTGGCGCAGGAAATCCACCGACGAGCGAATGATCGTCAGCAGGTTGTTGAAGTCATGCGCCACACCGCCGGTCAACTGGCCGATGGCCTCGAGCTTTTGCGACTGGCGCAACGCGGACTCGGCTTGAGCCAATCGGATACTGCGCTCCTCGACCCGCTGTTCCAGTGTGGCGTTCAATTCCGCCAGGGCGATCAAGCCTTCGCGCACGTTGGCATCGGCGCGGACCCGTTCGATGTGCGCCCAGCAACGCTCGGTGACTTCGCTCAGCAACGACTGTTCGAAGGGCGACCAGACTCGCGGCACATTGTCGTGCACCGCCATCAGCGCGGTCAGTCGTCCTTGCTTGATCAACGGCACGCAAATGGTTGCAGTGATGCCGATGGCCTGGAAGGTGGCCGATTCTTCAGGGGCGAGTTCGCTGCGGTTGTCATGGATGATCAGCGGCTCGCCGGCACGCAGCAAGGTCACGGCTTTCTCACCGAAGTCGCGCAATTGATAGTGGCCGACGATGCTTGGCGAGCCGGGCGCCGCCCAATCGCCGCGAATGGTGAAACCGTCCTCATCGGCGTCCATGTCGGCGTAGGCGCAGTTGGACAGCTGCAGATGCTCGACCATCAGACGCGTGGTGATGGCGAGAATGGCTTGCGCATCGGTCGCGTTGGCAACGGCGTTGCCGAGCGCCTCAAGCACGCCCAGGCGCTGGTTGAGAAAAACCGTTTGGGTGGTTTCCGTAACGGTGTCGAGCATGCCGACCACGTTGCCAAGCGAATCGCGGATCGGGCTGTAGCAGAAGGTAAAAAACGCCTGCTCCGGTCCGTTGCCTCGCTCGATGGTCAGCGCAAAGTTTTCGATGTAAGTGGCTTGCCCGGCGTACGCCGCATCGGCAATCGGGCTGACCTCGCTCCAGGCTTCTTCCCAGATCTTGCTGAAAGGTCTTCCCAGGGCGTTCGGTTTAGCGCCGAGAATCGGCAGGAAGGCGTCGTTGAACAGGGTGATCAGTTCTGGCCCCCAAACGATGGCTTGAGGAAAGTGCGAGGCAAGACTGAGCGACACCGTCGTCTTGAGCACATCGGGCCAGGATTGCAACGGACCAAGCGAGGTGCTTGCCCAATCATGTCGCCGAATCTGCTCGGCCATCGCGCCGTTGTCTTGCAACCAGTCTGTCATTGGGGTCGTGTCTTTCCGGGCGTCTGCATGTGAAGAAAGACCTTGCGTGCGGTGTTTGGTTTCAGCACTGCTGCTCGCAGTGAAACGGTTGTCCTCAGGTCTGTGCCCATCATTGCACGATGCGTGAAACAAAAACGATCAGAGACAAGGATGCCGGCCCCGCCGGAGGTGAAGCAACCAGAAAATATCGGGTGGCTGCTGCGCATTCCGGCGGGAGCAAGCTCCCTGATCACGGGTGTTTTTTGCCCTTTGATCAGGCATCGATGGCCGGGAAATCGATATCCGTCAGCGCCGCATTGTTCAGGTAGTTGGTCAGGCTCTGCACGGCCACCAGCGCAATCACTTCAATGATCTTCACGTCGTCGATACCGGCAGCGCGGGCGGCGCTGATCTGTTCATCAGTCAAATGGCCGCGACTTTCAGTCAACTGGTGGGCGAGGGTGGCGTAGGCGTTGAGTTCACCCTGGCGTGCGGCAACGATGTCCTGCGCCGAGAGCCCGGCCTTGCCAGCAAACAAGGTGTGCGCCGCCAGGCAATAATCGCAACCGTTGACCTGTGACGTGGCGAGATATACCGCTTCTTTCTCCTGGGCGCTCAGCGAAGTCTTGCCGAGGATCGCCGAGGCTTGCATGTAGGTTTCGAGGGCCACCGGCGCTTTGGCCAGGGTGGTGAAGACGTTGGGCAGGAAACCGATTTTCTTTTTCACGCCTTCCAGCACAGGGCGGCTGGCGTCGGCGGCGTTTTCGAGGCTGATAGCGTGGATGCGGCTCATGGTGATTCTCCGAAGACCGGTGCGAAGTGCGCCGGGGATGGAGCTCATGTTATTGAGTGAGGCTGGTGCATTGGCGGCAAATCGTCGAGGATATGCGGCAGATCGTCCAGATCTGGCGTTCGCTGATAGATTTTTGGTGATTGGACGGGCGTCTTCGCGAGCAAGCTCACTCCCACAGGGGAATGCATTTCAAATGTGGGAGCGAGCTTGCTCGCGAAGGTCGCGGCGCAGTCTCAGCGCTGAAAAGAATACAAGCCGCCCGATAACTGTTGGAGCCGTCCATGGATCGCCTGTCTACTTTGCTCAGCCATTTCGGCGTTACTGCCGGGACCTTTCACAGCGGCACGTTTTGCGGCCTCAGCGTTCATGACGGCGAGCCATGCGGCCATGTTCATTTGTTGCAGGCCGGTGAATTGCTGCTCAAGCCGGGCAGCGAACGTGAGATTCGCCTAAGTGAGCCGTCGCTGATCTTCTTCCCCAGACCCTACGCCCACCGCATGTTTGCCGACGAAGCCATGGACACCCAGGTAGTCTGCGCCACGCTGACGTTTGACGGCGGTTCCGGCAATGCGCTGGCGGCGGCGCTGCCGGATTATCTGGTGCTGAAACTGACGGACATCCCGGAGCTGGGCAACACCGTGGAGTGGCTGTTCAAGGAGGCTTTCGAGGGGCATTGCGGGCGCGTGGCGGTGATGGATCGCTTGTTCGAACTGCTGGTGATTCTGCTGTTACGGCACCTGATCAGCAGTCGCGAGCAACAACCGGGGATGATCGCCGGGCTGGCCGATCCGCGTCTGTCGCGCGCCTTGAATCTGATGCACGAGCAACCGCAAAAGCCATGGAGCGTGGCGGATCTGGCCGCTGTTGCCAACCTGTCCCGCGCCGGGTTTGCCGAGCAGTTTCGCCGGGTTGTCGGGCAGACACCGGCCGATTATCTGCTGAGCTGGCGGGTCAGTCTGGCGCAGAAACGCTTGCGCGAAGGCAAACCGATTGCGCTGATTGCCGAGGAGGTCGGTTACGAAAGTCCGTCGGCACTGGCCCGGGCGTTTCGGCGCAAGACCGGGCTCAGTCCGCGCGAGTGGAAGGCGGGTGCCTGAGGATCATTTGGCGAATTTCTTCGCCCCGGCCACACACAGGATCACGCCCAACGTCACCGCGAGCATGCCGAGGCTGACGTGTTCATGCAGCAGCGTCGCGGCCAGCGCCAGACCGAAAAACGGCTGGAGCAGTTGCAACTGACCCACTGCAGCAATCCCGCCCTGGGCCAGACCGCGATACCAGAAGACAAAACCGATCAACATGCTGAACAACGACACATAGCCCAGACACAGCCACGCCGACAGACTGACGGTGCTGAACGAGGCGGGCGCCAGCCACAGACTCAACAGCGCCATGAGCGGTAGCGACAGCACCAGTGCCCAGCAAATCACCTGCCAGCCACCGAGGGTGCGCGACAATTTGGCGCCTTCGGCATAGCCGAGACCGCAGGCCAGAATCGCGGCGAGCATCAACAGGTCGCCGGTGGGCGAGGCGCTCAGCCCTTGCGCGAGGGCGAAGCCTACCACCAGCGCACTACCGAGAATCGAGAACACCCAGAACACCGGTCGCGGCCGCTCTCCACCGCGCAGTACGGCAAAAATCGCTGTGGCCAGTGGTAGCAATCCTACAAACACAATCGAATGCGCCGACGTCACATGTTGCAGTGCCAGAGCGGTCAGCATCGGGAAGCCGAGCACTACGCCCATCGCGACAATCGACAGCGACAACCACTGGTTGCGCGCCGGCCGGCGTTGGCGAAACAGCCGCAACAGCGCCACTGCCAGCACCCCGGCGATGGCGGCGCGGACCACGGTGAGAAACACCGGATCGAACTCCAGCACCGCCAAACGCGTGGCCGGCAGCGAACCGCTGAAGATCACCACGCCAATAAAACCGTTGATCCAGCCGCTGGTTTTTTCCAGGGCCGGGGTCGTCAGATTCGAAGTCCTTTCCATACCAGATCACGCTCAGAGGTAGGTTGCATTGCGGTGATGCTAGAGCCGAGAATCAGCACAATCAAAGAATTGTCATGGATACATCCGGCATGCCACGTTCGCGCTACAAGACAATCGTCGATGCCTATGCGGCGGACATTCGCTCCGGCCAGTTGCCGCCGGGTACACGGTTGCCGACCCATCGGCAATTAGCGGCTCAGGAGGGATTGGCGCTGGTCACAGCCTCGCGGGTGTACGCGGAACTGGAGGCCATGGGCCTGGTCAGCGGCGAAACCGGGCGCGGCACGTTTGTCCGCGAAATCTCGTTGTCGCCGGGTCAGGGCGTCGATCAGAAACAGGTGGCGGTCGGCATGATCGATCTCAACTTCAATTACCCGTCATTGCCCGGTCAGGCCGATTTGTTGCGCAGCGCGTTGCGCCAATTAGCATTGTCCGGCGAGCTGGAAGCGTTGCTGCGTTATCAGCCGCACGCCGGTCGTGGCCACGAGCGCGCGTCGGTCGCGCGGCATCTGCTGACGCGCAGTGTGACGGTCGAGGCCGAGCAGGTATTGATCGTCAACGGCGCCCAGCAAGGCCTGGCGGTGACGCTGATGGCGCTGCTCAAACCCGGCGATGTGATTGCTGCCGACGCGCTGACCTATTCCGGCTTCAAGGTGCTGGCCGAAGCGTTGCATCTGGAGGTCGTGGCGATCCCGTTCAGCGATCAGGGGCCGGATCTCGCCGCGCTGGACAAACTCTGCCGCAGCCGCTCAGTGTGTGCCGTGTACAGCATGCCGACGCTGCACAACCCGCTGGGCTGGGTGATGCCGCTGGCGCAGCGCGAACAGTTGGTCGCAATCGCTCGTCGGCATGATCTGACCCTTATCGAGGACGCAGCCTACGCGTTTCTGGTGGACAACCCACCGCGTACGTTGATCGATCTGGCACCGGAGCGCACGGTCTACGTGTCGGGCCTGTCGAAAAACATCGCTACCGGCCTGCGCGTCGGTTTTATCGCCGCCCCGACCGAAATGGTGCCCGCACTTGAGCGCATCATCCGCGCCACGACCTGGAACACCCCGGGCGTCATGACCGCCATCGGCTGCGGCTGGCTCGACGACGGCACGGTGACACTGCTGGAGGAACAGAAACGCAACGACGCCAAGGCGCGGCAAGCGCTGGCGGCCGAGTTGCTCAAGGGACTACCGAGCATTGGCCATCCTGCTTCGTACTTCCTGTGGCTGCCGCTGCCGGAGGATGTGCGCGCCGATCAGATTGTCGTCGAGCTGATGCACAAGCAGATTTCCGTCACCACAGCCGAACCGTTTTCCGTGTCGGGCCATGTTCCGCATGCGATTCGCCTGGCGCTGGGCTCGGTGGACATGGAGGTATTGCGCCAGGCATTGATGACCGTCAGGAAGATCATTGGCGCTTACCTGTAAAAACAAAATGCTACCCTTGCGCCGCCCGATGCAGACCGATCCGGAACCCTCGATGAAAAACACCGCTGCACTGTCACTCGCCCTGATGCTCGGCACCAGTCTGCTGAGTACGTTCACCCTCGCCGCAGGCGACCCCGAAGCCGGCGCGAAAATCTTCCCGCGCCTGTGCGGCGGCTGCCATCAGGTCGGCGAATCGGCCCGCCCGGGATTCGGCCCGCAGCTCAATGGCATCATTGGCCGGGCTGCCGGGACGTCGGCCAACTACGTGTATTCCGATGCGATGAAGAACTCCGGGGTGACGTGGGATCGCGAAACGCTGATCGCCTATCTGAAGGATCCGAAAGGTGTGGTGCCGGGTACGCGGATGATTTTCTGGGGGCTGAGTGACGAAGAGAAACTCGAAAACTTATTGGCGTACTTGCAAACATTTCAAACTCTGTGACTCTTTGGCCAATGAGACGCAAGCTCTGCGCACTGCACAGTTAGCAGTTACGGTCTGATAAAGTGCATGTTTTTTGAACAGTTCAGGTAGCACTCAGAAATGCATGCTCGAAGCCTTCGATTTTCTTCCATACGCCAATTGAACACCCGGCCAATGCAACCTGTTGGGGATTGCGGTACTCAAGATCACATTGATGTTATGGCCGGGATCGACCTGACGGACATCAATGTTTTCATAGGCAGCAATGGCGCAGGTAAATCTACGATAATCGACATGGTCAGAGCGCTCATTGCTCCCGAGTTGTTGTCCAGTCTCGCTACCGAAAAAGCATATTCAGGTGTGTTTTGCGGATTTTCCGTCTGCTTCGACAGTATTGATTACGCTTACAAACTCGAGATCAAAGAGCCGTACACGTCGGTGTTGTGCCAAATGCTCAGTCGAGCAAAAGGTGAGAAATATCCGCAATCCATACAAAAAGAATACATTCCGCGGATTCTGCCCAAGGACTTCAATGCCAAAATCCCCCCGGCTGACGGTGTGGTCGTCAGGTATCTGCACTGCGGTGGAGCGATCCCTGTCGACGCCGATGCATTACTTGTCCTGAACAGGCTGGGACACAAGCTGACCGGTGCTGTCGACTGGGATGCTTACAACGGAAAAATATCCCAGCCTTTGGAAGGAGGGGCGCTGCAAAAGACAGACGATTACACTGTGTCGACCTGGCTGGCTGAAAGCGACGCCGATCATTTGCCGATTGCGCCGCAGAGCCTTCGGGTCGAATGCTTGCCTTCGGGCTGGAAGGCTTACGCGGCGGTGCTCAAGTGGCTTAATGAGATTCCATCAGGCGGAATTGCTTTGCTTGAGGAACCTGAATCACATTTGCATCCCCATTTGCAGCGTTCGCTTTTTGCTTCGATAGCGAAGCTGGTCAAAGACAATAATTTACAGTTGTTCATGACTACGCATTCTTCTGCGTTGATCAACGCTGCAGCGGAGCTGAGCGATGGGCCGCCTGTGAAAATATTCCAATTGCGTGATGGTCAGGTGCAATCGGCTGACATCGCCCAAGTACTTGATCAATTAGGTTATCGAGCCTCGGATCTGCTTCAGGCCAACAGCGTCATCTGGGTAGAAGGCCCCTCGGATCGAATCTACCTTAATTGGTGGATTCGCCAGAAACGCAAGGACTTTATTGAAGGCGTCCACTATTCAATCATGTTTTATGGCGGGCGCTTGTTCAGTCATCTCTCCGGTGAAACAGCCCCGCTGACTGACCTCATAAAGCTCAAAAAATTGAACCGTCATTCCGCCATCATGTTTGACAGCGATAAAGAAAATAGCAGTGCCGAACTTAATCCCACCAAAAAGCGACTGCAGATCGAATTTGAAGGGACATCTGAGGCGCCCGGTTTTGCCTGGGTAACTAAAGGTCGGGAGATCGAAAACTATTTGCATGAAGGTAATTTCAGGACGAGCCTGAAGCATGAACACAAAAATCTGGCCAGATATCTCGGCACTGGTCATTGGGATAACTGGCTCAAATTTGAAGTTGCGAAACCAGCCCGCAATGCTAAATCGGCAGACCTGCAACGGATCGGAAATAAAGTCGCTGTAGCGAGCCATTACGTTAAAACCTGGTCGGTGGATTTCGAGGTAATGGATCTCGGCAGTCAGATAACGCGGCTGTGTAAATTTATCGAAAGAGCGAACACTTGAAGTTAACGTCCATGGCAATTGCTCAGCGAGGCGATGCACATCAGCCTCGTTGAGAGCCTGGTACGTAAACCGCGCCAACCCGAATGCCGCCGCCAGTGATTTTCTCAATCCGCACGTGAAGCAGGATGCGGCGATCTACCCGCCGAAGAGCGTGATGGAGAAGTTGTTCACGGTGGAGGAATTGCCGGCGAAGATTGCGCGGCTGACGACGCGCTTGTGGACGAAGTTGAAGACCAATACCTGAGTTTTGATCATCAATACAAGGTCCGGCGTGAGCGCCTGGCCTTGATTGCGATTCAAGTATTAGCGTGTTCGGGCGATATGCCTGTCACCCTGGTCTCAGATTGAAAAACGACATGAAAAAGTTATTCGGCGTGGTTGCTGCCTTCGTTTTGCTAACGGGTTGCGTGACCAAAGATCTAACCGTTGAAGACCGCCAGCAGATCAAAACCCTGAAAGTGCTGCCGGTGTTTGTCGCCGTCGACAACTTTCAGTACACCAGCATGACGCAGGCCTGGGGAGCAGGTCTGGGCGCCGGAGCCGGTGCGGCGGCGGGCATGGCCTCCGGTGCGTCGACCATCGGCGCCGGTGCGTTGACGGGGACGGGCTCCGTCGCTGGGACGAAAGCGGCGGACGTCGTCACCGGAGATATTACGCTGGCGATTCGCAACAACATGAAGGCCCATGACATTGACCTGAGCAAGTTGATTCGGCAGAGCTTCGAAAAACGTGTGCAGCAGGAACATCTGTTTACCGTCGTGGGTGACGATGAGCGAGCCGATGCCGAGGTCGAAATCCTGGTATCGCAATGGGGGCTTTGCCTGAAGAACTACAGCACCGTTTTGTACCCGGTGATCGGCGCCACGGCCCAAATCAAACGCAACGGCTCGGCGGTATGGCGTAATTTCGACACCATTTCCGTGTCCAACGACGCCAACACCATCGCCTATACACCGGAGCAGTACGCCACGGATCCCGAAGCGTTGCGCAAGGCATTCAGTCATGTGTCTGATCTGGTGGTCGGTAAGCTGGTCGAACACTTGAAACAGTGAAGGGCTGATCACGCCACCTGATTACGGCCCGCCGCCTTGGCTTGATACAGTTGCTGGTCGGCGCGTTTGATCAGTGCGCTGTGGCTGTTGTCGGCCGGGTCTGCCAGACCGACACCGATGCTGACCGTCACCTGTTCGACAGCAGGGAAGTGCGCCTCGGCCACTGCCGCGCGGATCTTCTCGGCGACGACTTCCGGGGTGTCGGGTTTGGCGATTTCCGGCAACAGCACCGCGAACTCTTCACCGCCGTAGCGGGCGACGAAATCAGTGGTGCGCAAGCTGCTCTGGATCAGTTGCGCCAACTGTTGCAGCACATCATCACCCACCGCGTGACCGTGGCTGTCATTGATGCGCTTGAAGTGGTCGGCATCGATCAGCAGCAGCGCGAACGGGCGCCCGGTGCGGCGGAACAACAGGGTGTATTCGGTAAGTTTCTCGTCGAAGCGACGACGGTTGTAAACGCCGGTCAAGCCATCGTGAGTCGCCAGGCTCAGCAGTTCGGCGTTGGCCTGCGTCAGTGCCGCAGTGCGTTGTGCCACCGTGGCTTCCAGCGAGGCATTGGCCTCTTGCAGTTCGCGCTCTTTGCCGAGCAGTGATTGCGTCATGGCATCAATGGATCGTCCGAGCTGGGCAATTTCCCGTACCGGGTGTTGCAGCGGAAATTGCGCGCCGGGCTCTTTGTTCTGCACCTGCCGGGCAGAACGGGCGAGCTGTTCGATCGGGCGGCTCAGGTACAGCGCCAGATAGTAGGCCACCAGGCCGAACAGCACCGCTGCGACCACACCCAGTATCAGCAATTTGTACATCAGCAGGCGCGCCGGTTGCAGTGCGGTTTCCAATGGCTGGCGCACCGCGATCGACCACGACAGCGCGGTGCTCGACGGCGTCGGCACAGTGACCATGCTGGTGAGGAAGCCGTTACCCGCCGTCCAGCCCTGCAATTTCGAATCAGTCGCCGCCAGTTGCTGACCCATCAGCGCTTCGGGATAGAGAATCTTGCCATCGTGATCGATGATCAACGCTTCGATATCCGGCATTGAGTTTTTATACGCAAACGCCGCCGATTCAACAATGCGCGTCACCCAACTCCAGTGTGCGTGGGCGCCCAGGACACCAATCACCTGGCCGTCGGCGTTGCGGATCGGTGCGGCGAAATCGATGAAGCGTAGCGGTTCACCATTCGGCAGGGCCGGGAGCATTTTCGCCAGCAGCACCGCCTCATGAGGATCGCCGGTGTACTCACTGCGTAACCCGGCCTGGAACCACGGCCGTTGTTGCACCGACAGGCCGACCAGCAAGTCGTTCACCGCTTGATGCACCTTGCCCTCGGCGTCGGTGACGCCCATCCACGCGTACTCGGTGCGCGCCTGAGTGCGCAGTTGCATGGATTTCAGAATCGCCGGGTTATCCAGATCGCCACGCTCAAGATGCGGCGCGCGGCTGAGCAGATAAACCTCCAACTGGCGTTCGCGCAGTTGTTCACCCAGTAACGATGCCGCCGAACGCGCCGTGTTGAGTAGCGCATTGCCGCTGGCCTGCTTCATTTGTTCAGTGGCGATGTGACCCACATAGAAGCCCACGCTCAGCAGCGTCAACAAGGACAAACCGGCAAACCAAAGGGTGAGGTGGCTACGCAGACTGGCTTTGAGCATGGGCGGGCGAGGTCTGTTTTGGAGTTGTGGCCGCATGGTATGCGCAATGGGTGCTGGGTGACCAGTCAGGTAATGGATGATTGCGGACAAGCAAAAGCCCGGCTGATCAGGCCGGGCTTTTTAGGGGATTGCGGTGAAGCCAGTGATTTATGCGACGCGGCGTTCGATCAGACGATCGGAGCCACCTTCGGCAACGCGGCGTTCAAGCAGACGATCGGAACCACCTTCGGCAACGCGGCGTTCGAGCAGACGATCGGAGCCACCTTCGGCAACGCGGCGTTCAAGCAGACGATCGGAACCACCTTCGGCAACGCGGCGTTCGAGCAGACGATCGGAACCGCCCTCAGCGACGCGGCGCTCGAGCAGACGATCGGAACCACCTTCAGCGACGCGGCGTTCGATCAGACGATCGGAACCGCCCTCAGCAACACGACTTTCAATCAACTTGTCCGAGCCGCCTTCAGCGACCTGGATGTGTGCCGGGGTGGCGGCAAAAGCGTTAATGGCGAAAACCGAGAAAGCGATGCTGAGAAGGGTCTGGCGTTTCATGATCGTGTGCTCCGGGGTGTTGTTGGTTGGTATGGAGCTGATGTTACGCCGTGGATTTTTTATGAGAACTTCATTGCCGTGATGGTGACTATCGACGCCAGCAATGTATGCCCCAAGCCCCGTTTACGGGGTGGTCACCCGAATGCACAACTCACCGGTCGCCCTTGTCAGCGCCAGTTCATGCAGCGCGTCGTGGGTCAGGCCACTGCGCGCCTTGGCCAGCCACACCGGGCAATTGGCGTCATGGCGATACGGCAGGAACGCGGCGTATTGCTGCAGCAGACGGGTTTGCAGTTCATCCAGACGCGGGCGAATCTGTTTGCCCAAGTCGGGGCGAGGGGTGTCCGGCGCGGCACCGGCCGCCTGCCATTGTGCGAGCAAACCGTACTGCACCAGTTTGTTCGCCTCCATTTGCGCGGCAATCAGTTGCGCCACGTCATCCGGGTCAAGCTGGCGCTCGGTGGCCAGCGTTCGCGCGTTGGCGATGACCTGCGCCTCACGGGGGCTGTCCTGAATCGGCTTGCCGCTGTCCCATTTGGTCAACGCGACGAGGTCGCCGATGTTCAGGCGTTCGTTCAGCGTTTGCAGTAATGGCTTCAAGATTTCGCCGGGCGCGGTGGCGTGAGCGCTGGTGGCGAGCACGGCGAGGAGGGTGGCAGTCAGCAGATGGGCAAAGCGCAGCATGAACAGAGCCTCGATGAGAGAAGGGAAAGTGGCAGTTGTTTAACACAGCTCTGAACGGACACCTACAAAACCGTGCCCATTACACAGGCGCGGCCACCGGTCATAAACACCGATTTGAAATGTTAATTGCGCCCCGCGTGCAACTCGCCGAAGCTATCCTCCATCAGCCCTCCCGCCGTTCGAGATGGACCTCTATTCAATGCAAGCCGCCGCCCAACGCCCCCTCTGGCACACCTACCTGCTGTTCCTCGCGCCCATGGTGCTGTCGAATTTTCTGCAATCGATGTCGGGTACGGTCAACAGCATCTACATCGGCCAGATGCTCGGTACCCAGGCACTGGCGGCGGTGTCGGGGATGTTTCCCGTGGTGTTCTTTTTTATCGCCCTGGTGATCGGCCTCGGCGCGGGCGCCGGTGTGTTGATCGGTCAGGCCTGGGGCGCGCGTGAGCCGCACATGGTCAAGGCGATTGCCGGTGCGACGCTGTTGCTGGGCGTATTGATCGGGCTGGTGGCGGCGGTGTTGGGCAGCGTGTTTGCGCGGCAGGCATTGGCGGGGCTGGGGACGCCGGCGGATGTGCTCGACGATGCGGTGGCGTATGCCCATGTGATGATGTGGATCTTGCCGTCGCTGCTGGTGTTTGTGTTGTTCACGCAACTGTTGCGCGGGGTCAGCGATACGCTGTCGCCGTTGCTGGCGCTGGTGGTGTCGACCTGTGTCGGGCTGGCCCTGACGCCGGCGCTGATTCGCGGCTGGTTCGGTTTGCCGCAGCTGGGCATTCAGAGCGCGGCATACGCCGGGCTGGCCGGTAACCTGGCGGCGATGGCGTGGTTGGCGTGGCGTCTGATTCGCAAGGGTCATCCACTGGCGCCGGACCGCGAGTTCTTCTCCGCGTTGCGGCTCGACGGGGCGATTCTCGGCAAGGTCTTGCGCATCGGTCTGCCGACCGGCGTGCAGATGATTGTGCTGTCGCTGTCGGAGCTGGTGATTCTGGCGCTGGTCAACCAGCACGGCTCGCAAGCGACGGCGGCGTATGGCGCGGTGACGCAGATCGTCAACTATGTGCAGTTTCCGGCGTTGTCGATTGCGATCACCGCGTCGATTCTTGGCGCGCAGGCTATCGGCGCCGGACGGCTGGAGCGCATGGGGCCGATTCTGCGCACCGGGCTGTTGATCAACGTGTGCCTGACCGGCGGTTTGATTGTGCTCGGCTACCTGTTGTCGCACTGGTTGCTGGGCCTGTTCCTGACCGAGGACTCGACCCGGGCGATGGCTGAGCATCTGCTGCACATCATGTTGTGGAGCCTGTTGGTATTCGGCTTCCAGGCGATTATCGGCGGGATCATGCGCGCCAGCGGCACGGTGCTGGTGCCGGTGGCGATCGCGATCATTTGTGTAGTCGGTGTGCAACTGCCGGCGGCGTACTGGCTGGACGGGCAATATGGTTTGCAGGGCGTATGGATGGCGTTTCCGGTGGCGTATCTGGGCATGCTGGTGTTGCAGACCCTGTATTACAAACTGATCTGGCAGCATCAGAAGATCGAGCGGTTGGTGTAGGCGCTGGCGTAACGCGCGGATGTTTGCTTAAGTCAATCGAGGCCCTCGACGGCCAGCCCCGCCTGGAGAGTCCCATGTCGATCCGATTGCTGCTGGCTGCCGCGTGTTCGCTGTGCGTCGCCTGTGCCGCGCAGGCTGTCGAATATACGCGGGTCAATACCAACGCGAGTCAGATCAGTTTCACCTACAACCAGATGGGCTCGCCGATGTACGGCACCTTCGGCAAGTTCGAGGCAACGCTGGAATTCGACACTGACGATATCGACAACGCCCGTACCACGCTGCACATTGAGCTCAACAGCATCGATGCCGGCAGCGAAGACGCCAACACCGAGCTGGTGAAACCGGCGTGGTTCGACACCGAAAAATTCCCCGTGGCGGTTTTCGAATCCCGGCGTTTCACCCAAGTGGCCGAGCGCCGCTACCTGATAGACGGACAACTTACCCTCAAGGGCATTACCCGCGAAGTGCAAGTGCCGGTGGAACTGAAGCCGGGCAGCGACATTGGCATTTTCGACGGTGAGCTGATACTTAAGCGTGACGAGTTCGGCCTCGGCGCGGGGGAGTGGGCGGACACCGTGGTGTCCAAGGACATCGCCATCAAATTCAAAGTGGTGGCGCCACAGCAGTGACCTCGCCAGTCAATAAAACCGGTCCTGTTCTTTCATCGCTTGGATCTGCCAGAACGTTCTCCCGGAGAGGAACTTTAGACGTCCGCCGGGCCGGTCACGGTATGATGTCGCGGCTCGTCGACCGCTGCGGCGGTCGACAACGCTTTTTACCGTCGGAGTTCGTCATGCCACGCATCACCCATTTCAAATCCCCATGCCCCGAGGGCGTCAACAGCCAGATCCTGCAGATGGTCGTCGACTACCTGAGCGACATCAGCGCGGTCGGCCTTGGCCCGAGCAATCTGCTGTACAACGTCTATCAGTACGCAGTTGGCTATGAGGTGCATCTGTATCTGGAAGCGTTGAATGGCGAGAAGGGCACCGACGTCGAGTTGCTGGTCGCCACCGACGAAGATGATCCAGAGCAAGTGATCGGCTTTCTGTTGTACCTGCCGGTGCAGGGCGATTGGGAAGCGTGCAGCGTCGCCTATATGGCGGTGCGTGAAGGGCATCGGCGTCAAGGCGTGGCGCGGGCAATGATCGGCGAAATGGTCGGGCGTTATCCTCACGCGGAACTGGCCTGCACGGTCGGCAAAGTCCCGTACTTCGAAGCGCTGGGCTTTGAGGTGATTGGCCAGCGTGAAACCCAGGTGTTGATGAGTACCCGGCATTACCGCAGCAACGGCTTGCGCGGGTTTATCGATACCACGCCGATTTACCGGTCGCTGGAAGTGCAGCAGATCCACACCTATCTGCTGCAGAAAAACAGCAAGCGGGCGATGCTCGACGCCGAGAAGCAGCGCGATCGACACCTCGACCAGACCACCCGCCACACCGAAGAATTTGTCCGCCAGCGCCTGACCGTGCACTGATCCCGCCTCGGCGAAACAGCCCTTGCTGTGAATCCCGCAGCAAGGGCTTTTTTCTGCCCGACATTCAGCCGAGTTTGACGTTCATGGTGATCCGCGCCGTGAACACGTGCTTGCCCTCGGTATCGCGAATATCCACGGTGACGATCTTGTCCCCCGCGCTTTGCCAATCCACGCCCTCACCGCTGGCCACTGCCGTCACATCGGTTTTCGCCTTGGCCAGATATTCCACGCTCATGCCTTTGGGGATCCAGCGTGCGCCGGCCGGGATCGACACATCGGTCATCATCCCGGCGGCGAGTTCTGCGGCGTTGCACATGGCAATCGCATGCACAGTGCCGAGGTGATTGGTGATCTCGCGACGAAACGGCACCTGCACCGTCGCCGCGTTGGGGCGCAACTCGGTGACCAACGGGTTGATAGTGCTGAAGTACGGCGCGACCTGGCAGGCCATCTGACTGAACGCTTGCGGACCTGCGCTGTTGAACACGCTGAGAAACTGACTCATGGAAACGCCTCGCGGAAAGTGATTTTGCAGAATGATGTTCCGTTACAGAATAATATTCTGTAACGGAACGGTATTCGGTCTGCGGGAAATCTGTCAACCTGTGCGTGTTTTTTTCATGGGCACGACGGTGCCTTTCCCTCCCGATTTTCAGGCAGTGAGCCGCATGGACACCGCAGATCTACTTGAACGCAGCTACCCCGGCCGCCGCGCCGAGCTCAAACGCGACATCTTTCGCAAGGCGCTAAGCCTGTTCAACGAACAGGGGATCGAGGCCACCACCATCGAGATGATTCGCGCCGAGTGCGACACCAGTGTCGGGGCGATCTATCACCATTTCGGCAACAAGGAGGGCTTGGTAGCGGCGTTGTTTTTCACCGCGCTGGAGGATCAGGCACGGCTGCGCGACACCTATCTGGACGCGGCGCAAACCACCGAGGAGGGTGTGCAGGCGCTGGTGTTCAGTTATGTCGATTGGGTTGAACGTCAACCGGAGTGGGCGCGCTTTCAGTACCACGCGCGATTTGCCGTGACCAAAGGGCCGTTCAAGGATGAACTGGCGCAGAGCAACAAGATTCGCAATGTGCGTCTGCGCGACTGGCTGGCCGAATCGGGCCGCGCTGCCGAACTCCAGGCGATGCCCGCCGAGCTGTTGCCGTCGTTGATCATTGGCCAGGCCGACAGTTACTGCCGCGCCTGGTTGGCGGGGCGGGTGAAGGGCAGCCCGACGGATTATCGCGAGTTGCTGGCGCAAGCGGCCTGGCGCTCGATTCGCGCTGATTCGTTGCCGGACAGCTGATTTTTCGCAGACAAAAAAAGAGCCTCAAAGCTCTTTGATGGGGAGGAAGTAGAGCCCTCGAGGCTCAAGAGGCGCATGAAGCAAGGCACGGGCTTGATTGGGGTTCAGAGCACCCGTGCCTACGCAGCGCTCGAAGAGCGGAGCCACTGCGTGATTCCATCCTAGGAGTGTGCAAGTGGCGGCTCAAGTACCGCCAGTCGTCCGGGCAGCGGCGTGAACCTGGTACCCAGTTACCGACGTAATCCTTTGTGGGAGCGAGCCTGCTCGCGAAGGCGCTGTGTCAGGGCAATATTGAGTCGACTGACACTCCGTCTTCGCGAGCAGGCTCGCTCCCACAGGGAAACTCGGATGTTATCGCGATCCAGGCCAGCCTGATTTTTCGAGGGCAGCGAGCAGGGTGTCGGCATCGAGTCCCGGCACGGAGTGCCCGTTGCCCTCTGTGCTGTCACTCGCCACCAGGGCATTGATGATCGCTTCTTCAACCGCCTCGGTCGCGGCCAGAAACAGCTCGCTGATGTGGTCATTGTTGACCATGCGCAAACCGTCGCAGGTTGGCGCGCCTTTGCCTTCGTAGGCCGCCGGCGGGACGTGAGCGTTGCCGGTGGCGAAGGCGATGAAGATGTCGCCGCTGTGATCCTCGTTGCCACCGCCGGTACGCGCCAGCCCTAGACTCGCGCGCTGTGCCAGACGTGTGCATTGATGGGGCAACAGCGGCGCATCGGTGGCTAGGCAGACGACGATCGAGCCCATGCCCGGATGCGGCAACGATGCCCGCAAGAACGGCGAATCTTTCTGTTCCATATATCGCCCGACCGGATAGCCATCGACCCGCAACTCACTGCGAATACCGTGATTAGCCTGCACGATCGCACCGACGGTCCAGCCACCCTGGGCACTGCTCAAACGGCGCGACGAAGTGCCGATGCCACCCTTGAATTCGTGGCAGATCATACCGCTGCCACCGCCGACGGCACCTTCCATGACGGGACCGTCAACGGCTGCGGCCAGCGCTTCGGCCACATGTTCGGGCTGGACGTGAAAGCCGTTGATGTCGTTGAGCAAACCGTCAAAGGTTTCCAGCACCACCGGCATGTTCCAGTAGAGGCGACCGTCGTCGGGTTGCTGCTGGCGATCCAGTGCAATCAACGCATCGCGCACCACGCCGAGGCTGTGGGTGTTGGTGAACGCAATCGGGCTGGTCAGCAGACCCGCCTCGCGAATCCACTCAAGCCCGGTGGCGTCACCGTTGCCATTGAGCACATGCACCCCGGCAAAACACGGTTGCTGATTGGTCGAACCCCGGCGCGGTTCGATCAGCGTGACGCCGGTGCAAATGTCCCGCCCGGCGCTGCTGCGGCCGCGCACATTGCTATGGCCGACGCGTACGCCGGGAACGTCGGTGATGGCGTTGAGCGGGCCGGGATGCAATTGGCCGATGCGGATGTTGAGGTCACGGGCACGAGGTTTCATTGATTGTTGTCTCTCTAAAAAATGCAGGGTTATTCGCCGACCCCTGTGGGAGCGAGCTTGCTCGCGAAGGCAGTCGGACATTCAACATTGATGTCGACTGAGCCACCGCATTCGCGAGCAAGCTCGCTCCCACAGGGTTTTGTGAAATGTTCAAAAGGTCTTACTGGCCGTTCTTGACCTTGCTCCACACCCGCGTACGCACGCGCTCGGTGGCTTTCGGCAAAGGCTCAAGCGTGTACAGCGTGGCCATCGCCGTGGCAGACGGATAAACCGCCGGGTTGTCCCGCGTGGCTTCGGCCACCAGCGCTGTCGCCGCGCGGTTGCCATTGGGGTACGACAGATGATCACTGACCGGCGCGATCACTTCGGGGCGCAGCAGATAGTCGATAAAGGCCAGACCTTGAGGACGATTCGGCGCGTCCTTGAGCAGCACCAGCGTGTCGAACCACACCGGCGCGCCTTCCTTGGGCAGGCTGTAGGCGATCTTCACGCCGTTGTTGGCCTGCTCGGCATTGGTCTTGGCTTCGAGCATCGCTCCCGACCAACCGACCGCCACGCAAATGTTGCCGTTGGACAGGTCACTGATGAATTTCGACGAGTTGAAGTAAGCGATGTGCGGGCGCAGTTTGAGCAGCAACGCTTCGGCTTTTTTATAGTCCTCGGGATCGGTACTGTTCGGCGGCAGACCGAGATAGTGCAGGGCGACCGGCAACATCTCCGACGGCGAATCCAGCATCGCCACACCGCACTGGCCGAGTTTGGCGAGGTTGGCTTCGTTGAACACCAGATCCCAGGAGTCCACCGGCGCTTTGTCGCCTAGCGCTGCGCGCACCTTGTCGACGTTGTAACCGATGCCATTGGTGCCCCACAGATACGGCACGGCGTATTGATTGCCGGGATCGTTGTTGGCCAGTTTCGCCAGCAAATCGGCATCGAGATTCTTCCAGCCCGGCAGTTGCTCGCGTGGCAGCGGGGCGAGGGCACCGGCCTTGATCAGCGTCGGCAGGCTGAAGTTGCTGGCTACCACCACGTCGTAGCCGCTGCGGCTGGTCATCAGTTTGCCTTCGAGGACTTCGGCACTGTCGAAGGTGTCGTAGACCGGCTGGATACCGCTGTCGCGCTGGAAATCGTGGAGGGTGTTCGGGCCGATGTAGTCGTACCAGTTGTAAACGTGCACGCTCGGCGCGTCGGCAGCCATGGCGATTGAGCCGGCGCCAATACCGGCGAGCAGGCCCAGTTTTATGCCGAGGTTGATACAGCCACGGTGACGACGCATGATGCGGCACTCCTGGCCTGTGCAGGCCGGTGATGAACAAGAGTGGTCAGCCTATCGGGCCGGCCAGGCCTGACCCATTCCCATCATGGGTTACTCAAAAGGGGTAGTGCGTGGACGCGTTGCTGCAGGAGTTGCCAGTGCATCAAAGCCTGGCGCGGGTGTTTGCCCGTGTCGGTCAGGACGGTTTCTGGCGTGCGCTGGTGGACACGTTGCGGCTGCTGGTGCCGCTGGACAATGCGCTGGTGGCGCTGATGAAAGCCGGGCAGGCGCCGCAATTGCTGATCGACTTCGACAGCAAGGGCCGTCCCGACGAGCAGGAAGAACTGGCCGGTTACAGCGCCGGGATGTACCTGCTCGATCCGTTTTACCAGACCGCGTCGACCGGTATTGCCGACGGCTTGCACAGCCTGGCCTCGGTGGCGCCGGACCAGTTTCTGCACAGCGAGTATTACCAGAGCTACTTTCGCTCGGTGGTGGGCGAAGACGAGTTGCAGTTCATGATCAACGTCGAGGACGGCGTGCTCGGTTTGTCATTGGGGCGTGCGACGCCGTTCGACATGGCCGAGCAAGGCAGGCTGTTGTGCGTACGCGATTGGGTGCTGGCGGCGATGCGTCGGCATGTGCAGTTGCTGCCGCCGCAGGGCGCGGTGGCGCAAACGCTGGTCGGTGATCTGGCAACGTTGCTTGATCGTTTCGATGCGCGGCTGACGGTGCGTGAGGTCGATACCGCGCGGCTGATCCTGCAGGGTTTTTCCAGCAAGGCGATGGCCCAGCAGATGGGCATCTCGCCGGAGACGGTCAAGGTGCATCGGCGCAATCTGTATCACAAGCTCAATGTTACCGGGCATGGGGAGTTGTTTGCCTTGGTGCTGCGCCCTCACTAAAGATCATCAGCTGTACACATAAACCTGTGGGAGCGAGCTTGCTCGCGAATGCGGTAGATCAGTCAACCTCACTGGCGACTGACAAAACGCTTTCGCGAGCAAGCTCGCTCCCACAGGGGGATGTGCGTTGTTCAGGGGATCTTCTGGGTGTCAGATAGTGCGCTGGAAGACTAAAGCCTTGAGGCCGCTTTCAGGATCAATATCCGGAAACTCCGGCGGATTTTCCAAACGCTCTACAAAGCGCAGACTCGGCGCTTCCTGCGTCACGCCCTCAATCAAAAAATCCGAACCGAACGCCGGATCGTTCATGCACGCCAGCACTGTGCCTTGCGCCGTAAGCAATTCCGGCAGACGACGCAGTACGCGCTGGTAGTCCTTGGTCAGCAGGAAACTGCCTTTCTGGAACGATGGCGGATCAATGATCACCAGATCGTAAGGGCCGCTGTTGATCACCTTGCCCCAGGACTTGAACAGGTCGTGGCCGAGGAAACTGACTTTGCTCAGGTCATGGCCGTTCAAGCGATGATTGTCGCGGCCACGGCTCAGTGCCGCGCGGGACATGTCCAGATTGACCACATGGCTGGCGCCGCCCTCGATGGCTGCCACGGAAAAGCCGCAGGTGTAGGCAAACAGATTCAACACGCGTTTGCCGCTGGCCTGTGCGCGCACCCAATTGCGCCCGTAACGCATGTCGAGAAACAGCCCGGCGTTCTGTTTGCGTCCCAGGTCGACGCGGTACTGCAAACCGCCCTCGACGATGCTCATTTCATCAATCTCTTTACCCAGCAGCCATTCGGCGGTGCTCTGCGGCAAGTAGCGATGCTGGATCAGCAAGGTGTGCGCGCCAGACTGTTTCCATTCGACGGACTCCGTGAGCTCCAGCAGCAGCGCCTTGAGGTTTTCCAGTTGCTCAGGCGCCGGTTCCTTGAACAACGACACCAGCACCACACCTTGTAGCCAGTCCACGGTCAACTGCTCCAGCCCGGCCCAGCAGCGTCCGCGCCCGTGAAACAGGCGACGGGTTTCGCTCGGTGCGGCCGCGAGGGCCGGCAGCAGATGGGCGTGGAGGGTGGCGAGGGCTTCAGGGTTCATCGGTCAGGATCGGCAAGCAAAAGGGCCGGCATTTTAACCACAAATACGCCGTCACGAACGATTGCCGCTGACGGGCAAAAACGACGTTTCGCAAAAGACCTGTATCAAAAGTGAATTTCTGCAGAGCCCGCTGCTCATACCAGTTAAGCAGCGGATTCAAGCCGCTAAATCGTTAATGCAATTCAGGGAGTGCAGTTTCATGTGCCCAACACCGACGGCGGACGCGCACCTTCCTGGCGGGTTGATTCTGGTAGTCGAGGACGATCCGTTGATTCTGGAGTTTCTTTGCGAAATTCTTCAGGAGGAAGGTTTTAAGGTCGAGCCACATACCAGCGCCGACGCGGCTTCGCTATATCTGGAGCAACATGCGCAGCAAGTGGCGTTGTTGCTGACCGATATCACCATGCCCGGCACCCTCAATGGCGCTGATCTGGCCAACCTGGTCGGCGACCGCTGGCCGGACAAGCCGGTGATGGTCATGTCCGGCTATGAAACGCCCGAGACCTCCGGGGTCAAGCATTCGGTGGCGTTCATCAAGAAGCCCTGGGCCATCGGTCAATTGCTCGACTGCGTCGACAGCGCCTTCAAGTCCAAGGCTCTGCGCCTGCACTGACAAGTGCTACATTGCCGGGCACATTTGCCCGGCCCCTTGCCAGAGGAAGCGAACTTTTGTCTGCTCACGACACCCTTTTCAATCGCGCATTCGGCGCGTTTTTGTTCGACATGGACGGCACCGTCCTCAATTCCATCGCTGCCGCCGAGCGGATCTGGTCGGCTTGGGCCGTGCGCCATGGCGTCGATGTGGAAAGCTTTTTGCCGACCATTCATGGCGCGCGCGCAATCGATACCATCACCCGTCTGAACCTGCCGGGGGTGGATGCCGAGGCGCAAGCGGCGTTCATCACCGAGGCGGAAATCGGCGACGTTGAAGGCATTGTCGAGATTCCCGGCGCGGCGGCATTTCTCAACAGCCTGCCGAAAGATCGCTGGGCAATGGTGACATCGGCGCCACGGGGTCTGGCCTTGCGGCGGATGGCGGCAGCGGGGATTCCAGAGCCTGCGGTGATGATCACCGCTGAGGATGTGAAGGCCGGCAAACCCGATCCGGCCGGCTACTTACTGGCTGCCCAACGTCTTGGCCTGGAACCGCGTGATTGCCTGATATTCGAAGACGCCACGGTCGGCATTCAGGCTGCCGAAGCCGCCGGTGCGCCGTTGATGATCATCACCACCACACATCAGCATGCGCTGGAAACGGCCCATGCGACGCTGGCCAGTTACGCTGACATCCGCGTCGCAGTCGACAGCAACGGCCTGCACCTGCAACGCAACTGACACCCCCCAATCCCTGTGGGAGCGAGCCTGCTCGCGAAAGCATTGTCATAGCCACTATTGATCTTGGCTGACCCACCGCTTTCGCGAGCAGGCTCGCTCCCACATTTGTCCAGTGTCGATTGGAGGTCAGTAAACCCCCGGCACCCAACGCCAACTGCGCGCGCAATAGACGTCGTACTCCGCCCCAAAGTGTGCACGCAGCAGAGCTTCTTCCGAATGAATCCGGGCAATCAACGGGATCAACGTCAGCGCCGCCAGCATCAGTCCGACCACCGAGCGAAACGCCAGACCCAGCCAGGCGAGGGTGGCCAGCATCGCGACAACGGTCATTTGCGCAGACATTTTCATGGTCACCTCAACGAAGTCGCTGATGTTTGCAGTGTAGTGCGTGACCGACGATCAGGCGCCGCGCCGCCGGGGCCAACCCGATCTATGCTATCCGGAGCCTTTTTTGTGCGTGCGGGGTTTCGCGATGATCAACCTGGCCACTGCCCAGCTGTTTGCGGACTACAAGGTCTGGGCCAATCAACGCCTGTTCGACAGCCTTGAAGCGTTGCCAGCGGAGGAAATCACCCGCGAGCGCAAAACGATCTTCAAGAACATGCTCGGCACCTTGAACCACATTTATGTAGTCGATCGTATCTGGCAGGCTCACCTTGAAGGGCGCGAACATGGCTTCCAGTCCTCCCATGATCTGGTACACGCCAGGCTTGGCGACTTGCGTACAGCGCAGGCGGAAGTCGATGGCTGGTACAAAACCTGGAGCGCGCAGCAGACCGAAGCAGCGCTGAATCGCGACATCGATTTCAGATTCGTTTCCGGCGACGGCGGTACCATGAACGCCGGGGCAATTTTTCTGCATGTGATCAACCACAACAGCTATCACCGGGGCTGGGTGATCCAGATGTACTTCGAGATTCCACAGATGCCGCCGATGACAGATCTGCCGGTGTACCTGCGCGAAGTCGATGCGAACTTCAAAGCGTTCAGTGCGCCCCCGGTGGCAGCGGCGCCGACATGTGATGGGCAATCAACGAACGCAACCAGCGTTCCGCCGGATCGTTGTCGTTAACGCCGTTCCAGACCATCGACAATTCCGAAGGCACGATAGCAAATGGCGGGTCATCGGCGCGTAATGCGCTGCTGCCCTCGACCAGTGCACACGCGGCGAAATCCGGCACCGTGGCGAGCATGTCGGTGCCGGCCAGAATCGCCCGTAATCCGGCAAATTGCGGCACTGCCAGCACCACGCGGCGAGTGCGATTGACCCGCGCCAGATCGTTATCGATAGCCCCGCCCAGGTCCCCGGAAAACGACACCAGCGCATGCGGGCGTTCGCAGTAGTCGTCGAGTGTCAGTGCACCGGGACGGTCGTCGGCACGCAGGATCTTGCAGCGCAGATCGCGCAGTTTCTTGCGCTTGGCGTTGGCCGGCAGTTCGGTGGTGTAGCTGACGCCGACGGAGATTTCACCGCTCGCCAGCATCGACGACATCAACAGGAAGTTGACCCGGCGAATCACCACCACCACGTTCGGCGCTTCTTCGCGCAGTTGCTTGAGCAGCGGCGGCAGCAGGCCGAATTCGGCGTCGTCGGAGAGGCCGATACGGAACACGTCGCGGCTGGCCAACGGGTCGAAATCCTTGGCCCGGCTGACTGCTCCGGAGATGGTGTCCATCGCCGGTTGCAGTTCCTTGAGGATGGCCAGTGCCCGTTGTGTCGGTTCCAGTGTGCGGCCATTGCGCACCAACAGCGGATCATCGAACAGGTCGCGCAGACGGGCGAGTGCGGCGCTGACGGCGGGCTGGCCGAGGAACAGCTTTTCCCCGGCACGGGTCAGGTTCTTTTCGAACATCAGGGTTTCGAAAATCACCAGCAGGTTCATGTCAACGCGGCGCAGGTCGTTGCGGTTCATGCCGGAAGGCTCGTTTGGCGGCGGAGTCTTCTCAGTAAAGCAGCAATGGTTGTGGGCGTTGGGTCATTGGGCGGCTTCTGGATTTGCGCCCGCCTCAGGATTGCCCCTCACCCTAACCCTCTCCCGGAGGGAGAGGGGACTGACCGCGGTGTGCTGCAACAGACGTCGACCTGAAAGATCGCTGTCGATTATGGATTCACAGCGAATCCCTCGCCCTTGAAAGAGGGGGCTGACCGGGTTGTGCGGCAACAGACGTCGACCTGAAAGATCGCTGTCGATTATGGATTCACAGCGAATCCCTCGCCCTTGAAAGAGGGACTGACCGGGGTGTGCTGCAACAGACGTCGACCTGAAAGATTGCTGTCGATTATGGATTCACAGCGAAACCCACGCCCTCGAAAGAGGGGGCTGACCGGGGTGCGCTGCATCAAACGTGACCTGAAAGATCGCTATCGATTATGGATTCACAGCGAAACCCACGCCCTTGAAAGAGGGACTGACTGGGGTGTGCTGCAATAGACGTCGACCTGAAAGATTGCTGTCGATTCTGGATTCACAGAGAATCCCACGCCCTTGAAAGAGGGGACTGACCGGGGTGTGCGGCAACAGACGTCGACCTGAAAGATTGCTGTCGATTATGGATACACAGCGAAACCCACGCCCTTGAAAGAGGGGACTGACCGGGGTGTGCTGTATCAGACGTCGACCTTAAAGATTGCTATCGATTATGGATTCACAGCGAATCCCTCGCCCTTGAAAGAGGGGACTGACCGGGGTGTGCTGCAATAGACGTCGACCTGAAAGATTGCTGTCGATTCTGGATTCACAGCGAATCCGGCAAGTCGGCGCACTTCTCCAATTTCCCCCAATCGGTTCCCTCTCCCTTGGGAGAGGGCTAGGGTGAGGGGCCACAGACTGTCAGGCGCCGGTGATATCCGAGCCAGTCAGCACTTTCCTGAACGTCTCCACCAACGGCCGCAAATTGATGCGGTGCCACGCCGCCCACAAAGGCGTGGTCAGCGTCAACCACGGCAGCTCCCGCAACACCACCCCCGGCGGTGCGTTATGGCTCAAACCCTTCTGAATCATCGCAATCCCCAACCCCGACGCCACCAGCCCCAGCGCAGTAAAAGGCTCGGTCGCCTGCATGCGCACATCCGGGGTGAAGCCGGCGCGGATGCAGGCGCTGACGAACTCATCGTTGGCATCCTGGCGCGGTTGCACGCCGATCCATTCCTGAGCGGCCAGATCCTCCGGCTTTAACGAAACGAGTTGCGCCAGCGGATGATGTTCCGGCAACGCCAGCAGCATCGGCTCATCCAGCACCTGAAAGCCCACCAAATCAGGATCGTCATCGGTCGGCGGCTCACTCACCAAGGCAATATCGAGACTACGCTGACGCAGGCCCTCCAATTGCTCGGCGGAACTGAGGTTATACAGCGCGACATGCACATTGGGTCGATCCACGCGCAACACACGCAAGGCATTGGGCAGCACGCCGGCGTGCATGGCGTTCTCGATATAGCCGATGCACAAGCCACCTTCTTCGCCGCGACCGAGACGCTTGCCGAGGGATTCCAGACGATTGGCGTGGGTCAGCAGGGCGCGGGTTTCGGCAAGAAAAGTCTGGCCGTCGCGGGTCAGGCGAATGCGTTGCTGGCTGCGTTCGAACAGTGTCAGGCCCAGGCGCTCTTCGAGCTGGGCGATCTGTCGGCTCAGGGGCGACTGGGAAATATGCAGCCGTTCGGCGGCGCGGCCGACGTGTTCTTCCTCGGCGACTACAACGAAGTAGCGCAATTGGCGAATATCGATCATGTCAGACCTATAGGGACTCAAGTGCTGCGCATTATGTCTTGGACGGTCTCGGTGTCGCAATCTAGGATCTGCTCAACGGTCACACAGACCCAGAACCTATCGAGGAAAAACCAATGAGCTTGAAAGACAAACTGCCCGGCCAACTGGGCTTCGGCACCGCCCCCCTGGGCAATATGTTCCGCGCCATCCCCGAAGACGAAGCGCAAGCCACCGTGCATGCCGCGTGGGATGCCGGTGTGCGTTACTTCGACACCGCGCCGTTCTACGGCTCCGGCCTGTCGGAGATCCGCCTCGGCGAAGCACTGAAGCAATACAACCGCGCCGACTACGTGCTCAGCAGCAAGGTCGGCCGGGTGATTCTCGATGAAGTCGAAGACGCCGCCGCCCGCGATCTCGGCGAAAAAAGTGGTGTGTTCGAACACGGTCGCCCGAACAAGATCGTCAACGACTACAGTGCCGACGCGACCCTGCGCTCGATCGAGGACAGCCTCAAGCGCCTGCAAACCGATCGCCTCGACATCGTCTGGGTACACGACATCGCGCAGGACTTCTACGGTGATCAATGGCTGGAATACTTCAACCAGGCGCGCACCGGCGCGTTCAAAGTCCTCACCCGGTTGCGCGAAGAAGGCGTGATCAAGGGCTGGGGCCTGGGCGTGAACAAGGTCGAGCCGTGTGAACTCACCCTCGACCTCAGCGAAGCGCAACCGGATGGCTTCCTGTTGGCCGGTCGCTACACGCTGCTTGATCACGAACGCCCATTGCAACGGTTGATGGATTCGGCCCGAGCGCAGAACGTTGAAATCGTCGTCGGCGGTCCTTATAGCTCTGGGATTCTGGCGGGTGGCGCGCACTTCGAATACCAGCAGGCCAGCCCTGAAGTCATCGCCAAGGTTGAACAGATCAAACGCATCGCCGCTGCTTACAACGTCGATGTGAAAGCCGCTGCGCTACAGTTTTCGCTGGCCAATCCAGCGGTTGCTGCGGTGATTCCCGGCGCGAGTAAACCCGGTCGAATCGCTGAAGATGTCGCGGCGCTGTCGGCGATCATTCCTGCCGGTTTCTGGCAGGCCATGCGCGACGCCAAGCTGGTTTCCGAACGTGCACCATTGCCCATCGATGAGGTGAAAGCATGAAGATTGATCTGAGTGGAAAACTGGCCATTGTCAGCGGCAGCACTGCTGGTATCGGTTTGGGCATCAGCCAGTCGCTGGCCGAGTCCGGCGCTACTGTCGTGGTGATCGGTCGCGACACGGGCAAGGTCGAACAGGCGTTGGCGAGCATTCGCGAGAAGGTGCCGGGTGCGCAGCTGCGTGGTTTGACCGCCGATCTTGGTACTGCCGAAGGCGCACAGAAATTGTTCGCCGCTGAACCGCGTGCCGACATTCTGGTGAACAATCTCGGCATCTTCGACGCCGTGGATTTCTTCGAAGCGCCGGACAGTGAGTGGACGCGCTTCTATGAGGTCAACGTGATTTCCGGCGTGCGTCTGGCGCGGCATTACGTGCCGGCGATGGTCGAGCAGGGCTGGGGCCGGGTGATCTTTTTGTCTTCGGAGTCCGGCGTGGCAACGCCAGCGGACATGATCAACTACGGCGTGACCAAAAGCGCCAATCTGGCGGTGTCCCACGGCCTGGCCAAACGTCTGGCTGGCACCGGGGTGACGGTCAATGCGATCCTGCCGGGGCCGACATTCACCGATGGCCTGGAAGACATGCTCAAGGATGCCGCCGCCGAATCCGGGCGCAACCTGCGTGATGAAGCCGACGCCTTTGTGCGCAAGGCCCGCCCGACCTCGATCATCCAGCGTGTCGCGGATGTCGAAGAGGTCGCGCATCTGGTGACCTACATTGCTTCGCCGCTGTCCTCGGCCACCACTGGCGCAGCCTTGCGCGTCGATGGCGGCGTGGTCGACAGCCTGACTATCTGAATTCTGGAGAGACGTTTATTTATGCCAACAGCATCCGCAACCATCGATATCCCGGCTTCGGCCGATCAGGTCTGGCAATTGATCGGCGGCTTTAACACGCTGCCCGATTGGCTGCCGTTTATTCCCAACAGTGAACTGAGCGACGGCGGCCGTGTGCGCACCCTGCAAACCGCCGATGGCGGCGTGGTGGTCGAGCGACTGCAAGCGTTCGACAACGCTGCCCGGACTTACAGCTATTCAATCGAACAGGCACCGTTCCCGGCCACTGATTACCTGGCGACGATCAAGGTCGAAGCCCAGGGGCAGGGCGCGCGGGTGACGTGGTCGGGGCGCTTCAACGCCAAAGGCGTGAGTGATGAGGAAGTGGTGGCGCTGTTCAGCGGCATCTATCAGGGTGGACTCGAAGCACTCCGAGCCAATTACCCAACCTGAGTTGATGATCGTTCCCACGCTCTGCGTGGGAATGCAGCCCGGGACGCTCCGCGTCCCTTTCGCAAGCTGGAACGCGGAGCGTCCCTTGAGATATTCCCACGCAGAGCGTGGGAACGATCATGTCGGGAGTCAGGAGTTTTCGATCAGGCTCTGCCGGCAATCGAGCACCAGTTTCGCTCCACCCAAATCGCTGCTGGCGACTTCAAGACTGAAGCCATGCAAGCTGACAATCGCCGCGACAATCGACAGCCCCAAACCAAAACCACCCTGCGGTTGCCCACCTTCGGCACGATAAAAGCGCTGGAACACCGCCTCACGCTCAGCCTCGGGAATCCCTGGTCCTGAGTCGTGCACCTCAATCCGCGTTTGCCCCCCGGCGTTGACGCCACGCAGCATCACCGTGCCGCCGACCGGGGTGAACTTGATCGAGTTGCTCAGCAGATTCGCCAACGCTTCGAACAACAACGCCCGATCACCGTTGAGTGGCGGCAGTGTTTCCGGCATGTTCAGGTCGAAACGCAGCTCGCCTTCCTCGGCCAGCGGCAGGTAAAACTCATGCAGTTCTTCCAGCAACTGCACCGGATCGAGTTGGACAAAACCTGAACGGCGCTGACGATCCTCCAGTTCGGAAATCCGCAGCAAGCCGCGGAACCGCGCCATCAGCGTGTCCGCTTCGGCCAGCACCAGATCCAGTTGCGCCGCTTCCTGCGAGCCTTCGCCAGCCTGCTGCTGCATGCGATACAACTGCGCGCGCAGGCGCGTCAGTGGCGTGCGCAAATCATGGGCGATGTTGTCGCAGACGCCTTTGACTTCATTCATCAAGCGTTCGATGCGCTCGAGCATGGCGTTGACGATGGCGGCGAGCATGTCCAGTTCATCGCGGCGATTGGACAACGGCAAACGGTGCGTCAGGTCGCCGGCCACAATCGCCTGGGCGCTGTCCTGAATCGCCCGAATTCGTCGCAACGGCCGACGGCGCAGCAAATGCCAACCGGCGATGCCCGGCAGAATCGTCAGCGACACCCCCCAGAACAACGCATGCAAAATGATCCGCGTCACCGCAAACAGCGAGCCGTTATCGCGCAGCAACACCAGCCAACGGCCGTCGCGAGTTTGCGTGGCCACCGCATCGCAGCTGTCATTGGGCAGGGTTGGGTCGTCGGAGTCGGCGCAGTCGGCGAGCATGTGGATCTTGCCATCCAGCGGCAGGCCCTCGGGGATCTGCTGCAACGCGCCGCCGAGGTAAACGCCATCGGCGTCGAACAAGCCATAGGCATCTATGCCGCGAATATCGAAAGTCATGCTGGCGGCGAGAGCGTCTTCCAGCTGTGCGCCGCGAAAGTGCGAGAACAAGTGCTGACGTTGCATCAGCGAGTGTTTGGCAAGGTTGTCGAGGTAGCCGGAGACCTCGTAATACATGACCCCCATGAGGATCGCGCTCCAGGCTACAAACAGCGAACTGTACAGCGCCAGTAAGCGGCTGCTGGAGGAGCGCCAGCCGTCAGACGGGTTCGGCAATGACATAACCCGAGCCCCGTACGGTGCGGATCAGCGGCACATGGCCGGCGGCGTCGATCTTCTTGCGCAGACGGCCGATGTGCACGTCGATCAGGTTGGTGCCGGGGTCGAAGTGATAGCCCCAGACCTCTTCGAAAATCATCATCCGCGAGAGAATCTGGCCGCTGTTGCGCATAAGGAATTCGAGCAGCTTGTATTCGGTTGGCAGCAGCGTCAGCACCTGCTCGGCACGTCGCGCTTCGTGGCTGATCAAGTCGAGTTCGAGGTCGGCGACCTGCAGCGTCGTTGCCTGAGTGGCGCCGCTGTTCTGCCGACGCAGCAATACTTCAACCCGTGCGGCCATCTCGTCAGTGGCGAACGGTTTGGTCAGGTAATCATCACCGCCAGCGCGCAAGCCGCGTACGCGCTCATCGACATCGGAGAGGGCGCTGATCATCAGAATCGGCGTAGCCACGCCCATGGTGCGCAGTGTAGTGACGATGGCCAGGCCATCGAGTTCGGGCAACATGCGATCAAGGGTTATCAAGTCGTAGTTGCCGCTCACGGCGCGGTCGAGGCCTTCGCGGCCATTGTCGACCCAGTCAACCTCTAGCCCGTGGCTGCTCAGTTCGGCGACGATTTCCCGGGCGGTCACGGCGTCGTCTTCGATGGTCAAGATACGAGTCATAGGCAGGCCTGCTGATCGGTTCAAACGGAATGGCAGCATTTTGCCAAGAAAATCCGCTGACGCTTTAAATTAACTTTCATGTTGTAGCTGTCGTTTGCGCGCCTTGGCGATTTATTTGCCGTAACGTTGATATCATCTGGCCATAAAATCAATCGGGAGTGGTTTCGTGCGTATTTCGCTTCGCCGTGGCTGGATGCCAACCATCGGTCTGTTACTGGTGCTGCTCAGCGCCTCGGCATGGGCGGCCAACACCCCGTGTTCCGGGAAGAAAGGTGGGATTGCCCGCTGCGACGGCGACCTGTTCCTGTGCAATGACGGCTCCATCAGCGGCTCGAAGAAAAGCTGCGCGGCGATGTTTGGCGAGCGCCAGCAGGCCCGTCCGCAAAGCTTCCTGCAAAGCGATGATGGCTGCGCTTGCGGCACCGGTTCGTTCTGCACCGGCCCACGCGGTGGCGTGTATTGCCTGACGCCCAGCGGTAACAAGAGCTACAAACGCAAATAACTGGCATTTGTGCCAATGCATAAAACCCGCTGTTATTCGGCGCTTGTTGCAATTTGCATGGTCTTAGGAAGTTCATTCTTTCTAACTGATTGAAACTAAAAGATTTATTTATTTATCGCGACTGGCACGGTCACTGCAATTCCTCTGATGACGAGTTGTAACACCATTTTTCATGCCTGGAGCAGAACAACAATGAATAGATCCCCTGATGGGTTTTATCCCGCCGTTGAAGAGTCGAGCAGCGTTTCGGGCGTGTCCTGGGGCGCGATTTTCGCCGGTGCTGCGGCTGCCGCTGCGCTGTCGATGATTTTGGTCCTGCTCGGGTTCGGTTTGGGTTTCTCTGCCGTTTCACCGTGGGCCGGAGAGGGCGTCAGCGCCAAGGGCCTGGGCATTTCAACGATTGTCTGGCTGGCGGCGACGCAGATCATCGCTTCCGGCATGGGGGGCTACATCGCCGGTCGCCTGCGGGTGAAGTGGGCGAACATGCACGGCGATGAAGTGTATTTCCGCGACACCGCGCACGGCTTCCTCGCCTGGTGTGTGGCCACGTTGGTCACTGCTGTTCTGGTGGTCGGTTCGGTCAGCAGCGTCATCAGTGGTGGTGTGCAGGCCGGTGCCAGTGTCGCTGGCGGTGCAGCCAGCGCCATGACCCAAGCGGCCGGTTCTGCTGCGGCCAACACCGACAGCAACCAGTACGGCTACTACATCGACAGCCTGTTCCGCGATGACCGCCCAGCCTCCGTCAGCGATGATGCCGCCCATGGCGCCGTGGCCCGGATCTTTGCGCAAAGCCTGGCCAACGGTCAGTTGAGCGCCGAAGACCGTACCTACCTGGCGCAACTGGTGGCGCAACGTACCAACCTGACTCAGGCCGACGCCGAACGTCGTGTTGACGAGATCTACGCACGCACCCAAAAAGCCCTGGCCGACGCCAAGCTGAAAGCTCAACAAGCCGCTGACACCGCTGCGAAAGTCGCTGCCTGGACCTCGCTGTGGATGTTCGTCTCGCTGTTGGCCGGTGCGTTCTTCGCCAGCCTCGCAGCCACCTTTGGCGGTCGTCGCCGCGATGCGGTCGAATACGTTGAAGTCGACACCTACACCACGACCACTCCAGTCCGTTAAACAAGGAGCATGACCATGCGCTCACTACTGCTGTTTTTCCTCGGCGTACCGATTCCGATCATCATCCTGATCGCCCTGTTCGTGCACTGATTGCTCGACTGAGGCCTATGCCTCGGCCGTTTCCACCTTCGGGTGGAAGCGGCTTTTTGCTTTCTGGCGATCAACAAGGGGAGAATCCGCGTCGGCAACGGGGCGGCCGTTGCGCGCATGTTTTAAGGATGAATACGTTGAACAAGCAAGCAATCAAACGAAAAGTCGTCGAAATGCTCGATAGCGGGCATTCCAGAACCGCAACCTTCAAGGCGCTTTCGGGTGGCAAGGTCAAGGATCGAGTGCTGGCGGGCTGGATCGGGGCGCATCCGGATCCCGCCCTGAGAAAACGACACGCCGTTAAAGTCAACATACTGGTCGCACTGATGGGTATCTGGGGACTCTTCGGGGCGATAGCCGGGCTTCTTCAAATCAATGACGGCGGCATCGCTATGGCATTGACCATGGTGTTGATTATTGGCGTGATTCCGCTCTTGTTTGCGTGGGGCTTTTACAAGGGCATCGCGGTGGTTTACACAATCTATGTCACCTTCACGATCAGCCAGATTCCTCGTGAATTTTACGGCTTCAGTGAAGAGCCCATGTCGACTCTGCTTGGCGTGGCGTTCATTCTGGCCATGGTGTTCTACGCCGGCTGGGTCAAATGGCTGTTGTTTCCGGACCTCGCTTTGGTCGGTACAAGGAAGATCAAAGGACAGTTCGTCTTCTCCAATTGATCGTTGGACAATCCAACCGCTTTCACTGGCCTGGATCAATATTTCCTCTGGCGATATCACCTAACGTAAATGATCCAGGCCTTTGCTGAGGTATGAACTACAGTGCTTCACGCGCACCTTGTTGCGCTGACGGAGTACCCGCGTCGACGCCCCATCACAGCAACAATAAACGCGTCGACACGGTGTAGTGCAGCAAGGAGCTGACACCACCTCAACCGAACCTTCACGGATGAACATTGCAATGCACTGCCAAGAAAGAACTTTCGATATCCAGCCGTTGGCGCAGGCGGATATGAGCGTCCACATCAACGGTCAAACGGTCACCGCTGCTATCGGCGAAACCGTCCTCAGCGTCATTCAATCCCTCGGCGTACGCCAGATTGCCCGCAACGATCACAACCAGATCACCGGCGCCTACTGCGGCATGGGGGTGTGCCAGTGCTGTCTGGTGAAAATCAATGGCCGGCACAAACGCCGCGCCTGCCAGACCGTGGTGCGCGACGGCATGCAGATTGAAACCCAGGTCAACCGCATCACCGCGCAGGAGGTCGTATGAGCCTGCAACCGGTGATCGTCGGCGGCGGCCCGGCGGGGATGGCGGCGGCCATCGAACTGGCGCGCCACGGTGTGCGCTGCACCTTGCTCGAAGAAGCTTCACGCCTTGGCGGCGTGGTCTATCGCGGGCCGCTGCGTGACGGCGTGCAACTGGATTATCTCGGCCCGCGCTACTCCGAGGCGCTGGGCAAACTGCACGGTGATTTTCAGGAGCAGGCCGGGCTGATCGACGTGCGCCTCAACCATCGCGTGGTCGGCGCCGAAGGCACCCGCGCGCTGGTGGTGCTCGATGGCGACGAGCAACTGCACGAGATCGAGTATCCGCAGTTGCTGTTGGCTGCCGGTTGCCATGAACGCAGTGTGCCGTTTCCCGGCTGGACCTTGCCGGGCGTAATCATGCTCGGTGGTCTGCAACTGCAAATCAAAAGTGGTGTGGTCAAGCCGCAGGGGCCGGTGATCATCGCCGGCACCGGGCCGTTGCTGCCATTGGTGGCGACACAACTGCATGCGGCGGGCGTCAGCGTCGCGGGCGTGTATGAGGCGTGTGCGTTCGGCAAGATCGCCCGGGAAAGTCTGGCGCTGCTGAACAAGCCGCAATTGTTCCTCGATGGCTTGAGCATGCTCGCCTACCTGAAATTGCACGGTATCCCGATGAATTACGGCTGGGGCGTGGTCGAAGCCCACGGCGAGGGCGAGCTGAAAAGCGTCAGCGTCGCGCCGTATTCGGCCACGTGGGAACCGGACATGAGTCGCGTCGAGCGCTTCGAAGCCAAGACCCTGGCGGTTGGCTACGGCTTTATTCCACGCACCCAACTAAGTCAGCAGATGGGCCTTGATCACGGCTTTAGCGACGATGGTTATCTGCGTGCCAACGCGAACGTCTGGCAGCAAAGCAACGAAGCCCACGTGCATCTGGCTGGCGACATGGGCGGGATTCGCGGCGGTGAAGCGGCGATGCTCGCCGGCAAGATCGCCGCAACCTCGATTCTGCTGCAACGCGGCGTGCTCGAAGAGGAATTGGCCCGCGTGCGCCGCGACCGTTACTTGAGCAAGCTCAAAGCCATCGTGCGCTTCCGCGCCGCCGTCGATCGCTACACCGAACGCGGCGTCGGCCAGACCGCATTGCCTGCCGCCGACACGGTGATCTGTCGCTGTGAACACTCGACCCGCGCTGACATCGACCTGGCGCTGGAGCAGGGTGTGCAAGACATCGCCAGCCTGAAAATGCGCACCCGCGTGAGCATGGGCGATTGCCAGGGACGGATGTGCGTCGGCTACTGCAGCGATCGCCTGCGTCAAGCGACCGGCCGCAAGGATGTCGGCTGGCTGCGCCCGCGTTTCCCGATCGATCCGATTCCATTTTCCGCGTTCCAGTCCGTCGGCACGGAGGCCGCTAGCCATGAGTAAGTTCTATGACGTGATAATTGCCGGTGGCGGCGTGATCGGGGCGTCCTGCGCCTATCAACTGTCCAAACGCAAAAACCTCAAAGTGGCGGTCATTGATGCCAAGCGCCCCGGCAACGCGACCCGGGCTTCGGCCGGTGGCTTGTGGGCGATCGGTGAGTCGGTAGGCCTCGGCTGTGGGGTGATTTTCTTCCGCATGATGTCGGCCAACCGCAAGCGCGAAACCCAGGGCGCGGCAGTGGCGGTGGACGCGAGCACGCCGCACATTCTGCCGGAGTCATTCTTCGATTTTGCCTTGCAGTCCAACGCGCTGTATCCGGCGTTGCACCGTGAGCTGAAAGACAACCACGGGATGGATTTCAAGTTCGAAAAGACCGGGTTGAAATTCGTTATTTATGACGACGAAGATCGGCTCTACGCCGAGCATATCGTCGGCTGCATCCCGCACTTGGCCGATCAGGTGCGCTGGCTCGATCAGGCGGCGTTGCGCGAATCTGAGCCGAGCGTCAGCCATGAAGCACGCGGGGCGCTGGAGTTTCTCTGCGACCATCAAGTCAGCCCGTTCCGCCTCGCCGACGCCTACATGGAAGGTGCGCGGCAGAACGGCGTCGACATCTTCGTCAACACCAACGTCACCGGCGTGTTGCATCACGGCAGCCGCGTGACCGGTGTGCAGACGGCCGAGGAGGGCGTGTTCCACTGCAAGACGCTGATCAACGCCAGCGGTGCCTGGGCGGCGGATTTGAGCGAATGGGCCACGGGCATTCGCATCCCGGTAAAACCGGTTAAAGGCCAGATTCTGCTCACCGAGCGCATGCCGAAAATCCTCAACGGCTGCCTGACCACCAGCGACTGCTACGTGGCGCAGAAGGACAACGGTGAGATCCTGATCGGCAGCACCACCGAAGACAAAGGCTTCGACGTCACCACCACCTACCCGGAAATCGCCGGGCTGGTTCAGGGCGCGGTGCGTTGCCTGCCGGAACTCAAGGACGTCAATCTGAAACGCACCTGGGCGGGATTGCGTCCGGGCTCGCCGGATGAGTTGCCAATACTCGGGCCGATGCGTGGGGTGGAGGGGTATTTGAATGCCTGCGGGCATTTCCGCACCGGGATTCTGACGTCGGCGATTACTGGCGTGCTGCTGGACAAACTGGTCAATGATGAGCCGTTGCCGCTGGATATCACACCGTTTCTGGCGGACCGGTTTGAGGTGGCACCGGTCAAGCAAGCGTTGGAACTGGAACTGGCCTGACCTTGGCAAGATGATCGTTCCCACGCTCCGCGTGGGAATGCCTCAAGGGACGCTCCGCGTTCCAGCTTGCGAATTGGAACGCAGAGCGTCCCGGGCTGTATTCCCACGCGGAGCGTGGGAACAATCGGGTGTGGCTCAGGTTTGGCGGGATTCTTCTTCGAGTTGGTCGGATTCGAACAACCGCGCCAATTCCGCACGGGCTTCCTGGGCGGTTTGCAGGACTTTCGCCGCGTCGTCGTAAATCGCGTGTTGCGCCTCCAGCACCTGTTCGTCGTGATGCTTGAAGCGCTTGATCCGCGCATCGGCCTGGGCCTGGGTCAGACCAAGTCCCACCAACGTGCGCCGGCTCATTTCCAGACTCGAATAATAAGTCTCTCGAATCGCCTCCGCGCCGACGTCAACCAAGCGGTGCACATGCTGACGGTTACGCGCCCGGGCGATGATCTTCATGTGCGGATACAGCTTGCGCACCACCTCAGCCGTCTTAATGTTGGTGTCTGGATCGTCGGTGGCAATCACGAAATATTCCGCCTCGCCAACCTTAGCCGCATTGAGGATTTCCGGGCGCATCGGGTCGCCGTAGAACACCGGCACCCCGCCGAAACTGCGCGACAGCTCAATGGTTTCCACCGAGGTGTCCAGTGCGACGAATTTGATGTTCTGCGCTCGCAGAATCCGCGCCACGATCTGGCCCATCCGGCCCATGCCGGCGATCACCACACGCGGGGTGTCAGTGTCGATCTCACGGTATTTCTCCGGCACTTCCACCGGCTGCACTTTCGGGCTGACCAGTCGCGCACAGATCAGCAGCAACAACGGCGTCACCGCCATCGACAGGGTGATGGTCAGCACCAGCAGGTCATACAAACGCGGTTCGAACAGGCCCTGATCACGACCGATCTTGAACACCACAAAAGCGAACTCTCCACCGGCCGCCAACACGATGCCAAGACGAATCGCACTGACCTTGTTCAAGCCACCGGCCAGACGCCCGACGACGAACAGCAGCGGCAATTTCAGCCCGATCAACAGCAGCGTCAGCCCCAACACAGTGATCGGCGCACTCAGCAGCAAGCTGAGGTTGGCGCCCATGCCGACGCTGATGAAAAACAAGCCGAGCAGCAAGCCCTTGAACGGCTCGATCTGCGCTTCCAGTTCATGGCGATATTCCGAATCCGCCAGCAGCAAACCGGCGAGAAACGCCCCCAGCGCCATCGACACACCGACCAGATCCATCAACCACGCCGTGCCAATCACCACCAGCAACGCCGTGGCCGTCGACACTTCCGGCAGACCGGTTTTCGCCACCACGCGGAACACTGGACGCAACAGATAACGCCCACCGACCACGACCACCGCGATACCGCCGAGAACTTGCAACGCGTGATTCAGACTTTCGGCGCTGCTGGTGTCGTGAGCGCCTCCGGCGAGCATCGGCACCAGTGCAATCAACGGGATCGCAGCGATGTCCTGAAACAGCAGAATCGCAAAAGCCAAACGCCCATGGGGGCTGGTCAACTCTTTGCGCTCGGCGAGGCTTTGCAGACCGAACGCCGTCGAGGAAAGGGCCAGGCCGAGGCCCAACACAATTGCACTGTTCAACGGCTGGCCAAACACCGACAGGGCCAGCACGCCGATCACCGAGGCAGTCAGCAGCACCTGCGCCAGACCGACGCCGAACACCGATTTGCGCATCACCCACAGGCGTCGCGGCGACAGCTCAAGGCCGATGATGAACAGAAGCAACACCACGCCCAGTTCGGAAATGTGCGCCACGCTCTGCGGATTGCCGATCAGGCCCAAAACCGAAGGGCCGATAATCACGCCGGCAAACAGATAACCGAGCACGGCACCCAGTTGCAGGCGTTTGGCCAAAGGCACGGTGAGCACGGCCGCGAACAGAAAGACGACAGCGGCTTGCAACAGATTGCCTTCATGGGGCATGGGGGGTTACTCCTGACAACGGTACGGCGGGGGTGACAAGGATAAGGGTTACAAAGACCTATAGGCCACTGGAGATCCAATGTGGGAGCGAGCTTGCTCGCAAAAGCGGAGTGTCAGCCAATAGTGTTTTCACTGACAGATTGCATTCGCGAGCAAGCTCGCTCCCACAGGGGTTCTGATGTCGAGTCTGTAATAAATTGCATCAATTGGTTACATTTATAGCCTAAGCAAATCAATCCCCCGAGTCCCGCCATGGCCATCAACTTCGACCTCAACGACCTGCAAGCCTTTCGCGCCGTGGTCGAGCAGGGCAGTTTTCGCAAGGCCGCCGACACGGTGCGCCTCTCGCAACCGGCGTTGAGCCGGCGCATCGAGAAGCTTGAAGACGCCCTCGGCGTAAAACTCTTCGAGCGCACCACACGCAAGGTCAGCCTGACCCAGGCCGGGCGCGGATTCATGCCCAGTGTCGAGCGTTTGCTCGATGATCTCGACGTGGCGTTGCTGGGCATCAGCGAAGTCGCATCGACGCGCCTGGGCCACGTTACCGTCGCTTGTGTGCCCTCGGCGGCGTACTACTTCATGCCCCGCGTGGTCGCGCGCTATCACCAGCAATTTCCGCGCATCAAGGTCAAAGTGCTCGACTCCAGTGCGCACGATGTCTTGAGTGCGGTGGTCAATGGCGAGGCGGATTTCGGCTTGAGTTTTCTCGGCACGCAGGATGCCAAAGTCGAGTTCGAACCGCTTGTGCAGGAGTGCTACGTCGTCGCCTGCCGGCGCGATCATGCGTTGGCCGGGCGCAACAGCGTGAGCTGGGACGAGTTCTATCAGCAGGATTACATCTCGCTCGACAAGACTTCCGGCAACCGCTTTCTGCTCGATCAGGCCTTGAGCAGCGTGGTGCCGCAACGTCCGAGCATCTGCGAAACCCGGCATGTGACGACGATGATCGGTCTGGTCGAGGCGGGGTTGGGCGTGGCGGCGGTGCCGCTGATGGCGATGCCCGGGCCGGATCATCCGATCCTGACGCGGGTGCCGCTGACCGACCCGCAAGTGATGCGCAGTGTCGGCATCATCAAGCGCCGGGGTCGCACGTTGACCCCGGCGGCATTGGAACTGGAGCGGCTGGTGGTGGAAATGAAGGTCCAGCCGCCTACGATCAGCGCTTGACCGAATCCAGCCCGGTGGCTCGCACGTCTGCTTGCGCGGCCGGTGCGGCGAGGTAAGCGAGCAAGGCTTTGGCCTCTTCTGGATGCTGCGCGCCGACCGGAATCCCGGCGGCAAATCGCGTCACCGACTGCACCGACTCCGGGATCTTCGCGACGAAACTCACCCCCGGCACCGGCAGCAATTCGCTGACTTGCTGGAAGCCCAATTGATAGTCGCCAGTGGCAACCACCGAGCCGACCGGGATTTTCACAATCATTTTGGCCTTCGGTTTCAGCTGATCTTCGATGCCCAATTTCTTGAACAACTGCTGTTCGATGTAGACGCCGCTGGCGCTGTCGGAGTAGGCCACCGATTGTGCGTCGAGCAGGGTTTTCTTCAAGGCGTCGACGCTGTTGATGTCCGGTTTCGGCGCGCCTTCACGCACCACCAGGCCGATCCGCGAATCTGCCAGCTCAACGCGCGAGGTGGGGTCGACCTTGCCTTGCTTGATCAGGTCATCGAGGGCGTAGCCGACCATGATCACCACGTCGGCGTGTTCACCGCGCGCGAGGCGATTGGGGATCGCTTCGGGGGCTTTGCCCATCGATGGGCCAAGGCTGGTGGTCAATGTGTTGCCGCTGGTGGCAGCGAATTTCGGCCCGAGGATTTTATAGGCGGCAGTGAAGCCGCCGGAGGTCATCACGCTCAATTCTTCGGCCTGGGCCGCGAGGTTGAACGCGAGACCGGCGAGCAGGGCGGTGACAGTAAACAGTTTTTTCATGGCGAGTTTTCCTCAGGCCGCGACAGGTTGCAGACGACCACCGGCACGGCGGTACAGATAAAGAGTGGCGCACAAGGCACACAGCGCACCGATGCTCATCCAGTAACCCGGCGCGGCTTTATCGCCGGTGTACTGAATCAGGAAGGTCGACATCGCCGGAGTGAAACCACCGAAAATCGCCGTGGCCAGGCTGTAGGCGAGGGAGAAACCGGCAACGCGCACTTCAACCGGCATGATCTCGGTGAGCGCCGGAATCATCGCGCCGTTGTACAAGCCGTAGATAAACGACAGCCACAACAGCGACAGCAACATGTGGCTGAAGCTCGGCGCCTGCACCAGATACGACAACGCCGGATACGTCGTGGCCAGGGCCAGCAGCGACATGGCGATCAGCACCGGACGACGGCCGATACGATCCGACAACATGCCGCCAATCGGCAGCCAGAAGAAGTTCGACACACCGACCAGCAAGGTCACCAGCAACGCGTCGGAGGTGCTCAGGTGCAGCACGGTTTTGCCGAAGGTCGGTGCGTACACGGTGATCAGGTAAAACGCGGTGGTGGTCAGCGCGACCATCAACATGCCACCAAGTACCACGCCCCAGTTCTGACCGAGGGTGCGGAACACTTCGCCCATGCTCGGGCGGTGTTTGCGTGCGGCGAACTCTTCGGTCTCCGCCAGATTACGCCGCAGCACAAAGATGAACGGCACGATCATGCAGCCGACGAAAAACGGAATCCGCCAGCCCCAATCGGCAATCACATCCGGCGCCATCCACGCGTTCAAGGCGTAGCCCAGCGCAGCGGCGACGATGATCGCCACTTGCTGACTGGCCGACTGCCAGGCGGTGAAGAAACCTTTGCGACCCGGCGTGGCGATCTCGGCGAGATACACCGACACACCGCCCAGTTCCGCCCCGGCCGAGAAGCCCTGCAGCAAGCGCCCGATCAACACCAGCGCCGGTGCAAACAGGCCGATGCTTTCGTAACCGGGCACCAGCACAATCAATATCGTGCCGCTGGCCATGATCGACAGGGTGACGATCAAACCTTTACGCCGGCCGACATCATCGATGTACGCACCGAGCACAATGGCGCCCAGTGGACGCATCAAGAAGCCTGCGCCGAACACCGCAAAGGTCATCATCAGGGAAGCGAACTCACTGCTCGCCGGGAAGAACACCGCCGCGATTTGCGTGGCGTAGAAGCCGAACAGAAAGAAGTCGAACTGTTCGAGGAAGTTGCCCGAGGTCACCCGGAAAATGGCACCGGCCCGCGAGCCGTTGTGTGGGATTGAGGCTGTCATAGAAAAGTACTCCACCGCTTTTATGACGTGCGCGACGGGAGGGCGGCGCACGGTTTTTATTGAGGCGGATGGTGGCGCAGGTGTAACGAGATGTTAATTGCATTATTGGCATGGATTGATGTGCAAAGTGGATCAATGGTTTTTTTGGGGACAAATCCATTGTTGCGGTAACGGCTGCTTATGGTTTCGCCTGACGGCGACTCACTCGTTGGTTTGGTGGTGTGGCTACCCCTCACCCCAGCCTTCTCCCGAGGGAGAGGGAGCCGATTTCGGTCGGTTTTGAAACTTGCATTCGACTCGGAATCGCACGTCGGCGCACTTCTACCAAACACCTCGGTCAGTCCCCTCTCCCTCCGGGAGAGGGAGCCGATTTCGGTCGGTTTTGAAACTTGCATTCGACTCGGAATCGCACGTCGGCGCACTTCTGCCAAACACCTCGGTCAGTCCCCTCTCCCCCCGGGAGAGGGAGCCGATTTCAGTTGGTTTTGAAACTTGCATTCGACTCGGTACCGCACGTCGGCGCACTTCTGCCAAACACTTCGGTCAGTCCCCTCTCCCTCCGGGAGAGGGCTAGGGTGAGGGGCTCTTGATTTTGCTTTTGTCTCCAGGACCCCCGAATTCCAATGACCTCTAGCGGCCACCCCCGGTAAAAAAGGAATGATTCCCGCCCCACGCAGTCGGAGTTGAGGTACTACCCAATTCAGGAGGTTCACCGATGAACAGCAAAACCCTAATCGCCAGCCTGGCCCTTGTCGCCGGCATCGCCGGGATCAGCCCACTTGTTCAAGCGGCGCAAACCTCAAATGAACAGGCCGTTCAATCCCCGGTCAGCGACCGCGAACTGAAGGTCAACGACCGCGCCCCGGATATTTATCAGCGCAGTGAAAAAGCCATCGACTGGAAAGCCAAGGGCCTGAAAAAACCTGTTGATCAGGCGCAGTGGGTACAGATCAATGATCAGTACGTCATGGTGATGATCACCAACGGGACGATTGTCGAGATGAAACCGGTCCCGCGTTAAACCTCCGGCAATAATCAGCCATGGACGGTTGATTGCAATCGAGCGCCGTTCGGGTAAAACCCTTGGGGCGTTTTGGATGTTGGGAAGTCAGGAGCAACACGTTGGAAAAGAAACCGCTGTATCGCAAAGAAAACACCACCGCCCACAATGTCTGGCGCAACAACCCCGGCGGGCACTACCGCGATCAACGAAACAGCAAAGCGCAAAGCCGAAGCGAGGCCACGCGCGGCTCGATGCATGGCATCAAACACCACGGCTACGACTACACGCCGTTGTTTCGTTTTCTGTTATCCCGCGTCGGCGGTCATTGGGATGAGATTTTCAGCGAAGCAGTATCTCGCCTTGATCGGCCAGAGCCGGTGTTCTGGATGGTTGCCATCCATGAAGAGGATCGCGAGGACATTGTGCGACTAGGCGAGTCGGCCTACTTCAACGGCCTGTTCGTCGATGAGGAAAAGCAGCTGCAAATCGTCAACCCGCAGTTGACTGCCGAAGATATGAAACCTCATTGCCGTTGCTGCACGCATACCTTCAATGGTGTTCCGTTTGGCCTGCCCGCAGACTGATTCGGCTATTCAATGCGAACCTGATTCATCACCTGCCCACCCCCCAACCGATACTGATTATTGCCACTGCGCTTGGCCTCATACATCGCCAGATCGGCAATGTGCAGCAAGCGGTCCATAGCCGTCGCATGATCCGGAAACACCGCCACGCCAAGGCTGGTGCCGATGTGGCGCTGGTCGTTGCCGATGCTGATCGGGGGCGACAGTTCGATGAAAATTTTCTGGCAGATGCTGCGGGCTTCGTCCTGCAAACTCAGGCTCGGCGCCAGACCTTGCAGGATCACCACGAACTCATCGCCGCCAATGCGCGCGACGGTGTCGGTGGCGCGCAAGATGCGTTTCAACCGTGTTGCCGTAGTGATCAGCACCCGGTCGCCGGCGGCATGGCCGTAGCGATCATTGATGGTTTTGAAACCGTTGAGGTCGACGAATACCAGTGCGACGCGGGTCTCGGTCTGCCGCGCGTGATCCAGCGCTTCGGACAAGCGTTGCTCCAGTACCAAGCGATTGGGCAGGCCGGTCAGCGGATCGAAGTGAGCGAGGTGTTGCAGGAAGCTGGCCGAGGCTTTTTCTTCGGTGATGTCGCGCACCACGCCCATCATCTTCACCACCGCGTCGTGGTCGTTGCGCACCACGTTGCCGGTTTCCCGCAGCCAGCGAATCGTGCCGTCCGGCCAGACCACGCGGTACTCCTCATCATGGTTTTCACCAGTCTCCAGGCAGCGCAGTTCGCCCTCGCGCACCTTGGTGCGGTCGTCTGGATGGACGCAGGAACAGAACAGCGCATAGGACGGCGTGATCTCGCCGATCTTGAACCCGAACATGCCGTAGATCGCATCCGACCAGTACAGCCGATCTGTGTCGACTTCCCAATCCCAGGTGCCGATGCGCGCAAAGTACTGGCTACGCTTGAAGCGCTCAACGTCGCCGTCCTGCTGAATGTGTTGGCCATCGGCGGCCCGTCTCAGCAGATCCCGGTACTGCGCGAGCTGCCTGCGCAAACCGCGTTCGCGCCACAGCAGCAGGGCGATGATGGCCAGCATGATCGTGCCCACGGCAAGGCTGATCCAGAACAGAGTCATTCGGGCGCTGCCAGCATGTCGGGTCGATCCGTGGAGTAATGGCGGTTGGCTATGTTAATGCTTCAATACTCTGTTCCGATACCACGTTGATCTGCGCTGGCAGGTTGCCAATTACCGGCAATTCTGGGAAAACGGCTGCCGGCTGAACAATAGAGTGAATGTTATGAATGATGAACTGCAGGTAATCGATCTTCAGGTCGGCGAAGGCAAAGCCGCCGTCAAAGGCGCGCTGATCACCACCCAATACACCGGATGGCTGGAAGACGGCAGCGAGTTCGATTCTTCCTACAGCCGTGGCAAACCTTTTCAGTGCGTGATTGGCACCGGGCGGGTGATCAAGGGTTGGGATCAGGGCTTGATGGGCATGCAGGTGGGGGGCAAACGCAAATTGCTGGTGCCTGCGCATCTGGGGTATGGCGAGCGGACGATGGGCAAGATTCCGCCGAACTCGAATCTGGTGTTTGAGATTGAGTTGTTGGAAGTGCTGACGCGGGAGGATTGAGGTAACGGGAATGTTGGTTTGTTTGGCACTACTCAGGCTTAAGCGTTGTGTTTAGCCAGACTTACAATTCAATTACTACAATGTAGCCCGCGAAGAAAGATGCCTGCGCGGGCTTTTCTTTTGATACTCAGGTCTTAAAGCCCGGCAGTCCATTTGCATGACAATGGTCGCCTACAGTACGTGTCACGCCATCTGCTGAATCATCCTCGTCAGCCTCTGGATAGAACAGTAAGTCGCTACCAGATGGATGGGGGACAATCTTGTTGAAGTGATCGACAAGTTCACCCCGTTCATCCTCGGTTTTTGCATCTTCAATCGCCTGAATCAAAGCCTTGAACTCTTGTTCGGTGTAGTCAGCTAGATTGTTCTTCAATTCCATTACTCAACTCCCCTGTGAATGTCGATATGGCGTCTTGGGGTAACGACATTGATATTGTCCGTATCGTACACCGCACCACCATCCTTGATTAGTTCGATGTGGTGGAGTTCGAATGCGATTCGTTTTCCTGCGTGTCCGGCTCTCGGTGTTACAGGTGCTAACCCATTCAGCATCCCTTTCAAATTGCGATCGTTGAACTGCTGACTTAGGTCCGGGTCTTTGGCTACCAGTTCCCAAAAGGCTCGACGGAAGGAATCGAAATCCGTGAATTCCCGTCCCCTCAGTTGGTCTGCGATCTGTGAGGGAACAGGTACGCCCAGCCCTGCACCAGCGCCGGCCAGCCAAACGCCTATCACATCCTGTCCTTGGCCTGTAACAGTGCCTGGCTTTCGACGGACGTTCATCACGATGTAAAGCGGCAGTACCCCCGAGTCAGCTGGGAACACCAGAATGAAATCTTTATATTCCGGCGGGTAGATGGGGTTGACGATGATGCTATCTGCTTTTTCAGACTGCGGATAAATCCATATCTGTGGGGCTTGAGGTGCACCTTCCAGTGACGGAATCCCTGTCGTATTCGATGGGTCAACGGCAGGCGTCCAGATCAGCGTTACACCATCGCCAAAGTCTGCCACCTGCTGAGAGCCTTGCTCAACGAATTGCACAACGGGGATCATCTCCCAGTCGGTGCGTTTCTGAGTGTTATACCCGTATCCCTTTAAGGTGCCATCGGCCCGCTGTTCGACATGCAATCGCACACGGGTGCGACCTTGTTTGAGGGATTGAAGCTGTTCTTCTGTGTACAGGCTGCTATCGCCCAGACTGGAAGGCCACAGCAATGCGACAAAGCCTGCTAACGCACCAGCAGCTACACCAGCAACTCCACCTGTGGCTGCGGTAGTACCTACACCCGTTGCAGCACTACCACCAGCAACAGCGGCACTCGCAGTGCACAGGCCACCACATGACGCGCCAGCAGTTGCGGCCGCCCCACTTAACAGGAGAGTTCCAAGCGTTGCCGGTATTGCACCGCTTACCTTCCTGAGGGGGATGTTTCCATTTGCGTCCGTCTCTCGGCCACCTAGGATGGTAAGTTCGCCAAAGTTACCGACCTTCTCGACGGGGATAAATCCGGCTGGCGTCTTGTGATCAATCACGCCGTCTGGAAGGTCACAACTCTTGGCAAATACACAGCCGAACGTGTTGGGCTTGGTGTCCTTTTTGGAAGGGAGGTCTTTGTATTCAGCCCAGCGTTGTGCATGGGTATCAACAGGTTCAACGCCGCTATAGCGGTAGTTCTTTGGCGGGTTGGGTACATAACCGCTCATGAATCATCCTTGTTCGTCCTTGGGGTTCCTGTCTCTAACCGGGCAGTAACTCTTTGGGAGCTAAGGTCTCAAATGCTGTGCCGAAAACTCCCTGTATTCCATGTCGTTTTCTAACGGGGGGCGAAGGATAAAGGGTTCTGGAGGGGCTTTGAATGGTGGCTCCGGGCTATCTTCACCATTATGAATCAATGATTTTTTGAATTTTGTAAATGAATGGAGCTTCCTTGGGATATCAGGTGAATACGTCTATGTCGTCGAGCGTGTCTTCAATGATCCCTTGCAGCGAAGCATGGGTTCGCTTGGCTGATTCGAGTGCCGCAAAAACTGTTTCAGTATCCACTTCGCCATGTCGGCGAGCGATGTGCCCGAGCGCAGTAGTCGCAGCGGCCACAATTGCTTCGGTTTTGCTGGGGAGGTATTTCAGACAGATGTCCTGAGCCCAGTTTCTATCGGTTTCATTCAGGCCTATTGATACGAGTGCGGCGATTACGTTTGCATCCGTGTCACTGGAAAGGAGTCTTATGGCCTCGTCATGGCTTATGGATGGATTTTGATAGATGAGGCCCATTGCCGAAGTTAACCCCTGATGCCGATAAAAAGATCGAGTTCCGATGGCAGTTGTTCGTTAATCGCCATGCCGATTTTTTGAGCTTGATCGAGTGTCAGCAGCCATTCGCCGTCGGGACTTTCGTCAGGGCTTTTCCAACCCATTGCAGCCAAAACTGCCGGTTCAAATTTCGGCCCAACTGTAAGTTCGTATTTTAAGGTGTCGTCTTCGTCGTCACCTTTTAAGAAACCGCTAATCCATAAAAACATCTGTAGCTTCCTGTCTGCCTCACCCATTGGAGTGGCTGGTCTGACGGGGGAGTTCTCTCGTGAAAGCGTGCGCCTCAACTTGGCCAGCAGGCGCATATTGGCGGCGTCCTGCGGTGTGTCTTCCAGTGCATCCCAGACACAAGAGAAGCTTTGGAAGCGGGGATGATGTTCCTTCATGGTTTAAGCCTTCCTGGTATTTGGCTTTCAGATATTCGTCCGCAGAAAGAACGCCATCGCGAGCAGGCTCACTCCTACAGTGGGTCGGCGGTGTACTCAAATACCATGAGCCACCACCGATCCAATGTGGGAGCGAGCCTGCTCGCGAAGAACGATCACGCGGTCAATCAGGCCGCATGCGACATCTCGGCCAGTGTGTCGGCCACGGTTCTTTGCAGTGAGGGGAACCGGCGGGTCACGCGGCGCAGTGCGGGTAGCACGGCGTCGATTTCCAGTTCATCGAGTTGGGGTAGGACGGTGACGGCGGAGGCGACGATGGATTCGCGTTCGCTTTCGAACAGCACCAGGCAGGCGTTCTGTGCCCAGCGTCCGTCCCGTTCGTTGAAACCCATGGCCACCAGTGCCGCGACGACTTGTGCATCTGTTTTATTGAACATGGTTATTGCCTCAGGGCGGGGTCGATTTTGTCGAGGGCGCGGTTGACCGCGAGTTCGCCGAGCATGACCACTTGCTGGATGCCGAGCACGGTGTTGCGGTAAGGCGAGTCGAGCAGGGCGGCGAAGTCGCTGAGCATGACGCTGGCCGAGGCCATGGATTCGCAGGCGTGGGCCATGAGGTCTTCGGCGCCGGTGTTGGGGTCGACAAGGAACATGGTGCTGGGTTTTCGCGGTGGCGCTGGGGGAGTGGGTTTCAGGTAGTGGTCGAGGGCGCGTTCGGCGGCTTCGTGGAGTTTTCTGGAGCCCGGTTCGGAATAGGGGGACGTTGGATTTTGATCAACTTCCGCATCTGTTTCGGGCGGATTCGGCGTTATTTTGAACATATGCTGGGGAACCTCAATGAGGCTGACACCGTTCTGCGACTAAACATTAGGTGGCAGCTATACGCAGGTTAGTCGACCGGCATCCCAAGCATTACCGGCGCGCTCGAAAGCGCCCTGCGCACAGCCGCCATTGAGTGCAGGCATGGAAATGCCAGACTGAATAACAACTCGCGAACTTGAGAAACAACCGAGCGACTAAACCCGATCACTGACCCTTCAGTGACGCGAACCAAGTTACCGGCAGCCTCCAAGCCGCACAAGCCGGCGGATTCTGGCGTAGTTGTAGGCAAAGGCGCAAGGCGCTGTAGCCTCATGGCTGATGTCTAAATGATGCTGCGTTTTACCCGGCGCTTTCGCGAGCAGGCTCGCTCCCACCTTTGAAATGCGTACCCCCCCGTGGGAGCGAGCTTGCTCGCGAAGGCGCCTGCAAAATCACCTCAGGATTCAACCCGCACGCCCCGCCCAAACCGCTCCCGATACACCGACGGCGGCACACCCACGACCCCACGAAACGCCACACGAAAACTCTCCACCGACCGATAGCCACAGCGCTCAGCAATCTGCTCGGTGTTGTCCGGCGTACTCTCCAGCAACTCCCGTGCCCGCGCCAACCGTTCATGCTGCAACCACGCCTTCGGCGACTGCCCACTTGCCTCGGTAAAGCGCCGCAGAAACGTGCGCTCACTCATCGCCGCTTCGCTGGCCAGATCACGCACTTCCAGTGGTTCATGCAAACGCTCGCGCGCCCATTGCATCACCCGCGACAGATCGTTGCGCGGCGTCGGGCTGACCGGGGTCGGAATAAATTGCGCCTGACCGCCGGTGCGTTGCGGCGACATCACCAGGCGCCGCGCCACCGAGTTGGCGACTTGCGTGCCGAAGTCACGCGCCACCAGATGCAGGCAGGCATCGATGCCGGCCGCGCTGCCGGCCGAGGTGATCAACTGACCGGAATCGACGTAAAGCACATCGGCATCAACCGCAATCGCCGGGAAGCGCTGCGCCAGTTCCGCCGTGTAGCGCCAATGCGTGGTGGCCCCGTGGCCGTCGAGCAAACCGGTGGCCGCCAGCACAAACACCCCGGAGCAGATCGACAGTAACCGCGCACCCCGGGCATGGGCCTGGCACAGCGCGTCGACCAATGCTGGAGGCACCGCCGCGTTACGGTCGCGCCAACCGGGAATGATGATGGTGCGCGCCTCGGCCAACAATTCCAGACCGCCATCGGCCAGTACCTGAATCCCGCCCAAAGCACGCATCGGGCCTTGATCGACTGCCGCGATGGCGTGGGTGTACCACGGGAAATCGAACTCCGGCCGGGTCAGGCCAAAGACCTCCACGGCGATGCCGAACTCGAATGTGCAGAGGCCGTCGTAGGCCAGAATCGCAACCAGACCTGGTGATGTCGGCATTTGGCGGAAAATTCCCGGTGAGTGTCTTGTGCGCCACTTTAGCTGCAAGCGACCGCTCGATAAAGTCTGTTCACACCCGTTCAGATAAAGGAGCAACCCCCATGACCAGCCTCGTTCGTGACATCCCTGCGGCACCGTCGGCGATCGCCCTGATGCACTTCAGCAATCGTCTGACCTTCGAGACCGATTGTTCCGACGTGTTCAGCAGCCAGGAGGCTGGCGAGATTGATTTTGTCCTGGTCGACGTGCGCGGGCCGCTGGCCTTCGAGCGCGGGCATGTGCCGGGCGCGATCAATATTCCGACGCGATTGCTCAAGGCGGCAGGGCTGGCGAACTACCCGAAAACCACGCTGTTCGTGGTCTATTGCGCCGGCCCGCACTGCAACGGCGCGAACAAGGCAGCGGTGAAACTGGCGGCGTTGGGTTATCCGGTCAAGGAGATGATCGGCGGCGTGACTGGATGGCTGGATGAAGGTTTTCAATTGAGCGTTGAGCAAGTCGGCAAAACCGCCATCGGCTGCGAATGCTGACGTTCGTTTAGGAGAATTCCTGAGCAAAAAAAGCGCTTGTCCTACAGCCCTTGCACCACGACGGCGCACCCGTTGACCCCGGTCAATCGGTGCGCCGATCTTTCATAAGTATTTGTCGCTTAAACACAATTTACCCTGTGCGCGCCGCCATAGACTGCCGGCCACTTCGGTTTTTGTAGCCAGTTGGCCATGACCGAACGCTGAATCGAAAGCTGCCAATAAAAGCCTCCGCACACAGGAGTTATAAATGAAGAAGCTAGTGATGTTCGGTGCCCTGGCACTGTCGATGTTGTCCCTGACCGCCGTGGCCGAAGACGTCAAGCCGATCCGCATCGGTATCGAAGCCGGTTACCCGCCATTCTCGATGAAAACCCCTGACGGCAAACTCACCGGTTTCGACGTCGACATCGGCGATGCGCTGTGCGCGCAGATGAAAGTCAAATGCACCTGGGTCGAGCAGGAATTCGATGGCCTGATCCCGGCGCTGAAAGTGAAGAAAATCGACGCGATCCTGTCGTCGATGACCATCACCGACGACCGCAAGAAAAACGTCGATTTCACCATCAAGTACTACCACACCCCGGCGCGATTCGTGATGAAGGAAGGCTCCGGTGTCAAAGACCCTCTGACCGAGCTCAAGGGCAAGAAAGTCGGCGTGCTGCGTGCCAGTACCCACGACCGTTACGCCACCGAAGTGCTGGTGCCAGCCGGGATCGACCTGGTGCGTTACGGTTCGCAGCAGGAAGCCAACCTCGACATGGTTTCCGGGCGTATCGACGCGATGCTGGCCGACTCGGTCAACCTCAGCGACGGTTTCCTGAAAACCGACGCGGGTAAAGGTTTTGAATTCGTTGGCCCGACCTACGAAGACGCCAAGTACTTCGGCGGCGGCGCAGGCATTGCGGTGCGCAAGGGCGATACCGCGCTGGCCGAGCAATTCAACAAAGCCATCACCGAAATCCGCGCCAATGGCGAGTACAAGAAAGTCCAGGACAAGTACTTCGACTTTGATGTGTACGGCCATTAATACGCCGTAGAAAAAAGTGGCCCCGTTTGCGCGGTGGCCACTTTTTTTGCGCTCTGATAAAACCACAGGGGATCAGTGTGATCCGGAAATTGGAGATTTTCCCATGCAACGCATCGACCATGTTCTGCCCTGGAGCCACTTGGGCAGCGAGCGCTCTCTCAGCGTGTTTCGCTATGGCGCGGGCACCCGCAAGGTGTACATCCAGGCCAGCCTGCACGCCGATGAACTGCCGGGCATGCGCACCGCATGGGAACTCAAGCAGCGCCTCAACGCGCTGGAACAGCAAGGCCGTTTGCAGGGCGTGATCGAACTGGTTCCGGTGGCCAACCCGATCGGCCTCGATCAACATGTGCAAGGCGCGCACATGGGCCGCTTCGAACTGGGCAGCGGCAAAAACTTCAACCGCGCCTTCGTTGAACTCAGTGCACCGGTCGCGGCGTTGATCGGTGAGCGTCTGGGCGCGGACGCCGAGGCCAACGTTGCGCTGATCCGCCAAACCATGGGCCAAATATTCGAGGAGCTGCCGGCGCCGGCTTCGCAACTGGAAGCGTTGCATCGTTTGTTGCTGCGCCATGCCTGCGATGCCGACATCACCCTCGATCTGCATTGTGATTTTGACGCGGCGATTCATTTGTATGCGCTGCCGCAGCACTGGCCGCAGTGGCAATCGCTGGCGGCTCGTTTGAAGGCCGGCGTGGCGCTGCTGTGTGAAGATTCCGGCGGCAGTTCGTTCGATGAATCCTGCTCGACACCGTGGCTGCGTCTGGCACGGGCGTTTCCGAATGCCGCAATTCCGGCGGCGAATCTGGCGACCACGCTGGAACTGGGCAGCATGGGCGACACCCGGGTCGATCAGGCTCAGGCCAATTGTGAGGCGATTCTCGGTTTCCTTGCCGAGCAGGGTTTCATCAGCGGCGAATGGCCGGCGGCGCCGGGCGAGTGCTGCGAAGGTCTGCCGTTCGAGGGCACCGAATACCTGTTCGCACCGCACCATGGCGTGGTGAGTTTCCTGCGCGATGCTGGCGAGTGGGTGGAGAAGGGCGATGCGTTGTTCGAGGTGGTCGATCCTTTGCAGGATCGCGTGACCACCGTGCGCGCCGGCACCAGCGGGGTGTTGTTTGCGCTGGATCGCGGGCGTTATACCGAGCCGGGGATCTGGCAGGCGAAAGTGGCGGGGCGGGTGGCGTTTCGTACAGGGAAACTGACTAACGACTGACGGATCTTTGTTGGATTCAACGGCGCTTTCGCGAGCAAGCTCGCTCCCACAGGGGAATGCATTTCCAATGTGGGAGCGAGCTTGCTCGCGAAGGGTCCATCGGCAGCACCCAACATTTGGATCCTCGCCGCAGGATGTTAGGCTCCCCCCCCCGAACCCGACACTCTGTGAAAGGAAGGCTCTATGTTGAAGGTCTTTGCTCTCTTGACCCTGCTGGCGTCCACTGCCGTGCAGGCGCAAATCACGCTGCAATCCGATCTCCCGCTCAAGTACATCGAACAGGTTCACGCCGACGCCGAGGCGCGTCCGTTGGTGATTTTTCTGCACGGCTACGGCAGTAACGAGGCCGATCTGATCGGCATGAAATTTCAGCTGCCGGCGCAATACAACTACCTGTCGGTGCAGGCGCCGTTGTCGTTGGGTGAAGGGCGTTTCCAGTGGTTTCGCAAGAAAGGCGAAGGCGCCTACAACGGCGAGACCGATGATCTGAAGGTCAGTGGCCAGAAGCTGCGCGACTTTATCGCGCAGGCGGCGCAGAAATATCACACCACCCCGAGCAAGGTGTACCTGATCGGCTTCAGCCAGGGCGCGATGATGACCTATGAAGTGGGGCTGCGGCCGCCCGTCGCCGTCGGTGGGATTGCGGCATTGAGCGGGCGTTTATTGCCAGTGTTGAAGGCTGAACTCAAAAGCGAACAGCAGCCGTTGCCGCTGAACATCTTTATCGGCCATGGCACGGCCGATGATCCGGTGCCGTATAGACTCGGCACCGAGGCCAACACGCAACTCCAGAAACTCGGCTACAAACCGCAGTTCCACGCCTATCCCGGCGTCGGCCACAGCATCAGTGCGGCCGAGCTGCGTGACTTGAACGGCTGGTTGCAGCAGCTCAATCCTTGAGGATGGTTTTCACCAACGCATCGTGACCCTTCTTGTCGCTGGCGCGGGAGATCACCTGCACCAACGCCATCTTCGTGCCGGAGCCGGCCATCAGCGTGGTGTTGAGGGTCTGGCCACCGCCCTGGGTCGCGGTGCTGTCGACCTGACGCAGGCCAAGGCCTGTGCCTTTTTGGGTCAGGCTCTTTTCGCTGAGTTTGTTGAAGTCCGGCAGGGCCTTGCGCTGGTCGTCGATGAAACTCGCCACGCTGCCGTCGAGGAACTGCCCGTCGTTGTCCTTGACGTGCTGGCCTTCGGGAATCTTGTTTTCAGCGGTAATGACCACGGTTTTTGTGGCCTCGTTGGTGTACATCGTGCCCGTGGTCCCGCTCGGACTGGTCGGCAGCGGGTCGGCGACGAAACCTTTAGGCAGGACAAAAGTAAACTTGCCCTCGAGCATCGAGACTTTCTCGGCGGTGGCTTTTTCCTTGGCCGCTTGCGCGTGGAGGGCGCCGAAACCGGCGAGGGCCGCCACCAGCAGGACGACGGCTTTTTTGCTCAACAATGACATGTGAATCTCCGGTGGATGGTCGCGCGAGGCGGGCGATCATCCCACGGAGGGGGGCGGGCGTTCCAGCGTGAATCGTCTGAGCGGTTACTGCGCCTGCGCTTTCGCCAGCGGACGGGCCAACAGGCGTTTGGTCACGCCGAGCATGGCCACCGACACCGCAACGCCGACGGCAAAACCGCTCAGGCCCATGCTTGGCAAGGTCAGCGCCGAGACCAGACAAAACGCCGAAAACGAATACATGCCGGTCGCCGTCGCCCGTAACAATGCGGCGGTAAATGCCGGGCCGCGAGTCTGTTGCGAGAACACCGCCATCACACTGCCGAGTACCGGGAACACCGCGAGCAAACCGCTCCAGCGCTCGCCGACGGTGCTGGCGAGCATCGTCACCACCAGCGTCAACGCGGCGCCGGCGATCATCCGCCAGATCAGTTTGTCCGACTTCGGCGCCGGGCCGTTCAACACCGGTTGCACCGTGGGAAACAGATACGGCGATGCCAGCAACGCAATCGCCGCCGCCACCACAGAGAATGGCAAGGACGCTGGAATCAATGACAGCACCCAAGCGATCACGGCCCAGACCGACAACGACGCGGTCAGCGCCAACGGCCAGTTCGCCCGTTGCGCGACCTGCGCGTAGGTGATGCAGAACGCAATCATCGCGAACATCGCCGATAACGCCGCCACCGCCGACTGCGCGGCAAACGCCGAACCCTGCTCGATGGCGAGGAAAAACAGAATCGGCCCGACCACCACCGGCAATCCCGACAGCCACCCGGCCACACTCGGCCCCCAACGTTTGCCCGCCAAAGAAATCAGCAGCAGAAAACCGGGAATCAGCAGCAGTTTGAGGATCAGCACGCAGGTGTCTCCATCCGTTGAAGGTGCGCCACGTTAGCATTGTCGATCGGCGATTGCTGCCTATGTGCGCAGTTTTTGTATACAAAGTGCCGAAAGCGATAGCCGGCTATGCTCTGATTATCAGGGCTTGCCGGAGTCGATGCCGCGATGAACAGAACACCAAAGGTGTTGCGAGGATGCTGCGGCATCGGCTTGTGGGCGCTATTGCTGACGCCAACCTGGGCCAATTGGCAGGACGCCGTGCCCGGTGCGCAGATCATCGGCACCGGCGATTACAGCGTGTTCGGTTTCGATGTCTACAACGCGCGCCTGTGGAGTGCCGCGCGGCCCTTGGTTGACGGCCAGCCCTTTGCGCTGGAGTTGATCTACCGTCGCAACATTTCCCGCGACGATCTGGTCAAGGCCAGCGTCGACGAAATCAAACGTCTGGCCAATGGCCGCGTCAGCCCGGCGCAATTGGCCGGGTGGCAGATACAGATGCAGCAATCGTTCGTCGATGTGCAGGCTGGCACGCGGATTACCGGCGTATATCTGCCTGGGCAGGGCGCGCGTTTTTTTGTCGGTCAGCAATTGCAGCACGAGATTGATGACCCGCTGTTTGCCCGGGCGTTTTTTGCTATCTGGCTTGATCCGCGCACGCGCAGTCCCGAGTTGCGCGAACAGTTATTAGGTATGAGCCAATAGATTTTTTTGCGCTTCAAGGCTCAGGCGGAAACCTCTAAGCTGCGTCTTTCCGACTTGTTTCTGGATGTGTGCGTGAAATTCAGTTTGCCCAAAATCGCCACCGCGCCGTTTTGCCCGCCGGAAGTGGCTGGCAGTGTTGCGGTTGATCCCAATGCCGCGTTCTTCAAACGCGTGCTGCGTTTCGCCGGTCCCGGGTTGCTGGTGTCGATCGGCTACATGGACCCCGGCAACTGGGCCACCGCCATCGAGGCCGGTTCACGCTTCGGTTACAGCCTGTTGTTTGTGGTGTTGCTGGCGAGTCTGGCGGGCATGGTCGTGCAGTGCCTGTGCTCGCGATTGGGCATTGCCACCGGGCGCGATCTGGCGCAACTGTCCCGCGAGCGCTACAGCACGCCGACCGCGCGGCTGCAGTGGGTACTGGCGGAAATCTCGATCATCGCCACGGACCTCGCTGAAGTGCTTGGTTGTGCGCTGGCGTTTCACTTGTTGCTCGGTTGTTCGCTGACCTTCGGTATCGCTCTGACGGCGTTCGACACTTTGCTGGTGCTGGCCCTGCAAAATCGGGGTTTCCGCAGACTGGAAGCGATCATGTTGGTGCTGGTCGCAACCATCGGCGTGTGTTTCTTCGTTGAACTGTTGCTGATCAAACCCTACTGGCCGGACGTCGCCCAGGGTTTCCAACCGTCGCTGGCGGCGATTGGCGAAGCGGCGCCGTTGTACCTGGCCATCGGTATTCTCGGCGCGACGGTGATGCCGCATAACCTGTATCTGCACACCTCGATCGTGCAGACGCGGATGATCGGCAAGGACCTGCCGAGCAAGCAGGACGCGGTGAAACTGGCGCGCATCGACACCATCGGTTCGCTGGCCTTGGCGTTGCTGGTCAATGCGGCGATCCTGATTCTCGCAGCGGCGGCGTTTCACCAGTCCGGGCACACCGATGTGGTGGACATTCAGGACGCCTACCACTTGCTCGATCCGCTGGTCGGCGGCGCGCTGGCCAGTGTGTTGTTCGGCGTCGCGCTGCTGGCGTCGGGGCAGAGTTCGACCTTCACCGGCACCATCGCCGGCCAAGTGATCATGGAGGGTTACCTGAACCTGCGGATTCCGTGCTGGCAGCGACGCTTGATTACTCGCGGGCTGGCGTTGATTCCGGCGTTTATCGGCGTGTGGCTGATGGGCGATAACGCGATCGGCAAGTTGCTGGTGTTGAGTCAGGTGGTGTTGAGTCTGCAGTTGCCCTTTGCCTTGTATCCCCTGATCCGCATGACCAATGATCAAAAACTGATGGGGCCGTTTGTGAACCGCTGGCCAACGCGGGTGTTGGCTTGGGGGTTGTTTGTGGTGATCAGTGGTGCCAACAGTTGGCTGATTTTGCAGTGGGCGGTCTGATCCAGCATTTGCAGTGACTGGGCTGGCCTCTTCGCGAGCAAGCTCGCTCCCACAGGGGTATTGGGTGTGCACACTATTGTGATCAACCGATAACTCATGTGGGAGCGAGCCTGCTCGCGAATGCGGAGTTTCAGGCGCCGACATCGCTAAATATTGGAATGCGCCCATTGAGCGAAGGTCTGTAGTGCCAGTTCAGGCGATTCAGATCGGTGCCCTTTGCGAGTATTTCCCGCACCGTAGCTCCGGCAATACTCATCGCCAACGCTTGCCCCGGGCACTGATGTCGACCACTGCCAAAACTGAAACTGCGGCGGTCGGCGCGCTGTGGCAGAAACTGCTCCGGCTGTTCGTTGAGCGCCGGATCCCGATTGGCCGAAGCCAGCAGCACCAGAATCACATCGCCTGCTTCGACACGCACACCGGCAATCTCGCAAGGTGCGGCGACAAAGCGCCGGGTGTTCTGCACAGGTGGGTCGAAGCGCTGGACTTCGTTGAGTAGGGCTTCGATGGATTCGCTGTGCAGTGCCGGCTGCCGACGTAGAGCCAACAACGTATTGCCGATCAGCCCGGCGCAGGCTTCGAACGTCTGCGAACAGAGGCCGATCAGGTTGGCGATCAGGGTTTCCTCATCGCCGACAAAGCGCTGCTGGATCGCGCTGAGCAAATCGCTGGCGGGTTCGGCGAGCAGTTCGATGAAGTAGCCGCGCAGGTGTTCGGCCGCCGCGTCCGCTGCGGCCAATTGCAGGTCATTGCTCAACGGCGACAGACAGGCGACGAAGTCCGCCGTCAGTTCACTGACCACCCGCGCCTGCGCCGGCATGAATCCCAAAAGCGCCGCGACCGCGCACGCCGGGCCTCGAAACATTGCCTTGTACACACCGTCGGCGTCCGCTGTGATCAGCCGCGCGGCGACCAGTCTGTCGACGGCCTCATGGTCGAGCGCGGCCAACTCAGGCTCGATCGCCGAACGCGGGCAGCGCTGGCGTTCGCCGTCATTCATGCGCATCAGTTGGCCGAAGACTTTGCCGGCCATGCTTCCGGCAATCGCTTTGGGCACCGGCTCCTGCGCCGGACGCACGCGGCAATCGGCGTGGGCCAGCACCGCACATACCGCCCGGGCGCTGCTGGCGACCCATAGATTCAGGCCTGGGTGAAATGTCAGTCCGCCCTCGGCGCGCAACTCGGCGTAATAAGGGTAAGGGTCAGCATGCGTCGCAGCGATGATCGGGTCCATGGTTCATGGCCTTGTCGATGGGAAAGTGATGCGAGTATCTTCGGTGCGCAACGACGACGATTCGTCCGGGAGCGAACTATGCATGCAGAACATCAAGATATCGGCGTATCGCAGGTGGCCGCCGCCATTGCCGAGCCGGCGCGAACGAAAATCCTCTGCTCGCTGATGGACGGCCACGCCCGTACCAGCACCGAGCTTGCGACGATCGCCGAAGTCAGCGCCTCGACCGCCAGTGTGCACTTGGCGAAACTCAAGGACCTGGCCTTGGTGCGCCTGCATGTGCAGGGCCGCCATCGCTATTACAGCCTCGCTGATCAGCGCGTGGCGCAGGCGCTGGAAGCGTTGATGGTGATTGGCCAGAACGCCGCGCCGACGTTCAAGGCGCACACCCCGGATCGCCTGCAATTCGCGCGCACTTGCTACGACCATATGGCCGGGACGCTGGCGGTGTTGCTGCATGACCGTTTGATCGCAGGCGGTTGGCTGGTGCAAACCGACGAGCAGGCGTATCGCTTGAGTGAGACGGGCGAGGCGTTGTTTTTCGGTCTGGGCATCGAAGTGGAGGATTTGACGACGCTGCGCCGCAAGTTTGCCTGCCCGTGTCTGGACTGGAGCATGCGCCGGCCGCATCTCGGGGGTTCGCTGGGGGCGGCGTTGTTGCAAACGGCATTGAAGCGCAAGTGGGTGACACAGGATCTGGACAGTCGGGCGCTGGCGTTGACGGCGGTGGGGCGCAAGGAACTCGGTGTGCGGTTTGGCGTTGAGTTGCCGGTAGAAGCGCAGATCAAAAGATCGCAGCCTGCGTCAGCGCCTACCCAATCAATCTAGGAACTCGCCGCTGGCGGCGATCTTTTTCATTCTGACCTCCTGCCGACGAGGGGTCATCTCTGATCTTGTGCCTGCTCGCCTGACCCTATACTGTATATGCAAACAGTATAGGGCCCGCGCCATGCAAATCATCGACAAGCTGAGCATCCTCGCCGACGCCGCCAAGTACGACGCCTCCTGCGCGAGCAGCGGCGCGCCCAAGCGCAGCTCCGAGGGCAAGAGCGGGCTGGGCTCGACCGATGGCATGGGCATTTGCCACAGCTACACGCCGGACGGGCGCTGCGTGTCATTGCTGAAGATTCTGCTGACCAACTTCTGTCTTTACGATTGCCAGTACTGCGTCAACCGCCGCTCCAGTGATGTCCCGCGTGCCCGTTTCACCCCTGAAGAAGTCGTGGCGCTGACCATGGATTTCTACCGGCGCAACTGCGTCAGCGGGCTGTTTCTCAGCTCCGGGATCATTCGCTCGGCGGACTACACCATGGAGCAACTGGTGCGGGTGGCGAAGCTGCTGCGCGAAGAGCATGAATTTCGCGGGTACATCCATCTCAAGACCATTCCCGAAGCCGATCCGGCATTGATTGAAGAGGCGGGGCGCTACGCCGATCGCCTGAGCGTCAACATCGAACTGCCGACCGATGCCAGCCTGCAAGTGCTGGCGCCGGAGAAGGACATCAAGTCGATCAAACAGGCGATGAACACCATCTACACCGGCGTGCAGACTGTGTTGAACGAGCCGCGTTCGGCGAAGTTCGCCCCGGCCGGGCAGAGCACGCAATTGATTGTCGGCGCCGACGACACCGATGACAGCACCATCCTCCACAGCGCCCAGGCCTTGTACGGCAATTTCCGACTGCGCCGGGTTTATTACTCAGCCTTCAGTCCGATCCCCGACAGCCCGAAAAGCGTGCCGCTGGCCGCACCGCCGCTGATGCGCGAACACCGTTTGTATCAGGCCGATTTTCTTTTGCGCAGCTACGGTTACAGTGCCGATGAATTGCTCAAAGGGCCGGGCAATCTAGCGTTGGACATCGACCCGAAACTGGCGTGGGCGTTGCAGAATCGTGAAGTGTTCCCGCTGGATCTGAACCGTGCCGAAGCGTCCCTGATCGCGCGTATTCCCGGTATCGGCTTGCGTACCACCGAACGTCTGGTCGAGCTACGCCGTCAGCGGCGCATCCGTTACGAAGACGTCGCACGCATGCGCTGCGTGCTGGCCAAGGCCAAGCCGTTCATCATCACCAGCGACTATCACCCGCAGCAGGCCGAGGTCACCAGCCATTTGCTCTATCAGCAATTGCGCGACCGGCCGATGCCGCAGCAGATGGGGCTGTGGGGATGATCAATCTCGATTGCGATGATCTGTTCGACACCTGGCGCCAGCAGGCGCGCTGGCTGCTGAGCCATGAAGTCGATCCGAGTCTGGTCAGTTGGGCGTCGGAAGGCGTGGGCGATCTGTTTGCCAGTGATGATCCGGTGCCTGAAGGGCAGGGGCCGTTTCAGGCACGTATTCCACGAGCGCTGCTCGACACCCTGGAACAGGCCTCGCGCTATCGCGGCGATCAACGCTGGAGCCTGTTGTATGAAGTGTTGTGGCGCGTCAGCCACGGCGACCGCACGGCGATGATGGCCGGGGACAAACTCGGTAGCGAATTGCAGCGACGGATCAAACAAGTGAATCGAGAAGCCCATCATCTGCATGCGTTTGTGCGTTTCATCGAGCGGCCGTCCTCCAGCGCGGGTCCACAATACGTGGCGTGGCATGAACCGGCCCACGACATCTTGCACAGCGCCAGTGAACATTTCATTGGACGAATGGGCAAGCATCGCTGGTTGATCGCCACGCCGCGGGATGGGGTTTATTACGATGGCGAGCAACTGATCCATCAGCGCCAATGCCCGCTGGAATGGCAGCAACTGGCGCAGAATGTCGATGATCCTCATGGAGATCTGTGGTTGACCTATTACAGCCACATCTTTAACCCGGCGCGGTTGAACGAGAAGGTCATGCAGGGGCATTTGCCGGCGCGGTTCTGGAAGAATCTGCCAGAGGGGGAGTTGATTCCGGGGTTGATTACGCAGGCGCGGATGGGCAAGCAGCAGAATGGGCAGGCGAGTGGGATTGCTGATCGACTTGGTAAACGGATTGCCTTGAAGAGCGAAAAGCCTACCCTCACCCCAGCCCTCTCCCGGAGGGAGAGGGAGCCGACCGAGGTGTTCAGACTTGATCCATCGACCTGAACGATCAAGTCGAGCTCAGGTTTTGAACAGCACAACGATCTGCTCCCTTCCCCCTCGCCCCCTTGGGGGAGAGGGCTGGGGTGAGGGGGAAAGAATCTCAAACACGCCACAAATACTGCGCCAAACCCCATAAAAAAGCCCCCCACCAATCACTCGGTGGAGGGCTTTTCTACATCAACAGCCGTCAGATCAAACCTTGACGATCCAGCCCGCTGGCGCTTCGATGTCGCCGGTCTGTACGCCAGTCAGCTCTTTATAGAGCTTCTGGGTCACAGGACCCACTTCAGTCTCACTGTGGAACACATGCAGATGGTCGTTGTAGCTGATGCCGCCGATCGGGGTGATCACCGCAGCCGTACCGCAAGCGCCGGCTTCCTTGAAGTCCGACAGTTTGTCGATCAGCACGTCGCCTTCAACCACTTCCAGGCCCAGACGCGATTTCGCCAGCTCGATCAGCGACAGGCGGGTGATGCCTGGCAGAACCGACGGCGAGTTCGGGGTGATGAACTTGTTGTCGTGGGTGATCCCGAAGAAGTTGGCCGAACCGACTTCTTCGATCTTGGTGTGGGTCATCGGATCCAGGTAAATCGCATCGGCGAAGTTGGCTTTCTTCGCTTTCGAGCCCGGCATCAGGCTGGCCGCGTAGTTGCCACCGACCTTGGCCGCGCCGGTGCCTTGTGGGGCGGCGCGGTCGTAGCTGGAGATCTGGAAGTTGTGCGGGGTCAGGCCGCCCTTGAAGTAGGCACCGACCGGGATGCAGAAGATCGAGAAGATGAACTCGGGTGCAGTGCGCACGCCGATGTTGTCACCCACGCCGATCACGAACGGACGCAGATACAGCGCGCCGCCGGTGCCGTATGGCGGAATGAAGCGTTCGTTGGCACGAACGACTGCTTTACAGGCTTCGATGAACTGGTCGGTGTCGACCGTCGGCATCAGCAGACGCGCGCAGCTGCGCTGCATGCGCAGGGCGTTCTGGTCCGGGCGGAACAGGTTGATCGAGCCGTCCTTGCAACGATAGGCCTTCATGCCTTCGAAGCACTGCTGGCCATAGTGAAGGGCCGTCGAGCCTTCGCTGATGTGCAGCACGTTATCTTCGGTCAGGGTGCCTTTGTCCCACTCGCCATCGCGAAAGTACGACAGATAGCGTTTGTCGGTCTTGATGTAATCAAAACCCAGCTTGTCCCAATTGATGCTTTCGTTACCCATGACACCCTCTATCACTGAACAACCGTCGAAACGGTTCAAGGCTTCTGACGTTTTTTGGATGGGCACAACAATACTTCATTCTTGAGCGGTTTCGCAGCCCGGACTATCGGATGACAGACAGATAAATCGCGTTGCTCTCAAGAAATCGCTGGCAGGCTAGCTCCCACAGGGGAATGCATTCCAAATGTGGGAGCCAGCCTGCTGGCGATGGGGCCTACAGGTGGAGTGCATGCCCCAAAGCACGCAACGCCGCTTCCTGCACGGCTTCACCCAGGGTCGGATGCGCATGAATGGTGCCGCCGATGTCTTCCAGCCGCGCGCCCATTTCCAGGCTTTGCGCAAACGCCGTCGACAACTCTGAAACACCCACGCCCACGGCCTGCCAACCGACAATCACATGGTTATCCCGACGAGCGACCACGCGCACGAAGCCGCTTTTTGATTCCAGCGTCATCGCCCGACCATTGGCGGCGAACGGGAAACTGGAAACAATGCAGTCCAGACCCGCAGCCTTGGCTTCGTCCGGGGTCTTGCCGACCACCACCAATTCCGGGTCGGTGAAGCACACGGCAGCAATGGCGGTCGGGTTGAATTCGCGGGTCTTGCCGCTGATCAACTCGGCAACCATTTCGCCCTGCGCCATGGCCCGGTGAGCGAGCATCGGCTCGCCGCTCAGATCGCCGATGGCGTAGACGTTACGCATGCTGGTCTGGCAGCGGCTGTCGATCTTGATCGCCGAGCCGTTCATGTCCAGATTCAGCGCTTCCAGATTCCAGCCCTGGGTATTCGGTTTGCGACCGACGGCGACCAGCACCTGATCGGTTTCCAGGTTCAGGGTGTCTCCCTCGGGATCACGCACCTGCAAAGTGCCATCGAAACCCAGCACGCTGTGCTTCAGATACAGCTTCACGCCCAGTTGTTTCAGCGCGTCATGCACCGGTTGTGTCAGTTCAGCGTCGTAGGCTGGCAGGATGCGATCCTGTGCCTCGACCACGCTGACTTCAGCGCCGAGCTTGCGATAAGCGATACCCAGCTCCAGACCGATGTAACCACCGCCCACCACCACCAGACGTTTCGGCACGGATGTCGGTGCCAATGCTTCGGTGGAGGAGATGATCGGCCCGCCAATCGGCAGGATCGGCAGATTGACGCTGGTCGAACCGGTGGCCAGCACCAAGTGCTCGCACTGGATGCGCGTGTCGCCGACATCCACGGTTTTACCGTCGATGACCTTGGCCCAGCCATTGATGACTTGAACCTTGTTCTTCTTCAGCAGCGCAGCCACTCCGGTAGTCAGACGATCAACAATGCCGTCCTTCCATTCGACGCTTTTAGTGATGTCGAGGGTCGGCGCGGAAACGCTGATGCCCAGCTCTGAATGCTGGCTGTGATGCTCGGTCTGGTGAAACTGTTCAGCCACATGAATCAGCGCTTTCGACGGGATGCAGCCGATGTTCAGGCAGGTGCCGCCCAGCGATTGGCCTTCGACCAGAATCGTCGGGATGCCCAGTTGCCCGGCGCGGATCGCCGTCACATAACCGCCGGGGCCGCCGCCGATGATCAGCAGCGTAGTGTTCAGAGATTGCATGCGCGCCTTACTCCACAAACAAAGTGGCAGGTTGTTCGATCAGGCCGCGAATGGCCTGGATGAAGAGTGCCGCGTCCATGCCGTCGACCACGCGGTGATCAAACGAGCTGGAGAGGTTCATCATCTTGCGGATCACCACCTGGCCTTTGACGACCATCGGCCGTTCGACGATTTTGTTGACGCCGACGATCGCCACTTCCGGCAGGTTCAACACCGGGGTGCTGACGATGCCGCCCAACGCACCGAGGCTGGTCAGGGTGATGGTCGAGCCCGACAGCTCATCGCGGCTAGCCTTGCCATTGCGCGCGGCGTTGGCCAAACGCGAGATCTCGGCGGCGCTGTCCCACAGGCTGCGCGCCTCGGCATGACGCACCACCGGCACCATCAAGCCGACATCGCTTTGCGTGGCGACGCCGACATGCACCGCGCCGAGGCGGGTGATGACCTGGGCTTCGTCGTCATAACGGGCGTTCATCTGCGGGAAGTCGCGCAGGGCGACGACCAGCGCGCGGACGAGGAACGGCAACAAGGTCAACTTGCCACGGTTGGCGCCATGTTTTTCGTTCAGATGCGCGCGCAGTTCTTCAATCGCGGTGACGTCGATTTCCTCGACATAACTGAAGTGTGCGGCACGCTGGGTAGCATCCTGCATGCGCTGGGCGATCTTGCGGCGCATGCCGATGACTTGAATCTGTTCTTCGTCATTACGCTGGGCGTAAGCAGCGGCAACCGGCGCCGAGGCGTTCGACTGACCTTGCGCCAAATAGGCTTCAAGGTCTTCGTGCAACACGCGACCGGCCGGGCCGGAACCGCGTACCAGACGCAATTGAATGCCCAGATCCAGCGCATGTTTGCGCACGGCCGGCGAGGCCAGCGGACGTTCGTCTGCTTCGCGCGCAACCATCGGGCCTTGGCAAACCGCAGCGGGGCGTGGCGCGGCTGGAGCAGGTTTGCTCTCAACAACGGTTTCAACTTTCGGCGCAACCGGTGCTTCTTTAACAGGCGCGGGTGCGGCGGACTCTTTCAAGTTGCCAGCACCTTCAACCTCAATGCTGATCAGCACACTGCCAACCGCCATCACTTCACCCGGCTGACCACCGAGAGCAATCACCTTGCCGTGGACCGGCGACGGAATATCGACCATCGCCTTGTCGGTCATCACGTCCGCCAGCACCTGATCTTCAACGACCAGATCGCCAACCTTGACGTGCCATTGCGACAGTTCTACTTCTGCGATGCCTTCGCCGATGTCCGGCATCTTGATAACGTGCGTGCCCATTCAGACCTCCATGACCCGTTTCAACGCCGCGCCCACTCGGGACGGCCCTGGGAAATACGCCCATTCCTGCGCGTGCGGGTAGGGGGTGTCCCAACCGGTGACGCGTTCGATCGGCGCTTCCAGGTGATGGAAGCAATGCTCTTGCACCAACGACACCAGTTCGGCGCCGAAACCGCAGGTGCGGGTGGCTTCGTGAACCACCACGCAACGACCGGTTTTCTTCACCGATTTGACGATGGTTTCCAAGTCCAGCGGCCACAGGCTGCGCAGGTCGATGACTTCGGCATCGACGCCGGACTCTTCGGCAGCGACTTGCGAGACGTAAACGGTGGTGCCGTAAGTCAGCACGGTCACGTCCTTGCCGGGACGGGTGATTGCGGCGACGTCCAGCGGCACGGTGTAGTAACCGTCCGGAACCTGGGCTTGCGGGTGTTTCGACCACGGCGTTACCGGGCGGTCGTGGTGGCCGTCGAACGGGCCGTTGTACAGGCGTTTCGGCTCAAGAAAGATCACCGGGTCATCGTTTTCGATGGAGGCGATCAGCAGGCCTTTGGCGTCATACGGGTTGGATGGCATGACGGTGCGCAAGCCACACACCTGAGTGAACATCGCCTCGATGCTCTGGCTGTGCGTTTGACCGCCGTAGATGCCGCCGCCGCAAGGCATGCGCAGGGTCATCGGCGCGGTGAACTCGCCGGCCGAGCGATAACGCAGGCGCGCCGCTTCGGAAATGATCTGGTCGGAGGCTGGATAAACGTAGTCTGCGAACTGAATCTCGGCGACCGGACGCAGACCGTAAGCGCCCATGCCGACGGCCACGCCGACGATGCCGCTTTCGGAGATCGGTGCGTCGAATACGCGCGAGGTGCCGTACTTGGTCTGCAGGCCTTCGGTGCAACGGAACACGCCGCCGAAGTAGCCGACGTCCTGACCGAACACCACGACATTGTCATCACGCTCAAGCATCACATCCATGGCCGAGCGCAGGGCCTGGATCATGGTCATGGTGGTCGTGGTCATGGCGGTTTCCAACTGAATATTGTTGTTGTGATCGTTCATGTCAGATCCCCAACTGCTGACGCTGGCGCTTCAAGTGCTCCGGCATCTCTTTGTAAACGTCTTCGAACATGGTTGCGGCGCTTGGAATCTGGCCGCCGGCGAGGGTGCCGTACTGTTCGGCCTGTTTCTGCGCGGCAATCACTTCGGCTTCGAGCTCGGCGCTGACGGCGGCGTGTTCTTCATCCGACCAGTGGCCGACCTTGATCAGGTGCTGTTTGAGACGGGCAATCGGGTCGCCGAGCGGGAAGTGGCTCCAGTCATCGGCCGGGCGGTATTTCGACGGATCGTCGGAGGTCGAGTGTGGGCCGGCGCGGTAGGTGACCCATTCGATCATGGTCGGGCCGAGGTTGCGGCGGGCGCGTTCGGCAGCCCAGGCAGAGGCCGCGTAAACCGCGTAGAAGTCGTTGCCGTCAACGCGCAGCGAGGCGATGCCGCAACCGACGCCGCGTCCGGCGAAGGTGGTGGCTTCACCACCGGCGATGGCCTGGAAGGTCGAGATTGCCCACTGGTTGTTGACCACGTTGAGAATCACCGGCGCGCGATAAACGTGGGCGAAGGTGAGGGCGGTGTGGAAGTCCGATTCGGCGGTAGCGCCGTCACCGATCCACGCCGAGGCGATTTTCGTGTCGCCCTTGATCGCCGAAGCCATGCCCCAGCCGACCGCTTGAATGAACTGGGTCGCAAGGTTGCCGGAGATGGTAAAGAACCCCGCCTCTTTGACCGAGTACATGATCGGCAACTGGCGGCCCTTGAGCGGATCGCGCTCGTTGGACAGCAGTTGGCAGATCAGGTCGACCAGTGGCACATCGCGGGCCATCAGAATGCTTTGCTGGCGGTAGGTCGGGAAACACATGTCGTCGATATTCAAGGCCAGCGCCTGAGCGCTGCCGATGGCTTCTTCGCCGAGGCTCTGCATGTAGAACGACATTTTTTTCTGACGCTGGGCGACCACCATGCGGTTGTCGTAGATCCGCGTCTTGAGCATGGCGCGCATGCCTTTACGCAGGATCTCGACCGGCACGTTTTCGGCCCATGGGCCGAGGGCGTTGCCCTGATCGTCGAGCACACGAATCAGCCCACGCGCCAGGTCGGCGGTGTCGGCAGGTTCTACATCGACGGGAGGTTTGCGCACCGTACCGGCATCGGTCAGATGCAGGTAGGAAAAGTCGGTTTTGCAGCCTGGGCGGCCCGAGGGTTCAGGGACGTGCAGGCGCAGCGGTTCATACGCTTGGGTCATGGCTTCTACGCTCGATCTTGTGAATTTCTTGTAGTGAGCTGGCAGTCATTCCTCGGTAGAAGAAATCTTGTCCTACAACAATCATAGGCCCGGGCAAGAAGAATATTTATCTCTGTTTCGTTGCGCTGGCGATCATTTGCAGATAGAAATTCTGCATAAACATAAAAAACAGGTGGTTTTGTCTCATGCGCAAACTGGACCGTACCGATATCGGCATTCTCAACAGCCTTCAAGAGAATGCGCGCATCACCAACGCCGACCTCGCACGCTCGGTCAACCTGTCGCCGACACCGTGTTTCAACCGGGTGAAAGCGATGGAGGAGTTGGGGCTGATTCGCGAGCAAGTGACGCTGCTGGACGCCGACCTGCTGGGGCTGCATGTGAACGTGTTCATCCATGTCAGCCTGGAGAAACAGGTCGAGGAGGCGTTGCAGCATTTCGAAGAGGCGATTTCCGATCGCCCGGAGGTGATGGAGTGTTACCTGATGGCCGGAGACCCGGACTACCTCATCCGGGTCCTGGTGCCGACGATCCAGTCGCTGGAGCGCTTCATGATGGACTTCCTGACCAAAGTGCCCGGGGTGGCAAACATTCGCTCAAGCTTTGCGCTCAAGCAGGTGCGTTACAAGACCGCGTTGCCGCTGCCGGTCAACGGTCTGATTCTGGGTGCCTGATGGCGGCTTCATCACTGAAGTCATACCGATATTCAAGTGCCGCCGTGTCGAGGACTTCTCCAACCTTCCAGGTTCTTTGCCAAGGTGCTGGCTCGATGTCTGGATGAAAGATCAGGGTGGCATCAAGCAAATCCTGGGGAGCGTCATCGGCAAACGAGATCGCGGGTTCGGCCGGGTGCTGAAGCTTCCACTTTTCCCACAGGTAATCGAGGTGACAGTGGTGCAGAAAGAATATCGGGTCGTTCGGCGAGGCGCTGTGCCCATGTTGCCGCCGACCCATGAATGCACTTTATTGTGCATCTCCTCCATCTGGTTTTCCCAACCTTCGGGTTTGGACCAGTAGGGTGTTCGGTTCATGGCCGAGTCGATCTCTGCGGCGGTAGGCAGTGGCGAACCGGCGGCGCCGAAGTTGCGCCTCAGCACCGGAATCCCTTCGTCACCATCCCAGACCCTGACGCTGAAAATGCCACCTTCGAAAGCAAATGGCCCGAGGGTTACACGCTGGTCCAAGTGGGGATCGCCATCTCTGCCCATGAATTCATCCACGAAGGGATTGTCTGCACCGCTCATGCTCCAGTTCCAGTAAGGCAGGGTAATGCCGGGGTCGTTGGCCACGACCTGCAGTTCCCATTCGAACTGGCGAATCAGGATCCGGTGCCAGGGAAAAAACAGCGGATTGCGATGGGGGTTGGGGGAGATCGGATTGCCCAGCCCCATGGAGTTCTTGTGAATCTGTACAAAGTCATCGTAGCGATACTGCTGGCCGGGGCGCAGGATGCTGGGGGTTTGATTCTTCAGAATCAGGATGGCCCTGATGAACGCGTTTTTCTGTGCCGCTGACATGTCTCGGTGATTACGACGAATATCCATATTGCGAAAACTCCATTGAATGTTTGCCCAATGGAGTCTGATCGCTGAGAGGATTTTCACCAGTTCATCACTATCGCCAGCGTTCGTAGGAAAAATAAGCTGATGATGGTTCGAGCGACTCTTCCTAGAGAGAATTGAGCGGTATCTTCAGGTACACCACGCCGTTGTCTTCGGCGGGTGGCAGGTTCCCCGCCCGCACATTGACCTGAATCGCCGGCAGCAACAGCGTCGGCATGCCCAGCCCGGCATCACGTTTGGTGCGCATCTCGACGAATGCCGCTTCATCAATGCCGTCATGCACATGAATATTGACTTTGCGCTGCTCTCCGACGGTGGTCTGGCACTGCGCGGCGCGACCCTCCGGCGGGTAGTCGTGGCAAACGTAGAGTTTCACGCTGGCCGGAAAGGCCAGCAGTTTATGAATCGAGTTGAACAACTGATGGGCGTTGCCGCCGGGAAAGTCGCAGCGCGCGGTGCCGACGTCGGGCATGAACAGCGTGTCGCCCACCAGTATCTGTTCGCCGTCGATCAAGTAGGCCATGTCCGCCGGGGTATGCCCGGGGACGTGGAGGGCGGTGGCTTTGAGGTTGCCGATGCGAAATGACTCGTTCGGCGCAAACAGATGATCGAACTGCGAGCCGTCGACGCAGAACTCCGGTTCCAGATTGAACAGCGCCTTGAACACGTTCTGCACTTTGCTGATCGATTCGCCAATGGCGATCTTGCCACCCAGTTCCCGGCGCAGATACGGCGCGGCGGACAGGTGATCGGCGTGGGCATGGGTTTCCAGCAGCCACTGTACTTGCAGATTGTGCGCGTGAACGAAGGCGATGATTTTGTCGGCCTGCGCGGTGCAGGTGCGTCCGGCGGCGCCGTCGTAATCGAGCACAGGATCGACGATCGCACATTGCCCGCCGTCGGTTTCATAGACCACATAGCTGTAGGTCGAGGAGGCGGGGTCGAGGAAAGCTTCAATCTGCGCGGGCATGGACACCAACCTGAACAAGGAAAATGGGTTGCAACACTTTATCTAAAAACATAATGTTCGCAGCTTAAGTGACCTTGAAGGCATCGTGCAAATGCAATCCAGTCTGACCGAATGTGAAGTCGCCCAGCTGCGCGCCTCGGCCTCCAAGGCCTGCGCGTTGCTCAAGGCCATGGCCAATGAGGATCGTCTGCTGATCCTGTGTCAACTGACCCAGGGCGAACGCAACGTTGGCGAACTGGAAAAGATGACCGGCGTGCGTCAACCGACGCTGTCGCAGCAATTGGGCATCCTGCGCGATGAAGGACTGGTCGCGACCCGTCGTGAAGGCAAGTACATTTTTTACGGTCTCGCCAGCCCGGAAGTCATTCAGGTGATGAAGACCCTGTCCGGACTGTATTGCGGCGCCGTGCTGAAAAGTCTGGGCCACCAATAAATGCCAGCCATGACACTGGTTCAATGTGGGATTTGTGTTTCAGCTAGAACAATCCTTGCGTGCAGCAAAAGGAACAAGCAATGAACGATCAACACTGGGGCCCATCCATCAGTGCAGACATCGTGGTTATCGGCGGCGGAACGGCCGGTATCGGTTTTGTCGCCAGCCTGCTCAAGCGTGATCCGAGGCTTAAAATCACGGTCATCGAACCGAGTACCCATCATTACTACCAACCGGCGTGGACGCTGGTCGGCGGTGGCGCCTATGACGTGAAAAACACAGCCAGGCCCATGAACAAGGTCATGCCCAGGCAAGCGAATTGGCTGCAAGCGGCAGTCACCGCAATCGACCCGGACAAACGCCAACTCACCCTCAACGATCAACGCACGGTCAGCTATCAGAACCTGATCGTCTGCCCCGGCCTGCGTCTGGCCTGGGAGAAGATCGAAGGCTTGCAAGAGAGCCTCGGCCAGCACGGCGTGACCTCCAACTACAGCTATCAGCACGCGCAATACACCTGGGATCAGGTGCAGAAACTGCACGGCGGCAAAGCGCTGTTCACGCAACCGGCGATGCCGATCAAATGCGCTGGCGCGCCGCAAAAAGCGCTGTACCTGTCTTGCGATCACTGGCGTAAAACCGCTGTGCTGAACAACATCAATGTCGAATTCAATCTGGCCGGCGCCGCGCTGTTCGGCGTGGCCACGTTTGTGCCGCCACTGATGAAGTACATCGAAAAATACAACGCGCAACTGGCGTTCAACTCTAACCTGGTCCAGGTCGACGGCCCGGCGAAAACCGCGTGGTTCGAGATCAAGGACGCTGATGGCAACGTCACCCGAGTGGCGAAAACTTTCGATCTGCTCCACGTCGTGCCGCCGCAGGTGTCGCCGGATTTCATTGCCCAAAGCCCGTTGGCCGACGCCGCCGGCTGGTGCGAAGTCAACCCGCACAGCCTGCAGCATCCGCGTTATCCCGAGGTGTTCGCCCTCGGTGATATCTGCGGCACCAGCAACGCAAAAACCGCCGCAGCGGTGCGCAAACAAATCGTGGTGGTCGCGGAAAACCTGCTGGCCCTGCGCAAGCAGCAACCGCTGCCGCTGAAGTACGACGGTTATGGTTCCTGTCCGCTGACGGTGGAGAAGGGCAAGGTGATCCTCGCCGAGTTCGGTTATGCCGGTAAGTTGCTGCCGACTTTTCCACTGGACCCGACCGTGGCGCGGCGTTCGGCGTGGTTTCTCAAGGCGACGCTGCTGCCGTGGTTCTACTGGAACGGCATGCTCAAGGGCCGCGAGTGGCTGACGCGTCTGTCCAGGGTCGACTGAGAAAACCTTATGTTGCTGGCAAGTCTGTTTGGCATGGTGATGGGATTGGTCCTCGGTCTGACCGGGGCCGGCGGTGGCATTCTTGCGGTGCCGGCGTTGGTCCTCGGGCTTGGCTGGACGATGACCCAGGCAACGCCGGTGGCGTTGTTTGCGGTGGGCAGTGCGGCGGCGGTCGGGGCTATCGACGGCTTGCGTCATGGCCTGGTGCGCTATCGCGCGGCGTTGTTGATTGCCGCTTTGGGCGCGGTGTTTTCGCCGTTGGGGATCTACTTCGCGCATCAGTTGCCGGAGAAAATCCTGATGATCCTGTTCAGTCTGCTGATGGTCATGGTGGCCTGGCGCATGCTGCGGCGCGAGCGTCAGCAGGAGGGGCCGAGCGATCACGGTCACGCCAGTTGGGGTCAGAAGAACTGCATGCTCAATGAACAAACCGGACGCTTTGACTGGACGGCCAAATGCACAGCAACGTTGGCTGCGTTAGGCGCAATTACCGGCGTGGTGTCGGGTTTGCTCGGGGTCGGGGGCGGCTTCCTGATTGTGCCGGCGTTCAAGCAACTGACCGATGTGCAAATGCGCGGCATCGTCGCGACGTCATTGATGGTGATCAGTCTGATTTCGGCGATTGGCGTGATCGGATCGTTTCACGCAGGCGTGCGGATTGATGCGCAGGGTGGGGCGTTTATCGTGGCCAGCATTGTCGGCATGATCATCGGACGCAAGCTCTGCGCACGGGTGCCGGCGCGGACGTTGCAGGTGGGGTTTGCAAGTGTTTGTCTAGTGGTGGCGGGGTATATGTTGTTGCGGGCGTGAGGTTCAAAAGAAATCGCAGCCCCTCAAGGGCTGCGATCTTTTTATCGGCTTACAACACCAGGTGCGGCAACCACAGCGAAATTGCCGGAACGTACGTCACCAGCATCAGCACCAGAAACAGCACCGCGTAGAACGGCAGCAACGCTTTGACAGTGCTTTCAATACTCACTTTGCCCACCGCTGACCCGACAAACAGCACCGCGCCCACCGGCGGCGTTATCAGTCCGATCCCCAGGTTGACCAGCATGATCATGCCGAACTGCACCGGATCAACGCCGATGCCAAGAATCACCGGCATCAGGATCGGCGTGAGGATCAGGATCAGCGGCGCCATGTCCATCACCGTGCCGAGCAACAGCAGCATGACGTTGATGCACATCAGGATCACGTAGCGGTTGTCCGACAGGGTCAGGAACAGCGTGGTGATTTTCGCCGGGATCTGCATCAGCGTCATGATGTAGCCGAAGCTCGCGGCGAAACCGATCAGGATCATCACGATCGAAATCGTCCTCACCGTGCGGTGCATCAGTTTCGGCAGCTCACGCCACTTGTAGTCGCGGTAGATGAACATGGTGACGAAGAACGCCCAGAGCACGGCGATCGCTGCCGACTCGGTCGCGGTGAAAATCCCCGAGAGAATCCCGCCGAGAATGATCACCATCGCCATCATGCCCCAGAGGGCTTCGCCGACGATTTTCAACGCCTGGCGCATCGGGATCACTTCACCCTTTGGGTAGTTGCGCTTTTTCGCGAAGATCAGGCACAGCACCATCAGGCAGGCGCTCATCATCAGGCCCGGGACGATGCCGGCCATGAACAGCGAGGCAATCGATACCGTGCCGCCGGCGGCCAGCGAGTAAAGCACCGAGTTGTGGCTTGGCGGGGTCAGCAGGGCTTGCACCGAACCGCTGACGGTCACGGCGGTGGAGAATTCCCGTGGATAGCCTTTGCGCTCCATTTCCGGAATCAGCACCGAACCCACCGACGCGGTGTCGGCCACCGACGAACCGGAGATCGCGCCGAAGAAAGTCGACGCGACGATGTTGACCAGTGACAGGCCTCCGCGCACGAATCCGACCAGCACCCCGGCACATGCCACCAAGCGGCGCGACATGCCGCCCTCGGCCATGATCGCACCGGCCAGCACGAAGAACGGAATGGCCAGCAGCGAGAATTTGTTCACTCCGGAGGCAACCTGGATCATCACCGCCTGGAACGGAATGTCGATCCACCATGCCCCGATCAGGGCAGCAGCACCCAGCGCGTAGGCGACCGGCATGCCGACCAGGATCAATACGATAAAACTGCCCAGCAGAATCAGAGCGTCCATTAAGCGGTACCTTCACTTTCTTCAACCAGGTCGAACTGCACGACTCGACGTTTGCTCTGGTCACCGAGCAAGAGTTTTTCCACGACGAAAATCAGCGTGAGCAAGCCGCCCACTGGAATCGGCAAATAGGTCACGCCAACCCGCAGATCGGGCAGGGCGGCCATGAACTGGTTCCAGGTGGACATGCAAAGCTTGAAGCCCCAGATAGTCATGAAGAGGCAGATCAGGCCCATGAGCAGTTGGGAAAAAATCGACGCTGCGGATTTCAGTTGCGGCGGCATGCGGTCGGTGAGCATGGCCACGGCCATGTGCGCGCCAGCGCGATAACTGGCGGCCGCGCCAATAAAAGTGAACACCATCATCAGCAGAATCGCCGTGGGCTCGGGCCAGCTCGAACCGGTGCCCAGCACATAGCGGGCAAACACGCCCCAAGGGATCATCAGGGAAATCGCCAGGACGGAAAGGCCGGCGACCCAGATGCACGTCATGTAGATCTTGTCGTTGATACGCAGCAGCAAATTCTTCATCGGGTTCCACCGTAACCGGACGCGCCTCGAACATCGGGCGCGTCGGGCCTTTTCATGAGTATGGAGCGGGAGGCGTTACTGAACGGCTTCGATCTTTTTGATCAGATCGGCATACGGCGCGCCGTATTTCTCACGAACCGAGGCGGTGGCGTCGTAGAAGGGTTTCTTGTCGACGGTGATGAACTCGACGCCGGCAGCCTTGAGTTTTTCTTCGCTGGCAGCGGACTTCTTGTCCCACAACACGCGTTCTTCGGCCTGGGCAGCCTTGGCGGCTGTTTTGACTAGCGCCTGTTGATCCGGGGTGAGTTTTTCCCAAGTGATTTTCGACATCACGATCGGCTCGGGCAGGATCAGGTGACCGGTCAGGCTGTAGAACTTGGCGTTCTGGAAGTGGTTGTGTTCAAGCAGGGTCGGCGGGTTGTTTTCCGCGCCATCGATCACGCCGGTCTGCAGGGCGCTGAAGATTTCGCCAGTGTCCATGGCGATGCCGTTACCGCCCATGGCGTTCATCATGTCGATGAACATCGGGTTACCCTGGACACGGATTTTCATGCCCTTGAGGTCTTCAAGTTTGCGCACCGGTTTCTTGGTGTAGATGTTGCGCGTGCCGCCGTCCATCCAGGCCAGGGCCACCAGGCCGAATTCGGAGTTGGTGATTTTGCCGAGGATTTCGTCGCCTACCGGGCCGTCGATGACGTCACGCATGTGTTGCTGGTCGCGGAAGATGAACGGCATGTTGAACACGTTCACGTCCGGCACCACTGGGCCGACGATACCCAGGCTGACGCGCGACAGTTGCACCGCGCCGACCTGCATCTGCTCGATGACTTCCTTTTCCGAACCGAGCACACCGCCCGGGAAGTACTTGAAGGTCAGCTCGCCGTTGGTTTCCTTGGTCAGGGTCTTGCCCATGCTTTCTTCGGCTACGACAGTCGGGTAACCGGCGGGGTGAATGTCAGCGAATTTGAGTTCCAGCGCCTGAGCGGCACCGGCAAAGGTGAACATCAGTGGAAGTGCAGCGGCGAGCAAGGTGCGTTTGAAGTCCATGGGGGTGTCTCCAGTCTTGTTATTGTTGTGTTCAAGGCGCAGCGGTGCAGCAGAGGGTTTAAAGCAAATCGTTGAACAAGGGTTCCGGAAGGCCTTTGACGCCAGGCTTCAAGGCGAATACGCCGCCGGCCAGGGATTGCGCATCGTGGTCGTCGCCCGGACGAATCGAGGCGACGAACAAGGTGTCCATCTGGCTGCCACCGAAGGCGCACATGGTCGGTTTCTTCACTGGCACTTCGAGCGAGAAATCAAGGCGCCCGTCCGGCGCAAAGCGGTGAACCAGGCCGGCGTCGTTGGCGCAGATCCAGTAGCAACCTTCGGCGTCCACGGCGGCGCCATCGGGCCGACCGGGGAAATGGTTCATGTCGACGAACACGCGACGATTCGACGGTGTGCCAGTGTCCGTGTCGTAATCGAACGCCCAGATCAGTTGCACGTCGGGATGCGAGTCGGACAGGTACATCGTCTTGCCGTCGGGGCTGAAACCGAGGCCGTTGGGCACGATGAAGCCGTCGAGCTGCGCTTCGATCACGCCAGACTGTCCGGCGCCGTAGCGATAGAGCCGGCCTTCGGGCGCGTTCAGACCCATGTTCAACACCATGCTGCCGGCCCAGAAACGGCCCTGACGATCACAACGACCATCGTTGAGGCGCATGTCTTTGCGCGGGTGCTCAACGCTGGCCAATCGTTCGCTGTCGAGACTGCCGTCGCTGTGCGGGTGCAGATGAAAAAAGCCGCTCTCCATGCCGGCAATCCAGCCGCCACCGCTGTGACGGGCAATGCAGGCGAGCATTTCCGGGGTTTTCCAGGCATGCACGTGGCCGGTGTCGGCGCTCCAGCGTTGCAGGCCGCCGTTGGGAATGTCCACCCAGTACAGCGCGTTTTCCTCGGCCACCCAGACCGGGCTTTCGCCCACGGCGTTGCGGGCATCGACGATCAATTCGGCTTGCATACTCATTCCTTTGCGTCGTTGTCAGCGTGATCAGTCGCCGAATGGTCCGGCGGCGACAAACGCGCCGCCCTGATAGATCCGCGCCGGGTCATCGGCGGCCGGCATCGGTTGCGCTTCGACTTTTTCGCGGAACACTTCCGAGCTGTCCTTGGCCTCGAAGCCGAGGTGGCTGGCGAAGCGGTTGTCCCACCAGACGTCCTTGTTGTCGGACATGCCGTAGACAATGGTGTGGCCGACGTTCGGTGTGTACAGACAGTGTTCGAGCAGTTGCGTGAGGTCGTCGAAGCTCAGCCAGGTGTGCATCATTCGGCGGTTTTGCGGTTCGGGGAACGAGGAGCCGATGCGGATGCTAACGGTCTCGATGCCGTAGCGATCGAAATAGAAACTGGCCATGTCTTCGCCGTAGGACTTGGACAAGCCGTAGTAACCGTCGGGGCGACGTGCGGAGCTGGCGTCGAGTGGCTCGTCCTGTTTGTAGAAGCCGATGACGTGGTTGGAACTGGCGAAGATCACCCGCTTCACGCCATGCCGACGCGCCGCTTCGTAGATGTGGAAAACACCGCAGATGTTGGCGCCGAGAATCTCTTCGAACGGGCGCTCAACGGAGACGCCGCCGAAGTGCAGGATCGCATCGACGCCTTCGACCAATTGGTGCACGGCGTGTTTGTCGGCCAGATCGCAGACGGCGATTTCTTCGCGCTCATCGACAGCCGGGGCGAGGGCAGCGATGTCCGACAGGCGCAGGACATTGGCATAAGGGCGCAGGCGTTCGCGCAGGACTTTGCCCAAGCCGCCGGCAGCGCCGGTCAGCAGCAGGCGATTGAATGGAGCACGGGGTGTGGAGGTAGACGTCATGGCAATCCCTGAACACATTGTTATTAGGTTTGTTGTAGGTTGTCGTATGACTGCGCTGAAGTATCGGTAGGGTTTCCGGAACTTGTCAACGCGACTTTTGGTGTAGATGACGGAAGGGGCTGATTCACTTTTCGATCACCTCGATTCCTTGGTTGCAATGCAATCACCTTGTGGGAGCGAGCTTGCTCGCGAAAGCGGTATGTCATTTCGAAGTGATGTCGACTGACACGCCGCCTTCGCGAGCAGGCTCGCTCCCACAGGTAAACTCGGTGTGGCGACTGGCTTTACAGCAACGAAATCGGATAACTGATAAAAATCCGGTTCTCGTCAAACTCGTTGGTGCTGAAGTCCCGGCGAATCGTCGCGTTACGCCATTTCACGTTGAGGTTTTTCAGCGGGCCGCTCTGCACCGTGTAGGCCAGTTCCGACTCGCGCCCCCATTCCTTGCCATCGGTGATGGTCCCGGTGTGCACGTTATCGCCGCTGATGTAGCGGTTCATCATCGTCAGCCCCGGAATGCCGAGGGCGACGAAGTTGTAGTCGTGGCGCAACTGCCAGGAGCGTTCCTTGGCGTTGTCATAACTGGCGTTGTAGCTGTCGTTGGCGAGGGTGCCGCCGCTGGTACCGTTGACCCGCATCCACGGATCGTCGCCGTTGAGTTTTTGCAGGCCGACGTAGAAGGTGTTACCGCCGTATTTGGCCGAGAGCATGGCGAACGTGGTCTTGTTGTCGAGGTCGCCGGCCTGGGCGCTGCCGTCTTCCTTGCCGGTGAAGAAACCGAGGTTGGCGCCCAGCGTCCAGTCGCCCAACGGCTGGCTGTGGCTGAGGTTGAAATACTGCTGTTGGTAGATATCGCTGAGTTCGGCGTACCACACGCCGACCAACGTACGCTTGTCGTTGAAGGTGTATTCGCCGCCACCGAAGTTGAAACGATCCGAAGTAAACGCGCCGCGACCGTTCATCGACATGTCTTCCATGCTCGCGTCGTTGCGCGGACTATTCCCACGGAACTGGCCGCCGTAGACGGTCAGGCCGTTGATCTCGGTGGAGGTGATCTGGCCGCCGCGGAAGGTTTGCGGCAGCGAGCGGCCGTCATCGGAACGCAGGATCGGCAGCACCGGCATCCATTCGCCGACCTTCAGTTCAGTCTTCGAAACCTTGGCTTTCAGCGCCACGCCCAGGCGACCGAAATTGTCTGCCGGGCGCCCGTCATCGTGGATCGGCAACAGCTGCGTGCCGCCGGTGCCTTTGCCGCCATCGAGCTTCTGCGAATACATCCCCAGCACATCGAGGCCGAAACCGACGGTGCCCTGCGTGAAGCCGGATTTGGCATCGAGGATGAAGTTCTGTGTCCACTCTTCAGCCTTGCCTTGCGGGTTGGCCGGGTTGACGAAGTTGCGGTTGAAGTAGGCGTTGCGCAGGTTCAGCGTGGCTTTGCTGTCTTCGAGAAAGCCTTCGGCATCGGCGCTCATCGGTAGGGCAAGGGCCAGGCTGCTGCAGCCGATCAGGCTCAGGGTGCAACGGTTGGAAAGGCGGGTTGGGCGGACGGAATTGCGGACACGTGTGCTCACTGTGACGCTCCCTGTTTCGATTGTTGTTTTTATTATTTGTCATACGTCGTCGTACAACATGGTTGCGGATATTTCCTAGGTTTACCGGGAATGTCAACAGCAAGTTATACGATGACTATCTGTCATCACACCGAACCCTTGTGGGAGCGAGCTTGCTCGCGAATGCGGACGTTCATCCGCCGATGTTGTCGACTGACACACCGCTTTCGCGAGCAAGCTCGCTCCCACAGGGGGAAAAGTGTTTTAGCAATGAATTTGCGGCAAACTTAACCACCTTCCGCACAAGGCCTTTCAATGGATCAATACGCCCCGCGCAACTGGCAGCCCCACGAAAAGCCCAGTCTGCCCGGTTCCCCCTCGACGCCGTTGCACTCCACCCCCAAGCGCCTGGCCTATGCGCTGGTCGGCGTGCTGGTGGCGGTGACCGGTGGTTTGGGCAACTCGCTGGTGGTCGCCAACCTGCCTTACCTGCAAGGCGCACTCGGCGCGACCACGGCGGAAATGGCCTGGCTGCCGGCGGCATTCGTGATGACCAACGTGTCGATGAACCTGCTGCTGGTGAAGTTTCGTCAGCAGTTCGGTTTGCGCGCATTCACCGAGGTGTTTCTGGTGCTGTATGCGCTGGTGACCTTCGGCCATTTGTTCGTCAACGATCTGAATTCGGCGGTGGCGGTGCGGGCGGCCCACGGCATGGTCGGCGCGGCGCTGAGTTCTCTGGGTCTGTATTACATGGTCCAGGCGTTCCCGGCGAAATGGCGGATGAAGGCGCTGGTGCTCGGTCTCGGCACCTCGCAACTGGCGCTGCCATTGGCGCGATTATTTTCTGAAGACTTGCTGCAGATCGCCGAATGGCGCGGCTTGTACCTGTTCGAACTCGGCATGGCACTGCTCTCGCTGGGCTGCGTATTGCTGCTCAAGTTGCCGCCGGGCGACCGCTTCAAAACCTTTGAAAGACTCGACTTTCTGACCTTCGCCATTCTCGCGACGGGTGTGGCGTTGTTGTGCGCCGTATTATCGCTGGGGCGGATAGATTGGTGGCTGGAGGCGGACTGGATTGGCGTCGCTCTGGCATCGTCCATCGCGCTGATTATCGCCGGCCTGGCCATCGAACATAATCGCAGCAACCCGCTGCTGATGACCCATTGGCTGGGCAGCGGAACGATGATCCGCCTAGCGCTGGCGGTGACCCTGATTCGCATGGTCACCTCGGAGCAGTCCACCGGTGCGGTAGGTTTCATGCAGAACCTGAACATGGGTTATGAGCAGTTGCACAGCCTCTACGTAGTGATGCTGATCGGCAGTGTCGCAGGGCTGTTGACCAGTGCGCTGACCATCGACCCAAAGCACTTGTTGATGCCGCTGATCATCTCGCTGGGTCTGATGGCTACCGGGTCGGTGATGGACAGCTTTTCGAATAACCTGACGCGCCCGGAAAACCTGTATTTCAGTCAGTTCCTGCTGGCCTTCGGCAGCACTTTTTTCCTCGGCCCGACCATGGTCTTCGGCACCCGTAACGTGCTGACCAATCCGCGCAATCTGGTGAGCTTTTCGGTGCTGTTCGGGATCTGCAATAACCTCGGCGGCTTGCTGGGCGCGGCGCTGCTGGGCACCTTCCAGATCGTCCGGGAAAAATTTCACTCCAGTCACATCGTTGAGCACCTGACGCTGTCTGACCCTTTGGTGGCTGCGCGCGTGCAGAGCGGCGGTTCGGCGTACGGCTCGTTGCTGGCCGATCCGAGTCTGCGCAACCTTGCCGGTATTCGCAGCCTGTCCAACGCCGCGACCCGCGAGGCCAATGTGCTGGCCTACAACGATGTGTTCATGCTGATCGCCGTGATTGCGGTGCTGACCATGATCTGGCTGTCCATTCGTGCGCTGTGGCTGATGAGCACCACCAAAGCCGTCGTCCCTGCGCCATCCTCACCTTCGAGCGGTACCACTTCTTCATGACCGAGCCGACCACCACGACCACCAATGCCATTGCCGCGACGCCCGAGGGTGTCGCGCCGCCGTCATCGCCGAACACCGAGCCACGCTCGCTGCGAGTGCGGATCATCTCTTCAATGGGCTTCGCGGCGATTGCCATCGTCGGTGTATTGATCGTGCTGTATGCCTGGCAATTGCCGCCGTTCAGCAGCGCGGTCGAGACCACCGAAAATGCCCTGATTCGCGGGCAAGTGACGATCATCGGCCCGCAGCTCGCCGGTTATGTCTATGAAGTGCCGGTACAGGATTTCCAGTACGTGAAGGCCGGGGATTTGCTGGTGCGTCTGGACGACCGCATCTATCAGCAACGTCTCGACCAGGCACTGGCGCAACTGGCTGTGCAGAAAGCGTCATTGGCCAATGTCGTGCAGCAACGCAACAGCGCCGAAGCGACGATTAAATTGCGTCAGGCCGTGCAGGCCGACAGCGAAGCGCAATTGCGCAAAAGCGAGGCCGATCTGCGGCGGAATCAGGAATTGGTGCGCGACGGTTCGGTGTCCAAGCGTGAGATGGACGTCGCGCTGGCGGCCAATGCGCAAAGCATTGCAGCGGTGGCGCAGGCCAAGGCCAATCTGGAAATCGCCCGTCAGGATCTGCAAACAGTGATCGTCAATCGTGGCTCGCTGGAAGCAGCGGTGGCCAGTGCCGAAGCGGCGGTGCAACTGGCGCGGATCGACTTGTCGAATACGCGCATCGTCGCCCCGCGTGACGGCCAGCTCGGGCAGATCGGCGTGCGCCTCGGCGCCTACGTCAACTCCGGGGCGCAGTTGATGGCGTTGGTGCCGAACCAGAAATGGGTGATCGCCAACATGAAGGAAACCCAGATGGACAACGTCCGCGTCGGGCAGCCAGTGCGTTTCACCGTCGATGCGCTGAACCACCGCCGATTCACCGGGCATGTGCAGCATATTTCGCCGGGGACGGGGTCGGAATTTGCCCTGTTGCAGGCGGATAACGCCACCGGCAACTTTGTGAAAATTGCTCAGCGGGTGCCGGTGCGGATCACCATTGATGCGGATCAGCAGGAAGAGGAGCGGTTACGGCCGGGGATGTCAGTTGTTGTCAGCATCGACACCGCAGCCGGCGACACCCAACCCCACTGACACAATGCATAACCCTGTGGGAGCGAGCCTGCTCGCGAAAGCGTCGTATCAGTAACATTTCTTTATCTGACACAGCGCTTTCGCGAGCAGGCTCGCTCCCACATTTGAACTGTGTTTATCCAGCGATCATTGGCGGCAGGGTGCCGAGCAGCGAGACGGCCGCCACCGCACCAATGCCGAGCAACCACTCCAGCATCACACTGCGCCTGATTGCGCCCATCCGCTGTTCGCAATCTTCCATGCGCAAGCGATTGAACAGCGCCAGCCCAAGCATCCCCAGCACGATCAGCGCCTTGATCAGCAGAATCAACGCAAACCCGCTGAACAACGGCGTCGGCCACCACTGGCCGGTGAGCACGCGCACGTTGATCAAACCGGTGATCAGCAGCCCTGCGACCAGCGCATAACCGACGCCGCTGAAGCGCCGCAAAACCTCGCGCATCGGCTCACTCGGCTGACGCAGAATCAGCACCAGCAACAACAACCCGCCCAGCCACGCCGCCACGCAGGTCAG